>JBHLQH010000006.1:0-163514 GCA_048884965.1 Candidatus Thorarchaeota archaeon | reverse complement strand
GCCTATTCCACAGGATCCCTTTTCCCCACTAGTTTCAATTATTGGGAGAGAGCCATAGAGTTGGATGTCGATGAAACATACTACTCCGAGATACTATCTAATTATTACACTGAAACTGATGTATACGTCAGTATTCTAGTTACAGAGCCAGACTTAGTAGTAAGGCCGGAAGTGTCTTTCTATCTATTAGATATGAACATGATGAGTACCAAGCATCTTTCAGGGAACTATTCTGATCACCTACTTCACTTTCGTTTACCATACTTATTCTCAGACTTTCCTTTCATTCCAGCATGGTGGGCAATTGTACTAGAAAACTCACTTTATGGTGATATGATCACAGTGACTCTTCGTGTTAGCTCAGGTCAGTTCGAAGATTCAGGAATCGCTAGTGCAGTATGGATTCAGAACATCAATGCGATGCCATTGTTTGTTCTAGCAAGTGTGTGGGTAATAACAATTGGATTTCAAATCTATGATAGAATAAAGACAAGCAAGGCAGCAACAGAGTAAATCGTGATTTTCACTCGAGATATGTAGGAAACATGTATTGTGTTCTTAATCTTCCTAATCTTCCTAATAAATTGCACGGTCATTTTTTGTCTTAATTACTAGGTTCCCCAATGTTTAAAGCACGAATTGCGAAAATCTTAGAGAAGTAAACCTAGTAGGCCTATGTTATTGGAATTTTCTAGGGGATTCAAAAGATGAATTGGAAAAATATACGATAGGGGTGAGTAAATGTCAATTCGATTCAAGATTCTACAACGAGATGGAAAGGAAATTCAAAAGACATTTCCAAATAAAACTCAGGAGATATTCTTGGCTAATGAAGGTATACAGGTACTAGAGATAATATGCGATTCAACAAATGTCACGCTGAAGAGAATAAACTTACAGAATAACTACCTGAGAAGTATAGATCTTACCCCGTTAGCCAACTTCCAAAGCCTAGAACTACTAAATTTATCTAAGAACAAACTGGATATGGTGGATTTGAATCCCATCAAGAAATGTAGGGGATTGAAGGCACTAGTATTGTCCCAGAATCCAATTCGATTCATCGATTTAACTCCACTAGGAAATTTGACCAAGCTCGAAGAGATAAACTTGCACGGAAACCAATTACAATCTGTAGATCTCTCACCAATTTATGCAACAGATCTATTGAAGTTTCTCACATTGCACAAGAATCGTGTGGAAAGTGAAAATGATGAAGATGAGAAATACAGCCTGACAATGAAATGTCTGGATATTACTCCAATTCATGCATGCAAGAAACTAACTGGACTAATGATAGACGATGAAGTAATGAAGTATTCATTTCTTAGTAAGGGACAAATGCATGAACATCCTTTTCTCGAATCAGCAGTAGGGGAATTCATATTCGATGTACCCTGTCCAATACCAAACCTTCTCGGAATCAAGTACCTTCTTGATATACTGAAAAAGGATGGACATGAATGGAAATTGATGCACCTCTTACAAGAGTTTGTCGCTCTTGTAGGACTGGGATGGTTAGGCTTTCTTGACGCAGATCCTTATGATTTCTTGTCCAGTATCCTAAATTATGAAGATGATGAAGATTTTTACAGCATAGCAAGAAATCAGATTCTTGTTGAATATGCAAAGCAAATTGACAGTCCAGGAGCAACATTTGGACTTGACTTGGAGAAAGCAAAGAAAGAGTCAGGAGAGATATCTAGGCGTATAGATGACATTGTAGAAATTAGAAAGAATGAGATTCAAAACCTGCAGATACCAATGCAGTCTGATGACAAGGGTACTGACTATCTGAATCTTAGGAATCTTTGGCTAACCGTCTATGGATTCAGAATTCTCTCGTCTTTACCTAATAATCATGAATTCCAGTATAGGTTAGAACCCAATCATCGTCCAAATCTGGAAAAGGCATTTCAAGATATAGGTTTTGCACTTCACACGACGAAAGATCCCAATCCTCCTTTTCCAATAACCATGTCTCAGGCTATGAGAGAGTACATCCTTTATCGATTAGAATTCGATTGGAGATTCAAGCTGCCTTGGTCAGATCCACAGAAGATACCATTCGAGTTACCAAATTACAAGCATTTGCGAACTTGATATTGTAATTGATATTGTATGTATGAGGACAGTACGATTTCTTATTTATATTGTAAAGATAAGAAAAATAACATGGAGAGAAATACGCTCTAATGTACTGTCGGAACTGGAACACAGAAGGTGATCTTAGTCACATACCACCAAGGCAACAAACTTAAATTGAAATGTTCCCAACGCAAGTCGGGGAGAAAAAGCTTAGTAGGAATTGAGATATCATTTCAAATAGCGAAAGCTTTATAAGTTCGAATGTGCTAAGTATATAAATGTAGCGGAACTGACGGGGCGATAAACAATCGGATTGCACCATCTTTTAACCTCATTGATGAACACACAATTTGACTCCATAGACAAATCCCTAATTCGCTCCCAAAGTGTGAGGTGTAATTAACATGTCCTCAAGATCTGAAAGAAAGAAGCGTGCAGAGAAGGCAGCACGAGATACAGAGGAGTTCAGGTGTCCTGAGTGTGGTGGCACTGATGTCGTACAAGACATGGAAAAGGGTGAGCGAATATGCGCCACATGTGGACTCGTCCTAAGCGATCACAGGATTGACACTGGACCAGAATGGAGGGCATTCACCTCAGACGAGAAGGATGCTAGATCAAGGGCTGGCGCCCCAACGAACTACGCAATTCATGATAAAGGCCTCTCAACCATGATCGATTGGCGTGACCATGACTCGTCAGGGAAGAAGTTCTCCGCCAAGAAACGCTCGGAAATCTACAGACTTCGTAAATGGCAGATTAGAACGAGAGTCCACTCCTCGGTCGATAGGAATCTGGCACAAGCAATGTCTGAACTCGAAAGGCTATCTTCACAACTTGGACTCACCAAGAGTATCAAGGAACTCGCAGCGCTCCTCTATAGGAAGCTCATCGTTCGAAGACTTGCACGGAGCAGGTCGATCGATGCGATGGTCGGTGCGGCAATCTATGCTGCTTGCCGACTTAGAGAGTCACCTCGATCCCTTGAAGAAATCTCACGTCATTCACGTGTCACCAAGAAGAAGATCGGTCAGCACTACAGACTTCTCGTGGAGAAGCTCAAGCTCAGGATGCCAATCTCGGACCCGGCAAACTACGTGCCAAGATTCATCACACAGCTTGGACTCCCTGGAGAGGTACAACAGAAGGTACTCGAAATCCTGGCGCAGGCAAAGGAGAAAAGAACACTAGTGACCGGCAGAGACCCGAGAGGGTTAGCCGCAGCAGCAATCTACATCGCTTCGATACTCACTGACCACCGTGTAACTCAGCGAGATATTGCAGTAGCTGCAGGAGTCACAGAGGTCACTGTTCGCAATCGATACAAGGAACTCGTGAACAAGTTGAAAATCACGATGGCTCCCTAGGGAAATTTCCAGTAGGTGATCATCCCATTCCAACGGACCAACGCACGCGACTATGATCGCACTACATAGGAGAGAGATCTAAACAATATGGTAGCTTCAGCTGGAATAAAGCACACAAAGAAAGGAAACAATAGGAATAGCCTCTCGGAAGGTCACATCAAGGCTTGCTCCGACTGTGGAGGAACCGAAATCATCCGAGATAACGAGAAGGGGGAAATAATCTGTGCCACATGCGGTTTGGTCCTAAGCGACCACCGTATCGATACTGGACCTGAATGGAGAGCCTTCACATCCGATGAGAAGGATGCCCGTTCAAGAACTGGTGCTCCAACCAATTTCGCCATTCATGACAAGGGTCTTTCTACTGTCATCGATTGGAGAGATCATGACTCACAGGGACGACGCTTCACATCGAAGCAACGTGCGCAGATCTACCGCCTGAGAAAGTGGCAGATAAGGACTCGTGTCCACAGCTCACTTGACCGGAACCTTGCCCAAGCCATGACTGAGATGGATCGAATTGCATCACAGCTAGGACTCTCTAATGGTATAAGAGAGCTAGCCGCTATGCTTTACCGAAAGCTCATCGTTGGTAAGAGAGTGAAGAGCAGGTCAATTGACGCGACAGTTGCAGCTTCAGTTTACGCAGCATGTAGGCTAAGAGAATCACCACGATCCCTCGAAGAGATCGCAATTTACTCACCGGTCTCCAAGAAGAAGATTGGTGCTCATTACCGGATGCTTGCAACAAAGCTCAAAATCAGGATGCCAATCCCAGGTCCTGAAAACTACGTGTCAAGATTCGTTACAGAGCTTGGCTTGCCTGGAGAAGTCCAGAAACTTACTCTGGAAATCATCGAGCGAGCTAAGGGTGTTCGCAATCTTGTGTCAGGAAGAGATCCTAGAGGTCTCGCTGCTGCTGCAATCTACATTGCCTCAATTATTACTGACCAGCGTGTCACGCAGAGAGCAATCGCTAGGACTGCAGGAGTCACTGAAGTCACGATTAGGAATCGTTACAAGGAGCTTGTTAAGAAGCTCAAGCTAACGATGGCACCATAGTATGTGCCAATGTGGCCGCAGAGCAATGAGCGGCCTCATCTTCTTTTTTGCTCATCCTTTCGCTTTGAAGTAACAATACAGAAAGAGCACCATAAAGAATGCTACTAGAGCTAGCTCAAAACCTGATACAAGAATTGGAGCAGATGGATAAGCAATAATCATCCAAATCATTGATAATGTTCCAAACAGTGTCCAAACGATATCAGCTAGAACCAGAATCTTCACCTCTTCCCATGTTGCTGCTCTATATCCAAGGAATCCAGCAGCAGCGAATCCGAGGAACAACGAACCCATGACTCTCCCCGCATAGGGATCTAGATACGGCCATGCCATGACATCAACATAGATTTCTGGACTCAAGAAGAAAATCACCCCAAAAATCAAACATGCGATGAAATGCAACAGGAATGTATATTTCAAAATACTAGGTATTTCCACCATTGAACACCTCATATCCTCAATCTAGAAGCGTTTGAGGATGCCATGAAATTTGGACCCACTTCCTTTAATGTTTTTCTAATCAAATTGATATTAGACTATCAAAACGGGTGTTCATGAGTTCATAGCATTTGAATCAATAAAGACGAGTCAAACATTGACTAAACTTCTCTGAATCTTTCAAGCGGCTCCATTTCATCATAAGAAAGTTATTCAGTATTATTTTTCACTAATTCTTAGCTTGGGTCTTATCCCTTCATAGAGGATACTAGAACAACGCTCGTTCTTCAGACCCGAAAAGTACACCAGAAGTCTATGCCACTAGCTGGGGAGATGAATATGTCTGTCCGCAAGAATAAGCCCTCTTCTTTCAAGAACCAAATAAGGAAATTGAGATATTCGAAATCACTGCGAATCTCAATCTTCCTGGTACTCGTTGCATTCCTCGTAGTCTTTTCTGACACCACGCAAATAGGATTGACGCAGAGGATACAAAATGAAATCCAAGTCAATCCAGAGTCATCCCCAGTGCTAGCAAATAATCTGTATACCACCTATACTGCATCGTATGTGTCGTATATTGCTACTGGTACAGTGATGGGTCAACGAGGGTTTGCATACATTAGTAATGATGATAATAGTCTGTACCTCGTAAGTCCAGTGAACGGGCTTACGATGGGATTCCCCCTACCTTCAATCGGGACGGTTCTCCAGCATACTCTTTGTGGAATAGATATTGACCATGACTCGGAGACAGAATTTCTTGTTGGCCATGATAATACAACGCATATCCTCGTACTTCTGATCGACTTCAATGATGGGTCATTTGATAGTTATCCACTAAATATACTGGCATTGGATCAGCTAATTGTAGGAGATTTCACAGGGGACTCATCATATGAGTTTGCAGCGATTGACAAGAAACTTGCTCAGACCATCGAGTTCTATGACCCCGACACCAGAACTCAATTGGGAACATACTCTCCAGGGAAAAACATTGACTATGTGGACATGGGGCGAATAACGAGTCCCTATAGAGAATCTCTCGCAGTTGCTATGAATAATAACCTCACCATCGTCCGAGGAAACGGTGTTGCACTGAATAGTGTTTTACGAGGGAACATCATCTATGGTGTCAAGGCATTCAACAGCTCAGCCACGGTCTACGATGATATAGTGATATCTGAAGGAAGCGGGATTGCCACATGTCTGAGAGCAGATACACTCACACAGGTGTTTGCCACAGGCCTTTCTCCACCTACAAATCGAGATTTCTCATTCATGACAGGCAATTTCACAGGAGATGCACAAGAGGACCTTGTAGCTGTTTCTGTAGAATATGATGTTGTTTGGTTCTTGAATGGTTCAGATGGAGGGATGATTGGTGTGAATTATGATCAACTATCTGGAGATTTTCGATATGCTGTAGGAGAGATTGATTCAGATTCAATCGATGATGTCGCCATACGAAAAGCACTTGGCTCGCCTACATTCATTCATGGAGATGGCTTTACCACAGGGTATGTCGAAGATGAAGCAGGTGGTGTCGGTAATATTTATCTCTTCGACATTGATAATGACGGCAAGGATGATATCCTAGCTGTTGCTGGATATCAAGTTTACACGATCCTAAGTGATACTAAAATCCCTGCTCTTACCCTTGAGCCAATCGTGCCGTCGCACCCCACGGCCTTGGATGACTATATTGTTGTAGAGGTTGGTGTGTTTGAGGAATCCACCATTGAAAGTGCCAGAATCTATGTTCGTCAAGTGGGAGATGTTGATTATCCGATTCAAATTGACTTGATGCCAAATGCTCCAAAGGTGAAATACTACGCGTTTCTAACAGGTCTTGAAGCTGGATTCTACGAATATTATATTCATTTTGTTGACACCTATCGAAACGAGGCTTTCAATGGAACTCCTGCATCTCCCAATGAGTTTGAGGTCATTGGAAATACCGCGTGGGAAGTTGTAAAGTCCGACATCGGAATTGGGAGAAATGTACACATCTTCGTGAAAGGAAACACTTCCTCTGGCGATGATGTCCTCTATATGGCAAATTGGAATCAAACAGGGCAACTATTGCAAATCGATAAGCATGCTACAACAGGAGAACTCCTTGATTCAGTGAATGTTTCAGTCAGCGTGGGAGAAGTTTATGATTTTGGCATCTACACGGCAATGATTGATGGCGATGAGATACAGGATGTCGTCTTGGTAGTGTCTAATCAGACCGGAACAACAGGATACGCTTTCTATGGAATAAACATGAGTCTATTCTACAGCTCCACAGAGCCAATAGCAATCACATCGTTAGACTCTGTTGCATTTGTTGATGATGATGGTGACAAAAAGGATGAATTGCATGTGCTGGACAATGCGAACCTCCGGCTATGTCGCATGGACGATGATGGAACCTGGAGTACCAAGCCTTTCGCAATGATGAAACAGGTTGGAGCTGCCGCAATAGCACAGACAGCATATGATGATACATGGCAAATCCTAACGGTCACCAATGAAACGAGACTTGATTTCTACGATGCAGCGAATCTTACCGTAGTACGATCCGCGCAACTTCATATCGAACCTTCGTTCACGGAAGTGAATTTACTTACGGCTTTTGAATACAACAATGCCACTCATGGCCGCCAGCAATTCGGAGTGCAATATACTCTATGGAATATGAGTGGACCAACGAGTCGTTTCTATTTCTTTGATGTATTCACTCCTGATTTCAATGCCACTAGTATAGATTACTTTGGCATTCATGTAAGGAATGTCATTACCCATGATGCGAACACGGATGGAACTGATGAGATTCTTGTTATCACACTTGATGGAGAACTCTCAGCGATTTCGATCAACACGACTGTCACGGTTCACTGGACCAAGATGATAGGGACAAGTCAGCTCACTGGATATGTATTCTCCGACTTTGATGGCAATGGAAGAGAGGACCTTGTCCTCTTTACACATCAGGATCAGAAGCTACGATGTATAGATACCCGAGGATTCATTACTCGCGAAATCAACTTGGCTGAGATAGTTCTCAATCCAATCTCAATTGGTAACGTAGATCCAGGATTGGGTGAAGAAATCGCAGCATATCCGATTATCAAGGATTGGTCAGAATACAAGGTGGGAGCATACAGAGACCTTGACTGGTTCACCAGAATCAATGTCACGTCCACTCTGCAGGACACGCTCATTCTACAAGGAAATCCGATTATCGCAAATGTTACAGTTCAGAATATCTTTGGGGAATCACTGAGTGATGCTAGTGTCACCATGACCGCGAAATATTCTACAGGTCAGCAGACATCTGCACTTCTCTATAGCGTCACAGAATCTCAATTCGTTTATGATGAAACTCCAAATTATCCAATTGGTACCGTCAATCTGACTCTGGAAATCACACATTCAGATTATCAATCAATTCAAAACTACGATGTTGGGCAGGTGACTATCCGCAGTCCATTGGTCGTGAATGTTCATCAAGCAAGTGTAGGTCTACAGGGTGAAGATAAGACCATATCGATAACTGTCACCGATTCGCAAAGTCACATCGTATCGGATGCACAAGTTGAGGTCGTAGTTGACGCGACGCAGTATACTGCATCCTATATCGATCCAGACTATCAAGTTTTCATTCCTGCTCTTTCATGGAGCCCAGGAGACTATCTCATCAATGTCACAGCTAGTCATCCCTATGCAACTGAAGCGAAATCCATTGAGCAGAGCTTTAGAGTACTAACAGATTCCTTATTGATATCGAATGATATCCCATCTACCATTGAACAGAACCAACCAATTCAAGGCTGGCTGAATATTACTGATCCGTATGCCAATGTCTTGGCAAATGCTTTGGTGAGAGTCCAGAGTGGCGAGTATGAATTCACTCTTACGCAGATAGAGTCAGGTAAATACTATCTTGATGATATGGCTAACCTGCCTATTGGTAACTACACTTTCACGATTAAGGTCAGTAGTATCTACGTGGATGGAACAGAGTTTGGGAACTTCTCCATTGTGATTGCTGGAGATTTGATGCCATCAATTGAATACCCCGCTGATGTAGATGCAGGAACCAACTTCACAGTATCGATGTTCATTTTTGATGCATATGGTACAACGCCATCTGGTTCCATGGCGATAGTAGAGTTCAATGGTCAGAATTACACAGCCACTCATATTGGAGGACCCGAATACTCTGTCGATCTCAACGCCAGCGTTATGATCGGATTGAATCATTTCACTGTATTTCTAAACTCTACGTATGGTAATGATTGGTCCAATGTGTTCGACTTCTATGTCTATTCACCAGCTACTCTCACTCTAACATCATTCTCAGGATGGGAGATTGTGCAAGGCTCAGTCATAACTTTACGAGTCAATGTCACAGATTGGAGTGATTCATTGATATCCGGAGCTACAGTAAATCTCCTCAGTCCAATATCTAGAAGCTTTGTTGATCACTCCAATGGAACATATACATTAGATTTGTCAACATTTGGCTTTGTACCAAATAACTATACCATCATTGTTACAGTTAGTCATGAGTACCTAAATCCGAACCAGATGAATCAGCTTCTTGAGGTTCAAGGAACCGTAGAAGTTGAATTGGAATACGGTTCTAATATTTTGAACCATCTTAGCACGGCCTTCAATTTCACTGTGGTTGATCAATATGGTAACCCGATTACGAATTTCAACTACTCCATTGTGTTTGATGGTTATAGCAATGCCTCATCTTCGTCAACACACGAGTTCTGGTGGGTAGTAACCCCAAATCTGGAACCTGGCTATCATTGGTTGAACATCAGCATCAGTGGTCCGAATCTGATTTCGTCTACTCACAATTTCAGTGTGCCAATCAAGGGCATTGTTCTGATGAATATCATTTCGCCACTAGTATCACAAGCTATTGTTCAGGGTGACAGTGTGAACTTCACACTATCAATCCAAGATCTCATTGGGACAAATATAGTTGAAGCGGATGTCAGAGTTCAAATAAAGGGAAACACCTACGAACTCGCACACTTGGGGTTGGGTATCTATAGCTCACTAATTAGTTCTATTGGATTTTCTCTCGATTCGTACAACGCTACGATATTGGTATCTCATCCATTCCTGAATTCGGATAGCACATGGCGGCTTTTCCTAGTTAATGGAACAGCAGTAGTGTCTTTGGTGACAACGCCATCAACTCCATCAAATCATCAAGACCTGATATTCAACCTCACACTAACAGATCAATATGGTAATCCTGTAAACCAAGCAAACTACTCCCTATACTTCAACGGTCAGAGCATATCAGGAACAACGAGTTCATACAAATTCTCGTGGACCATTACTCCAACAAATGCTCCGGGATTATATCTACTCAATATTTCACTTACGGGTGGACGTCTTATTTCCAAGAATTACACATTTTCCATAACACTAACTGGAGAAATCTCAAGCGTCATCCACAGCCCATCAATCAATGAAGTCTGGGATCAAGGATCCGACGTAAACTTCACGGTAAGTGTTGAAGACCTAATTGGATCAGATATCACTGGAGCACAAGTGACTGTTGTAGTGTATGGTTCTTCCCACACAATGAGTATGGTTAGTGATGGTGTATACTCAGTCGACGTAAGCACACTAGGCCTTCCCCTAGGGAGATATAACGCTACAATTACGATTTCACATCCCTATATGAACATCGAAGTGTTGTACATTGCATTCATCCTCAAAGGTGATGCGATCATCACATTAGAGTATTCCCCTTCGAAGGTATACAATCATTTGAACGCGACATTCAATTTCACGATTCGAGATAATTATGGTAATCCAGTGAGTTCATTCAATTATAGCGTGGTGTTTGGGTCACTCTATTCAACTAGTGGCACTTCAACATCCTACAAATTCTCATGGAAGACAGAAACTCAGTTTATCCCGTCATTGCAATGGCTCAACATAACATTGAGCTCTACCTATCTCTACACTACAAGGTATAACTATACCATCGGTATCTTTGGAAGCTCTGTAATCTCCATTGACAGACCTATAGATTATAGCTTACAGACACAAGGGGATCAGGTCAATTTCACAGTCTTTGTTGAAGACTTGATTGGCACAGAGATTAGTTCTGCACAAGTTCGGGTTCTACTATCAGGAGTTACATACACACTCTATGAAATTCGTGATGGAGCCTATTCAGCAAATATAAGCACAGTCGGACTGAAACTGAACCAATACATTGCGAATATCACAGTTACCCACGGATATCTTGACACTGCTTACTCATCGGTGATATTCAATCTAGTCGGAGATCCTCATCTCTCCGTGGCAATGAATCCAAGCCCGGTCTCGAACAAAGAGAATGTGACCTTTAGCATGGAGTTGACAGATGTATATGGGAATCCAATCAACATATTCAACTATTCCCTTGAAATCGAAGGATACAGCTACTCATCAATTTCCAGTTGGTATCAATTCTCATGGGAAGTGAATCCCAACTGGATTCCGGGAGAGTACTATTTGATTGTCACTATCAACTCGACATACACAATTGATACGGAGTTCAATGTGACGGTGACAGTTCAAGGTGTGTCCTCTGCAGTCATCCTAGAGCCAGTATCTGCATCAAATTACACCCAAGGACTACCAATCAATTTCACAATACATGTGACTGATGAGCTCTTTAACAATATCACTGGAGCAGACGTGATAGTAGTATTGTACGGGAGCAGCTTTACACTGAATATGACATCGCCAGGTATCTACACAGGGTATGCAAGTACAGTTGGATTGCCCCTAGGTAGATATACAGCAGCTATTACCGTTTCACAAGCGTTCTTGGATACACAGCATCTTACATTGGATCTCTCATTGCGTGGTTCAGCTATTGTTACTTATTCAATTGATAGCAGCTATATTCTAAACAATGACAATACTACATTCACGTTCTTCGTTCGCGATCAATATGGGAATCCTCTAAGCCTGTTCAATTACTCATTGTCACTTAGTGAAATGTATACCTTAGAAAGTACAGCCTCATCATATACATTCCAGTGGATGGTCAAACCTGAGCTTGTACCTAGTGGTTATCTGCTGAATGTATCAGTTTCAAGCCAGTACATAAATCAAACCGACTACAGCTGGAATGTAAAGGTATACGGAGTACAATCAAGTCAATTCCAATCTCCGATGGAACTAGAGAGCGTTTCCCAAGGTGAAAGTATTACACTCTCATTATCTCTGCAGGATCAAAATGCCAATGACATATCATCTGCAACTGTTGTTATCACAATTGGATCTACTTCCTACACCCTGATCGAGGTGGCAAATGGTGTATACAATAGAACCATCACAACAACACATCTCGCACTAGGAGATTACACCGCGATTGCCACAATTCAACATGACTATCTTCTTACTTCAATAGTATATCGTAATTTCACCATAATCGGAATAGGAAAACCGAGTATCCTCTTTGACCAACCAGTCTATGTCGGAAATGATACCATCTTCGTTATCAGTATGTATGATGGGTACTCATTTGGAATTCAAAACTACAATTGGAGTGTTACATTTCAAGGAGTAACATATTCAGGGAATACTTCATTATCGGAGATATCCTTCAATATCACGATTCCTGTTATAGGACCTCCAGGAATTCATACGCTTCTACTTGAAATTGAGAGTAGCTATTTGACCAGTTCATCATTCTCCAGAAGCATCACCGTGAGAAGTGAAGCATCTGCCATGGTCAACCAGCCTTTATCAACTGAAACGTACCTGCAAGCATCAGATGATATTCCATTTGTGATTTCTGTATACGATTCTCAGGATAATGCTGTGACAAGTGCAACTGTTAGAGTGCAAATACATGATACAGTATACGAACTTGAGTCCTATGGAAATGGCACATATCATACCTTGGTTTCTACTGTCGGTTGGCGATATGATGCTTACAACTACTTCGTTTACATCTCACACCAGTACATGGACCTAGTGGAATTGAATGGCTCAGTGATGGTTATCGCTGATCCTGTTATCAGAATTACATCTGCGGAAATTGCCTATCAAAATGACGAGTATATCGTAGATGTCGATGTAAGTGATCTTTATGGTACACCACTGACGGGCTTGAATATCGAGGTGTCATTCGTTTATCAGACAAAGGTCGCTACAGAAATCGAGGATGGAAAGTACAGAGTTGTCTTTGACAATATCACAGTATACCATGCAGATTATGAGATTCAGGTCAGTGTATCAGGTGGCATGTGTATCCAGAAAGAAGCACAACCCAAATCTGTGCGGGTAGCTGTTCCAGCACCTAATATTGATGCATATATGCAGCAAGACTTGAACACGTGGATTCTTGTTGTAGGGATAGTATTGATAATCAGCTTAGCAGGAATGGGCATTTACTTCCGGATTGCTTCCAGTATCTCGATAGAGAGCAAAAACTCAGAAGATGCTGAACAGGGAACCAGAAAACTCGATATTATCTATGGAGTTGTTCTGGTCACTTCTATGTTGATTTTTGTACACTCACTAGCAATGGGTAGTGTTGGTGAATTTGCCTTCGCTGTCTTTGAGTCAATATTGCTACTTGGTCTTTCGGTTCTTCTCTATGGAATATGGCTCTATCGAGATTCATATTCAGCAATACTTCAGAGAGGAAGTCTAAGCAAAGGAAGAATGGCAGCAGGTACATGGCATCTTGCCCTTGTTCCAGTTATGATCGCACAGATATTGATCTACGGAGACCAATGGGAAGTCTTCAGAGCTCATGTTTTGGAACCAAATCAAATCCATATCGCAGGATGGGTATTACCAATGATGATGCTCACCATATTTGGAACCTATATCAGCAGCATCGTCGTGGTTGTCATTAACCACTATCGCGAAACCAGCAAGGGACTAAACAGAATCAGTCACATGCAATCAGAAAGCACTCCTACGAAAATCGTTCATGAAGAAAGAACATTGCTCGTTGAGAAGACATCTTCATCAATTCGAACGAAGTTCTTGATGTTCCTTCTACTAATCGGAGCTACAACTGTCTCGACCTTGGACTTCATTAGGAGTACAAACTTAGCAATTCTCATCTTACTACCTGTTGTATTCCTTGTGATTATTCCATTCATCTCTTCTAGGATGATCAAATTCCTTTCGAAAGTTCGAGGAAAGCCAAAACGAGGAGATACTTTCACACCGTAGTTTGGTGAAGCTGATCAATAACTTCAAAGAACTTCTTTGTAAGGAAAGCCCGATAGAGGAAACCACCCCAACCAGAATGATTCATGAGAGTTGAGATGTCACCAAGCATCTCTTCCCTAGAAGACACCTTTACGTCGAATATCTCAAAGGTATCAATAGGCTTCATCTCGCCACCTACTTCATTTGCCAAAAAGACCAGCGACCGCCATGGAATAGTACCTTCGGGACATTTAACATCTAATGTGAGATCCAAGACAAACCGCTCCAGTTCAATGTCAAGACCAGTTTCCTCTTTCATCTCACGCCTTGCTGCATCCTCTAAGGGTTCACCAAGATGGGCACCCCCAGAAGGAGCACGATAGATGCCGGATTTCTTATACGCATGTTTCTGAATGGTGACATATCCATCATCTCGCGGGATGAAACAGGTAATGTCATGTTGACGACCCTTGGTCGATGATCGGCGAACGAGATCACATTCAAAATCGAGAAAGTCAGCCGCAAAATGGAATTTTCTTGGTTCACCAAATTTGGAAACCAGATCCTCATACTCTTCATTCGTAATATCGTTCAGGATTCTCGCCTTTGGCATACCATTTTTGGCAGGAAAAAAGGATTGTGATAGGGTTGAGAGGATTCAGGGAATAGATAGCATCATCAGTCTTGAGCCGCATCGGAAAAATGCACATCTATCCAAATTGTCCCTTTATCCGAATCACATTCTTGTGGGATATATTGAGGATTATCAACAACAACCCGTTTTCCTAGCTCTAGTTCGACTGCATCGCTTATGATATCTCGAAGCCATGAATCACCTGAATGTCTCATTATCACGTCAAGTGAAATCTCGATTCTAAAAATATACTCTCCCTGATCTGTCACAGTGAGCGTGCGTCTTTGTTCACTAGATAATTCCCCTTCAGTATCTTGCGAGTGTTTGTGGTCATCCATTTCATCTAGAATATCTGAAGCAACAACAGATGAATCCTCAATAATAATGCCAGAAGATATTGTTTCCGAAATCGCTTTACTTTCATTTGATGATAGTATCTCAGCGATAGGAGCGTGTGATATGACATCATCTTTTTTCATCATGAGCAAAAGATCTAGAACATAAGCTTCAGATACATTGAGAAACTTCTGAAGACCAGGTAAGACCTTTCTAATGAGAAATCGTCCTTGCCTATCACCGACTATTCGAAGAAAATCCACAACTTTCTGATATTGCTTCTTCTCTGGCTTATGTGATGAAATCACAAATGGGAGGTTATCTCGATATCCGATGGAATTGAAGAGTTGGTGTGCAATCCAATTGTAATCGAATATCTTCACAAAACCTCTCCAATTCATCAGAACATCCTCATATTCTGACTCGAATATTCTGATGAAGTCATTGAGATCGTATCTCGTAGCTTGATGGCCCTCTGAGATTAGGATACCCATGACATACCTCCCACTGAATCCATCTAGATTCATTCCTTGGTATTTTAGACTTTCAACAGATTCTTGCTTGCCATCACCTGTGAATTCACCATACATGGATGACATCGCAGAGATGAATCCGCTTATCAAATCGGAGCTAATCTCGGTCTTCTTGAAAGGATAATAGAAAATGCATCCGCCACTTTCCTTGAGTATTATCATAAAATGCTGTAATAGATGAAAATCATGAAACCTTTGAAGCTGATATTCGAGGGCAATCATAATTCTGTTTCACTCTCAAGTAATTGAAATGGTCACTCTATGAATCATGCAAGTCAATTCCAGAGTATAACTATCAACATACCGCAATCAATGGGTCATATCAATGAAACGAGTATATACTCGTCTTTGACTCAAAGAGGGGGTTTTCGTTTTGAAGTTGCGGATTCAGAAGAGAGAGATTGGAGGTTCTCAGGCACCATCAGTCTGAGTTAATCACCTGCCTCTTCATCAAAACAATTTTCTGTGTTGATGCATAATAATGCTAGAACACAACTTCGAGAAAAGTGCAAAGGACGAATGTAATTTCCAAATGTGAAGAAAAGGGTGCTGGAATATGGAATGGCTATTTAGCGATGTTTCCGTTAGGGTAGAATTGGGCCCGTATGATGAATCTAAGATGGGTCTTGTTGTGAAAAGCAAGGATATCCCACTGGGTGTAGATTTTGGAAGTGGGTCCATATCTGCTCAAGAAGTTACTACTGCAGAGAACATCGAGTATTGGCCAGAAATATCAATGGGCAATCCTCAAAGAAGAAAAGTCATCTTCTTGGCTGCTTCAGAGGCTCTTCAAAAGGCTGATCTATTAGAAGCAGCAATCGTAGGTTTTTCAACACTCGGACTTGAAGCGGCTCGTATACCAACTTGGGAAATTGCAGAGGAAATTGTCAAGGCATTGCATAGACATTGCAAAGAAGACTGCGGCATTGAGAAGGTCATAATCATTGCCTCGACACCAACTCAAGTCAGTTCTTTGCAGTACGCCCTTGATAACGTCAGAATCATTGTATGAGAGTGATTAGTCAAAATAATGATAGGTAGTATAATTGCCGCATTCAGGACAACAGTACTCTGAAGTCCTATCTCTCCATCCAGTACCGGAATCGTCCCAATAGAAGATACATCGTGCACCTTTATGCCCGCACACTCCGCACATCCGTTCTGGTGTGAAATGCACGACATTGTCAGGTTGATTCTTTGATGTGTCATTGATAGCATGCAGCCGACGATGGCTCACCGCAATGGTCCAGTATGAGTCCAGATTCTCATACTCCTTCACGCCTGCGAGTACTGAAAGCCGACTAGCTTCTCCAATTCTGATTTCATGATCGCAGATAGCACTTGAGGCCATATGCCGAATCCAATAATTCTGATGCTGAAGTAGTGGCTCTATGAGAGGTATGTATTCAGAGATATCAATTTCCCTGTGAGCATACATTTGCACCACCCACACGGACTTCTGAAGAATATCTTCATCACTTGAAGAGAGGAATTTGCTGACAGCGGGAGATTCATCCAATAATTGATGCTTCAGAAGAATTGCCAATGCCCACAATGCATTTGCCTGGTCCTCAGGTGTTCCTATCTCAAGAGCATTCGCTACTACAGGATATAACGCTTTCACAAAGCGGGAATCAGAAATTTGAGCACCTTCCGAATTGAGAGAAAGAACTTCCTGTAATACCTCATTCGCAATTGTACTCATTTTTGACGGTCCTTTATTTCGTAAGTCATTGATTATGAAGAAAACTGGTTTCAGACCATCTGAACCTAGAAGTTTAGATGGAAGCTCTGGGAATTCATCCTCGATACGCATCCATCTCACTATCCATTTTCCTTATTTCTTCAGACGCTTTCGTGCTGCATCTGCAGATTGCACTAGTGGATCCCACGTATCACAAATCGCAGGCGCATAGCAATTCTCGAAATCAAACAGATCAACTACGTCAATATTCTGTTGAATCCCAATCGTTAGCACGTTTATTCTCATCGCAGCATCCTCCATGCCAACGAGTTGTCCACCAACAAGCTTCCCTGTATCCTTATCATAGTAGGTTTTTACCTTCAGCTCTTCTCCACCAGTGTAGTACGGGGGCTTACTACTGCCCTTTATGGAACCCTTAACTACACCCATATCAAATCGTTTTGCGAGGTCCTCGGTAAGTCCAGTACTAGCGATCTCAAGACCAAAGAGCTTGGTGACCTTCGCCCCTACTATTCCTGGGAATATGGCATCTCCACCAGCCGCATTTATCCCAGCAACCCTAGCTTGTCTAACAGCTACAGTTCCAAGACCTCCAGCCATTGGCTTTCGCGTAATGAATTCCTCATGCTCAGCACAATCACCGCAAGCATATACATCATCAAGATTTGTCAGCATCTTTTCGTTGACTTTTATCCCTCGCGTAGTTCCAATCTCCACACCTATCTTGTTAGCTAAATCCGTGTTGGCTCGTACTCCAGTTGCTACGACAACCACATCAGCAGGGATAGTCGCTTCTTCACTAGTCACTCTACTCTTGACGATTACAGATTCAGGGGTTTCGTTTCCAGTAATCTCTTGTGCTGCAGTATTTGTCAGAATCTCAAGACCATGTTCGATGCAATGATCCTCGATAATAGTTGCATAGTCGGAGTCCACCATCGCAAGAAGGATATTGGGCAGAAACTCTACAACAGTTACATTGACGCCTCTTTCATGGAACGCCTCTGCAGTTTCCATTCCTACAAGCCCACCTCCGATAACAACAACGTTCTTCGCCTTCTCAGCTTCTTTGGCCAGTACTTTGGCATCATCTAGAGTTCTTAGACCATAGACGCGTTGCTTATCGAGTCCTTTGATTGGTGGATCTGCATTGCTCGCACCGGTTGCAAAAATGAGAGCATCATATTGGACTTCTCCGCCTTCATAATATACAGTCTTCTTAGAGTGATCGATATCTGTTATAGGAGTCCCAAGTTTAGCATCAACCTTGATCATTTCCCAACTCTCTGGGGGCATAAGTATCAGGTCATGGAAATCTTTCACTTTTCCTGAGATAGTGTACGGAAGTCCACATCGTGAGTATTGTGAATACTGTTCCGAATTGAAGATGGTAATTGCTACATTCCGATTCGCTTTCCTAGCTTGCATTGCTGCAGTAGCTCCAGCAGCTCCACAACCAATAACGACTATACTCTCTACCATGGACATAAGCTCCTACATCTTCACCAAAACTACTTCCATTTCAGCTTTTCCACTTGCCATTAATGAAGGCGGAAAATGCTGAGGAAACGCCTAGACGCCTCCTCATTTCCTTTCTTTATCGAGTCTCTCGGGAGTCAGGGAATCTTCATCGGATTCATCGTCGTCCCAATCAGAATCTTCCAAGTCATCATCAAGAAGGTTCTCATTGTTACTAGCAGTTTCATCATCCGATTCTTCCTCTTCGTCGTCATCGAATGCATCAGCTTCGTCCTCAATTTCAACGGCTTCCTCAGATACGACTTCTTCCTCAGGTTCGACTTCTTTCTCTTTGATTATTGATTTGGGATCCTTCTCACCTATGCGCTCAGCTTCGGTAGGCATCATCATCCCACCAGCTTCGACTCTCTTTCGCATTTTCTCAATCTGGATCTTGCGAGCGAAATAGAGAGCTACGATAACAGCAAGAGACATTCCTGCACCTACAAAGGTCAGGGTAGTCTGGAATTGACTGGATGCGCCACCCAAAAGCTGTTGCCAAGTCAGCACGAGGAAGATAAGACCACCGATATTTAGGATGAAGCTCCTGAACGGAGTTTCGACCTTCTCGATCTCGGTCACATCAGTATCCACCATCGCAGCTCCAATCACACCAGCATTGTACTCATTGGATTTGATCTTCTTTGCGAGTTTTCGAATGGACAATGATTTCTTCTTGCCCATGACCTTGACTGCCCTCTCGGTCCTACTAACAAGCAATTCAGTATAGGCGTCTCGAGCTTGGTCTTCATTGATCTTGCATTTCTTGCAAGTACTGTTCTTTTTGTCCCACTTTCGTTTGCATTGCGGACATTTATCACCAGGCCATGCTTCAGGAGCAACTTCCCTCAGACGTTGCCGGATGATGTACTCACTGACCGCAGCATCTTCAGATTCTGATACGGTTTCATCCTTCTTCTTCTTCTTCTTCACCTTGACATAAGTAGCAACTATCGAAAATAGAAGTGGCAGTGCTCCAAGCACGGTTAGGTTTGGAAGTGATCGAATCTCTGAAGCTTTCTTCTGAATACTACGTACTTTATGAGCTGTCTGAACTCCTTCAAATAGTGCCTTGATGTTCCCAGTGAATCCTGCAACTGCTCCAACAGTTGATGCTGTAGTAGCAATACCAGCTACTGATGTTATCACCTGTAACACATTGTCAGTTTCCAAGCGGAAATAGAATTCCTCATTTATCTCATGAAGGACCTTAGAACGGGCATAATCTGTCGGGTCGACCTCTGAATAGAAGAAACTCAGACGAGCCTCAAATATTCCTGTGATAATATCTATTGGACCAAGCTGTAAATATTGACTTAGGTTGAACATATATGTCACAGGTATAGGATCAAAGGCAGGGTCATTAGGCACAAGAACGGTTGTTGAGTTATCGTAGGGACTTTGAATCACGATTGGGAGGACAGGGATATCATTGTAATAGAAGACTATACTTCCATTCATTAGCAAAGGAACATCATTCGTAACATTGACATCCAGATAGATCTCCATTGGTTCGTTGCGCGGCACAATAATGGCGTTGGCATCAGAATTTGCCGTTGTAATTGAAATTCCATCGAATCTAAGATCGATGTGAAGATTATCATCCTCAATCCATTCCCCACCATATTGTTGTGCATGTGCAGGGTTCATCCCTGATATGAACAAAAGAGCAAGAAATCCTGTGAATAGTAACATAATAAGCCTTGACCGCGAGCGTGCCATTCCTGAACCTCCGATTCAATTAGCGAGTTGTAAGGAAAATACATTCTGAAAAGGGTTGTGTTGATAAACCACACAGGCATCTTAGGTCTGCATAGTCCTCGCTATGTCAGCTATTTTCTTCGCAACTTCATTGAAGCCCTCACTCTTCTTCATGATACCCCGTGCACCTGCTAATTGTGCCGCTGCGATTAGTTCTGGAGATATATACGCTGTCATGAGATAGATGTTCTTCAATCCAAGATTAGAGAGTTCAGCCGCCACTTCCAAACCACCGACTCCAGGCATCCGATAGTCAAGAATAGTAATATTTGGAAGAGCATTCGCTTGATTGGAGTCAATTCGTCCTTTTATCATGTCAATGGTGTCCTCTCCGTTCCCCATTGTATCGATCATGAAATCGTCAAGGTAACTCCTAAGATATATTCCAATGAGTTTTGGCACGGCTAAGTCGTCATCAACCAGTAAGATGCGCGTAGTCATCTATTATCATTCCAGTTTCTAACAAACAAGATACTGATAACTTTCCTACTTATGAATAGTACGCATTAGCGTTAAAGAAAAAGGAAGAATGAGGAGGAAAATTCCTCCTCCAATGGCATCATTTGATTTCAGCCATGTGACAAGAACAACTGATACAAGGATCGTATGCCCGGATCAGACGGTTCAAGTTGAACATGATCTCTTCCTTGGGTTTTCCTGCAATCTGAGGAAAGAATGCACGGACATCCTCTTCCATATTCACATAGTTCATTGTTGTCGGTGCGATTATATCAGCCTTGGTCAGGAGACCTTTCTCATCGAACTCATAGGAGTGTACAAGAGAACCTCTAGGAGCTTCAGTGATGTGAGTCCCTCTTCCAGCTCTTGGTACGATCTCAGGTTCATGCCATTCTAGGTCTGCCTTCAATAGTTTCTCAATCGTTTGCTCAGCCATCTCAAAGACTTGTGCAGTTTCAATAAGCTGCGCGGCGTTATTATGGAAAGTATTATAGCTGGGCAGTTTTACACCTAGTTGACTTACTACCTTCTTGGCATAGGGCAGAAGTAGATCCTTGTTGATGTTAAGTCGAGCTAATGCACCTACGAAGAAAGCCTCACCCTTGTGCTCGCAAGCCTTTGCTTGACTGTAGTCAGGGATTTTCTCTTGGATGTATTTCTTGTAGTCCTCGACTGGAGCTCTGATTCCACTCAGGGTAGCAATGTCTCCATCGACCAATGCATATTCATCATCTCGACGAATTGCCAGAAACTCTGTCTTTCTCTCAAAGGGTATCTCATCGAGAGTTGCCCACACATCCACGCATTTCTGAAGGTCAGCTCGTGCCTTGATGAGGCGGTATTTCATCTTCTCGAGTTCTTCTTCATCGGGATAGATTGAGAAACCTCCAACCCGAACTGATACTTGGTGTACTTCACGACCACCAACTAGAATTTGCATATCGTTTCCAAGCTTCTTCAGTTTGAGAGCTATCTTCACCAAATCAGGAAAATCTGCAATTGCAGAAATCACACTCTCATGGCCTACATAATCTGGAAGGGCGAGATAGAGAGCATGCAGTATGTGTGATTCGATATATTCGCCCCAAACAAGGAGTCTTCGAAGGTCATTATCCTGTTCCGAAACCTCGATGCCCATTGCCTTCTCCACTGCTTTCGTGGATACGACTCTATGTGACGCGCTACATATCGCACATATTCTACAAGCTATCTCGGGTACCTCTGTATACTCCCTTCCAACTAGGAATGCTTCGAATAGGCGTGCGCCTTCATCAACAGCCATTTTCACATCAACGAGCTTGTTATCCTTGGTTGTCACGTAGAGGGATCCATGGCCCTCGACACGTGCAATGTGTTTTAGTTCAATGTCATTCATAGTCATTAGAAGCTCAACTCCTGGAATTTGGGCATGTCTGCCGTAGATGGGCAATATTTCAGGAACCGTCGCCGAATATCTTCAGGGGTCGCGCCAAGTTCTTCAAGTATCTTATACTCAGCCCCCCAGTTCACCTGTGCTACAGGTCCTCGACATCCTTCGCATGCGGCTCCATTACTTGGACACAGTGCATTACAACCTGCTTGTGTGACTGGACCCATACAGAATTTGCCTTCTTTGAGGAGACAAGCATTCTCACGAATTCGACATTCATAGCAGATTGAGTAGTTTGGAACGACGGGAGTCTTTCCAACTGCAATGGCCTTCACAGCTTCGACAAATTCATTCTTGTCCATAGGGCAACCCGGAAGCTGCGCATCCACTTTCACATAGTGAGACACCGGCATGATTTTTTCCATCACATCAAGATGGACGATCTTATCCCCGTAGACTGTCTTCATCATACTCTGAGTGTCGCGAACATTCCTCATGGCAGGGAGTCCTCCATGGGTCGCACATGATCCGATGGTCACTAGAATCTTACAATTCTCACGAATCTTCTTGATCCTCTCGATTTCTGAGTTCTTGGCAATTGAACCTTCAACAAGAGCAATGTCCCAAGGACCGGGTCCATTCTCTCCCTTCGCCATGACCCATGTGGTAATGTCAATGAGCCCAAGAAGATCTACCAAATGATCCTCAAGATTCAAGATGTTTAATTGACATCCTGCACATCCTGTGAATCCAAAGATACCAACCGTAGGTTTACCATTGTTCCCCATTTGATAGCCTCCTAGATGCTCTCCACAAGACGTTCTGCCTCGAAATAGGTGAAGACAGGACCATCGACACAAGTCAACTTATGACCAACCTGACAGTGAGCGCATTTCCCAATTCCACACTTCATCCTTCTTTCGAGAGATAGGAGAATCTCGTCGCGTGCGAAACCCAATTTTAGAAGATCTCGCACAACGAACTTGTACATTACAGGTGGACCACAAATCAGACTCATAGTGTCTGTTGAATCTACAGCACACTTACTGAACAAGGTAGTAACTACACCAACGTTGCCTTGCCATGTCGAGTGACATTCATCAACGGTCTGATGCACGTCAAAATCGGGTATCTTTGGCCAGACATTCTCTATCTCATCAACAAATACGCGTTCTTCTGGAAGACAAGCACCATAGAAGATCGTTACTTTCCCATAATCCTCTCTATTATCCGCAACGTAGTTGATCACGGATCTCAAAGGAACCAATCCGATTCCTCCTGCAACAAATAGAAGATTGTGACCTTTCATCTTGTTCATAGGAAATCCGTTCCCATAGGGTCCACGAATACCTACGTGGTCACCAACATCTAACTTGTGAATAGCACGAGTCACATCGCCAGTTCTTCTTATTCCAAGCTCTAGGACTCCTTTTCTCGTAGGCGTAGAAGATATGGAGAAAGGAGCTTCACCTATACCGAACATGCTCAATTGAACGAATTGACCAGGATTATAGGAGAAGAGCTCACGAACCTCAGAGTCTTCGAATCTGAACTCGAATAGAGTTTCCTTCTCGGTCAACTTAGTCTTCTTCACTAGCTTTGCCAAATCTGGCACATACTCGTTTTCTTTCCTAAGATGGATCTGCATCTAGAGACCTCCTTGTGGTGATGGGGAAGCAGCCCAATACTCCTGCAATCGGAACAATACATCTTTGATACTGATACCAGCGGGACATGCGTCGATACACCTCCCGCATCCAGTGCAAGCAATCTCTCCTTGCTCATGAATGGCACCACGGAATTTGTGGTAGAATCTATACTTCAATCTGGCAGGAGGGTCCTCGCGGAAATTGTGATTTCCTGCGACAAGTGCAAAATCATAGAATAAACAGGTATCCCATTTTCTTGTCCGCTCGACTTTTGATATTGCTAGATCGACTCTATCGTTCACATCAAAGCAATAACAGGTTGGACACACCAATGCACACGAGCCGCAATTCATACACTTGGTACCAAGCTCATCCCAAATCTCATCATCCCAAGACATGTCTAATGTTTCATGGATATTATCAATATGCAATGAAACAGGTAAGTTCTCATGCTTCCTGCGCAAGGCAGCTTTGAATAGCTCATTGTCATCCTCTGTAGCGTCTTTGAATAGATCAGAAGCGAAAGTTAGGACTCGGTCACCTCTAGGGGACCCCACATGAACATAATAATGAGTGTTAGAGATATCTGTAAGATACAAGTCATAGCCTTCAAGGACGAAGTTCTTGTTGACAGAGCGACAGAATCCGTACTTGCAGGGTTCGAGGCAGTTCAATCCAACAATCGTAGTAATCTCTCGATAGGCTTCATAGTAGGGATCATTATAGGCACCACCGAAGACACGATTGAGAAAGTTGATACCGTTTATATCACAGGAATGAACACCAAGTAATATCCTTGGCTTCCTATTCAGTATCTCTTGTATTGTATCCTCTATAGTTGTATTCTTCAATCCAACTCTCATGAGGACTTGATTACTAGGAGTGAAGTACTTCTTTGGTGACATTATCGTAGAATCATATTCAAGGTCGAGTTTTGAGGGATCATCCAATCTAGCGAACACATGGGATGTCCGTTTTCCAATTGGACCATATACATCATACTCATCCTTGAGGGTCTCGACGAGTTTTGTCATCTCATCTTTTCGAATCGTATATGTCAGCATTCACCATCATTCCTTCGTCAAAGGTCGCATCCGCTGCAATTCATAGGGAGATAACTGTTGAGGAATCGCACTTGCACATATTTCCAAGTTTCATGAACGGATTCGAACTCGTAAAGACCGAAATGTGTCGTATACAATCATTTTCACCGTTCTTTGTAAAAATCACTAGTTTTCGATATAATTGACAATAGTTTAGTGCATTTTCGAAAGATGTGAGCATATTCTCAGTTACATGTTGTAGGTGTTCATAAGGGAAATCTAGGAACAATATTCTGACGTGAAGTAGAGATGTCATTGAACGAGACAATTGGTAATCTGTCTAAGATAGCTGATTTCACAGAGGAAACGGGACGAGTGAATGTACTCTTCAAAGTCATCTCAATGAAAGAACCTAGGATAGTAACATCAAAGCAGACAGGTAGAAAGCATCTTGTGTCGGATATTCTAGTAGCTGATGAAACTGCAAAAATCCTACTAACCCTGTGGAATGATGATATTGATCTTGTTGAAGAAGGGAGAAGCTATATTCTGCGAAAGGGAAGAGTGCAGGTGTATGATTATTCGATGCGTTTGGCAAAGGGACTAGGTGGTGAGTTCATTCGAGTACAGGATCTTCAGGAAGAACCGGCATTGCATCTCGATATGAGCAAGCCATTCATGGGGCGAAAGAAGAAAAGAAGAAGAACTCTGAGTGGTGAAGGCAGGACATTCCATGGAACTCCGGGTAGAAATGTAAGAGGATATTGCTCAGAGAAGGAGTTCTAGAGTACTCCCTCTCTGCCTACATGAATAGCGGTAGCATAGATAGTCCAAAGACTGCGATGGAGCCCAATAGAATCAATAGGATTGCTAATCGCAGGTAAGCAAGTCGAGGTCTCTCACTCTCACGTTCCTTGATGAAAAGTGCCATGAATAGTAGGAATGGTGATAGAGCCAAAGCAAGACCTTGAAGGAACTCACCCATCAAGGAAGTGAAGGCATAGCCAGTGACAGCAAAGAAGAGTGGGGCACTGAAGAGATATTTTGAAACCTTGAAAGAAACCGGGAACATAACCCATGAGGCAATGAAGACAGCTAGGTAGAGACTTGCTAGAGGTTGAAAAGCTACAGTAGCAATGGAGTAGGTCGCCATTCCAGAGGTGATTGCAGTAACAACCCAGAAACGATCTTTAAAGGACTCATTCAATAGTCTCGTGAATGTGGATAGGAGCAGGATAAGAGAGGTAAACATACCTGCTAAAGTAAGAGCCATTATGGAAGTCCCTAGAAAACTGACGATGATCGCACCGATTGAAAGAGGTATCGGAATCCAAATCACGGATATCTTTGATCCTTCTGCTCTTCGCTCAAATAGGACAGTCAGTCCACCAAAGCAAATGAGCAACACACCAGTTGCAATGGATAGAAGTATGAAGCTGTGATCGAATAGCCATGTAGTCGCTGTAAGAGCAGCTCCACTAAGCGCCACAAGAACGCATGAGACTCCAAAGGTTGTCTTTACAGTTCGTCGAATTATAGCTACAGTAAGGAGTAGTAGTCCGAGGATAAACACTGGCATGCTGATTCGTGGAATCCAATACAATATGCCAAGCTGACTCATGCCTAAGAGATCACTAAAGAATGTACCCGAGAAGTACGATAGGCCGCTAGTGAAGATCAGAGAGAACACAACCCAATTGATGTAGCCAAACCTCTCAAAGAATATCCTGACTGCGAGAGCAAATCTTCGAATTGCTCGAGATAGCGTGGCACCAAAGGCCCTCAGAGATTCCGCAATAACATGCACGAGCCTTGACATCATGGCAATAGCCGTAGCTATCTGTGATTTGAGGAATGGAGATTCCATGATGAATGCAAGCAATAATGCGGCTGCTAATGCTGTTTGCGGAACGAGACCAGCAAAGCGGATTAATCCTAGAAAAGTGGCTGGAAGTAGACTAAGACCTGCAAACATCCAACTGCGTTGAGCAGCCTTACCAAAACCAAATGCCAGATTGAGAGCAGTCATAGTAATCAAAGAGAAAGTTACAGAGCCAGTAAGCAGGTAAGCAACAAGTTCGATATCTGGAAATGCTTCCGGCAAAGTCCAACTGAGTAAGAGGATGAGAACACCTCTCCCTAGCAACGCAACAGAAGGTGTACGCACACGCTCTGAAATTTGGCCATTCAATAAAATGCCCTCAAGGAAGTACATCGCTCCAATCGATACCGCAGCGACCGATATCGCTTGGAAACATGGGCGAATATCCAATCCTAGAAGAAGAGGACATGATGCCTGAAAGAGAAATGTAGAGCCAAACCATAGACCCACGAAGACTGGTAAGATCAAGGCAAGATTTACACTATTCATCCTAAGTATCGTGTAGGTTCGGACTAGTCCTGCATACACAAATGAGGATGCCTTGAGCAGTCCTGCATAGAAGTATCTGCCAAGTGTTGGGATCTCAAGAGCCACCCAGACTAGAAGAGTACCAGTCATTCTCTCAAAGGGAGGAACTACCTGTAGCCACGTGTAGGTTAGATAGGAGAATGATACAGCAATTGCCAAATTCACAAAGAGATGAAGACGTCGAGTTGGCTCAGGATGCGCTGCTGCATAGAAGATAGAAGCAGCTGAGAAGGCTAGTGCAGTTACACCGATGATTACCTCAGGTTCAATGAGAACCAAGCTGTATGAGAATCCTAGTAGGGTCCATCCAGGAATTGATAGGAGCAAGGCCTTGTGGGAAATTCGCTCACTCGCTGGTTCTCCTTGACTCGCCTCATTGTACCGTATCATTGACCCAGACAGGATTGAGAATATCGACAAACCCCATCCGAGAGTAAGAACTGGATTGGGAGGTAGACTGAACATGAATAATTCCCATCCAGTTAGAAAGGCACCAAGAGTTATTGCCATGAGAATGGATATTCCATCCCATACAAGCTCGAAATCGATCCATGATAGGTTCTTTGTCAATGGAAACACGACTGATGATATGAGTAGCATTGATGATACGATAAGGAATAGAGATGCAGGGGTATACAAGACAAAGATCGCATGCCATATCCAAACAGATTCAATGAAAAGGATGGTGAAGAAACATAATTTCCTTGATAGTCCCTGTTGAGCAAGTCCGGTCCAAGGAGTTCCTGATGCAAGAATTGAACCGATGAACAAACCCGTTGGTATTCCAAGAATCAAAGATTCAAAAGTCCTGTATCCTGTGTACCAAATTAGTGAAAAGGACGCTGTGAGCAGAACCTGCAGGAAACGCCAGTATCTGTGCTTATCTTGCGCTTCGTATGTGCTATACCCTAATGATACAAATATCGGTATGGAAGCGAAATAATAGGAAATGAGAAGGTCGAAGTTACGGAGGAGAACAAGATAGGTTCCAGCGAGCAATGATAGACTCACTGCGATTATGTTCACCATAGCAAATTGTCTTGCGTCTGACACTTGACCCCAGAGAGAAACTGTCATCACTAGCGCAAACAGGAAGAATGTCACCTCTGCGGATAGTAGCAGTGAGTCTCCTGGTAATAGTACGAAGAGAGCAACCGATAGCAACAAGGCACGGATGATACCAAGCACATCAGAATATTCAGAGAAACGGTATTCGATGTCAGGGGTGAGTCTGAGAAGCTCGATGACGATAAAAACAGGAAAGACGAATTGAAGGTAGGAAATAAGTCCCTCAATGAGAAGCATACTAAGAATTGCATATAGTACGTATCCTGACGAAAAGCAGAATGTCCACCATACTTGCCAAGATCTTGTCTGCACTGGAAGCATCAGAAACAAGGTTTCCATAAGTACAAAGCTAGTGAGTGCAAGTATTGGTCCAACAAGAACAAGTACGATGTAATAGAAGAAGACACCAAGAATCGTGAAAGATGCAATTGGGTAGACAATCCTCCATCTGTTTGAAGAGCCAAGGAATGGAAGCGATAAGAGCGAAAGTCCAACAACACTGATACTTATTGTCAGAAGTAGATCAAGAGCCCATAGATTGAGCACGAATAGCATCAATGCAATAAGAGATGCTACAATTGGAACCTTTCTTCGAAGTAGGTTCGGAGTGCCCACTCCAAAAATGATAGTTGAGAATGATATTGCTAGAAGTGCGGCATTCTCGATACCGAGCAAAGAGAAGTATGATAGGAAGCATATCCCCCCAATAGCTATCGCAATGGATACAATTGCAGATGATAATGCTCGAGAATAATCTGCTCGTCTGACAGCAAGTGCAGGTAGCCAAATCATACTCGACACTAACATAAAGTCAAGTACAACATGTAACTCCCAGAATGGATAACTCTGAATAATTGGTAACATGTAATAGATAAGCAGGAGAGAGAATCCAAAGCTCACAATCCCCATGAATAGGATGACATTTGCTGCAAGTATTAACAACATGAACCTGAAAGTCATGGCTATTGCTGTGCCAATACGATAGAAACCTCGAAGAATGAAACTCCCAATGGCTCGAATACCAGCCAAGATTCTTCTACCAACGTGTCGAAGCCCGTTCAGAATGTAGATACCTGCCACGTGGATGGCATGACCTATCACCGCGATGCCAGCTGCATACTGTCTGTAGAAAGCAAATGCAGGCAAGATGATGAGCGCGAGAATGGTTAGAAATAGATCAGCTGAGGAAACCAAGTAGACGACCAATGAACCACTTGGAACGCATAGAATGACATAGATGATGTTAGATAGAAGAACAAACCGCTTGTTTAGGCGAATGGGTAGTAGTCCACATCCAGCGATAAAGGATGTCATAAGGACTGCAAAGACAATGTCAGGTAAGAAGGTAAGGTATGTATATGCAGAAAGCCAACCAACAAAGAATGTCCACGCTAAATATGGGAGACTGTTCTGTATTTTCTCATGCATTCTATTTCTAACAGGCATGAGAACCAAGAGAGTCATGAGTACGGAGAATGGAACTCTTACCAGAATATCTGCACTATTTGCTATACTGAATACAAGCAGTCCGAAGCAAATAGATATGATGAAAATACAGGCAAATAAACCACGTCCTTGACGTATGCCTTTTGCCAACAAGGAGGGAGTGAACAACACGAAGAAAAGAAGTGAAAGTCCAGAAAAAACATAGATAAAATCGACTTCAGGAGATGCAGCAACATAGCCATATCCAAATTGACCTATGAAGTACACCAATACAAATGCATACAGCACTAGTACAAATCTGACAATCTGAACGCCGAGCCAGACTGCCCCTCGGTAGATTATCCCCCCGATACGAATTAATCCAGAACGTATCACAGAGCCAATGCGAATCAGAGACCTCTTTATCGCTCCTCCAACCCTTCTCAGTACACCTGCGACTTTCTCACCTACAGTGATCATCGCATAAACGAATGCTGTAAAGGCACGGGTATACTCCTTATGTAGCATGATACTTGCAACTAAGAATACACAGACTATAGAGAGAATTGGAACTGGATAGGTCGACGTCTGTAATTCGTAGGAATAGATATTCAGAGCTAGCCCAATGATTCCAACAAAAAAGGGAATTGATAGTGATCTTCTTGAAATCTTGAAAACCTGCATAAGTGCAAAACCAATGAACCAAATTGATGCCAGAGAAACAGATGTGTAGAAATCATACGAAATTGAATAGAACCAATATGATAGCAAAGATAGACAAAGGAGAAGAACACTAAAACCAGCTGATGCAAAATACTGCTTCTTAGGATGAGCCTTGATCATGGCTATTCCCAATAGTCCAAATATGGTGTATATCAGCAGACTTGTTGTACCCAAGAATAAGTAGGGTAGGTGGATAATCGATGAAAGGGAGTATGGATAGATGAAGAAAGCTACAATCATCCCGGTGATTAAGGTATCAGTGATAATGCCAGCAGTAATGTAGTGGCTACGTATCCACCTCCATATCCGTCTAACGGACTCAGTTAGCTTTGTCCACAGACGTTTGAAAGCATTTGAAACCCTTATCCAAGCAGCTCTCCATAGAAGACGAATCTCTTTGAATATGCCAGTGAGTCCACTCACGAAAAGAAGTATACTCAATGGAATTGAAAGTGATATCAGATAGAACTGCATCCAGAAGAAAAGGCCAAAGGACGCGACGGTGACAATAAGGAAACCTAGGAGCCTAACGATACGTGATTCTTGTGTTCGCCTGATAATTCCTGCGAGACGGAACATCACAGGAGCAGGTACAGAAACCAGCAAAGTGAGAAGGATTGCCAAGGGTACGAAGAGATAAAGGAAGAAGGCTTCAGCAGCCCAAGGAGTACCACCTACCATCCAGAGGAAGTAGGCCGGAATCCCTGCTGCCAGTATCAGAAGAGATATTCCTGTAAGAATCTGAGCATGGCCACTTTTAATCAACCAGATCGTATCTTCTGACGAGGTCTGCTGTGTGACCTGCTTCTCCGATTCAACTTCAATACCGACTGATTTGAGAAGTTCTCTCTTTCGAAGCTCTTCCGAATATTCCTTTATAGGGCGTTGTGTAATTGATTGTTGAATGAATCTGAAAACTTGAGAAGTGAATAGTGTGCATAGCCCAAAGCCAAATAGAAAGACAGAAACTGAAACAATGCCTGAAGAAGTTGGAACAAGTACTAGGTGATTCTCTAGTAGCAAAATCGAAACTCCAAGTACAGGTATGATAGCGTTAATGGTTCCAAGGCTTGGGTTTCGAAGGAGATATTGGGTACCTATCATATAGAACCAGATAGTTATGCTTGTCACTGTAGCTAGCACAAAGATTGAGATCCCAAATGGAATCAGATAGAAGATCAAAGGCAAAGGAGCTGTAGCGATGATCAATAATGCCAAGATAGATCTGATGTTGAGCCATCGGAAATACGAGATCTCCAGCTTTAGTCTTAGATATCTGAAAATTCCAAGCAGTGTTAGTAAGAAGATGTGCAGTATTGCTAGGGTAGCAAACAACTGATTCCAAAAGACTGCTAGAGATATAGCTCCTGCTGCAGCAGCAAGAGATGTTAGAATGCTACCACGAACCGGGTATTTCATCCTCGCAACAATAATCCCCGCAAGTCCAAATCCAAATGTAAGAGAGAACAAACCTCTGACGATTGGATCAGGAATAACCCCTGCCAACAAAGAAAACATAGCTAGCCATATTGCACTCGGAATGATTATCACTACGACAAGCAGCCGTGCAACGGTCTGCATCATGTCGGCGACTCGTGCGGCTTTCTCCGTCCCCATCTCACTCATGATTTAGCATCAACCCCCTCGGACTCCAGGACTCAGTGGCGTGCATCCTTAAATGGAGCCAAGGTATGAGACACCACAATAGCATTTCTGTTTTTCGACATATAATCTTAATTTGCGCAAAATATGCGCGACGTACGTTTTTATAATAATAAATCCAAACTATATGTAGCCACCATTCGTAAGAGGGAGAGCCGTGCCAATCAATTATGAGTGTGTAAAATGTGGGCACTCTAATAGCTATAGTGCTACACATTGCAAGAAATGTGAAGAAGATCTGAAAGATGCATACATTATGACATCTTGTGATCGCTGCGGAATAGTCTTGCCAGAGGGTACCCAACCTGTGGGGACTTGTCTGAAATGCCAGAATCCGGTCTACATGTGTCAGAACCACAGAGCGAAGATGGTGGGTGAAGAGATATTCTGCAAGGAGCACGAATCAGACTGTTTCATTGCAACAGCAGTGTTTGGCACAGCGTTGGATCCTCAGATTGATATTCTGAGGGATTTTCGGGATGAATGGTTACTGACTAGCCCACTAGGAAAGGCTTTCGTATTTGCATATTATGAAATATCTCCACCAATTGCGCGTCGCGCCAGACACAGTATACTTCTAAGGAGAATCCTTAGACGGACAATTGTAAATCCAGCACTTGCGATGACCAAATTCCTTTTTGGAAAATAGAGCAGATGGATTGTACGATAACTCATCATATGAACTCGAATCCTTGTTCATACCTTTCCCTTAGCAAGAGTACCAATTCCACATTCATACTCCGAGTATATTTCTCAGCAAATGCATAGACACCATCAAGTTCCCTTAGGAAATCCAGGAATCTGCGCGTAGCTTTCGTCCGCGAACCCAACTTAGTTGTGGCTTGCTTGAACTCACGCAGTCTTCTTCTAATTCTTAGTTCATATTCAGTTACTCGGTTGAAATAGGCAAGCATTAGTTCTGTGATAGATATTGCGGGGGCATATTGCTTGATTTTAGATCCAGTTGCCCTAGTGACTTGTATTTGACCAACCCTTTCTCCAGCTGCGAGGATTTCAGATATTGTACTCCTAGGGAGTTTTGTCACCTTTTCGATCCTATTCTGTGTGGTTCTGCCTTCAATGAAAACATCATGAATTACCATGAGGTGATTCGCTATGGCCTGAGAATATAGAGGATTCAAATTGGATTTCAGCCCAGAAAGGTATTCTTTCTTAAGTGATAGAAAATTAGCTGAAACTCGTTCATCATCTATAGAAAGCGCAGAGTCATATGACACGGACTTGAGAGTATTCAAGAAGTCTGCCAGCTTTCCCGACTCTATCAATTGGGAATCCTTGAGCTGGGACTCTTCTATAGAGCCACTCTCTAAGAACCGCTTGAAGGGCTCTAGCCCAGCACCTCTAATTGTGTGAATAGATGACAGAAGCAAGTGAAGTGTATTGAGATATTTTCGAAAACGATCGATCTTTCTACTGGAAGGCTCATTCTCGACCTTCCTAAGCACACTCTCCACCAAATTGAGGTCAATGTCTTGTACGTCCACACGCCTTTGAAACATATCAAGAAGGAACTTCATCTGAGGTCCTTCATAGCTGTAGTAATTTTTTCTATCACCCGGTATCTTTAGAATTCGAAGCGGCATCAAGAGCTGGATTTTTTGAATCGTTAGGGATATAGTTGCTTGGGAGTACCCTGTCAACTCCATGATTCGCTCCTGGCTGACCGGTTCATCTTCAACGATGATAGACAGAAGGCAACCAAAGAAATTACGAGGATATGGATTAGACCCATGCTCTTCTTCCATGAATTCAATGAAATCTTGTTTGATCTCCTCAATCGACATCAGATGCACCTCACATAGACGATTCTGAATATCAATCATATGTGGCTTTCGAAGAATTGCATATTTCGTAAATATTTAAAAGTTACTAATTATCCTAGTATGTGATGTAAATGAGTACAATTACTTCACATCAAATGATCAAACGTGCGCTAACAGGACAAGAACGTCGATTTCTATTCCCTCCTACATCTCACATCTCTCTGGTCGTGAGATTGAGAGGTTCAATATCGGAAATGAGATTGAAATCCGCTGTCACCAAGATGTTGGTAACATTTCCTCAATTTGCGGTAAGAATGGAAGAGCATGATGAAGGAGAGTATTGGATTACCGAAGAAGACAGCGCGGAGGTGCCTGTCAAGGTATTTCAAAGAGAATCTGAGAATGATTGGATGAGAGTTCTGAATAATGAACATAAAATTCCTCTCAGACCAACAAGAGGTCCATTGACTCGATTCATACTTGTTAAAGGTACGGATGTTTCCGAACTGGTTGTTTTTTGCCATCACTCCATTAGCGATGGCAGGTCTCTGGAATATGCATTACGAGAAGTAATGCTACATCTTGCAGATCCCAATCGAGATTCTCCCGTATTTCCAGCAACACCCCCACTGAATCCGGATATAATACCAGAAGAAGTTACCATTGGTAGAATCGGTTCATGGATGATAGGACGAATCAATCGTAAATGGATGAAAGAACGAATTCTCTTCGACGAGGAGGATCTAGTGAATCTTTGGGAGGCATTCTGGAAGAACTCGGAATATTGTATTGAGTTATTGGAGTTTGACGAGGATGAAACAAGGCGATTGATTGAGATATCTAGAGAGAACGGGGTTACTCTGAATTCAACGATTCTCATATCTTTCGTGAAATCAAGAATTGATGCGGTTGGCGACTATGGACGGAAAATTAATGTTGCAACAGCTGTAGATGCCAGAACGAAGCTTCGGGTGGATTGCAGTGATTCTGTAGGATTCTATGCAGGAGGTTCTTTCGCACCTTTTGAATACAATCAAGACATATCATTATGGGAAAATATACAGAGATATCATAAATCAGTGACTAAGCATCTCACTGACAATAAGATATTCGAAAGCGGAAATTCCCATTTCTATTTGGATCAAACACTGCTTGATGCTATACTCTTCGAATATCTTGGGAATCTAGTTGAACCTCATCAAAGCAGATACACAAAAATCATGGAGTTCCTATCGCGGCCAAAAGGGATTGTGACGAAATTCACTAATAGGATGGGAAGCAACTTTCCAGATCTGATAAGTACGAACCTTGGCGTGTTAGGAATACCTGATGGCGAGTCGGAGCTACAAGTCGAGAGAGTATTCTTCACACCATCATCCGGACTGAAGATGGAGTTAGTTCTGGGCGTTGCGACAGCAGGAAACAAGCTAACTATCACACTGAATTATTACAAGGGACATATCGATGGTGAGAGAATAGCTAAGATTCGTGATAAGGCAGAGGAAATCCTGAGAAGTCTTGCTAGTAAGACGTCCTACATAGAATGATGGTATCTGTTCGATACAATCATATTCTGCGGCTCTCATTTCTAGGAGTGAGGTATAGCTATTGTCTTGGAAAGGAGAGTCGCTTCGTCATTTGTTTAATCCAAGTACAATTGCAGTAATTGGAGCATCAGACAAACCCGATAGACTTGGTGCACTTGCCTTGCTTGCACTTGACTCATTCAATGGCAAAATCTATCCTATAAACCCGAGATTAAAGAGTATAGGAAAACTACCATGTTATCCCTCCTTATCAGCAATAGAGGATGTAATTGATTTAGCTCTCATATGTGTGGGAGGACCATCTGTTTCTGATGCAATGAATGAATGCGCAGCATCTGGAATTCGAGCAGCAATCATCTTTGCGGCAGGGTTTAAGGAACTAGGAGAAGCAGGAGAAGCGGCTCAAGATGAAATTCGACGCATTGCTGATAGTAATCACATAGCAGTTATTGGTCCAAACTGCTTGGGAGCAGGAAATATCCCCCTTGACTTGAACGCTACTTTCTTTCCGCAACCAATCGCTCAGAAGAAAGGCACAGTTTCCATCATTAGTCAAAGTGGGGGCGTTTGCGGTCTGATGCTCTATGCTGCTGGAGATACCAACGTGGGAATCTCCAAGTTTGTGAGTGTAGGAAATCGAGTGAATATAGAATTCCACGATTTACTCAGATACTTCAAGGATGATGACAAGACACAAGTCATATGCGTTTTCATCGAGGGGATTGAGAGTGGCAGAGAACTATATGAATCCATCAAAGAAATCACACAAAGAAAGCCAGTCATAGCCTTTAAGGTTGGAAAAACTCCAGTTTCAAGAGAAGCGGCCTACAGTCATACAGGAAGTTTAGCTGGAAGAGCTGAAGTCTATTCGGGAGCTATAAAGCAAGCAAAAGGGATTGAGGTAGAGAGTGTAGAGGAGATGATGGATACTGCCAAGATTCTATCGATGACTAAGGCAAAACCACACGGTCGTAGTGTCGCTATCGTCACACATACCCTTGGTGTAGCTCTGATTGCGGCTCAGACCTTAGAAGAGAATTCTATCCATCTTCCACAACCTCCACAAGAGGCTCAAGATCAAATTCAGGGATTGCTTGGGATGCCTGTTCAGGTTCCAATAAGAAATCCAATAGATCTTCTTGCTCAAGGTTGGGCAGATCCTGACATTTTTGCAAAATCCTTCGAAATTATAGCTAAACAGAAGGAATTTGATGCAATAATGACTGTCTTTGCTCCAAATTATTTGGAAGGTATTGGTGGAGGAATGCCAGTACGATCAATTATCGAAACAGCGAGAAAATATCCCAAGCTTGTAGTCAGTGTGCTAAGCTCCCCGGTAACTCGAAGACCACCAGGAGCCAAGGAATTAGAGGATGGAGGAATTCCTGTCTTTACAGAACCTCAAAGAGCTGGAAGAGCCTTAGCTAACGTATTGCGGTGTTATTCCTGAAAAATGTGGCTTGGTTATCTATCACCCCTCAATCAATAGATTGCTAAACAGAATGCGAATATTGAGAATAGTTACAAAAAATCCCTTTTAACCTCGCTAATATTACTCAACGTAAGTTAGCTAGTGCAAATTTATTTCTGAGCTTATTATCGGTAATATTTTAAGGCCGATAATCTCACGACTTGTAACCACAACCTTCGCCTTTGGTGACCGATGTGAAGAAACAATTTAGGATTGCAATAATCGTCGCGATTGCAACAGCGGTCCTATTCCTAGCGTCAACAACCGTCTTGGGATTTCCAGGACAAACTGGGGCGTGCGATGCCTCTGGATGCCATGATAGTCCAGGGTCAATGAGTATCTCAGCATCCCCCAACTCTGTTACCGTGGAAATAGGAGAACAATTTAGCGTTGTAATCAGTGTAACAGGAGAAAGCGGAGAGAACACCCTCGTAGTGAAGTTCCCATCATCCTTAGTTGATAATAATCAATTTGATTATGCATCATTGGACGCGGAGGGAAGAGTCGAGGATGGCGATCCATTAGACACGAATGCAGCTACTGATGCAGTGGAAGTGAATTACACAATCACTGCTCCTACCGCTCCAGGGACATACACCCTTCGAGTATATGGAGCTCAGCACACACCACTCTCAATCAATACAGACATTACGGTAACTGTTTCATTACCAGCAGGACCTGGGCCATCGATCAACATGATTAATGGAACACCTTCGATTCCTCTGAATAATGAACCTGTTCTAGTAGTGGTAAATGTTACCTCCGAAACTGCAACGATATCATATGTTCGATTACAATATACCGTAAATAATGGCTCGTCATGGACAAACGTTTCAATGACTCTTGATGCAGGACTATACTCCGGAGAGATACCAGGCCAACCTGATGATACATATGTCATCTATCGAGTTGTGGCGGGTGATGATACCGGAGAAGAAACAGTGTCTTGGGAGTTGGATTACAGAGTGGGAGATATTCCAATACCTCCACCAGAACCAACACCACAGCTTCATTATGGTTGGCTACTAGGAGCTCCAGCACTTGTGCTCGCCTACCTCGGAACTGCATTAGAGTACTATGATGAAGAGAAGTACACTAGAGCACATGGTATCATGCTAGGATTGGCCTACATACTTACATCGATCAATGTATGCTGGCTCTTCTTCGAGGACCCATCAGTGTTCACTGCAATGGACATTCAGTACCTTATCAATCCAGGTAACATCATCATGTTCGTGCATTCATGGCACATTTGGCTTGGCATCATCAGCATGATTCTAGGAACTCTTGCATTCATTACTCATCTAGGCGGATGGAAGACGTGTAACCTCGGACTACCGGCGGTCGTATTATGGACTATTCTTGGATTTACAGGGATGTACCTAGGATTATACTTCAGGATGGGATAACATGACAGAAACAGAAACTAAAGCTGATGAACCAGTTGTTGTGGTAGAAGCCATTCAAGAAGGCGATGATGTACTCAAGAAACTGGTTGGAGTCGTTGGAGAAAAGAATGCTTCAGATATGGAGCTGGAAAGGATTGTCTACAGCGGCGACCCATCTGCTTTGCCGCAATTTCATTATAGATGGAAGAGAAGATACCTTGCAGACTATGTCGTCCGTGTAACCGATATTGATCAAGTTAAGGATATCATCGCAATTGCTAGCTCACACAAGCTACCAGTAATTCCCAGAGGAGGAGCTTCAAGCTGTCTTGGTTCCTCTAGTCCCTCAAGAGGTGGCATTTCACTTGATATGAAGCGACTCAATGCCATCTTGGAGATATCTGACGACTCCAATGATATGTATGTCCGCGTTGAGCCGGGAGTCACTTTCATGCAACTCGAAACTGAGCTTGACAAGAAAGGGCTTGAGCTTGGTATCTACCCAACCAGTGCAAAATCTGCAGTAATCGGTGGGTGGATAGGATGTGGTGGAAAAGCAGGAGTAGGAACACCCTATTATGGCACGCTTCTGGAGAACCTAGAAGAAGTAAAGGTTATTCAACCCGATGGTCGAATGCAGACTATCCAAGGACCCGAATTGGGTCTCTACAATGGGTCCTATGGTATACTTGGCGTCATCGTAGAAGCCAAGCTGAGAATCAGACCAAAACCAGCGAATCTGAGAACAATGAGTTTTGGTTTTGCTTATCTTGAACAGGTATGCAATGCAATGAGTCAGATCGCAAAGCTTGAGGCAAAACCATTGTACCTCAAAATAGCTGATAGTAAATTCCAGAGCTATAGCAATCCTCTTGAAAAAGGACGATACGTAATGACAGTGACATACGCAGAGGATGCTTATACTGCTCCTGTGGCAGAAATCTTTGATATAATCTCAACTAGCGGTGGAGCATCAGTAGGAGAGGACTATGCCGCAAAAGAATGGGAACTCCGATATGATTGTGAATTCAATCCAAAGGAGCATACTCATACACTAATGTTCCAAGAGCTTTGGGTCGAGGTAGATAGGGTCTTTGATATCCTAACTGCATATGAGAAGACCAAAAAGACTCACAAGAATCCTCTTCTCTGGTATGGGATGCTTGGTTATGGGTCCATGATGCGTTTGGAACTCTTGACCATGCTCAATCCAGATAGATATCTCGAGTTCATATCGAGTAAGGGAATACTCCATAAAATGATGAAGAGGGCAATCAAATATGGAGGCGGTCCATACACCATCGGACTTCAGAATTCGATATACATGAAGAAAGCATATCGTGATAGATTCGAGCAAATGAAGCAAGCGAAGGGAACTATGGATCCAAGTAATATCATGAACCCAGACAGGATTACATCTTGTATGACATCATACGGTAGAATCAATGTCTTGTTTGGTTTGGCAACTGCATTTAGAAGACTTGCCAAGTTTCTTGCGAGGTGAAAGAAGTGAAAGTAGATTTGAATATGGATGTTCTCAGAGCATGTGGTTCTTGTAACTATTGCCGAGACTTTTGTCCAATGTATAGAGAACTTGGCTCAGAGCTTGATAGCCCCGGGGGTAAGCTGCGAGCCCTTAGAGCCTATGGTGAGAAGATGCTAACAAAACCACCACAGGAGCTTCTTGAAAGACTCTATTGCGCAGATTGCAGAAGGTGTGAAGCTGTTTGCCCAGCGGGGGTTCCAGTAACAACGTATTGGCATGATGCTAAGGCAGCAATGATAAACACCGGTGGAGTTCGATCTGAAGGATTGACCAAAGTCCTCGATTGGCTAGCAAAGGAAGGCACACCATTCGTTGGGTACGAGGCTGAGGAACGGACCGTTTGGGCAGAGGATCTTGAACTTCCAGAGGAATCGAATACCGCTATCTTCTCTGGATGCATGGGCTCTTATTGGTATCCAGACCAGCCAGAGATGGTAGCTGATATGATGAAGAAGCTGAAGGTGAACGTGGGCTATGTTCCAAGTGAGGTTTGCTGTGGACTAATGAACTATTGGGCTGGAGATGATGAAGGATTCGAAGCCATCATCAAGAAGAATTACGCAATGTTCAAGAAGGCAGGTGTAGATCATATCATCACTGGATGTGGAGGATGTTTTGGAACGTTAGCAGAACATTATTCACATGTGATAAAGGACTTTGATATCAAGATACATCATACTGTGGAAGTCCTTGCAGACATGGCAAAGAATGGTGTCCTAACTTTCAAGGGTATGGAAGGAAGATATACCTTCCATGATTCGTGCCACCTTGGCAGGGCCCTTGGGATATACCAAGCACCAAGAGACATTATCACAGCCATCCCCGGTCTTGAGTTTGTCGAGATGGCTAACAACCGCGAGAACTCAAATTGCTGCGGGGGTTTTGTAAGCGTTATAGACCCAGATCTTTCTGAGTCTATAGGGAAGAAGAGAGTAGCTGAGGCAGTAGAACTAGGAGTTGATGGGCTAATCACGACCTGTGTTTCATGCTTCAAGAACTTGAGCTATTGTGCTCGAGGAACTGACCTTGAGGTCATCCAGCTTGATGAGCTGATCCTTGATCTAGCACAATCTTCATTGGTTGAGGAGTGAATAGATTAATGGAAATTCTGAGAATGAGGTGTCACGAATGAGTGAGAAAAAAGGAACAAGAGTTGTAATAGTTGGAGCCGGTATCGCAGGCTTCTCCTGTGCCCTAGAACTGAAGGGCTTGAAAGCGCGATGCCAGATCCTTGAGAAGGAATCTACTGTAGGTGGCAGAGCCAGATCCTTTACCGAATCTGGGTATGTCTTTGACCAAGGCTTGCACTTCTTTGTTGGAGGTTTCAAGTCATTAATTCCAATCCTTGAACGGAGTGGAGTACGAATGACTACGGTCGGAGAGGGTGCGGTATGGCTCAAAGGTGGAGAGCGATATTTACTCACTCAATCAATTATCGATCAAGCTCGATTCAATCTCCTAGGTCTGGGAGATAGAAAGAAACTGGGGGATCTTGTCAAAGAGAATCTAAAAAGAACAGAAGCTGATTTTCTCGATCTCGATAAGATGACATTTGCTGAATATGCAGAAGAGAAGATACCTGAGGATATTCTCTCTAATTTCTACGACCCGCTCATTCGTACCGTTACATTCATGGACCCCGCAGAGGTATCTGCTGGACAATATCTCTATTCCGAACAGCTCAGATTCGCATACGAAGACGGGTTCAAAGCGATGTATCCTGAAAGAGGCGGACTTGGTAGCGTTCCATATACTCTCATGCTCCAGGCAAGGAATTTCGCAATCGAGCCAAAGGTCAATTGCGATGTGAAAAAGATCGTCATCGAAGATGAAAAAGTCAAGGGAATCGAATACACTCAGGATGGTAAAGAGCACTATGTCGAAACCGATGCTGCAGTCGTAACGACACCGATAGATCTCCTGCCAAACTTCGTTGATATGAACCAACTACCAAATGACTTTACAACCGCTGTTAGAAAATTCAGCTACAGACCGTCCGTAGTTGCATACTTTGGACTTTCTGCCAGAGTGTTGGATTTCAATGTTGGCGGTTTCATTCCTGGAAAGAAGATACACATCATTGCTGAGGCGAAACGCGTTTCAGGGGTGTTGGCACCAATCGGTGAATCCCTTCTAACAGTAACATCCATTGATAAGGAACTCTTGAAGATGGAGAATGAAGAAGCTACAGCAGCTATCTTGGAGGAGCTTAAGGAACTCGTGCCAGGGATAGAAGAGAAGGTCACTTGGAAAAAGAGCTGGAAGATATGGCGATCTGTTCTATCACAACCACCAGGAATTATGGATCAGCGGTTGAGAACTAATAGAACGGGTATCGAAGGACTATATGTTGCTGGTTCTTTTGCAAACTGCGGCAAGTATTATGCCTCGATGGAGGCAGCATCAAAGTCTGGCATAGCATGTGCTCAAGAGATGACACATGATTTTGCCTGAAGACCAAAACACTAAGAATGTCAGCGACAAATATTCTGCCGCTGACATCACTCTTCTATTTGGAATTTTGTCAGATACTTTGAGGTTCAGATATGTCACGGCTTAGAATTATTGATGCCATGGGTCATGGAGAGGATCCGTATATCTGTGCATCATGTGGCAACTGCACGATGGTGTGCCCCACTTTTCGCCAATTGAAGTGGGAATCCTACGGTCCTCGAGGAAGAATCCAAGTGACCAAGGATATCATGGAGGGAAAGGCAGACCTTGATGAGGAGTATGTGAGGAAGCTCTTCATGTGCTCCCTCTGCGAGTATTGCTCACATGTATGCACTACAAGCCTAAGCTTGGATAGATTCTGGGAATTCGCTAGAGCTGAAGCGTGGGAAAGAGGAATGATTCCTCCTTCAGTCAAATTCGCTTGTGAATCCGTTGTTAAATATGGAGACCCCTTTGCAATGGGCTCTGTGGCACGAATGGAATGGACTGATAATTTTGAGATCGATGTGTCTTCACGAATAGAAGCTCCATCAAAAACAGCATACCTACTTGGATGTGATGTTTCTCTTAAACCACAACTGGGAGGGATTGCTCGTTCTATGGTCAAGATTTTGGAGCATTCGGGGGTGGATTATACATTACTAGGGAAGAGGGAAGGATGCTGTGGTGCTCCATTATTATGGGGTGGAGATAGAGAGAATGCTCCGCTCATAGCAGAAAAGAACATCTCACTCCTGGAAGAGCTTGGAATAGAAAAGGTCGTGTTCAGCTGTCCATCATGCATTAGTACTTGGTACAATACATACTCTGGTATTCTCGGCGAACCAATTACTAACAAATTCAAATTATTGACCTCATCACAATTCATCCGATCGTTGATAGAGAAGAACTTGCTGAGATTGAGAGAACAGCCGATGGTTACTGTAACATATCATGATCCTTGTATATCAGCTCGAAGGTTAAACATTCATAATCAACCAAGAGAAATAATTGATCGGATACCAGGGGTCTATAAAGTAGAGATGGCTCATTCTGGGAAAGAAACCAGATGCTGCGGATGGCACGGGATGTTAAATATTGCAGACCCCTTCCTATCATCCCAGATTGCAGAGATGCGTCTCAGGGATGCATCAGTTACTCCAGCCTCAAGATTAGTTACTGAATGCCCAAGATGTGTTCAAGCTCTAGATACCGCGACGCAAACAATGCATTATTCTCTCCAAGTGCAAGACATTACTGAGCTAGTCGCTGAATCCTTGGAAGAAAAGAAGATGGGGGAGGAGAAATGAAAGCACACCTCCAAAATATCGAAGACATTGTCGGAGCTGATAATGTATCAGTCCAAGAGGAAACAACAAGGCTGTATTCACGTGACATCGCAGCTCTTCCGAGCTTGGCATTCCAGATTATTGACAATCAATTCAAGATTATCACTCAACCGCAAACAATCAGCTCACTTACGAAACTTGTCAAATACGCCTTTGAACATAGAATTCCTATAGTACCCCGAGGAAGTGGAACATCCGGATGGGGAGGCGCTCTACCAACTCATGGTGGAATTTGCATAAGCACATTGCATATGTCGAAATTCGTTCATATCGATGAGTATAGAATGCTTGTCACAGTCGAAGCTGGGATGACATGGAAAGAACTCTTGGTTTTCTTGGAGCAAATTGGGCTTACTCTTCCGGTCTATCCCTCAAGCGCTTCAGCTGCAACGATTGGAGGTTTTGCAGCCAGTGGAGGTGTGGGTATTGGATCAGCGAGATATGGGGATATTAGAACCCAAGTTGCAGGCATAGAAGGAGTCATTCCCAATGGTATGCTAGTGAGACTCGGAGAGTTCGCATTAAGAGAAAACGATGGCCTTGAGAATATTGCAGACCAAGGGAACAAGTACCTTCAAGAGGTACTTCAAAAACTGCCCGAAGATGAGAAACCTGAGCCAATGGACCTCTTTCTCGGATTGTTTGGCACATTTGGTATCATTACTCGTATCACTCTAAGAGTGATTCCAAAATTAGTACTTAGAACAGTGGTATGCATATTCGATGATATAGAAAGTCTCACATGTGCAATCATAGACCTCAGCAAAGAAACCCAGCCATACTATATGCGTTTTATTACCGATACATATACAACAAAAAGGTTTTCTCCCAGGAGCTCTATCGATGAGTATGGCAAATTCATTCTTACATGTGCATTCCTTGATACATTCTATCAGATAGATGAGGACCTTGATATGGTAAAGAGAATCGTCGAAGCTCATAAGGGTGGGATAACAGGTGAAAAGCGGGCTCAGTACCATTGGGATGAAAGACTCTATCCTCTCCGTATCAAAACGCTGGGACCTAGCTTGGTACCTGCAGAGGTTATTATTCCCATTAATCAGCTTCCTGGGCTCCATAAGAAGATAGTCGACTCGATAGGAATGGAGGCCATTGCGATAGAGGGCACCGTTAGCAATGACAAAACAACTTCATTCCTTGTATGGATTCTGGATGATGAAAGGAAGAAACTCTCATACACCCTTGGATGGCATAGGTCCTTTGATGTGGCATCAACCGCAGCAAAATTCGATGGCTTGCCTTACGCTGTCGCCCTATGGAATGTACCCTATGCAGATGAATTCTATGGGAAAAAGCAAAAAGCAGCTTTAAAGAAAATCAAGTCTCAAATCGACCCAAGGAACCTGATGAATCCTTTGAAGGTCTTTGGTGGAAGAGTTGTAGCCAAAAACAAATCACTTAGTCTCGGGTTCATTCTTGGATACTTGGCTGCAATCGCGGCCCAAATAGTTGCACCAATAATTCCAGGCTTCGAATTCCTCGATATACTACTTTGGTCAGGAGATTCCAATATACCTCCAGCATTCCTCATCTCATTGGTTGGAGGCGTTTTCGGGTTTATCTTCATGAAATCATTGACACTCCGACAAGCATTGCGGATCGGTATTCCAGCTTTACGAATAATCAGACACCTTTTTAGAAGGTAGTAGCAAAAACATTTCTGTACCAACACACTAAAATACCCAAATATAATTTCCAGCTGAAAACAAAACTGAGTTATCGCTCACTATTTTGTGAGGTTAACATTGTTTAGAAAGAAAAGGAGTTCCCAATTTGAAACCAAAGCTTGCGAAAAAGTTGTTACTTGTAACTTGCTTTCTAGCAATCATTGTGGCTGGCGGAACACAGGCACTCGGCTTTCCAACAAGCAACACTGAGTGCGGTGACTGTCACACAAATCAAAGTGTCCTGACGCTTTCATCGAATGCGACAGGAACAGTAGATGCAACAGTAGGCGTTCCATTTACCCTCATTTTTGATGGAGGAAACGGAGTTGCCGACCTGAAGATTGTAAGCGCTTGGGCTGACAATGATCAGTTCTTGTTCTCACTTACACAGGTAGAAGATGACGGTACTGGTGATGACGACTCAAATCCGGGCGAGATCAGCGCAGAGATATCGATTACACCTCTTGCAGCTGGCACCTTCACAATCAAGGTTTGGGTTGCAGCAGGAGAGCAACTTTCCGCTAGTGTAGAGGTCAGTATCACCGTAGAGGAGAATACTGATACAACATTTACTCCCCCTACATCAACTACTACTACAACCACAGTGGATCCTGAGCAGGAACGAGTAGAGCTTTGGACATTCTTGATGTACACGCTTAATCCAATAGTCGCAGTCATGCTAGTGATCTTTGGTGTCGTGATGTGCAAGAGGACGCAGAGGTAGGTGACAAGAAATGGCATTACATCCGGTTTTCGTTCACTTCCACACAGGAATTCTAGCAGCTTGTGCAGCGCTAGGTCTTTTCAATCTATTATTTAGACTTGTATTCAGAGAGGCCATCAAGACCCCTGGGACAAGGATGTCAAGAATCTTTCATGAGTTTGATGTCTTTATCTTCTGGGGAAATATCATTGGTTTGCTTGGACTGGTAGCAGCGATGTTCACAGGCTTTCTTGATTGGCCAGTAGAAGCACTAGTTCTCGACCCCTACATGAGATTCAAGATCCTCTTTTCAGCCATCACTACTCAAATCTATGTTTTTCTAGTCATCGTACGAGCAAAACTAGGTGATAAGGTCTGGGATACTACATCAGGGTTCCTCATCTACGGAATTCTAGTTGTAGTCGGTGGCGCACTCATGATCCTGATGGGTGCAATGGGTGGTATAGCAGTTTACAATACATCAATCTTGGAGCCAATACTTGATTGGTTAGGACTTCCATGGCCATAAGAGGAGGATTACAATGGGAACCAAGACATTCGAAAAACTACGGAAGGCAGCTCTTGATGTAGAGCCGCTTGTATGCGCAAGATGTGGGTTCTGTACATTCGTTTGCCCAGCGTATAATGATACGCTATGGGATTCACAGTCCCCTCGAGGCAAGCTCTATCAGCTTCGGGAACTCATATTGAAAAATGAACCTATTCCAGAGGACTTTGCAGATAGAATCTTCAAATGTACCTTATGCGGTGCCTGTCAAGAGATATGCCAGACCAATATACCTCTACTTACTTTCTGGCAGAAAATAAGACAGGAGATCAATGAAGTGGGCCACTGGCCTGAGATCGTCAAATTCCTTGACAACTCAATTCAAGGTAGTAAGAACATCATGGACCTTGACCAAGAGGATCGAACTCTCTGGACAGACATGGTTGACGATTTAGTCGAAGATAAGATTGGGCAGAAAGCCGAAGTTGCCTATTTCGCAGGCTGCAATATCTCCTTCAAAGGTACACTTGCTCCAATAGGGGAAAATACAGCAAAGATAATGGAACATCTAGGAATCGATTACACAATACTCGGAGAAGATGAGTACTGTTGTGGAAATCCATACTTTGTTGGTGGTGAATGGGCCAAGGCCAAGGAACTTGCTCAGCATCACCTTGACAAATTGAGAGAGCTAGGTGTCAAGACGGTCATCTTCAACTGTCCGGGATGTCACCGAGCATTCAATGAGGAGTATCCTCATCTCCTTGGAGAAGAATCTACCAAGGGCATTGAGTTCCTTCCATTCTCTCAATTCCTTGCCAGGATGCTTCGAGAAGGAAAGCTGAAGTTCACCCAGGATTACCAACATGTCGTCACATGGCATGACCCTTGCGAGCTTGGACGGCATCAAGATATCTACGATGAATCACGTGAGATACTAAATGCCATTCCCGGACTTGAATTGCGAGAGATGAAGCATACCAGGAACAAGGCTGATTGCTGCGGCGGTGGAGGACTCCTCAAGGGTACGAATCCATTGATGTCAGTTCGAGTTTCAGCCCGTAGAATTAAAGCTGCAGAAAAGACTGGAGCCTCGGCTCTTGTTAGTGAATGCCCATCATGCATGATGTCATTCATGGATGGGATTGAACAAAGCAAATCAGAGATCGAGTTCAAAGACCTCACTCAGATCGTCGCAGAGGCACTAAGGTTAGGATAGGTGAGAAGGATGTTACGACAGAAACAACTCCAAGAACTAGCAGATATAGTAGGAGAGGATTTCTTCTCTTCAGAGGAGTATATGAGAAAGCTCTACTCACATGATGTTGGAGCCCTTCCTGGCCTAGTTAATGATATCCTGAAGACAAAGGTTGATGCAGTTGCACAGCCAATGAGTTCAGAGATTGTATCGAACTTGCTCAAATATTGTCTGAAAAACAAGATACCTGTAATCCCGCGAGGACATGGAACGAGCGGATATGGTGGTGCGCTCCCAACCAAAGCTGGTGTAGCTATTGAAATGACCAGAATGAACGAGATTTACAACATTGACATGGACAACATGACTATCGAGGTTGGAGCAGGCATCATCTGGGGAAAGCTCCTAGAAGACTTAGAAGATCAAGGACTCACTGTGAAAGCCTATCCTTCCAGTGCTCCATCGAGCACAGTTGGAGGATGGGTAGCCGCAGGAGGAACTGGAATTGGAAGCACTAAATACGGTGGAGTGAGAGACCAAGTTGTTGACTTGGAAGTAGTTCTACCGGATGGAAGGATTATTCGGACAAGTAATCCACCTGATGAATTCATCGAAGAATATGTCAAGCAGGATTACAGGTATTTCCCTGATGCTGATGAGTACGTTTGGGCACTTAGTGAGATTGGCGAAAAGAATCTAGATCTTACTTCATTCTTCGTTGATAGTAACGGAACTTTGGGGGTCATCACGAAGGTGGTCCTAAAAGTAATGCCCCTCTACGAAATCAAACCATTCGTTGCATCATTTCGAACCAAAGAGCAGATGATATGGGCGATGCAGGATCTGATGGATGAAACGCATCCATTCTATTTGCATTTCATCACTGAAGGCTTCAATCATATGCTGACTGATGTCGATATGGCTACACACTCCACATATCCTTGGGTCTTCTTGTGTGCTTTCGAAGGCCCACCACAAGAACTTGAATCTGAAGAGATTATCTTTAGAAAAATCATCAAGGATAACTTCGGTCAGATTGAATCTCAGGAAGCCGCTCAACATGAGTGGTCAGAAAGGTTCTATCCTATGCGGATAAAACGTTTGGGACCAAGCCTAGCTCCTTCAGAGGTATACGTGCCTTTGAAGAATATGCAATCCTTCATTGAACGAGTGGATAAGCACTTCAAGGGTGAGCAGTATGCACTGGAAGGTGCTGTTACCGATCAAGGAGAAGTCGCTGTCCTAGCTTGGTTCTTGGATGACGAGAGAAAGAAGATATCATTCTTGATGGGATGGTACAGGTCTCTTGACTTCATCGAACTGGGACTAAAGGACAAAGGAAGAGCGTACTCCATAGGAATGTGGAATGTCGCACACTCAAGGAACTTCTATGGTAAGACAGACTATGCTGGAATGGCTCGTCTGAAGAAGAAGACGGATCCAAAGATGGTCATGAATCCCAACAAGGTATTCCCAGGTCCGTTGCAGCTCTCTATGAGGTTCAACTATCTTGTCATGCTAGTGGCAGGTATAGCTGTGCCAATTGTGCTTTGGCTTGCAGGACTTTGGTTCAGTGGCATCCTTGGAGCGTATGGACTTGGTTGGCTTGCAGTCACAGATCTTGCAGGAGCTATCATTGGATTTGGTCTTGGACTTGTAATCGGTGTGGCAGCCTTAGAAGTAATAAACTATGTTCCCATTACATTCATGCTAACGATGGGAAGGCCTTTCTTAAGGCTCGGAAGAAAGATATTCCACTAGTGTATGTGGCCCAAAATGGGCCACCCGTCACACTAAAAAGAAAACCTGATTGCCAAATCATTTTGAACTCAAGGTGATATAATGAGCGTAAAAATCGTTGAGGCGAAAGACCTTACCAGACGGTATGGTTACCGCACTGCCCTTAAGAAGATCACATTTGATATCAAAGAAGGAGGGATACTCGCTCTTTTTGGAGCAAACGGTGCTGGAAAGACCACGCTCATGCGTATCATCGCGACCCTCCTCAGACCTCACGGAGGAATGATCAAAATCTTTGGTCACGATCCGGAGGATGATCCCATTAGTATTCGAAGTAGATTAGGTCTCATTGGGGACAAACCTCTTCTCTACCCGGAACTCTCAGGAAGAGAGAACTTGCATTTCTTCGGAAAACTCTATGGAATGGAATCTATTAGTATAGAGCAAAGGGCAGAGGAATTGTCGTCACAATTTGGAGTAAGAAGTTGGTTGGATGAGCCAACGAAGAACCTGTCCACTGGATTGAGAAAGAGATTTGATATAATCAGGACCGTCTTACATAATCCAGATCTACTACTATTGGATGAACCATATGCAGGTCTCGACATAGAGTCAACTGAGATTTTTTCGGGATACCTTGGTCAAGCTCGATCTCATAAGACCGCGATTCTTACTACTCACAATATCGCACTTGGGACGAAGATTAGTGACTCCTTTATCACCTTACGAAAAGGTGAGATTGTGGGGCAGGGAGATATCTCTGAATTCGACGGGAAACTGTGAGGTGAAGAAATGACATCAGCATTAGGAGCGGCATTTACCATTGCAAGGAAAGACATTCTCACGCAATTCAGAAAACCATTCGAGATATTTGCCATGTTCCTCTTCGCACTCATAGCAGTCCTTGCTCTCGCCTTTGGAATGGGAGGCGATGTTGATCCTGAGATAGGTAGCGCGATGGTCTGGGTCATCATATTTCTCACAGGCATGTTTGGTTTCGCTCCAGTCTTTCTATCAGAGGTGGAAACAGGAACCTTGAGAGGCATATCAATTGCTCCAATTCCTGCTTGGTCAGTGTATCTAGGAAAGGTCATCTATGGATTCTTCATCATGGGTGCCGTTGAGGTTTTCCTTATCCCCATGATGATGGTTCTGTTCGGATTCTCATTCAATATCACAGACCCCCTATTCTTTGCTACTTTCATCATTGGTACTCTTGATCTGGCTGCAGTGGGCTCAATGGCTTCAGCGCTTACCATGCCATCTGAGTCCAAGGCGACCATATTCCCCTTGGTCTATTTTCCAACTGCAACCTCTGCTCTAATTTTACTTGTAGAATTGACAAGAGGATTAGTTATGGGACCGGGAATCATCGCACTTAGTTACCTATTGCAACTCTTGGCCGTTCATCTCTTTGCAATGGTAACCATATCGGCGGCTATCTTTCATTACGCGCTCACATCATGAAATGATATTTGAGCGAAAGCTTCATATTTGTAGCTAATCCAACTTGGACATTCAAAGGGAAGTGACTTTGTGAAACTACTTCGAATAATCCTGTACATCATCACAGCAGCAATCGGTGTGCTGTACATCTATATGACTTGGATCTATGCACCTCCCGAGGCAACGCTTGGTGAATCTATCAGGATTTTCTTCCAGCATGTTGCACCCGCTTTGACCGCCTACATGGCCTTTGGAATAACTCTATTTTGCGGTGTCATGTACCTATGGAAACAAGATATCAGATATGATGTGCTTGGCGGGGCATCAATCAAGTTGGGATTGCTTTTCACGACCATCACTTTGCTAAGTGGAATGCAGTGGGCTGAAGTCACCTGGGGTGTTCCATGGAATTGGGATCCGCGAGAGACAACTACACTAATCCTTTGGATTGCATATGCATGTCTGCTTGTCTATCGAGCCTCTGTGAATGACCGCGAGGTGCGAGCGCAATATGGGTCTATATTTAGTATAGTGGCATTCCCAGCAGTAGTACTTAGCTATCTGTCTATCCATATCTGGAATACATTGCATCCAATCGTGATCACTCCCGGAGGACTGCAAATGGGATTCGAGCATGGAATAACATTGATGGTAGCTATGGTGGCAATCATACTTGTCTACTTTGTATTGCTTGATCTGACCTATAGGGTAGATTCTACTGCAGAGAAGCTTATGGAATATCGAATGACTAGGAGTTGGTAAAATGCAACAACCAGAACTATTCACTGTCGCACTCATACTTTGGGGATGTATTCTCATTTTTCTCTTCTATCTAATGATGAAGATGATGAAGGTAGAGAATGCTGTACGACGACTTGTTAATACGCAGGAGCAGGAGTGAGCTTAATGAAGCCAAAGACTAGAGCGATGGTCATCACTGTAATTGTCATCGTTTCTGTAGGTTTCTTAGCTTTCAGCATGATGGATCTATTCGTTGATCCATACCTGAGTGTTGATTCTGTAGTACAGAATCCTGATGCTTACATGAGTCAGCGAATTCAGGTCAAAGGAAAATACCTATCAGGCTCGTTGACGATCACATCATCCAATGTGACGCTTCAGATGTATGGTGAACAATATACAATCACTGTATTGGTCACAGGGGAAGTACCGAATCTTCAAGAGGATCAGGAATTGGTCGCCATCGGAGAACTGCAATCTTCAAGTCTCATTATTGCAGATGAGATACTTGCTCAATGTCCAAGCAAGTATGAAGCAAACTCAACTACAACAACTTAGAATCATAAGGGTCATGGTCCTAAGACCAGACCCAATCTACTTTTTTCAGCTATCTCCAATCATCGCCAAATCCAGGTCTGTATTCACCATGTGGCAAATCATGCTTCCAAGATACAGGATTCTCTTTCAATTTCATGGCAAGCTCGGTCATTCGCGCACCAGCATATTCTGCAGCTTTCATGGCTTCTGTATCACCAAGCACATCACCAGGGTGTAATGAGAAGCCAACAGGCCAGTTAGGCGTTCCGGCAATAATCATCTCTTTTACATACATAAAGAACATGAGCTCAAGAACAACCATGGTCATCCCAGACCGTCGTCCAACGACAAGAGGAGCTCCAACTTTTCCTCTGAGATTGACGAATCTTCCAGTACGATCTAGAAGGTTCTTCATAAGTCCTGGTACAGATGCGGTGTAGGCAGGACTTCCAAATACGATACCATCCGCCTTTGACATTGCCAATGCGATGTTATTCAAGTCATCCTCGATGATACATTCTCCAATCTCATAGCATTTTCCAATGTGATCACACACCTCAATTCTCTTGTCACCCAGCTCGACCAGCTTCACCTTAGCTCCTGCTTCTTGCGCAGAGTCAAGAGCTCTTTGTACGAGAATTGTTGTATTTCCTCCAGCGCGAGGACTTCCAGAGATGCCTAGGATGTCAACCATTCAGTTCAGCCTCGATTCTAGCTGAAAAAAAATTAAGCAAACCCACACTTGAATGTTGGGTTTGCGTACAGCGCGTAACCAAAAATAGGGGATAAAATAAAGAATCGTAAGTAATTTTCACAAATGGACAAAAAAGGGGGGATAATGTCTAATTTCGACATCATCCCTTTTTACGATTAATTAACTGGTTCGTCTACAATCTCATCATTCTCTACCTGCTCATCATCGCCATAGAGATCTTGTGCCTTTCCTTTCATGGCTCGCCTAAGTCCAGAGAACTCTATGCCTACCATGGGAAGCATCGCTGCGACCATGAAGAAAGAACCTCCCCAGACGAAAGATACGATAGGTAGTACCTTGATGTGTAGTGATACAGTATATTGTCCAGGAAGCACTTGAGAGAATCCTGTCACAGCAATGAATACATCACGAAGGATTCCCGAATGCAGATATACATTATGCGCTACAGATCCCCATTGCGGATAACCCTTGATCGAGGTTATCCCAATACCCACTAAGGCATTCCCCTCTATCACGGATACAGTTACACGAATCTCAAAATCCGTCGGCCCATTCCAGTATAGAATATTGATCTCAGATACTTGAACCCAGATGCCATCAGCAACTTGAGCCATGTCATCCTCCATGAATCCATAATTGGATTCATAAACAACATTCTCACTCATGAGAACACCAAGTACTAGCATGACCATTCCAAGGTGCAACATCACACGACCCATCTTTCGCATAGTGAAAACGCCTTTCTCCTTTCCTGCCATCGTTCGAGCAAATACTACAATGATATAGGCGACTGCACCAAGAGCTAGAGGTACTAAGAGATTAGGAATCCAGAAGCTGGTTGGTAATGCAAGACCTAATTGAAGTGACGCCACTCCGAGGATTCCTCCGACTGCAATCAAGAGAAGAAGAAGGATGTTTCTGATTTTTGTTGTAACCAGAGAGGTATCCATGCAGTAGAATGCGGATGTCAAAAGGAAGAAGGAACCTCCGTAGAATCCAAGCCAAAAGAATTCAGGTCCAATCGAGAGCATCTCATCTAAGACACCTCCCGATAATATGATTTGTAGATTCAATATCGCAGGCAATAGGACTCCAATCACAGACACAGCAGTGATTACAAGAATACCTACCAGTGCTATTTGAATTGAGAGATTCCGCATATTTGAAGGATAGACAAGACGTCTCAACGAGAATCCTTCATCCTCATTCTGTTGTTCCTCTTCATCATCCATATCGCGATAGCCTGACCACACCGTGATCAGAGAGGCGATAATGAAGTTGCCAGCTACTGTTGCAAGCATAGTCCAACTGACTATAGTCATTTCAAATCCGTGTACCGAGCTCAGCACACCGCTCCGAGTGACCCATGTAGCAAATAGAACACAGATGTACGCAAACACAAGGAATGAATCCCGAAGGACATCATTCTTTCGAAGAATCGGTTTTGCATGGTAATAGGCGGTCAGGAGGAGCCAAGGAATAAGAGAAGTGGTTTCAACAGGATCCCACGCCCAGTATCCACCCCAACCAAGTACTATGTAAGCCCAGTATCCACCAATGACAATCCCGATTGATAGAAAGATCCAAGACAGCAATGTCAGGTAACTCGAAATTGATTGGAGCACTGGAATTTGATCCGTATTCCTATCTTCAGAACGCACAGTGTATCCAGCTAGCTTGATTGCAAAAGGCACGAGTATTAGCGCATAAGCAATAAAGACCAAAGGAGGATGAATGACGTTCCAAAAGGTACGTAGAAGTGGATTCAGTCCAAGACCTTCTGTAGGAGGATTGCCTGGTATCAATCTGAATGGATCAGATAAGATGGTGTTTATCGCGATAAGCACAGCTTGAATGACCATAAGGATTGATGCCCTATAGACAATCACATCGTCTTCATATCCATTCGTAACAACTCGGTAGAAGAAGTACAACGTGAAAGACAAGAATGTCCAGAATATTAGTGAACCTGATTGCCCAGCCCAAAGCCCAGAGAGCTTCAAGAAGAAATCAGAATCACTGGATGTGACCTGCCATACATACTCATATTGAAACTGGTTCGTATAGAGAAGTACTAGCATCCACAATACTGCGCCTACGGAAGTAAGCCATCCAACGATGCTCATTCCATATGATATGCTTTCATAGTCCCTCAGTCGAGGGCCCACAAGTAATACAAAGACATCAACCAGTCCAATAATGACTGTGACGATTAATAGAATTGTTCCTATATCCATTTATTCGCCTCCTTGTGACCTCGATCGAGATCTGCTTTTCCCCCTAGCACGCCTACCACGTTTCCGAGCTTCCTTCTTCAAAATTCTCTGTTGTTCATTCGAGTGCTTTCTACGAGTCCAAACATATGCAAAACCGAATCCTGGAAGTGATAGAGATCCTACTATTGCAAAGAATTGCCATGAGGTTATAGGGGAAATATACGAAGCAGGATTATTGATTGTTAGTCTGTAGTATGCACTAATACCTATATTTCCTGATTCATCAAGCGCTATACAGTAATATGATATTACATCACCAGGTCGAAACCGACCGAGGTTAGCTATCCATACAAGGTAATCCTCTTCAAACCCAACGTGGGTCATATTCAATTCTGTGAATGCGCCATTATTCACCTTCCAGAAGAGTGTACAATATAACAAAGCACTATGTAATGGGAACTCATAGGTGCCGAACTCAAGAATTACTTCGTCACCTGCAGCTACCTCCTCTGGATAGATTTGTCTCAACACAATAGCGGGTTCCCATATATCCTCACGTACAATGAAATAGTACGATCCCGCTACAAAGGATGCACCCGTCGTATCATTCGCATATACATAGAAATTGACCTGTGTCGTGTCATTGAGATATCCAAGTGTACTATTGAAAACTCCGCCAGCTTCAGGATTTGGATCCAGCTCCAATATCCCTGAAGTCGTGACTGAACCAAAAGAAATGGTGTAATTGACATATACATCATCAATACCATCGGGATCTTGGACAAGTGCAGTTATGAGAATCTCATCAAATGGTCTAGGAGAAGAAGGATTGATTCTGACATAGGATATTATCGGAAGACCATAGGACCAAAGCTTTTCCAGACTTAAAATGGCTTGACATTGAACTGAGGTGTAATGTATTTCCCACTCATCACTAAAAACGTCCCATTCCTGATTCCCATTCTGAACAAAACCTCCATGTGACTTATCCCATAGATGAGAGATGACGAGCTCGAGGGTATCAATCACGAGTCTAACGTAGAATGTGTTATCGGTCAACTCATAAAGGTCGGATAAGAATCGGGTCATCTGAAACTGGATTTCTGTATATTTGTAGAACTTCACGTCCTCGTCATCAAGAGGATCGAAAGGCTCTCCATTCAGAGTTTCTGCAAACCAACCTCCATGTACTGTATCCCAATTTTTCTGTAGTAGGGCATTGAAGGTTTCCTTAGCAAAATCTAGATACGTTGAGTTGCCAGTGGTTGTATATGCCTTTAGTAATGCACCAAGAGCAATCGCATTAATATCTGATACAACCACATTAGCGGGTCGTTCACCTTCATTCACGATTACTTCACTGCCATTGGCAGTGACGGCCAATTTCAATCCAAAATAGTCAGTTTGGATTGTCTGCTTCATGTGCTTCATCATGAAAGAGATTGCTTCGTCCGCCATATTTAGTAGTGTAGTGTTCGATGTTTCAACTGAAGCGTCATACAATGCCAATGCCCCAAGAGCAAGATGGTCAAGTCGTTTCCCATCGTTGGGATACACTTCATCAAACTCTGGGGGTACGTTGATAGAACCATTCTGCAGAGTGAAGAAGTAGAACCCACCGTTCACTTCATCATAGAGCATATCCGTAAGACATGTAATTGCACTCTGTTGCTCAGCTGAGAAATCCAAAGTACTATTTACAGCCTCAGCAAGCCTCAGGGCTTCATATGCATATGCTTGAACTCCGGGTCGCTTTGATGTACGGGCCTCTAGTACAGAGTATGTATTGACACCAAAACCAGGATAGTCAGGATCTAGAAGCAAGAAGACCATTTTTGTAGCTATACGACTAACAAGAATGGAAATCGTATCATTTGCAGATCCTTCCTCAACAGAAACCCAGTACATTCTTGAAAGCGCGGAGATAGTCCAATAAAAATCTGCTAAGCTTGGAGCGTAGTCGATCATTTCCCACTTGTAATCACCTGAGTGAAACACGCTACCATCATCCCATCTAATCAGAACATCTAAAATGATGTTGAGAGCTGCGGTCGAGAAATCAATATAGCTGCTTATGTTGTACTCTTCAGATGTGGTGAAATTGCTTTGTGGATACATTGAAGTTTTGTTCGTTTGCTTATATTCTAAGGGAGGACAAAAAGTCCCCAACATTAGTGTAAATATAGTCAATGCAATTATTGTTCGTTTACTTATCATTATGGAAAGATCACCTTTCTCGGGTTCATATAATATCGGTAAAAAATTCCGGAAACTAATAGAAGCCCATAGGACAGAACCCAATATTCACTGGAGAACTCTTTGGGAGAAAAAAAGATACGGAGGGATGTTAGACATCCCGCCTTTACATTAGTTTCTCCAGTTTATCGCCTTTAGCGTCGTCTTCCGACTAGCAGTCCTAGGATCAAACCGATGACGATACCGCCAACTGCACCACCTGCAAGAACGAGAGTGTCCATACCGCTTGGAGCTGGAACTGTTACGGTTTCAGTAACTGTGACAGTTACAGTTTCAGCTGGTGTGTTCTCGTAGAAGTAGGCCTTGGCATTCAGTAGGTCAAGATACGCTCCATTTAGTGTATCCAAGATACCAACACGATCATGGAATCCTGATGAACCGTCTCCATTCATTGCGGTAATTACACCACTGACATCGTCAATGACATCCATTACCTCACCTACTAGTTCGTAATCAGCACCCTCAGTAGCATTGTAAGCTAGAATGATTTCTTCTAGATCATCTGCTTCTGTCTGAATCTCCTCGACAAGAGCATCGAAAGCATCCTGAATTGTCTCAAGCTGTGCTAGAGCCCACTCAAGATTGTCTTCGTGACATCCATTGTCGGGTTGGCCACATGCAAGATCTGGCTTAACGACAAATGTATGATTCAAGAAGTAAGTGTCTGTGTCAGAGGTGTTTGTCAGATCATAGCCGTGACAGTCAATACATGTGAGACCTGCAAGATTGTGTGAACCACCAATCCAGGTATCATATGAGCCATGCCTTGAACCAGTGTGGCAGTTACCACATAGTTCGCTTGCATTTTCGGCTCTGATCATGTATGGACCATCGCCGGACCACTCACCATGCACGGAGTGACATGCTGGACAGGAAACTGCATTGTATTCACCTTCGACGTCTAAATCAGCGTCTTGGTCAATGAAGCCTTCTGTTGACATGCAGTGCATACATGAGGAGCCTGCGTGGCTACTTGTTCTGAGGTCAGTCAGAGAGTTCGCATGAGCTGAGTTCTCCCACGGTGCATACTGGTAGGGATGAGCGGGATTGCTTCCTGTATGACAGGGAGCACACGCTTCACCACTATAGTCCACGTATGGAGCTGTTGTGTTGTGACATGCAAAGCAGTTCACACCCAACGCATCAAACCGTTCACTTGCAGGAGCTGATGCATTGTATCCAGATGTGTGACACGCTGCACAGCTGCTGTTAAAGAGAGTCATGGAAACATTGCGAGAACCTATCGCATAGTGTGTGGAGTTTACCACAGTCACATGAGTAGCATGAGGAGTTGTACTCCAGTTATTGTACTCATTTGAGTGACAGCCTGAACAGTCACTTGGGTCATCTCCTGCCATAGGACTCGAAATCTCGTGCTGATCACGTCCGCCATTTCCGATAATATTTATCGTAATGCCGGCACCGGTTGGTCCTAGAAGAACGGCGAAACCAATCAAACAGAGGAACAGGTAATAACCTGACACCATCCGCTTGTTCATTCTTGGCGAATCAGTATAGTATACCATGTTTTTGATTCTCCATGTTCTTCCCGGATTTACAATTGTAACTTCGCAACAAGGTTACATTTAAAGATGTTTGTTAATTATTGTGAAGGTGCTCATAATTTGCGATATTCGTAAATATGTACAAATAAATGATTTCGACATTTAACACATCCCTCCAGAATTCTGTGTATATGTATAGATATCTAATTAATATATTACGAAAAGTAACTAAAAACCGCTTTCTCTTACATTTGGATACAAACAGAATGAAACCAAAAAAGATGTTAGAAAAGGAAAATGAATGGGGCATTTTTGCCCCATTTCAGACATATCCTATGGTACTAGTAGAGCGGCAGCTGCATTCGCTAGCTCTATGATAGGTCCTGGGAACCAAAATAGTACAAGCATTGAGAGTGCACACACTCCACCAATGATCATTGGGATCTTAGGCAAAGTGAAGGTGCTGGTATCACTAGCTGGCCTGAGATACATCGCTCGTATAACTCGGAAGTAGTAGCCAAGTGAGAATGTCACATTCAGGAAAGCAAACAGTCCAAGCCACCATAGGCCTACCTCTGCAGTGCTGAGGAATAGCAGGAACTTCGGTGTGAATCCTGCAGTGAAGGGTATACCCATCAACGAGATGACGATGATCCCAAGGAACCCTGCAGCAATTGGATATCGTTGACTAAGCCCATTTAGTTCTTCATAGGTAATCCTCTTTTGCAAACGAATGGACATCGCAAAGATGAGGATGAATGCTCCTGCTTTCATGATAGCATGAACGAATGCTAGGAAGAAGGCTGATGATAGTCCTATAGCTGTGTCAACGGCAAACCCTACGAATACATAGCCCATCATAGCAATACTCGAAAAGGCAAGCATTCTCATGATATCCTTCTGTGCTAATGCAAGGAAGTTCCCTATCACCATCGTAAGCATGGCAACAATGATGATGAGCCAGTACCACTCCAATCGAGCAACGATGAAACCAACCATCAGTATTCGGGCTAATGCACTAACTCCAGTCTTCTTTGTCGCACCAGCCAGATATGCGGTCACGCTCCCATCAGCTGTAGCATAGGTATCAGGTACCCACATCCAACCTGGGAAGATACCTACCTTGAATCCGAAGGCGATGATGAAGAGGACCATGGACAAGAGGAGTGTATATGCCTGCGTGGTTAATGTCGCAGGAGCAGCCCAAATCGCTGCTACATGTACACCCACCTCAGTCAGAACTGTAGTGCCGCACACGCCAAAGACGAGTGCGATACCAAAGAGCATGAACATGGTTGAAACCAAGCCCATGACAAAATACTTGGTCGCGCCATCAAGTGCAAGTCTGTCAGGTCCTAGAGCTACAAGTATGTAGGTTGGTGTGCTCATCAGTTCCCATGCCAAGAACAAAGCGATGAGGTCAGTAGCCATGACAACCCAGATCGCTCCAGCAAAGGAGATGAGGAATAGGAAGTTGTAAGGACCCTTATCACCACCATACTGAGTTGCAGATAGCATCACCAGGATCGCAACTATCAGGATTAGATAGATGAAGAAGTCAGCGAAGGCATCTCTAACGAAGAGGCCTCCGAATGAAGACCCATAGACAAGAGGGTCCATTGCGGCTACTTCAAGCATTGCTACAATGACTCCAATGATGCTTATGATCAATGGATTGAATCTGAGTCCAATGATCAACACAATTATGGAGAATCCAATCAATGTCAGGACAGGTAAGGAACCATACCACTCAGCTGGAAGCTGTACAAGGATGTCCCTCAATGGAGTCAATAGTATTTCGATGAAATCAAGAATAGCATTTGCTTGTAGCATCTAGGGAGCACCTCCTAGCATGAAGAGGACAACACTTCTCGTGAAGTCTAAGATCAAATCAGGCCAGATACCAAGCAGTATGACTGGTATCATCATCAGGATAGGAGCGATGAGGTCACTCCATGGAGCCTCGTTAATCTCTTTATCGGGGTCAGGATCACTGAAGACCATCCTGTTGAGCGTCCAAAGAAGATAGCCAACTGTGACAAAGATGCCGAAGCCGATGAGGCCAGCCCAGATGTAGATTGTCACTGCACCGAACAGAGTCAACGCTTCAGCGATAAACCCACTGAATCCTGGCAGTCCAAATGCAGCCAATGATGCGAGAATAAAGACTGAAGCCATCTTTGGTGCTCGTGAGAGCAGACCCCGGATGTTCGGAATCTCACGTGTACCAGCAGCGTATTTGAGCTGCCCGGCCATGATAAACATTACAGAGATGATAGTACCATGAGAGAACATCATGAAGATCGACCCTTGAATGGCAATGTTTGCAGCTCCCTGCAATACTGGGTCAGCACTGTTGATACCAACAGATGCGACCGCAACACCAAGCAACACCCATGCCATGTGATTGATGGATGTGTACGCCACCATGGACTTCATGTCAGTCTGTGCCATAGCAGTGAACGCTGCGTAGATACATGTGAAGACTGCTAGCAATGCGAGCGGAATACTCAATCTGGCAAAGCCTTCAGGAACCATCCAGAGACCTAGCCTTATGAAAGCATAGCCACCCATCTTTAGAAGGATACCCGCCAAGATGACTGAGCCGGGTGTTGGTGCCTTCACATGCGCCCACGGTAGCCAGTTGTGCAAGGGGAAGACAGGAAGCTTCACACCTGCACCCATGAATACTGCAAGCGCGAATCCAATCTGGATGTCCGGTGAGAGTCCCATACCTCTTAGTTCTACCATATTGAAGGTCGGCGTAGGTGCCATGAAGAACAGGACAAAGAACGATATCGCCATAACAGCTGAGCCAAGATGTGTGTAGATGACGAACTTGACGGCTGCGTGCTGTGCACCTTCCTCGCCCCACTTCCCGATGATGAAGAACATCGGAATTAGCACAAGCTCCCAGAATACAAAGAAGCTAAAGAGGTCAATAGACATGAACACTCCTAGGAGACCTGACTGAAGCATCAGGAAGAAGGAGTAGTACATTGACTTGGACTCCTTGATGTGATTTGAGCTGATAGCAGCGATGAGCACGACAAGGTTCGACAGGATAATCATAACCACCGAGAGACCGTCCACTCCAAGAAGGATCTGAAGAAGCGGAGCGTCCTCAGCAGTCGTCAGTGGGGCAATGGTATATTGCCAACCGAATACTCCACCAGTGGGATCATCAAGTTGTACTGCGGGATCAATTGCAAGACCGAGTACTATCGCGAGACCCATCTCTGCAAGTGCGATCAATAGAGTGATCATTCTCGCAGGCTTTGCGCCTAGGATGAGTACTACGAATGCTGCAAGTAATGGTAGGAACAGCATGAATGGCAAGATACCTAGTGGCAGGATGGATGCGATTGCTTGTGCGATGTCTACTTGCATCTTAGATCACCCCCAAGGTTATGAGTATCACAAGAATCATCAAGCCAAATCCGAAGATGATCACTGATACATAGTCATTGATTCGTCCTGATTGTATCGCCTGTCCAGATTCTGATGCTCCAACACTATAGGTAGAAACACCTTCTGCGAAACCGTCTACGATGTGATCATCGAACCAGCGCACACGTCTGGAGATGCCCTTCGCAGTGTCAGCAGACTTGAAGTCGATACCATCGATGATGTTGTTGTCAATCCTTACTCTCCACCATTCAGCAAAGTTCAGGAACTTGTTGAGCACCCAATAGTAGAACTCGTTGATGTACCAGCGATGACGGAGGAAGTTGTAGATCTTCCTGCGGATACCGGTTTCGGGCACGAAGGTATTAGGACTATCAGCTCCTTTGATGTACCATAGAAAACCTGGAATTCCACCTAGTAGTAGTGCTCCAATAGTTATCCAAAAGGGTACATAACCAACAGTTATCTTATACAAGAAAACATCGACTGCGAAATATGTAAACCCATGTTCCGTTCCCAATATTATGTTCTCAATGAAGGGATAAACAAACATTGCCACTATCGTGAACGTCGCTAGGATATACAGTGGAATCATCATGGCGAGACCTGGATCATGTGGTGTTGCATGATGATCGTCAGCATGGTGTTCATTTGATTCATCGTCCTCGCGTAGAGTATCGATTTCCTCTGGATATGATGAATCATGTCCCGATGAATGAGTTGAATCATGTCCCTCTTTGTCGTATTCGCTTGGGCCATAGAATGTCAAACCCATCATCCTAATGCTGTAGAAAATCGTACATGCAGCAGCAAGAATTGCGAAGAGAAACACAATCCAACCTACAGGGAATAGGGTGGTTCCATGTGCAAGCATCTCGGATTCAACAATCATAAGATCGTATGCCCATTCGATTATACCATCCTTTGACCAAAAACCAGAGAGAGGCCAAATACCAGCCAGAGCAAGAACACCAATCCACATGACCACCAAAGTCTTCTTCATGTACTTGCCAAGTCCACCCATCTTTGTGACATACTTGGTATGCACAGCATGGATGACGCCACCTGAAGCCAAGAAGAGAAGTGCCTTGAAGGCCCCATGGGAGATTACATGCAGAACGCTAGATAAGAATGCTTCCTCAAAGTGGTGTCCATAGAAGTAAATCAGACCCGCCGTGCCAAGTCCAAGCATCATGTATCCTAGCTGACTCAGGGTTGAAAATGCAAGAATCTGCTTTAGCTCATTAGAAACAAGACCCATTGTAGCTGTCATGAGAGCCGTGATTGCACCAATCACTGCTACTATGATGAAGAATAATGTGATAGCCTCTACACCGGGAAGTTGAAGGGCAGCGAATAGATGTTCGGGAGCTTCACCTCCGGATTCTTCAGCAGCTGCGACCATTGTCAGGAGGAATCTAGCTGTTATGTAGATACCAGCCTTTACCATTGTTGCAGCGTGGATGAGGGCGGACACCGACGTCGGACCTGCCATGGCCTCCGGTAACCACACCTGTAAAGGCGCCTGTCCAGACTTTCCGATAGCGCCCATGAAGATAAGCAAGAAGGTTGGAACGAGCATTCCAATTCCTGCCATTGTGGCCCACCAGCCCTGTGCATCAGCAGCCATCTCAGAGAATGAGAAGGTACCAGTGAACGCGAAGAGGAGGAGTATTCCACCCAACATGAATGCATCACCGATACGAGTGACGATGAACGCCTTGGTACCGGAGTGCGTGTTGTACTGCCCCTCGGTCTCGAATTGGAGGAGAGGGTTCTTGTACACGATTGGGTCAGGCTCGACCTCAGGAGCGTTGCGTTTGTCATTCCAGAAGCCAATCAAGCCATAGGAACAGAAGCCCATAATCTCCCACCCAATGAACGCTATCAGCAGGTTGTTGCTCAGCACGAGAGTGAGCATGCCACCACCGAATGCAAGCATGAGGAAGAAGAACCTATCACGGTCACCCTCATGAGCCATGTACTCTGTTGAGTAGACATAGATGAGGAAACACAATGTGCTCGCAAGCACAGCCATAATGACCGAAAGTGGATCAAGCAGTACCTCGAAGTTCAGTCCAAGATAGTCAATCCAAACCCACGAAGTAGCAGTAGTCGGATTGTTGACCTCTGTGAGAAGTGACCAGCTCAGGATCATTGCTATGCCCATGAAGATGGCTGGGGTCCAGTCTCTGAGTTTCTCATTGAACTTGCCAATGACTGGAACCAACAATGAACCTGCTAAGGGGATTACGAGGATTAGATAGTAGGGTAAACCGAATAGCATCTTTGATCACCTCATGGAGCATGGAATTCGAAGGGTATGATGTTCGGAATTGCGTCCACTGCGGGCACGATGATATCTAACGCTAGGCCAGGGAAGATTCCGAAGAACACGATGAGGAATCCAAGGATAATCATTGGAATTGTCATGGACCTTGGCCCTTCTTGTACCTCTTCGAGGTCTTGTGGATTTGGTCCTAGGAAGACCTTCCACAGGAATCGTAACATATAGCCAGCACTCATTATTGAGCTTGAAACAGCAAGTATCGAAAGGATGAGCATCGTTGGTTGCACGATGAGTCCCGTACCAGGCGGCGATGCGGCTTGGAATCCACCAAGGAACATCATCCATTCACTCGCGAATCCCGAGAGTGGAGGACTACCTGCGATACTCATAGCACCTATGGCAGCCATGAAAGCAGTGATAGGCATCTTGTTTGAAAGACCGCCTAACTTGTCGATGTTTCGTATGCCTGTTTGATGCATCACGGTCCCTGCGGCCATAAACAGTAGTCCCTTGGAGAATGCATGGTTGATCAGATGGAAGAGACCTCCTGATACTCCATAGACGGAGAATACTCCAAGGGCAAAGAGCACATAGCCCATCTGGCTTACAGATGAGTAGGCAAGGAGCCGCTTGATATCCTTCTGCACTAGCGCCATGAAGCCACCATAGAACATGGTGATGACTCCGATAGCCGCTACATAGACTGAAAGATCCGCAGCCGCAGGACCAAGCGTAATAGTCCCAAATCGGACGAGAGCATAGGCACCGGTCTCGATCATTGCACCTGATAGGAGCACTGAGATTGGCGTAGGTGCTTCAGCATGAACGGGTGGAAGCCACCAGTGAATCGGGAAGACTGCCATCTTGACCAAGAATCCAGCTGCCAACAGAATGAAGATGATCTTCAATAGATCTGAAGCTCCAAGGTATGAAGCGATCATACCCTGAATAACTGCGAGCTCGAAGGAGGTCGCTCCACTTAGGAAGTAAAGCAGGCCAAATCCAATGAGGATACAGACTGCACCGCTCTGAGTGTATAGCCAGAACTTAAGCGCAGTTCGTTTGCGGGTCTCGGGTAGGCCCCAGAACAGGATCAGGAAGTATGAAGGAACCAACATGAGCTCCCACGCAATGAAGAACTCGATAAGGTTCGTTGCGAGAGTTACCCATTGCATTCCCATAAGGAAGAACAACTGATTCGCAAAGAAGGTTGGCTTGTTGTGCTCGTGGGAGGTGTATCCTACGGCATAGACAACAGACAGGAACCCAAGCACAACCACTGCGAAGGTTATTGGAAAGGCTATCCCATCCAAACGAAGACCGAACGCACCCAAGATATTCGACCAGTGCAGGGTCTCTTCAGCGATGTTGTATGCATGCTCTTCGAACATCACACGATAGAATGGTGGAATCATCAACGCCACAGCAATACCAGAGAAGATTACGGCAATCTTTCCAGCACTCTTCTCAAGTCTACCTTTCAAGAGGTAGATGAGAAGTCCACCAATGAACAACACGGCTAGCGAAATAGCCATGAATGGGATTTCGAATATCACCTGCATTTACCTGAACCTCCTTCCTCTCCACTTGAGTGGTTCTCTGTCGAGAGTGCTCATCTTCTCAGGGCCATATAGCAGATCATTCCTGTCCCCTTCAGAGAGATCAACGACAGGTGTGTGGAAGAGTGCATCGAATCTGCAGGCATCAACACAAAGCCCACAGAAGATACAGCGGGTGTAATCGAAGTATAATGCTGCATCTTTCTCATACATTTTGTCCTCCTTGTCGATGGTAATAGCGACAACAGGACATGCTCTCACGCATTGACTGCATGCAGTACATGCGTGCCTGACATGGATATGACGACCACGAGTCCTCTCGGGATAGATCCTATCCTCGAATGGATAGAGGCTTGTGAAGGGTCTCTTGAATATTTGTCTAAAGATATGTTTCAGAATCGTGAAGATTTCACCCAGATTAGTTAGGAACCCCATCTTTCTAACCTCCTATCAAGAGTGGTGCCAATCCTGGCACATAGACGATGGCGAGCATCGCCAATATGACGTTCAGTATTGCTAGCGGCATCAGATACTTCCAGCAGTATTTGACTATCTGATCCTGCCTCAGTCTGTGGAATGAAGAACTCACAGTCACGAAGACGAAAAGCATAATCAACCACTTGATGATGAAATTCACTGCTCCAGGGAGCCACGGAATACCATAGAACCCTCCAAAGAAGAAGGTCACCATCAAAGCTGAATATAGCATCTGCTCAGCGAATTCAGCAAAGTAGGTCAAAGTGAAGTAAATGCCTGAGAACTCTGTTCTCCATCCGAAGATGATCTCAGAGTCCGCTACAGGTGCATCAAAGGGGAATACACCGACAGATACGATGGATGCAGTAAGGAATGTAGCAAATCCAATCGGGAGCAAGAAAATGAACCAGACAGAACTTTGAGCTAGTGCAATTCCCATCACACTTAGAGATCCTGCAAGCATCGCTGGTCCGATTGATGAGATGATCATTGGAATCTCCGCAGCGAATTGATTGTTGGCGGCCCTAAATCCTCCGATAAGAGAATACTTCGAACCACTAATCCAACCCGCTAGAAGAGCAATGACAGGCACTGCAGCAAGGAATGCGAACACCAGTACAAGGCTTACTGAAAGGTCAGCGATGAACCATGTCGTATCCCATGGAATGAATGCAAATGGAATGAGTACGACTATGAGTAGTAGCGAAGGAAGGAAGCGGTACATCCATCTTCGAGCGTTGGTGGGGATAATGGTTTCCTTTGAGATGAGCTTGATAGCATCAGCAAAGAGTTGCACGCCACCATACTTACCCAAGTGCATTGGACCTCTTCGCATCTGAATGCGACCCCAGAGTTTTCGTGTAAACCAAACGAAATAGATGAGTCCCATTACAACGAAAATCAATCCTGGGAATAGGACTGCCTTGAGTAGGAAGAAGAAGTTGTCGACAATGAGAATCCAGAGAAATCTGACTAGATCCTCTATCCAAAAGATGATTCCCATTATGATGTCAATTATCCAATATATAACATCGAAAAGCCACGTAGGAATTCCAGCAAGCCAGTCAAAGAACCATTCGAATTGCAATGTCACTGCACCTCCTATCATCTATCCCACCATCCTGGATATGGATCAAGGCTTCCAAATATTACAATGAAATCAGCGAATCTGGCACTAGGTACCAGATGCTTGAGTGAATAGTATGATTGTAGGCACGGTCCGCGTATCTTCGCCCGATAGGGGGTCTGTGCTTTATCCAGTGTCTTCAACCAGAGAGAAATGATTCCACGAGTTCCCTCAACTCGGCCATAGGCTTCTCCTTCAGGGAGGCGATTGGCTTTTGCTCTAGCCTTTGGATCTACGATCTCGCCCTCAGGTACCTGGGGCAACAGCTGCTTAATGATGCTGACAGAGGTCTTGACCTCTTTGAATCTCTGGAGCATCCTGTCGAATGCATCGCTTTCACCGGGATACTCAGGATTCTCCACAATAGGAACTTCCCAATCAGCCATATTGTAAGCGAGATTTGGATCAGGGAAATCCTTCCTCAAATCCATGGGTATTCCGCAAGCCTTAATGTTTGGCCCTGAGAATCCCCATCGAAGCGCCTGTTTGCCACTATAACGGGCGACTCCTTCTGTTCGCATCCTAAAGATTGGACTTCCCAGAAGCATGTCCTCGAACTTTGGCAGATTGCTCTCCAACACATCAATTGCTTTCTCCAATTTCTTCACAGATTTCTCAGTAAAGTCAAATCTGACGCCGCCAGGAGTCCCAAAGCTTGGAGCGTGACGGGAACCAGTCAGTTCCTCAAAGGCATCCAGGAAGTATTCTCGGTCCACCCATGGCCAAAGGGTCATAGCAAAGAATCCCATCTCAGCTGAGAACTGACCCCACCAGAACTGGAAGGAGTGAATCCTGCTCGCCTCCATCATGATGGTCCGGATGACCTTAGCACGTTCAGGGACTTCAAGACCAGCAATTTGCTCGACTGCACTAAGGTAGGGATATTCGGAAAGGAATGCTTCAAGCATACACAGTCGCTCAAGGATCAGTGAGCCTTGGCGGAAGTTTCGATACTCCAAACACTTCTCTGCAGACCTGTGGAAATATCCTGCATGTGGATCGCATTCTACGATAAAGTCGCCAACTAGCTTGAGTTTTGCAGCCCATCCATGTGCGGATACATGCTGTGGCCCAAACCAGATATCTACTGATTCATCAACAATGTCAGGGCTCATTCACTGCCACCTCCAGCATCAGGGCGTGGCTTTTTGACCACGAGACCTGATTCGTCTTCTCGACTTCGATCTGTTTGGAAACTTTTACGGAGTGGGTACTGACCAACCAACTCATCAGGTAAAAGAAGTGGTCGAAGGTCAGGATGACCATTGAACATAATCCCAAACATCTCATGTGTTTCACGCTCATGCCATTCGAATGCTGGGAAGATATCGCTTACAGAATCAACAGATGGTGTTGGACCATCCAGATTGACTCTTAGTTGAGTTATCAAACGACTATCTCTAGACCAGAACATATAGTTGATCTGATATTTATCATCACCAAGATCAACACCAAAGACTGTTTCAGGAAGAACCATAGGAAACGTCTCATCTACAAGATTTACTAGATCACGTATCTTACCTTTTGGCACAGTGAACTCGACATGAGTACTGTCCTGGACATTGGCTTCTATCTCAGGAAACTTCGAATTGAACTTCCGAACTAGATCTTCCGGACCCATTCTAGGACACCTCCTGTTGTAGTGGTGTTCCTAAGTCAACCGTACCATAGCGACGGTTGTACATTAGCATTAGAACAAGGGCTAAAGCGGTATGAGCAGCCGCTACCGAGATAATCAACATAATGAGACCCTGTGGGGTGTATGAGAAGTACCCGCCATAGACAGCCAACGAAACGAGCGCAACATTAACGCCATTGCCCATAATCTCAGCAGCTATCAGAATTCGGATGAGGTTCCGCTTGACCATCATCCCATACGCTCCAAGACCAATCAGGATGAAGGCGACGACAAGATACCATGTTAGCGGGACCATTAGTTCGAAGCCTCCTTTATTTCTTCATCAGAGTATTCATCGGTCTCAGGCTCCGGCTCTGCTTCAATCCCGAATTCAGCGGTGACTCCCTTCAATGCCTCTCCCTTATCCATCTGAAGGAGGGCAAGTGAACCAACGAGGGTAGTAAGGATAATCAATGCAATAATCTGCACATAGAGACCATGTTCTTGCCAAAGCCATTCTGCTAGACCTTGTAGGCTCTGAGAGAACTCCGGTATACCTTCAGGTATCACAGAAGGCCATGGGAATGCAAGCGCAAGGCCACCAGAGAATGCCATCACGAATGCAGCTGCAAGCATACCGATTCGTCGTTTACTGGGAGATGCGAAAATCTCTAGGCTTGTGTCTTGCGCACGAGGAAGTAGCAGAACGCCAAAGATAATCAATGCACTGATGCCACCTGTATAAACAGCAATCTGCATACCGGCAATGTAAGGTGCGTCAAGTAGTAAGAAGAAACCCGCAACAATACTTGCCATGAAACCAAAGAAGAAAGCAGCGTAGACTATGTCCTTGTGTTCTAGTGCAAGGTAGCCAAGAACAATTACTATGCCTGCAATGAGTAAGAATTCTACTTGCTCAAAGAGTTGGAGGAATGGATCTAATTCTTGCATGATCATTCACCTCTTAATGATGGGATTGAGTCGCCTCCCGAGCTTTCTTGGTTTCACGATACAACTCGAGTGTCTCTTTGCCATCGAGAGATGCTTGTGGCAACAGCTTCATCGCGAAACCTATTCCGCCCATGATGATCAAGACAAATATCAGAGTCTGCCAAACTATCATCGCTTCCAGTCTTAGTGTAGATGCCGCCAGCAACCATAGGAATGCACCCATCACATCAATCACAACAAATAGAATGGTGTATACCAGGTAGTTGTACGGGTAAGATATCCTTGCTACTCCAATTGGATCCTCACCACACTCATATGATGATAGCTTCTCCGAATTCTGGAGAACATGCGGTCGCAAGACCCATGAAGCCAAAAGCATCACAACTACAAGCACAATGGCAAGTAGTGCCCATACTAATACCGGTACGAAGTCCACGAATAACCTCATGCTCTGATACCGTCCTCTGTTTCACGACACCCGAGAAGTCTGTCAGCTTCGACAAGACTGACGCAATCCTGACAAATGGTAAGGTAAAAGTGTTGTTCCTGAACCATCTTCAATCATTCTCGTGGTGTTCATTTGACATCAATGCTTAGCAACAGGACGATACAACCAAGTGATAAACATCACGCTTGTTTACGTAGTGACACTCTGGATTCTTCGTGTATCGTAAACCTGTAACTTGAGAAGGGCGGAATGTACAGCCGTATTAAAAACGCTTCGCAAGAATCTCGGAGAAGTTAAATATTGTAGTTGCTACCTAGAAAGTCGGTTGTACAACTAAAGGAGAACCGATAACATTGAGTCGAGAAGAAGGAGGATTCTTCTATTATCTTGCGCTCCTGATAGGTATGAGTCTTGTCGGAGCCTATTTGTGGTATATACTTACCACACCTGCAACAATTGAGGCATTCCATTTCAGTACATACTACCAATTCATCCTATTCATGAGTGGTATCGTTTTACTGATATCGGCATTTCTCTTTGTCTATACTAAGACGCGCACATCGAGAGTTGCTATGACTGCCATCTGTGGCGTCACTGGCGGTGTTCATTTCTTCTTGGATATTTCCATGTATGATGTCTTTCCAGGAATAATCTTGTTCGCATGGATAGCATTTGGACTGTTGTTGGCATTCGCAGCATTCAATTGGCTGCTAGAGTGAGAGGGAATCACTCAGTAGCTTCAGTTGGAGCTACTGATATTTCCTCTTCAGATTTTTCTTTGGATTCGTCAGAAGATTCTGCAGTTATAGCTTCGATCTCGACCTCAGGTTCTGCGGGTGGAGGTCCGTAATGCAGCTTACTGACATCCATGATACCAGGTGTGTATGCTTCATCAGCGGTGGTTATTCGGATCATCGCGGCTCCACCTGCGGTTACGATAGCAGAGCCAATACCCCAAAATGAATACCACACAACATCAGCCATCTCCCAAGGATATACAACAAATGAGAAAATCATGTACATGAGAGCAACGAAAATCGCTACAGCCAAAGATGTATTCTTTCGCATTTTTTCTCTCCTACTCCTTGCCTCAGGGGCGAAATACCCAAAGAATGCGGCAACAATGATTAGTGGACCACCAAGGAGAGGTACGAGGTTGCCAAATCCCAAGGTAATCAACCCAACTGTGGGCTTGATGATGAACTCTGCATAGTAGGCAGTCATCATCATGATACCAAGCCAGAACATGCAGTACCTGTCTGCGTCCTCGTTCAACCGTCGACTCATTGCATCATCCCCATTGCATCTTGATTCTCGTACTTCCTCTGCCAGTGCGTTGTACCGGCGCGAATCTTGTTTTGTAATATCAAATGCGCTCGTACGAAATCTACAGGTTTTGGTGGGCAACCGGGCAGATACACATCAACGGGCACTACCTTGTCTGGCGGGGTCATCAGAGAATAGCCATCCCAGAACATGCCACCACTTGCGGCGCATTGACCGAAGCTAATGACATACTTGGGCTCAGGCATCTGCTCATAGATTCTGCGAAGTCGTGGAGCCATCTTCTTGGTCAGAGACCCTGATACCCACAGCACATCAGCCTGACGTGGACCGAAGAGTGGAAGCATTCCAAATCGTTCAATGTCCCAACGTGAGGCAACAGCTGCCGCACCGTCCATCATACAACATCCAAGACCGAACTGTACAGGCCATGGACTATGGCCACGACCCCAGCGGAGCATCCACTTCAGAGGAGGTACATTCTGTAGCCATTTCAAAAGCACTGGAGCGATTCGTCCCCATCCATTCCGGAAGAGGTCATAACCGATCCACATGAAATACTTGCCAATACGAAGAATGAAGGGAAGCCAGTATGCGAATATCTTCCCAGGATTCGAGATCTCATTCTTATCATACTGAAGCTTGGCAGCCCTAATCTTTGCCAGTCGTCGTGTGCCAAAGTATTGTGGCGCATAGTTGGCGAACCAGATCCCTATTCCGTGGGGATGTCCGCCATGTCGTTGAGCGATCTTGAATATGACAAAGCTTTGTGACCAGGAGAGCATGAAGAACATTCTGCGTTCGTCTTCAAGGAAGTAGCCCATGATAGTTACCCCTGATCTTGAGGTCACATATCCATCGATACCCGCTTGGGCAGAGGCTTGCTCGAACTGGAAATCAGAGAGAATAGCCTCAAGGTTCTCAAGGGGTGCGAATGCCTGTCCGACAACTAGGGTAGGACCAGCCTTCTTTACACGCATAGGATAGAATCGATCATGCCATTCGTGCGCTGCTACGTGCTCATCGTAGACGACACCATTGTACTCTGCAGTCACATGTCGAACTACCTCGAATCCTTCCTCAATCTCCTCATCTGTTCCCTCGTATGCGACCATGACTGTTCCATGGTGCACGGGGAACGGGAAGGGCTCATCAGCATCCCAGACCTTCTTCTTGAGATCTGTGTACTTTGATTCTTCAAACTTGATAGTATAAGGTAATGGGCCATCCTCAAGCATCTTCTCCATTGCGAGAACCATCTGGTAGTTCTCAGGGAAGCTTGCTACGATGACCTTTAGCGGCATAAGGGGCTTGATCTTCAAACGGACCTTGGTGATAATTCCCAGTATTCCCTCAGTGTCACAGAAGAGATCTGTATCGCGACTCTTGATTATCTTGCCATCTGGTAGGACGACCTCAAACTCAAGGACATTCTCATTGATGTTGCCATACTTTAGAGACCCAATACCATCGCCACCCTGAGCGACCCAACCTCCAATCGTTGCAGCCAATCCTGATGAGGGATAGCATCGCAGATCCAAGTCTTGACGGTTCAACTCGAACTGTAGGTTGGACCACGAGAGTCCAGGTTCTACCAGAACAGACAGGTTCTCCTTGTCCACCTCGATGATGTTGTTCATCCTGCGAATGTCTACAATGATTCCACCTTTTCGTGGAATGGCACCACCATACCCACTTGTCCCAGCTCCTCGTGGAACGAGAGGTATCTTCTCTTTATTGGCAATTTCGTAGAGAGCTTGAATCTCCTCCGGAGTCAATGGTTGTACTGCCGCATCAGGTTTGTTGTTCATCATATATCCTACTTGCTTTGGCAAGGCGCCAACATCAGTGTTGAATATGACTAACTCGTGCTTCTCAGTAATGAGCCGATCTCCGAAGAGTTCCGCAAGCTTCTCGATTTGTCGTTTCTTAAGTCCCATGAGAGGCGTCTCCGTATACTGGTCCGGATACCCTTACGCAGCGAATGAAACCTCGCTAACATAAAAACCTAGCGAGAGAGAGTTTTTTTCCTCTCGGACGATTTTTTGTTTACATGATGTAAGTGATGAAAGGTGTGGAAAGGTATTTGTGGAGTATTGTATTCCGAAGTGTAACGCAGTAAGATGCTTTCGATAGACATTTCAACAGGAATGACGAGGTAACGAACATGCGATTCCCAACACTCGAAGCACATGGACTCCATGATATCCCTTATACATGCGCTCAATGCAGTTTCTGCCAAGTAGGCAATGGAGCTTGTCCGACATACAAGGTCAAGCGGCGTGATAGTTACTCTGGCAAGGGCAAGATGGTCATTGCCAGGAATCTAATCCAGGGACGACTCAAACCATCTCAAGGACTAGAAGGTCTCAGGGACGCCATCTTTGGTTGTACTCTATGTGGAGGTTGTGAGGAGATCTGTCAAGTAGACATCCCATTTGTCAAGATCTACCAGCTTCTGCGTCATGATTTCCTAAAGAGAGGAATGTGGCCAGAGGAGCTGCAGATGGCAAAGGACACTCTCCTGAAGACTAACAATATTCAGGGCCAATCTCAGATGGATAGGATTGAGGGTTGGTCATACTGGCACCCTGACGAGGACATGGTACTTGACCTACAGGGAAAAGAGGCAAAGACAGCATTGTTCATGGGCTGTGCTTCCTCCTTCAAAGGTGTATCAATACAGGGAACAATAGCATCTACTCTCATCTATGACAAAGCAGGAGTCGACTTCACTCTACTTGGTGAAGAAGAATGGTGCTGCGGTGCTCCGATGATCATGACTGGAGATTTTGAAACAGCAAGGAAATTCGCGCTTCACAATATCGAGAAATACAAGGAACTTGGCGTTGAGAGGATTGTTACCAATTGCCCCGGATGCTACAAGATGTGGGCACATGAGTATCATGAGTTCCTAGGTATCGAGCACGACTTTGATATCGTATATGGTGCCGAGTATCTGTTGGAACTCCTTGATGCCAACAAGTTGGAATTCACCACTCCCCTTGGTTTGACAGTCACCTATCATGATGGTTGTGATGCAGGTCGAAACGCAGGCTTCTATGAGGAGCCTAGAAAGGTTCTCGAACATCTACCTGGAGTTGTATTTGAGGAGTTGCCTCACAACAAGGGAAACAGCTATTGCTGTGGTTCAGGCGGTGTTCTCCGAGCAATAGACAATGACTTTGCCGTTAAGATCAACGATCTGAAGGTCAAGGACATCGAGGCTACGAATGCGAATGTTGTAGCGTCACATTGTCCCTCTTGTGTCGACTTCATGCACAATCAATTACCTGGTGCAGGGTCAAACAAGTTATCCAAGGACTTGGTCGTATTAGTAGCTCAAGCAATGGGTTTCGAATGGGATGGTCTCGAAGAAATCTATGAATAATTCCTCCATTTCGCAACTCACATAAGGCATATCCGGAATATGTCTGCTAATGTGTCAAAATGTGGATCTTGAAGAAAAGAAGTGGCTCTATGAAGAAATCGTGGAGCACGTTCCACCCTTCAAATGGCTACGTCCAGATTTTCAGGTCCTTGCGCAGCTTCTCCTAGTGGAAACTGTCGGTATTCTGGCATTCCTCTATTTTCAGATGCCACTGGATTCAGTTGTGTTTGGCACACTTGCCATCATCTATACAGTAGTTTGGTCATCTGGCTGCCTGTTCGTAATTCCTTGGCTGCGCAGATTAAAGAACCCCACCAACGAAGAAGAGCTTGATGTTCTAGCTTCATACAAAAATCGACTCCTATGTGATAGGAAATATGAGCTGGCTGGAAGTGTTGCAGCATTCATTGGAGTTTCATTCTATCTATTCATACTTGAACCTTCTATCTTGGCAAGATTTCTTGGCATAGGTTATGGAAACCCAATCCTTGTGCTTCTCATCCTAATCCTAACTTGGGATATCGCATATCGTTTGTGGCTTTCATTCCTAACGACTTCCTTTGCAGCCAAGCGTTCCATCAGTCTGGCCAGAGCAGCAAGAGGAAGACGTGGTCTTGAGTATACTGCATATTCAGAATTGCAAACTTTGAAGTCAATTGATTGGGTCAATCTGCTGTGGGTGGCATCAGCTGTACTACTATTACCAATCGCCACATCCTCTCCTTTATTGACTCTTGGAATCATCGCATTCCTTGGAGGGGTTCTCCTCTTATCCGTCATTAGTTTCCTCGCAATGGAAACTATTCCATGGTTTCCACCCGATGTTGAAAGCATACTATACAATGAGAAGTTCGCGTATGCATCCGTGTGTACAAAAACAGATCCTCATACTACTCCAGTCATCTTCGTTTATGACGGAAGGAATCTTTACTTTGCTACCAGTGTGAAGTCTGCGAAATACCGATATCTGAGGAGAAATAATAGGATGGCAGTTCTTGTCGACATGCGAGATAGAAAGAATGTGATGAACAACAGAACATTATTGATGCAAGGAACTGGAACCATCCTCGGAGAGATTTCTCCTATTGGTGTATTTAGGATGTTTCTCTATGGTTTATCGATGCTACGAGTACGTTCAATGTTCACACGAAAATACCCCAAGTATACGAAATATTACAAAGAAGAATCACAGAATCTACCTCTTGCATGGCAGAGCAAACCATTGATTTCAAGAGTTCTTGTGAGATTGGAACCTCAGAGCGTCACCTATTGGCGTGAAGCCCGTCCAACATCACTTAGGGTGTGATAGAAAGATGAGTCATTCATTGCATCCCAATATCCCCGATGAAGTACATAGGATTTTGAATGAAGGCTTCTTCGCATATCTTTCTTCAGCAGAACCAGGTTGTCAACCGCATATCACAACCATGTTCTATCTCTGGGATGAGAAGGAAGAGAAGGTCTACCTTATCACCAATGAGAAGACCAAGAAGCTAAAGAACATAAAGACGAACCCGAACATAGCTATAACCGTTGATGAAAGAGACCCTGACTCTCCTGCAGGCAATAGAGGCGTTCTTCTCAGAGGGAAGGCTAGGGTGATTAGCATACCCGAAATGGGAGATATTATATTAAACAGATATCTAAGCAAATATCTTGATTTTTTGGGATATGGATTTCCCATGGGTTCAAGAGTCGCCATTGAAGTAGTTCCAAAGATCATCCACTATTGGAAAGGCATCAAGTTTCAAAAATGGATGAGCCCAAAAAAGTCGTCCTCTAAGCTGGAGGCGGGCGAATAAGTGTCCTGTATTGGGTGAAGCAGATTAGTAGCATGATGACTCCAGCAACAATGAGTATGAGAAAATCCACCATGAATCCCTTCAAGATGTATGCAGACGTGAGATACAACGTTATCAAGAGGTGTAGTAACACGGTCGCAGCATTTGCTGGGACCATCCGATTAGGCGTTTCATATTCTTTTAGGGCAGTACGCACCCCAACATATCCAATGGGTAGAAGTGTAAGAGCAAGAAGGGACTCATATGAAATAAGTTGCATAAGCACACAAATAACTATCCATGAAAAAGTAATGGCGATGATCAATGCATATCCTTTAGCGGCCCTAGCCCGTCCAAGTCTTACAACAATGGTTCTTTTGCCAGAGTCCCGATCTGCAATAAAATCAGGAAACTCATTGATATACAGGACAGCTGCAATAAGAAGTGCAGTGGGCACCGATGCAAGAATGGGTTCCAAAGCAATATCCAATGCCTGAACATAGTATGAACCAAAAGTCATGAGAACTCCAAAATTCAGACCTATGAAGACTTCTCCAATACCCCTCTTTACAAATCTGAAAGGTGGGGCGGTATAGAAGAATCCGGAGCCAGCACCTATGATTCCAAGAACCAAAATCAGGAATCCTCGTGTAAACGCAAGGTAGACACCAATAGCTCCTGCAATACCGAAGAAAACGAATGCTTCAATCAAGACCTCCCTAGGTGAGAGATACCCCAACTGTATCATCCTGCTTCCACCTGTAAAGGGCCGAACGAACTCCGTGTTAATGTCGTCTGAGCCCGTATTATCTGTGGTGTGATCGAAGTAGTCATTTGATACATTTGCACCAATGTGAAGGCATACGCCTGCGATCAATGTCAGGAGAAACACATCAATTAGAAAGATACCTGTCAATGCCCAAGCTATTGCCGTCCCAAGTAACACAGGTGAAATTGATGCCGTAAGAAAAGGTGCACGTAGTTCCAAGAAATACGCTTTGAGCTTGCTAACTTCTCTCTCTTCACTATTCATCGTCGTGACTCCTGTTTCGATAGGAATCGAAAGTCAGTTTCACAGAAAACTCTTCCTGAAACTAAAACTAATATTTCTGGTTTCAGAATTCCTTAATAGGGGATACTCTATCTCCCGAATTACCAAACATCTTGAAGGATGAAGTGTTGAACGAGAAAGACGCTATCGCTGATGCAGATACATATGGTCTATTCCCAGAAAGCACAATTCAGAATGGGGAAGTGACTTTTCTTAACGACCTACTTCAGGATGAGAAAGTGAAAAGAAGACTTGAGAGAATCAATCAAGAAATTGAATCATACCTTGGAACTGATGGAGAGCCAAAGATTCTTTATGATACTGCAAAGCATCTTCTGAAGGCAGGAGGTAAGAGACTACGATCACTCTTAGTAGTCCTTTGTTGCGAGGCCGTTGGAGGAGATATTGAAAAAGCCCTTCCATACGCAGTTGCGACAGAATTCGCACAGACTGCAAGCCTAATTCATGATGATGTGATAGATGAAGATGCGTTAAGACGAGGTGTGGAATCCGCTCATGAGAAGTTCGGTCACAAAATGGCAATACTAGCTGGAGACCTACTTGTCGCACAAGCGGTGAAGATGATTGGAAAATATGCGACTGCGGACCTTATGGTACAGATAGCAGAAGGAGGTATTCGCATGTGTGAGGGCGAAGCTGCTGACATGCTCATGCAAGCAGACAATCCAGAAGTGATGACCAAGGATAACTATCTCGATATGGTAAACAAAAAGACTGTGTCTTTCATCAAAGCTGCTGCAACTATGGGAGCTACAATAGGCGAAGGGACTGACGATCAAATTAAGCTGTTAGGGATATTTGGCGAGAACTTGGGCTTTGCCTTTCAGATCCGAGATGATATCTTGAATATCATTTCCTCGACTGAGATTGCAGGCAAAGCAGTCCATAGTGATCTGTTGTCGAAGAGGTGTACATATCCTCTGGTACATGCTCTTGAAGCCTCTTCAATGAAAGAAAGAGAGAGTTGCTTGCAGGCACTGTCTGAAGGAGATGTTTCTGAAGCGCTTATCCTCATCAAGCAGACAGACGCGATATCAACGGCAATTGAATTAACAAAGGAGTATGTGACCAAGGCAAAGAGCGCGTTGGTAGGTCAATACTTTGTAACTGCAACATTGCTTGAAAGAATCGCGGACTTCGTGCTTCAGCGACTTCATTGATCACGCATTCTGGAAAAGTGAATCCACATTTGTAATCAAGTTGCTCAGTAGCTTTAGCTGAGCTTTCAATCCAAGCGATTGCTTACCTATGCAAGTCCACCACTCATCCATATCACCAGATGTGGGAAGTGCAGGATTCTTTTCTCTCAGGGCATCGACTAAGCTTGTACCACGAGGAAGTCTAGATACATTTTCTGTCACATCCGAAATGAATCCATCATACATAGTGATGATTCCAATAATGAATTCAAGGTTGGTATTCATTAGATTCTTAAATTTCTCAATGAGAGGATGATTTCTGAAATCGGGTTTTAGATGCCAAGAGCTCTTAATTAGAGGCGGCCCGCTTCTATTGAGAATCGACACTGGATACTTGGTCGCCCCTTGGATAATCTTCCATCTCTCCTTTCCTTCTATCTCGATCTGATTTGAGAGGGTATGAATAGAGGTGAGATATCTTTCAAGAATCTCCATATTTGTTGATCCCTGAGGTCCCTTCGTCATATGTTTGATGAGGTAATCAGAAGACTCATTCAAGTCAATCTCATTTTCGCTCATCAGCCTAGCAAGCTCATTTATGGATTGCACATTGTCAAGAAGATCCTTTGGGACCTTGTTCGCCTCAAGTGAAGGGATGTCTAGATACTTAACATCCACATTTTCATGGATAGCTGTGACAAGCTCCCACTCGATGGTTTCCAAAGCATTGGAAAACTTTGCAACATCATGAAGGTTGGAAATAACGACTCTTATAGAATCAGGTCCATTATTAGCTGTTAGAGAGAATACACGATTCATCATGTTGCTAAGCATCACCCGATATTTGTTCCCTCGGGGAACGAGTACATTTCTATTCTCAAGTTCTTCAACTAGATTAATGGTTGATGACCCTCGCAACTTGATTGGGTTGACATGTACCTCTGACTCAAAGTGTGCAGGCAAGGGAGTACCTTTTTCATGTTCAGCGGCAACCGTTGCCACCAAACTAACATAGATACATAGCTCACTTAGTTTTGTTACAGCTTCAATGGCTGCAGCACTTGCATATCCTGCTTCAAGCAATAAATCACGGGCTGCATCGCCGCTTTCTAGGAATTTGGAGGAATAGCTCATTTCTGGCATCTCGCATTCAAAGTCTTCTGCATCGGTCCAGTTGTACTATGCCGCCTATCCCTATATAGGACTAACTTGCATGAATTCAAAGCAGCTGCATCAGTGACGCTAACAAAGGAGTTCCAAAAGATAGCGGCGATGGAACCCTGCATTTTATGACATCCTCAAGAAATCTTGCTCCAGAAATACGCATGGCAATCTCTGTCAGAGTGTCATCCCTCATCATCACATCTGCTATCCGCAGAGTTGCAAGCGCTGAGTATAGTTGAGTGCCAAACTCGCGTTTCCAGAGTGTTTCGTATGCTGAAAGACTTAGGCCATTCTCGAGATGTTGAGCCACTATTTCTCCTGCAATTGAGCCGCCTGCAAGAGCTGTAGGGATACCGCCACCATTAGACGCCATGACATGCCCTGCTGCATCGCCAATCAAAATGGTATTCTCATTGTAGGTCCGTTTCAAAGGACCACCTACTGGGATACTTGCTCCGACTCTAGACAAAATCCTTCCTTCTTTCAATGCTCCTCCAAATATCCCCTTATTGCTGATGAGATTGTCAAGGTATGACACCAGAGTAGTACCTGGGCGCATGAAGGAGTTTCGAAGGCCAAAGCCAACATTGACAACACGATCAGTCTTTGGAATGATCCATGCATAACCACCAGGCGCTACCTTATGTCCAAAGAACATCATAGGCTCCTTCATTGCAATAGGAATATCTCCAATCACATATTGTAGTGATTGACTGATATCCTTCATCGTATTTCTGTAGGAAAATCCAAGATACTGTGCGATGGTAGAACGAGGACCATCGGCACCGATGATTACCTTCCCCGATACCTCTTCGATTCCTTTTGAGGTTCGAACCTTGAGTCTATTTTTACGGAACTTCTCTAACACCCTCGAGTTTGTGCTCAGATATGCTCCTGCATCTTGTGCCTTGGTAGCGAGATGCTTGTCAAATAGAGCACGGTCAATGACACGAGATTCGAGAGGAAAAACGTACTCATGGAGTCTTGGAGAATAAAGGCGCATCTCAGTTGTCTTGTTTGTTACAACGCTCCGAGGAATCCTTCCTAACTTCTGTAGCCGCTCGCATTTTGGGAACATCTCATGCATCTCTCGAATCGAAGGTAGATATTCTCCACATTGGACAGGTACACCAATTTCTCGGCGGCGATCAAGAAGCAGGGTCTTGTATCCACTTGATGCCACCTTCTGAGCGGCAACACTGCCTGCTGGACCTGCACCGACAACTACTACATCATATTTCGCTTGCACTATGGAGCCAACACCAAGTTGTAAAGAGATAGCTAGTCTACAAATAGATATTAATCAAATACCTTTCTTTTCACATATTTCCCATCATTTTCTCACGATTTCTAAACACAAAGACAGCTGCAATAATTGCAACTGAGATTCCTATGACAATGAATGCATAATACATCAAGGTAATTCTATTGATCTCATCAATCATGCTGCTGGGAAGAGAATATGAGGGAATCTCTATAGTAAGATATCCAGTAATCTGTCGCTGACCTGTTGAGGTCAAATTCACGTTTGAGAATATCAGATGCCACGTGTCAGCATATGGCACTGTAAAATCAAATGAATAGAAGCTATAGACTTCTTGGTAGTCATGCACTTGAACGGGATTTCCATCTAGCCACTCACTAAGATTGCCGTCATCACAAATGAAGAATTCAACGTATTCACCTTTATTCACGGTAAAGTTGCCTAACATTCTCAAACCTGCTGATGAACCCAGTGAGCGGTCGTAGTATTCCCCTTCGTTGATCCATGCATTCAGAAACTGAGTTTCAGGAGTAACTTGAAGAGGGAACACAACGGATGCAGAAAAGATTGATAGTACTAGTATGAACCTCCAGTTCATCCAAACCACATCATTGGTTCTCTATTGAATGAATATCAATCTTTGCTGCAAAGGAGGAGTTGAGGATTACGTTGGTTGAAAGACTTATAGTAAAGCAGAGGCATGCAAAGTCTATTGGGATTTGGTGAACAATGTGAAATTCTATAGGTCAGGCGAATTTAAGGAAGACATTCTGAACAAGCTTGTCGAAATCAATCCGAAAATGCAAGCCCGTCAATTTCTTCTTTCTAGATTGGATTACCTACTTGGATTTTTAGAGAATCATCCAGACTATCTGATTGCCTTCGTTGAGGAACTTGATGCGCAGTATCAGGCATTATTGAATACAGATCAGACCTCAGAAAAAGACATTGATTTTGGTGAATTGGAGAAGATGACCAAGAATCTAAGAGAATATCCTTCATTGCTGAAGAACGCCACGAATTACTATCTACAAACTCTAAATATACAAAGTGATATGTCATGGGATACTGTAATGGAAGTTCCTAACCGGAATTACCATCAAGCTTTCCTGCATCCACGTTACTATAGCTTACTATCACTAATCAATATAATGGGGCGTAAGGAAGCAATAAAACTCTGGAAACGATTCGTCACCCAGTATATTATTGATAATCGTACACCTCGAGAGCCTCCCTTTGTTGATCTTGAAACTCTTCTCCAGGAGCGTATGACTCCAGAGGAGGAACCTTCAGACTGGGTTGTGATTAAGGGTATGATCGCAGATGGCAAATACGCCTATCGAAATGATAATTGTCTGTGGGTCGATTCTCTTGAAGATTTACCTGACTCAGAAATCAAGTACTATGTGTGTTGCTACGGAGATTATGAGGCAGCAAGGAACTATCATGACAGCATTGTGCTGACGATGGAGCATACTATTGCTAATGGAGACCCCTACTGCTCAAGGGTGCTGCATGATACACGAATCGATTATGATCTTGGGCATCCTCCCAAGGATTTCTGGGACAATATGTGGCCAGTTAGAGGTATGTAGTCCGATTCCTAGACCATATTGAATGACAGCCCATCAGGCATAAATGGCGAATCGATTATTAGGGTCACCTAGTCCAGAGATATGTGTAGGGAGAAGCATGAAGAAACAGACTCCTATGCAACGCCAGTACTTGGAATTGAAGAGGCAATATCCAGAATGCATTCTGATGTTCAGACTTGGTGACTTCTTTGAGATGTTCAATGAGGATGCAAAGAAGGCAAGTGAGGCTTTAGATATCATATTGACATCGCGCGGAGAGGGAATAGATAGATGGCCAATGTGTGGAGTCCCGCATCATGCAGTTGATGGATACATCGCAAAGCTCCTTCAAGCGGGATACAATGTTGCATTAGCAGATCAAGTAGAGGATGCTTCGCAGGCAAAGGGGCTCGTCAGGCGTGATGTCGTCCGAGTGATTACACCAGGAACTATCCTTGAATCAAATATGCTCGAGGATACTTCCAACAATTATCTGGTGGCTCTTGTCGAACATGAAGATGTAGTCGGGATTGCTGCTGTCGATGTATCAACAGGAGAATTCATGGCTACTGAGATTGCTGGAAGGCTGAATGACGATGACGTTCTCAACGAGATTGCGAGACTAAAGCCCTCAGAGATAATCATCCCTGATTCTCTTCGAAAGAAAAGTGGAGTTGTTAAGGATCTAGAAACTTGTGGAGCCCATCTCACCTATAGATCAGATGTTGATTTCTCTGCTCGAGCAGGAGAAGACAAAATCAAGAAAGAGCTTAAAGTGACTACACTTGAAGGATTTGGACTCTCGGAGAAGAGAGTAGCTGTTGGTGCCGCGGGATCGATCCTAGCCTACATTGAGGAAATGCACAAAGGCAATGTTACGACGATAACGAGTCTTAGCACATACTCTACAGCTTCACACATGATAGTCGACTCGACAACACAAAGAAATCTCGAGTTAGTAAGAAATGCTCGGGAGGGTAGTACACGAGGGACACTCTTTGAGGTTATGGCGAAGACTGTCACACCCATGGGTAAAAGAAAACTCAGGCAATGGATGCTTCAACCTTTGCAGGATATATCAAAGATAGAGGAACGTCTTGATGGAGTAGAGGAGCTAGCTCGTACGGCTTTGTTGCGAAGAAATCTTTCAGACGGTCAGAAAAACCTTGGAGACCTTGAGAGAATAGTCAGTCGAATAGTATTTGGTTCAGGAAATGCAAGAGATCTTGTCGCTCTTCGAAATGCACTCCTGAGGTTACCATCAGTCAAGAAGACCCTTTCAATATGTGAGTCGATTATTCTGAAGGAAGCAGAGGGAATCATTGACCCTCTTCAGGTGTTACTTGACAATCTTCAGAAAGCAATTGTAGATGAACCTCCAGTTTCTGTGCGTGATGGAGGAATGATCAAGGAAGGATACGAGAAGGAGCTAGATGCTCTGAAGGGCGGAATTAGTGATGATAAGAAGTGGATTGCTTCACTTCAGGCACGTGAGAGACGACGCACAGGCATCAAGTCATTGAAGGTCGGATACAACAAGGTCTTCGGGTATTATATTGAAATCACAAAGTCAAATCTCAATCTGGTTCCTGAAGATTACGAGCGAAAGCAAACACTAGCCAACGCTGAAAGATTCATCACTCCGGAGCTCAAGGAGAAAGAAGCTGCAGTCCTGGCAGGGGAAGACAGAATCAACAAGCTGGAGTTTGAAATCTTCGAACGAATTAGAAAGCAAGTCCAAGCAAACCTCAATCAACTACGTGCGAATTCCTCAGCTATCGCAACCATTGATGTTCTCTGCTCATTAGCCGAAGTAGCTGTAACTAGGAAATACACTCGACCAAGACTGACTGAGAGCACTAGAATAAAGATCGTCGACGGACGTCATCCTTCACTTGAGATGATATTGGGACCCAATGAGTTTGTCCCTAATAGTCTTGAGATAGGCGATGGGGGCTCTACACTCATCATCGTGACAGGACCCAATATGGCAGGCAAGAGTACGTACATGCGTCAAGCTGCACTCATCGTTCTTATGGCACAGATGGGATCCTTCGTTCCTGCAAAGAATGCAGAGATTGGAATAGTTGATAGGATTTTCACGCGTGTTGGAGCATTCGACGACCTGACGGCAAGACAAAGCACTTTCATGGTTGAGATGATAGAAACAGCGAACATCCTGAACAATGCTACGAATAGGAGCCTTGTGATCTTGGATGAGATTGGACGAGGAACCTCAACGTTTGATGGCATGGCACTTGCGTGGGCTGTAGCTGAGAGGATCGTTCAGATGAAATCACGTGCCCTCTTTGCGACACACTTCCATCATCTTACCGATATGGCTAAGATGTACCATGGAGTGAAGAACGTTCATACTCTTGCAAGAGAAACAGGCGATACTATTGTGTTCCTTCATAAGGTCGTCGACGGAGGAACAGACAGGAGTTATGGTGTCCATGTAGCTGCTCTTGCTGGAGTACCTGAGCAAGTCGTCAATCGAGCCAAAGAGATGCTACTCAAGCTGGAGCAGGAGAATTCCGTAACCCTTGACTATTCGGAGTCGGATGGTGAAAAGGTCCAGACAAGTCTTGAAGCACTCACACTTGATGACCCCATTGTTGAGTTGATTCGACACATGGATTTGGATAGATTAACTCCAATTGACGCACTAGTTCGCTTGAAAGAACTTCAAGATGAAGCAAAGAAGAGAGAATAGTAAATCACTGAATTACTATTGTTTCGCTGATTTTATTTATTCCTCGCTAATCATTTCAAATGAAACTAGGACTCTCAATGATAAAAAAGGGTTCCCGCTGAAGCATATCAATGAACAACTACTCTTATGAGGAACTCCAATAATGATGTAGGCTCGGAGAGGTCTTTCATGTTTGATTACTCGACCAAGCAAAAAAACCTAGAGATCGGTGGCGTGAAGATTGGAGGAATCCCTGGACTGAATCCCACTGTACTTATTCCATCGATATTCTATACAAAAGACAAGCTTGTGACAAACTCAGAAAAAGGTGAGTTTGACAAGAGTCAAACAGAAGCGACACTCAATATGCTTTCGGAATTGACAGACAAAACTGGCCTCCCAACAATGCTGGATGTTGTTGCGACTAGCTGTATTGCGATTGACGAATATCTCAGATATCTCGCAGACTCGACTGCATTTCCACTCCTAATTGATGGCTCAGACTCAGCAGAGGTGAACGCAACTGGAATAATGACAGCAAAGGAAGCAGGATTCTTGGACAGAGTCATCATCAATTCCTTGACACCAACAACTGAAGAAGATCTATACACGGTGATTGCGGATGCTAATTTGAAAAATGGATTGCATCTTACCTTCAATACGAAAGCAATGATTTCCTGTTCAAGGCGCGTTGAACTTGCGGATTCATTGATTGAGAAGTCTCTGAGTGTGGGAATAGATAACATCATGATTGATACTGGTGTACTTGACATACCAACATTAGGAATTGCCTGCAAGACACAGCAGCTCCTGAAGGACAAGTATGGATATCCTGTTGGGAATGGTGCTCACAATGCAATTAGCACATGGAATGGTCTGGTGCCAAAATTCGGTAAGGATGCCAAGCCTCCAGCTCTAGTCGGAGCTAATGTCCTCTCAGCTTCACTAGGAGCGGACTTCATCCTGATTGGACCAGCAAAGCACGCACCGATTATCTATCCAGCAATAGCCATGGTCGATGTTGCTCTATCAGGAGTACTCATGGAGAAGCGCATTCAGCCTGAGAAACCACATCCAAGATTCCTGATTAGCTAGGTGAGAATCTAATGGATAGGTTTCGTATCATTATCGAACCATCAGGTCAGAGGGTACTTGCGATTGCAGACACAACCTATCTTGATGCGATACGGAAATCGGGACTCTATATTTCTTCAGAATGTGGCGGAAAAGGAACATGTGGAAAATGTAGAGTTCACATCGAACCTGTACCACGAATCACTCAAGAAGAGGAAAGAATTCTGCCACTTGATGAGAAAGACCAAGGCATCCGACTTGCGTGCAGACATTTGGCCGAGCGGGATACACGAATTGTGGTACTAGGAGTAGGGTCTGATCCAAAGATCCTCTCTGAAAGTCGATCAGCTGAGGAGTATCTGATTTCCGATCAAACTAGAGAAGGGAAATATGGAATAGCCATTGACTTGGGAACGACAACAATAGTCACGTACCTGATGGACCTATTTACAGGACTTCAGATGCATCAAATCTCTGAATTGAATCCGCAGGTACTCTATGGCGAGGATATCATCACGCGATTAGCGTTTGCATCAACTAAGGAAGATAATCGATATAGACTACAGAAGGTCGTAATAGAATGCATAGAGAAGATGGTGGGGGAACTGTGCATTGACCAAGGAATTCGGATGCCGGATATAAAAGATATCTCAGTTGTTGGAAACACAGTTATGCATCATCTCCTTCTAGGTCTCGATATTTCTAGATTAGGAGTGGCACCCTATGCACCTGAATCGCTTGAAAAGCAAAATGTGGTTTCATCTAGAATTGGATTCAGAAAGATTCGCTCGAAAATGTACTTTGGCCCACTCATTGGAGGTTATGTTGGAAGCGATATCACTGCCCTAATTCTTGCTGAGAGATTGCATGCCGCCAAAGATATTGTAATAGCGATTGACATCGGAACGAATGGTGAGGTTGTTCTATCAAATAGAGGTGATCTCTTTGTATGTTCAACAGCAGCTGGCTCAGCATTCGAAGGAGCGGTAATCACTCATGGGATGAGAGGTCAACTTGGAGCTATCGAGCATGTTTCGATTGCTAGTCGTGAGGATCAACCAGTAATCTCAGTTATTGGTTCAGAAATACCAAGAGGACTGTGTGGTTCAGGAATAGTTGATCTAGTTGCAGAGCTCTTGAAGGTAGGTATAATATCACGAAATGGCAGACTATCTGAGTCAAGCAGAACAACACAAGATTCAGTTTCAGGATTATCATATATTGTTGTAGATAGTTCGAAATATGGAAAAATTATCTTCTCACAAAGAGACATCCGACAGGTGCAGACTGCCAAAGCCGCAATTCTTAGTGGTGTCAAGATCCTTCTAGATATGAATGGAATAAGAATTGATGAAATTGATCGAGTTTTACTTGCTGGAGCATTTGGTAATTACATCAATCCACTAGCAGCTCTGCGAATTGGACTAATTCCAGAGGTACCGATTGAAGCAGTATTTCAAGTTGGCAATACAGCAGGCCTAGGAGCGAAGATGATGTTACTATCGTCAGAGATGCGTCATCTATCTGAGAAGGTAGTCAAGGGAATAACGCATGTCGAACTGGTTGATAGAAGGGAATTCGAAAAGGTATTCATTGAGTCTACGTGGTTTCCAGTCTGATTCACTTATGCAGGTGTTAGTCTAGCTGTAACTTAGCCTGCTCCTTGGAATACCTGTCTCTGTGGATTCTTGTAAGAAATCCCAGAGTCAGGAATAGAATACCATTTAGATATGCAAAGGTCATGGTGGTCTGATTGGGTAAGCCCAGAATGAATCCTCCAATGGAGCCTATATCCAGGAGTATAGAACATACAATTATGACTAATCCCATGTTGAAAAGTAGTTTTGTATAATCCGTAGATCCAGAAACAATTCGAAAAACGTCAGCCCTTAGTAGGAGTATCAAACTTGAAAGAAACACTGCCACTATTGGAACATATAGGACTAATGAGAACCATTCAGGAGTCATCTGTGCTAGGGATAGATACAGCTCTCCTCCAATTCCACAGACAAGAAGATACTCTCCGATATCTCTAGGAAATCTAGGAATCAAGGGTTCCTCTCTAATCCTCACGAGGATGAAAAGGAGTATCCCCAGTATGAAAGAAGTCAATCCAATTGCGAGAGGAACGGTGAAATACAACTGAGCCAATTCATCCGAAACGTAGGGTTGTCCTTGAAGGAATCCGATGAATCCGAAAATCGAAGATATACCTCCTTGCAGGAGAAGTCCGTAATATATTGCGTATCGCTCATCGTCATTCAAGGAAATACATCTCCGCTACCCATCATAACCAAGATTAGAATCCTTTCGAACTAAGATAACATTTGTGTCAATCAGATGAAATAATCATGTCAACAATCATTGACAGCTTGGTCAAGGTTGAAGGAATAATATCGGTTTGGCCCCTAGTAGGGTATGTCTTAATGTTGCGCTGGTTACAAGGTTTATATGATTGCAAAGCACTTTGCAACACAGAGTAACATGATTAGATACAGAAATATGAGGTTTAAGAAAGTTGACTGCTGTTGATGTAAAGAATCTGACCAAGTCATATGGCGATCTGGTCGCAGTAAACGATGTATCCTTCGAGGTTAGAGAAGGCGAGATTTTCGCTCTCTTAGGGCCCAATGGTGCTGGGAAATCTACAACAATCAAGGTCATAATGGGTTTGCTCGATGCAGATAGCGGAAGCGCTGAAGTGTTCTCGATCTCATCGAAGGAAGATCCAATTGGCGTAAAGAGAGTTGTTGGCTATGTGCCTGAAGATGTACAGCTCTATGATTCGCTCACTCCGCGTGAGTTGTTCAATTTCATTGCCAGCATTCGTGAGCTGGATGATGAAAGGATGTCAAAGCGAATATCTGAGATGGTCAGAGCTCTTGATTTTGAGAAATACTATGATACCCTGATAGCTACACTGAGTCAAGGGAACAAGCAGAAGACAATGTTGATTGCAGCGATGATGCATGCGCCAAAGCTTCTGATTCTCGATGAGCCTTTCTCAGGTCTCGATGTTCGCACAACTAAGATCATGAAAGATGTCATTAAGATCCATGTAGAGAATAGTGGAGCGGTTCTGCTCTCTACACATATCATGGAGGTGGCGGAGGGATTAGTTGATAGAGTAGCTATCATTGATGATGGCATCCTTGTTGGAATGGGTACACTAGCAGAACTACGGTCACAATCACAGGATGAGAGTGAAACTCTTGAGAATATCTTCCTACGACTCACAGATGAGGAGCAGGATGTAACAATCGGTGTTGATACCCTCAGGAGGGCGTTATCAGATTGAAGTTCTCAGAGCGATGGCGGTTAGCAGGTATCATCGCAACTGAGGTCAGGTTCAAAGGATTCTTGGAAACAAATCCAACAAATCTTGCTAGGATTAAAGAGAATCCTGAGAAGATTGCTAAGCAAATCAGATCTTCATCGAGATTCAATGTCATAATCTCGGCATTTCTTGTGGTGACTCTTACGGCACTCACAATTGGAGTCGTTGGTTTTGATACTGAGGTTGGGAATCCGGAAGTGCGAATGGCTATAGGTTATGGGATTTACCTTTTAATGAGCTTTGTAATCCTCTTCTTTCTCAATCTAACTACGACCACAGGATTCTTTGTTTCAGGAGCGATGCGTTTACCTGCCAACTTGCCCCTATCTAAATCTGCACTTGAGGAACTATCGATCCTCTCATTCGCACGCGTTTTTGTAGCACCAGCAGTATTGCTTATCACGATGTATCCAGTTTTCGCATTGATTTTATTTGGACCAGTAACTGCCCTCGTTGCATTGATTGGATGTACAGCAACCGTAGGAATATCAATGGGAGCTCTGCTGGGCTTTGCAAAATGGTTCCATAAAAAAACTCATTCAGCAGATGAATCGCGTTCATCGACATTTATCAGACTGGCAGCAACCTTTGGTCTGGTCCTAGGATTTCTCAGTGTATATATGATTAGCAATATAATGATCGAAGTTGTGGCCATCATAATCTCAGTAGCTACCTCAATCGGTCCAGCTGCATATTGGTTACTATCACTAATCTATCCCTTCTCGTTTGGATTCGTATCATCATTCACCACTTATGGAAATCTATTGGGAATAGAAACTCTCGTGATCGGCACAATTGCTATAGGAGCCTACACTTTCCTCGCAATCAGGTCATTTCGTAGTGCTGGCTCGGTGCTCCGAGAAGTCAGTGTCGGTGGTTCTACAGAAGGTCGTGTCGGACTGCTTCGTGCAGTCAAGCTCGAGGTCAGCAGTCCAATTAAAGCACTTGTGAAAAAGGATCTGAAGCTTGCATCGAAAAATGTTGGTTCTGCATTCGTCTTTATAATTCCGCTCTTCCTAGCATTTATGATGTACCCAATGATCGCGATGTGGGGTGGAGGTGTACGAAGCATGACTGCTCTAGTAGCGTCTGAATACGCCAATCTATTTGCAGGAATCTCTGTCGTTTCAATCCTGATGTTCGATTCTCAAGGCGCATCCATACAGGAAGGCCTCCCTCAGAGTACAAAGAAGACTTTGACAGCAAAGACGGCTATTGCATTCCCTATCTACATATTTAGCTTAGTGATGATGGCTATCATAATTGCTGCTCAGCCTCTCTTCACACCTCTCCTAATCTTGATACCACTTGCTCAGATACCAGCAGGGTATGCAATCAGTCTCTTTGTTGGAGGAGTTACATACTGGAAGCGGGGTGGAGGACGAGCGGTTGCTATCAACATGACTTCGGATACTGCAATGGTTATGATGTCTGGAGCAATAGCCGGAATTGTGGGTATCGTTCCTCTTATCGCATATGGACTTACGATGATCCTTACAGGATGGCATGTCCTATGTCTAATAGTTCAATTCCTAGTGGCTATTGGGTTAGTAGGGATTGCTTATAGGACGGTTGGTAGGCTGCTACAGGATTAAGCAGATAGGAGCCTATTGAATGGCTCCTTTCCTTTTCTTTTGGATTCAGACAATCTTTGAGAGAACCTTAAATAACACATCATATCTGTGGAACATGATTGTGTACCAAGAGGTTCAATACATGGATCCGATAATCGCACCTTCGATTCTTTCTGCGAATTTTGCTAGACTTGAAGAGGACATTAAAAAGGCAGAGAAAGGAGAGCCGGACTACTTCCATCTGGATATAATGGATGGACATTTCGTACCAAACATCTCATACGGACCTATGATCGCATCCGTTATGAAGAAAATAACAAAGGTACCTCTTGATGCCCACCTCATGATCACGAATCCTGACAAATATATCCCAGCATTCGTTGAAGCAGGAGTCGATCTTATCTATCCCCATATCGAAGCTCCATATGATGTATATCGTAGTCTTCAACTAATCACTGATCTCGGAGTTAAGGCAGGAATCACTTTGAATCCCGGGACACCAGTGGATTGGGTAATCCCGCTACTTGACAAACTCGATGCAGTCATGCTAATGAGTGTCTGTCCTGGATTTGGAGGACAGAAGTTCATCAAGTCATCATTACGAAAGGTAAGACGACTTAGAGAGATTCTTGACGAATACAAACCTAGTGTACATATCGCAGTAGATGGTGGTGTTGACAAAGCAACCATAGGAAAACTTTGGTCAGAGGGAGCGAATTTCTTTGTGGCAGGATCAGCGGTCTTCAAAGCCACTGATATTGCTCAAGCAATAAGAGACCTACGAGAATCATGCAAATGACTGCCGCATCAGCCAGATAGACAACGTAATATATAACTCCCCAGCATCTGACCAAGAGTCATAACACAGTCTGAGGAAATCAATATGAAATTCTTCATAGATACAGCTAATGTTGATGCAATCAGGAAAGCACATGAGAGAGGAATGGTGGATGGAGTTACAACTAATCCCTCCCTCGTAGCAAAGGAAGGACGTGATTTCAGAGAAGTCATCAATGAAATCGCATCTTTCGTTAGAGGTCCAATCAGCCTAGAGGTCATCTCCGAGGATGCTGAAGGGATGTTAAAAGAAGCACGTGAATTGAATGGCTGGATTGACAATGCAGCAATCAAGATTCCATTGACTTGGGAAGGTTTGAAGGCAGTGAAAGTGCTGGCAGACGAGGGAATCAAGACAAACGTCACTTTATGCTTCAGCGCTAACCAAGCATTGCTTGCTGCAAAGGCAGGTGCTACCTTTGTGTCCCCCTTCATCGGGAGGCTCGATGACATTGGGCAGACTGGTATGCAACTGATTGCGGATACTGCAGAGATATACACAAACTATGGATACGCCACGGAAATCATCGTCGCAAGCATTCGTCATCCTATCCATGTCTACGAGGCTGCGCTCCTTGGTGCAGATATCGCTACTATCCCTCCAGAAGTCCTTGACAAGATGGTCAACCATCCACTGACGGATATCGGAATCCAGAAGTTCCTCAAGGATTGGGAGAAGGTTAAGAGCAAATAGGCGGGTATTTCTACAGCAAGAATGATATGTGAGTAATGAAGGATACAACGGGGAAGGAATCGAGGTGAAGGTCGAGGCAGATCTAGTTGTTGTCAATGCCAACATTCATACAATGGATCCTGAAAAGCCAAATGCATCTGCGTTAGCTGTGAAGAGCTTCAAGCTAATTGCTGTTGGGGATAATGATGATGTGATGGACCTCCTACCAACAGCTAAGAGAGTGATGGATCTAGGCGGAAAGACTATCATACCAGGTTTTGTAGATGCGCACACCCATCTCACTAGTACAGGTATTCGGTCTATTCAGGCAGACCTTACTTCGGCGACATCACCAGAAGATACTGTCAATCTGCTGAAGTCATTTGCTGACGATAAGAACCCTGAGGGTTGGGTCATTGGTTGGGGATTTGATGAGAGCAACTGGGAAACGAAACGTTATCTAACATCAAAGGACCTTGATAAAGTTCGCAAGGAGCAACCCGTAGCGGCTATTCGAATTGATGGGCATCTCATCTCAGTGAACACAATTGGACTGGAGAAAATCGGAGTCGATTTGAAGCACGAGGGTGTTGAGCGTGATAAGAAAGGAACTCCAACAGGCGTTCTGAAAGACGTGGATGGTATGTACGATAATCTACGTGTCACATCCAAAGAAATACAGGACGGTGTCATTGCGGGAACAAAGATCGCAGCATCTTTCGGAATCACGACAGCAATAGATAATGTTGCAGATGGGTACCTGCGAGAGATTCGTGAGGTAGAGCATCATGACAGACTCTATTCTCGCATCGTAGTGAATATTCCACTTGAGCAAATGAATCATCTCTTGAAGCTTGGGATAACAACAGGAATGGGGACGCCTCTAACACGTATCGGGGGAGTCAAGATATTCACTGATGGTTCAATCGGTGCGGGGACTGCAGCTGTATCCAAGCCATATAATCGTCAGAAGGAAAACTTGGGAATGCTTCTTGTAGCAAAGAAGAAGATGTTGTCAATCCTCAAGAAAGCAATAGATGGCAGACTTCAGACTGTGACACATGCCATTGGCGATAGAGCGATAGAGATGATCCTTACCGCCTTCGAGGATCTGCCTCCAACAGAAAAGGAACTTGTAAAAACACAGAGACATCGGATCGAGCATGCTGAAATGATATCAGAAGATCAGATACGAAGAGCTGCTTCCCTTGGCATCATTCTCTCCATGCAACCAAATTTCGTTGCCAACTGGCAAATGGAAGGAGGACTCTATGATCAAAGATTTGATGCTGAAAGAGTCGAGAGTATGAATATGTTTCGAATTGCTCTAGATAATGGTGCAAGGATGTGCTTTGGATCAGATGGAATGCCTCTTGGCCCACTATACGGGATATATGCGGCTACGACACATCCAAATCCAAATGTTCGAATAACTGTCGAAGAAGCCCTGAGGTGTTATACTACTGAGAGTGCGTACGCTTCGTTCTTAGAGAATACTGTTGGCAGTCTCAAAGTTGGTAATCGAGCGGATTTTGTCGTACTTTCCAGCGATATTCTGTCTACCCCTCCACAGAGAATAAACGAGATAGAAATCGAGATGACCATGATGGGAGGAGAGGTTGTCTACTCCTCAGGAACTCTATGAGGGACCTGCAGATGGGAAGAATTAAAGTTCTCGATGATTCACTGGTGACGTTAATCTCTGCAGGAGAAGTAATCGAGAATCCCTCTTCAATCGTGAAGGAACTCATCGAGAATGCTTTGGATGCAGGCGCAACCAATATTGAGATTCAAATAGCTAAGGGTGGCATTGAGTCAATCATAGTTTCTGATAACGGAGAAGGCATCCTGAAGGAAGATACTCCAGTCGTTACTATTCGACATTCTACAAGCAAGATCTCTCGACGAGAGGATATCGACAAGATACTCACCTATGGGTTCAGAGGGGAAGCCCTTGCAAGTATCGCGGCTGTCGCGGATTTGGAAATTATTACGCGACATAAAAACCAGGATATGGGTGCACGAATAAAATCACGAGCGGGTCAGATACCTGATGTTACAGATGCAGCAAGACCTCCAGGAACAAGGGTGGAAGTCAGAGAGCTCTTTGAGAGAATCCCAGCTAGGAGGAAACACCTCTCGGATCCTAGAATTGAGAGTCAGAGAGTCCTTGATGTAGTGATGAAGCATGCAATCATTCGTAATGATATTGGATTCATGTTCTCTAGAGATGGGAATGTGATTCTTGATTGTCCTAGTAACCAATCAGCCCATGATCGCGTTCTAGCATTATGGGGACCTGATACTGCGGCCAGCCTTATAGAAATCAATTACACGAATGGAGTCACCATCAAGGGGTTCATTGCGGACCCATCCATTTCACGAGGTAACCGAGGGAGAGAGTTCTTCTCAGTAAGACGACGACCAATCGAGGACTACATGCTAAGTAAGGCGGTCGAATCCGCATATTCTACATTATTGATGAAAGGAAGATATCCCATTTTTGTATTGGACATCGAATTAGATGTCAAGAAGGTAGATGCAAATGTGCATCCAACAAAGAGAGAGGTGCGGATTCAGGATTTCGAGAAAGTTCGCGATATCCTTGGCTCAGTCATCAAGGAATCATTGAAGAATGTGGAACCAGCAGTTCTCTCAGAATCACTAGAAGACCTTGTTGAGTCTGAGGAGATCGCAAACAAAGAAGCAAGCATCTTTCCAGATGCAGCGAGTGCAAGGTCTGAAGGAAGAGCATTACTTCTAGAGGAAACTATGTTAGTAGAACCTGTCCCATCAAATGTCGCTGAATTGGATATAGAGGAAATCGGGAAGATCTTCAATATCCTTGGACAAGTCAGTATGGTATACATAGTGATTGCCACTGAAAATGGACTTGTCCTTGTAGACCAGCATGCCGCACATGAGCGTATTCTCTATGAGAAGCTTCGAAATCAAGTAAATGAAGGCAATGCTGTTGTTCAAGAGCTACTTGAGCCTATTGTACTGAAGCTTGGGCTCAATGAAGCAGAAAGGATTCTCGCTCTTGATGAAACTCTTGAGAAGCTCGGATACACAATCGGGAGCTTTGGGGGGAACGAAGTCCTAGTATCCACGCTTCCTGAAATTCTTGGCAAGAGAGCCACAGAGGATGAACTGATAGCTCTTGTTGATAGGATCCTCGATCTTGGGAAGAGTGTTGCCGTTGAGCAGTTCATGGATGAGCTTGTCAAAGTGACAGCTTGTCATGCTGCCATCCGTTCCGGACAGAAGATAGGTCATGAGCAAGCACGCAGGCTCATTGCTGAACTATGGGAAACAGAAGGCAAGCATAACTGTGCTCATGGAAGACCAACCATTGTTCGTATAGCAAAGGAAGAACTGGATCAGCGATTTGGGCGAACAGGTCCTGAAGCAATCGAGAGATTTCGAGCTAGACATAGATTGGGTGCATAGGTATATCATATCCGCAAACTACCAAGGAATATATACTCTGAATTTCAACGCTATGGCTCTTTCTTTGTTCCTTAATCCACAATAAGAAGAAGAAAAGAATATCTCGATAGGGAGTGCTTCGAACACTCCCTTCCAGCTTTTTTGTAATCATCAAGTGACTTATCTTCGCTTCAACGTTACTGCGACTCCAAGAAGAACGATAGTTCCTCCACCAATAACGCCTAAGGTCAGTGTCGATATTGTCACTTCAACAATAACGTCATCAGTTACTGAATGGCCTTTAACATCATAGACCACGATAGTGTATGTGTATGCACCCATCGTCAATCCATCGATATCGAAGGTAATTTGACCTCCATCCCAAGCAGATTCCAATATGAGTACACCATCGAGATATATCTCATAGTTGAGAGGATTGACATCAGATGGACTCCATTGAATAGTATGACCTTCAGTTCCTTCCTGATATGATACGTCATCAGGTGAGTCAATCGACGGTGCAGTTGTATCCACGACCTCTACCAAGACAATGTCGAATGTACTGTTCCCGCCAGCATCATAGAAGGTAGCATTGAATCGATGGACACCTAATTCAAGATCGTCTAGAGTAATTGTGACATTCACGTCACCACCATTCAAAGTGCCATTGAGAAAACTGACATCATCGAGATAGACCATATAGTAACCTGAACTGTCATCATATACACTCCATGTCAGCTCGTTTCCTACCGAGCCTGACTCGATGATCATGTCTGTTGGATAGGTCGTCGTTGGTGGTGTTCCATCACGTCTGACATCAATGAGACCGAATAGACTTCCATCAGATCCATCATATCCAATGAACAACCATGAAGAGAGTACTCCATCCGATTTGAAATATCTGGAATAAACCTCATAGTCATATTGCGAATTAGAAAATGTATAGTTGAATCCCCAGTAGTACTCATCATCAACATCCACAAATGGCTGTATAGAGATAACACCCTCTCCAAATTGTGTATGAGTTCTACTCTCTGTAATGTTAGTCATATGAGTCCAATTTCCTATTGGAACAACTATTGACCATGCGTATATACCGAGTATTGCTTCGACGATATCTAATTCGCCATCTCCAGGCACGGTTAGATTGTACTCTACTGGTATATCAGGCATTATATCCCAGCTTGTTAGAGGGTCTGGAATCTCAATGCCAGTAGTATTCACATCCGCATAGAATCCAAAGTCGAAAGCATCCGCTGCGGTCCAATAGTCAAGATAGAAGTGATATCGATTATACCCAGAATAGCTCCAACCGAATCCTTGACTTGTTTCCGCAACAACGGGATAAGCTGCGTTGCATAGAAACAAAGAAAGCAGTAGTACTATCGATAGCGTGCGTTTCATATTTGTAGCCTCTAAGCATCCTGATTCCGGAGATATGTAATGATATAAGACTTCGGTGAATGAAACCACCCAAGTGTGCAATGTGAATTGGCGTTGGTCGGCACTATTATAACAGGAAAGATACGGAATCTGGCTATCACTAGGATTGTGTTGATTATGCAGAAAAAGATGATTCTGCTCACATCAGCATGAAGGACTTTTTCCATTCATGTCTGGTGGGGAGTATTGATCAGACTGAATGGATGAATTACCGTAGCGTGGTTGGACAGCTCGGCTACTGCGAGGGATAGCATCTAATCTACATTATCAATTCTCAAAGAATATCAAGAATCTGCCTTATTTCACAATCAATAAGTGATTTTCGGAGGTGTCAAAGTTAATCCCAGTTAAGGAACAAACAAGAAAATGCAGAGGGACAACATGTGTCAAGTATGTAGCTGAGAAGAGGTCCTACACACTTCCAGGTAGGAATCAGGACCAAACCACTCAGCAACATCTGTATACAGTCCTTGATACTCGTGCACTCCTGCACTTAGAATCAAAGAGCCTTGAGTATAGAAGAGATGGTGGACCTCATTTCGTCTAACCGGCTAGAAGAGATCTTCTCTGTTGTCAAGCATCAGGGAAGAAACCTTCTCTCTTTTCTTGCGTCGAAGTGATTCTTAAGAAGGCCATTGTGTTGGAAAAAATCGATACCGATGGTTGAAATGGAATCTTCAGTATTTGCGTCCACCCTACTACCCAATAAGTGGTCAGAAGTGAATGCAATTTTGTTTCTTGAGAGCATACGAGAAAATGCAGGACATTTATCTAAGGCACCTGTATGGTTCTTTACTCCGAATAACGACAAGGAGATATCTCCATATGCAAAAGAGAAGCTAGAATCGCTCAACGCATCTATCACTGAATTCAAACTCGATACTGAGATGATGAAATTCCCATTCATAGCTGAAGCCAATGCAGCAGGGACTGCAGAGAAACTTGCAAAACGAGAGCATGATATCCTCATCTGGCTCACCACAAACACACTGATTTTGAAGGAGCCATCTGCCTTTCTTCTTCCAGAGAGATACGCATTTGGCTATCGACCTGTGCATCACAAATTGGTAGGATCAAGATGGGGAGAACCCTTGGATGAATTCTGGTCTTGGGTTTACAAATACTGCGGTATCGAGGAGAGTCAAATATTCCCCATGACTAGTCATATTGACGGAGAAAAGATCAAACCTTACTTCAATGCAGGGTCTTTCTCATTGCGACCTGAAGAAGGAATTCTAGAGAGATGGAGAGATGCTTTCACGCAAGGATATCAGGACCCAAGACTTCAAGCACTTTATCAACAGGATGATAGATATGCCATCTTTATCCATCAAGCTCTATTCACTGGAGTTGTTTTATCATCTTTGGAACGAAGCAATATGCTTGAGCTTCCCTCTTCATACAACTATCCTTCACATCTCCACGGCGAAGATGTGACTGATTCAAAGCCTCAGATGATGGACCAATGCACTACGATACGACACGAAGGATTCTACAAGGATCGGGATTGGAAATCGAGAATGGTTGCAAGTGATGAGCTCAAGTCATGGATAGAAGAGAAGTTGGTCTATGCATTGAATTGATGTCGTATAGTCCATCTTATTAGTAGATGCTACTGCGACCCATTGACCTCGAATGCTACAATTTCTCATCCCTGGCGTGTTCCTAGGATTAGTACTAGCAATCATCACATCATTGCTATGGAATATTGCACCAGTGATTCAAAAAGAAGCTCTTGAAACAATGGAAAAGATAGAAGCTGCAGGGGCTGCCAAACACACTAGAGGTCTCTTCACGAACAAACGATGGACAACTGGATTCTTGATGTCTCTGCTTGGAGGCATTACCTATCTTGTCGCGACTCAGCTTGCTGGTATTGTTGTTGTGCAACCCCTCATGAACGTTGGTCTAATCGCTCTCGTCATCCTTTCGTCTCGAAGACTTGGTGAAGCAATAGATGCTCAAGCGATTGCAGGAATTGCTCTCCTTATTCTAACACCAGTATTCATTGCATTTGGAGGAGTAACAGAGCCAGTGTTGTTTGAGGATTATCTACCAATCGTATCTTTCTGTGCCTTACTGATCATAGGGATTGGTATAATGATCCCATCTTCGAGAAGGATACCCCTACTATGGGCCCCGATCACTTCATTTCTTCAAGCACTAGCCTCAATCTTTACACAATGGTTCACACTATCCCTTTTTGGCGAGGAGGATCTCGTTCAGGGATTCATTGCTGGATTTATCCCGCTTGTATTAATGGGAGCCTTCACTTTCGCGGCAGGTGTCTATGCGGTTTCAATTGGTCTTCAGAAGAATCCCGCAGCAAGATTCAACGCGATTGTTGGTACGGTAAGCATGTTTGCAGTTATCCTTGGAGGAACCATTATCTATTCACAAGCAATGTCAAATGCTTTGTTCTATGGGATTGGCCTTGTGTTTGGAGTAATAGGAGTTATCCTACTCAGTAAGTACCAAGAACATACTGAGGAAATCGACAGTGAAAAACATATGAAGGAAGATTACTCTAGGCTTGAAGAATAAGCAATGACATCTTATCCTACTAATCCTATTGAATGGCAATTGTGGATCGATAAGCATCTGGGAATCTCAGTAACTGAAGCCAAGCTGCTTATGGATTCTGACTCGTTTCCAACCGAGGAGCTTGAGATCGCATGGCAGAGAGAATTCACAGTAGCCAATGGCTATGTCTCAGATTTCATTCCAGCCTTGGTGCGAAATAAGTTAGGTCTTCTTCGATGGACCTATCTTGGTGAAGCTGAGCCTAATTGGAGAGAGAGCGACTAGAAACCTCTAATTGGTTTTCTCTTGATTTCGTTTGTCTCGAACCTTGTCCATGAACTCAGGAGTGATCACTGTTAGACCATCTTCCTTCGCTGCATCAATGACTCCTTTGATGACCCGGTTCAGAAAGATGCGAGGAACTCCGGCTATCTTCGCAGCGGCAGCTTCCTCCCAGATTATGTCCGGTTCGATTCTTCGGGCTGCAAAAAGCACATGTTGTGCTTCGACGCCCTTTGATGCAGGAATTGGTATACTATACGGTTTTGCGGATTTCGTGAACCAGAATTGATAGTTATCTCGAAAGCCATAGTCTATTGGGAGTGGTGGGAAGCTCTTCTTATTCACACCCTGAATGATAGCATCGCGATATGGTTTCTTCAATAGAATCTTCTCAATTCGCAGAACAAAGTTATCAGAGGGTTCTACTAACCGATGATTAAAGGAATCATCCCAAGTGCACTCAAAGACTTGGAGTGCTTCTCCCACTAGATCAGGATACTTCATGCCTCCATTCCCATTCCTCCGCGATGGAACAAGAGTGAATATGCTATCATTCATCTTCTCTTCAGTAGTTTCTCCTGGAAATCCAAGAAGAACACAGTTTTCCATGAATTTTTGATCATCGGGAATGAAGTTAATTGAGCAAACCTTTGTACGTTTGATATTCTCCGCTGTATTGCTATCTTTCCTTGTGATTAGCATCATCGCCCATTCATTGTCTTCAGCAATAATATGTGGAAAGCAAAGAGAGTACGGTCCAAGATTGGTCTGACCGGATTCTGATAGGGTTCCCACAAGGACAACAGGCATAGGAAAGAATGAGCTTGTCTGATAGAAATTGTCAAGTATACGCATCTCTTCGAAATCTGTCAAGTTCTAGGTCCCTCGGTGGTAGTCTGGCAGGTACAGCCATGCTTATAGTAGAGAATTGAAGTATCAAACCGGTATTAAGGTATGGCTGAAAGAAAAATAATCATTTTATCTATTTACAGCTTGCCTGCACAGGATTGGCGGAGCTACTCATGGGAGAGAACTCACTTCGTGAGTTATATACGGCTTCACCTAGCTTCTCGAACATATTGACTACATTATCCCCGGTCTTGACGGAGGTAAGAATGAATTCAGCACCAATGTGATTCGCATATCGCTCAATCTCCTCAAGTTCTATCTCATGTCCAGGGAGATCTGTCTTGTTAGCAGCAATCACCATAGGAACACTACGGCCAATATTGTCTTCTGCTTCCTTGATCCACTTCGGTAGTGATTCAAAGGATTCCTTGCTGGTGATATCAAACATCAGTACTAGTGCTTTCGCGGCTTTATAGAACATCGGACGTACGAACTTGAACTTGTCTTGACCCCCAAGATCCCAGACGATTAGTTTCACCTCAGTTGGACCCTCTGGACCGTTGATATTAACTGATTGGGATGAGTGTTGCACTCCAACCGTAACTTGGTAATCTTCAGTGAACACACCCTGAGAGTATCGACGAACTGCACTGCTTTTTCCTACTCCACCGTTCCCAATGACACATACCTTGTAAATAAACGACGGCGCACTCAATAGATGCCTCTCCATTCTTCCTAATATCAAATAGTATACTTAAATATACTATCGTAATGTATACCTCACTTAATTTTGAGTAAGTACAAATGATGATTGAAGGAAATTTAAGATAGTCGAGCACGAAGAGCCCTTGATATTACATCTACTCCAATGGTATGGATATAAGGACCAAGTCTAGGTCCCTTTATATCATTCAGTAAGAGTTGATAGAGCAACTTGAAGAAGCTGTTGGGTTTGATATTGCTTTCGCGAGATGTTTCAAATATAGCAGTTTGAATTTCATCTGCGGTCATTCCGGACTTCAGACAATTGATGAGTCCTTCTATCGCGGTTCTCTCTGATGGGGATAGATCGATCTTGGTTCCCTCAATCTGTTCGAAGTCTGCAACCCAGTTCTCCGCATATTCTACACGGTCGATGATATCATTCAACTCATTACCTTCTTGTAGATATCCATATTCTCTCAGCCGCGAATCAAGGAATTCATCACGGTTCACATCCGGTGCAACGGAAACAAGATTGACGAGGAGGCTATACGGAATATGTATTGGAGCCTCCTTGGGAGGTCTTAGATACAAGCAGTATTCATAGAGACCTTTTAGCTTTCTCATCCGGGAGGGATTGCTTTCCTTTGTTATTCCAAAATAGATATCCTCCAAATCATCGAGCTCTTTCATGTAGATAGGGATATCTTTCACAGTCAACCTCCTACTACCAGTCATCCGTTTGTATGTCAGCAGTGCAAGCGACTGAGATGAACCATATTTGAACCAGGTCTTGGGTTCAATGACATTCCCTTTTGATTTTGAGATTTTCCGCCCCTCATCATCCAAGAAGACCTCATATCTAGCATGAGTAGGTGGTTCATAATTGAATATCTCCTTGGACACTCTGTCATTGCAGATTACTGATTCAAAGATGTCCTTGCCAAACGCTTCGAAGTCAATATGTAGAAAATGCCATCGAGCAGCGAATTCGACCTTCCAAGTGAGCTTTCCTTCACCTTTGGAGATATAGGAAAAACCGTGATGATTGCATCCTCCAAGCGCTTTCCCGCCTATGTCATCACCTTCGCAGAGGTATTCAACAAGATTTCTTTTTTCATCGAAAGAGATAGCTCTAGTAGTATAGATCTTCTGACAGTTTTCGCAGATCGCATGATAAGGAAGTGTTGTCAGATATTTCTCCTGACCTGTTGTTTCATGAATGATCCTACCCGCGAGCTGTGCTTGAAGTAATACCATCCTGACTTGGTCAACCAATTTTCCAGTACTATACAAATCGAAGGCAGAAACTGGCGTATATTCTATCCCAGCAGCATCAAGGGATTCCATTAGCAATGAAGACATATGCTCACCATAGCTTTGATGGCATTCCCACGGATCCGGAATAATTGAAACGGGTTTTCCTAGATGCTCCTTGAGTGAAGTAGGAGTCCCAATAGGCACTTTCCGAAGTCCATCCATACTATCCGCAAAAGCTATGAACTCCGCATCACGCCCCATATCCTCTAGAGCGAGTTTGAAGACGTATGCCCTTGATGCATCTGCAAACGAACCAATGTGCGGGAAACCTGATGCGCCAAGACCACTCTCAGTGCGAATAACTGCAGAAGTATCGCCTTGAATAGAATCCTTACGTTCAATAACGTCAAGGGCAAGCTTGTCGATCCAAGTCCCTCGACCAATGACCACCTCTGAATCGTCATCAATCTCAAAGTCTTTGGCCACGAGATACCACCTTACGATGGTACACAAAGCTATACTTTGATATTAATCATTGTGGCAATTGGACATCAGTAACTATCTGGCGGGAGTCTACAGAACAGAAATAAAGAGAGAGAAAAGATGAGAAATAAGGGATTACTCAATTGGTTCTGAGGTGCCTCTAAATTGACGAGAAAGAAGTTACTTAGATACATCCTTTTGCTTCTATGCTATATCTGCATAGGGACATTCTCACTTATTACATTCCTGTATCTGTTCATGGACGCATCAACGATTGGATGGCTATTAGCAATATTCTATCCGAGTATTGCTCCAATGCTATTCATTCTAGTACTTACTAGCGGTTTCATAGTCATTCGTTTCTCATTTCTTAGAAGGCAGCGAGAGATGCTTCTTGTTGTTGGGATTTGTACCTTCATCTTCATTGGCACTGCATTGCCTTACGCAACCATTCCCTTTGGAATAGCTGAGGCCGAGAACCAAATGCTAAACACATATGGTTCTCTCTATAGCGATTTAGATACATCGGCAATGAGACCAGTACCGTACTCGCTCTACGATGATCTCCTTGGAATAACGATCGACCAAACCGGATATTCAGTAGAGTATGATATTGAATACCTTGACAATGGCCAAGACAAGATGTTCTTTGACTGGTACTGTCCAGCTGGTGAAGGACCGTTTCCAGTTATCATCGCGATTCATGGAGGCGCATGGGTCATTGGAAACAAGGGACCAATGAATATCCCGTTGTTCAATCATTATTTCGCGTCAAAGGGGTTCGTTGTCTTTGACATCCAATATGGTCTCTTTGACCTATCAACACTGCCAAATGATCAATTCAACACTTTTGCAGCTTTTGCTACGATGGGTGGAGGACTACTGCCAAACTACAATAGAAGCTATAATATCCAAGATCAGATAGAGAACGTTGGTTACTTCACTAAGATGATGGAGCTTAATAGTACGAAGTTCAAAGCAGATATTGACAATGTTTTCATCATCGGTAGATCAGCTGGTGGGAATCTAGCATCACTCGTCACTCTCGGATACAAGAACCCGTTATTTGAAGGGAACTTCTCATCAGGAATGACTGTAAGGGGAGGTGTCTGGTTCTATCCTGTGACCAATATCACTCGTGACGATGCAGGATCATTCGATTCATTTGTTGAAGGAAACCTACCTATTGAAGAGCAATACAAGAAACTCTTCGCAGCGAATCTAATCACCAACAGCACGATTGTTCCGCCAATCTTGATCCTTCATGGGAGTAAAGATGGTCTGGCTACATATTCGATTCAAGGATTGGGATTTTATAATCTCGCATCTAGTTTGGGAAGGAAATGCCTTTTCATAACTATTCCAAATGCTGGACATGGTTTTGACTATGATTTTTCTGGGTTTGGTGGACAACTATCAACATATTACGTTGAACGTTTCATCGCTTTGGAGTTGATAGGAGGTTGACATAGATGCGATTTAACAAGATACTGGAGAATGCAGCGGTTCGAAAAGGGTATGCAATTGTATGCAGTTTGATTCTCTCAATTAGTATCATACTTCTAATTCTAGGAGCATCCGGAAACCACTTCATTCAATCACTTGCAGGAATATGTGTTCTAATCGGTCTGCTCGTGTCCTTCGGAGAGATATTCCTCATCATCAATATGGTAGACAAATCGAACACACTTGGATATCTACTACATCGCTTTGCATATTCTAATCTGATCGCAATCCTATTTGGATATCTTGTAATCACCATAACCACGTATCTATCAACATTCTACATCTTTGGGGAAGCTTCAATACACGCAAGTGGCTTAATATCGTCGATAGTCATCACGACATACTCAAGCATCGGTATCTGTTTATCATACATTGCATATCATTCACTTGAAGACGGTACTGCATGGAGAACCATTGCTAGCTCAATCTAATTCATATATCATTAAATGACTAAACTGATGCTGGTAGATACGATGATCATTGAGATACCCTCAGATAAGCACCCGAATCTCATTGCGCTCTTTGAAGGAAATCAGTACCTTGGCCTTCTTTCGAAATCGCTTCTTAGACAGAGATTAGGAGTTGTGTATGTAGATGACTTGGATGAGCCAAAGGTCGCGATGCTGAGCTATAAATTTCTAATCTTTGTTACCGGAGATGCAAATTATCCATTGGTACCTGAATTATTAGAACGTGTGCCTCAAAGATTCCTGTTGGTTGTACCTGATGATACATGGACTGCTAAGATGAAGGAACATTGGGGAGAGAAACTCAAATCAAGAGAAAGAACAAAGTTCTCTTCCAAGAATCTTACCATCGAGCATATGAACAATATTTTAGAAGAAATACCTGAGAGCATGCATTTGGAACCATTAACCCGGGACACGATCCATCTTATTTCACAGCAAGCCAAAGGAATCGTCAAACTACTATTTCCAGATCTAGATAGCTTCATGAAGACGAATTTTGGATATTGTCTAAGGAAAGATGATAGAATAATATCCTTGACTTTGGCTGCAACACCATTTGAAGAGGGTAACTTCGAAATCCACATAGAAACCGATCCCGAGTACCAGAAGAGAGGACTAGCAATGATACCGGCAGCAAAACTGATCAAACACAGTCTAGAGATGGGACTTGTTCCTCATTGGGATGCTGACAATCCGCCTTCAGCAAAGCTGGCAACCAAGCTAGGATTTACTGATCCTGATGTGTATCAAACGCATTTCTGGTTGGAATGAGTCTTCTTTGAATCGGAAGATTATTCTCGTGGATTGCTGTTTGTATGAATCCGTTTCAAGGCTCTATATAGGAGAAGAGAATCATGCAACGGATAAAGGGACTAGATAAGAAAAGACAACTCTTTCTTCTTTGTCTGATTCTAATTGGTTCGTCCGCATTTGTAGGCTTTGCTATACAAATCAATTTTGGAACAATAGATGTAGACAATATCAGAATAATTGAAGAGAATGGACTAGTTGTTACAGGCAAGTTATATCGACCGCTGACAGCTACAGAGGATAATCCGGCTCCAGCAGTCCTGCTTCTTCATGGAATGAATAATGACAAGGACACCGAGGGACCAGCAGCTCTTGAGCTAGCGAAAAGAGGAATCGTAGCATTAGCTCTGGATGAGCTTAGCCATGGGGATTCTGACCGTGTCATTAACTTCCTAGAAGCTCTAACCGGGATGGGAGCCGCTACACTTGGAGGGAACGCGGCTTATCTGTGGCTAAAGACTCTCTCGTTTGTCGATGCCACACAACTAGGACTTGTAGGTCACTCAATGGGTGCCGGTACTGCAAGTGCAATAGCTGCGATGAACCCAGATCATAGAGCCATTGCAATTCAGGCAGATGGTCCCTACAACTTGACTGAGAACAACTACATGAACAACTACCTTGCAGTCTGGTCATTCTATGAGGAACTATTTACTAGCCAAACACGTGCGGATTTCCTTGCAGATAGCCTAGCGATGATTGCGCAGAATGAAGGACTATCAGGTCCAGAAGTATCTCAAGTTGACTACACCTATGGTAATTTTGCGAATGGATCGGCCCATAGATATGCTCAATGCCCCTGTACACATCCAGGTGCAACTTGGAATCAGAAGGGAGTTGCTGAAACCACAGCATGGATGCTCCAAGCCCTAGCAGGATATACTGAGTCAGCAGCTTGGGAAATCTCAGGAATTGAAACGCAAACATACATGATTAGAGAAGGTGCTACACTGTTTGCACTAATTGTGTCATTTCTTTCATTGATCCCACTTGCTAGTATTCTCTTGGAGATCCCTTACTTTAGCAAAATCGTTAGACCACTTCCTCAAAGAATACCTACTACAGGGAAACAGTGGTGGATGTTCGCTTTACTCAATGCGGTGATAGGAGGAGTCACCTTTCTATTTCTACCAATGCTTGGATTGTTTGGAGGAGCTGTCCTTGCATCAGTTCTACCTGTTTTCCTCTTGGTAACAGGAAACGGACTTATCGTGTGGTTCTTGGTCAACGCTTTGATCGGGTATATCTTCTTCAGATCATGGTTCAAGAAGAACTCTCAGGGAGAAGGTGGCATAACATACGAAGATGTTGGCAGATTTAAGAGTATCAGAGATCCCGAGAATTGGGATGTGATCTTCCGCTCAATTTTGCTGTCGGTCTTTCTTTTCACGTATCTATACCTAGTGGCGGTGTCGACCCAATTCTTCTGGAATATAGAGTTGAGGTACATGTGGCCTGTGTTCAAAGGATTCACACCAGAGAAGTTCATGCAATTTCTTGTGAACATCATTCCGGTATTCCCGTTCTTTCTCATTAACGGAGGTGTATTCGCCTATGGAATGATTCGTCAACCAGAATATGAGTCACAATTGAAGACACTATTGATTTGGTGGGCCAAGATCGTAATTGCAATGGAGTCTGTACTGCTACTGATGATCCTTGTGAACTATCTCCCCATGTTCCTGTTGGGAACTGGACCGATACTGAATATGGGTCTCTATGGTATCTTCCTCATGGCATATCTTCCTTTGTTTGCAGGTTTGTTCTTCTTGATGACAGCATTCTATCAGCAAACAGGGAGGATATACTTAGGGTCAATAATGGCCACATTACTCGTTGTTTGGATCATGACAGCTGGTATGCTGATCTAACTATAGCGAATGGAGGAATCGTAGTAATTCCTCCTCTTTTTTGCCTCTGGATTTTCCTACAATGCTTGTTTATGGCATTCAATATCAGAGAATAATTCATCTGAGTGTCAGTTACTGAGGAGTTGGAGAAGAGAGATTTATGATTAGGAAAGCAGTCGGAGCAATAGTCTACAAAGAGAGCAAATACCTCCTCGTAGGCAAGGTGAAGGTGATGAACTTACCTAATGGACCAGTAGATGTTCCACTTGCATGGTATATTCCAGGAGGGGAAATCAAGGATAACGATGAATCGAATCTCGAAGCAATAAAGAGAGAGCTCAAAGAAGAAACAGGTTCACAGAAATTTAGGATAATTAGGGAACTGGAAGATAAGCTCTGCTTCAGATTCCCTTCGGACATAAGAGAGAAGACTGGATTCGAAAGGCAGGAAACAACAGTGTTCTTCGTAGAATACATAGGAACATTCGATGACCTAGTACCAAATGATGAAGAAATCGATAGAGTTGAGTTTGTAGCAAAGGAAGAGCTATTCCAACGCATATTTGTCCAAGAAACAAAGGATTACTTGAAGCAGGCGCTTGAGGAATTGGAATTAAACTAAGTATTGTATTCTTTGATAGGGAAATGTCAGCCGATCGGAAATGGCAATGGATAATACAAACTATAAGCAGGTATGCAGGATACATGACCAGCTGGAGAAATGGTAGAGATGAAGACCGATGCACTCATGAAAGAACTTGAGAGCAGAATAGAAAGTCATGCGGAACTTCCTTGGCTTAGCGATTATACCGATTTTGGTAGCTTTAGACCAGATGGTTCTCCTGTCGGTGCGCCTAACTCTCAGGAAATTGGAAAGTGGCTAGTCGTCACAGTAGTCTTTCGTTGGGAAGGAACAACAATGGATCAATCAACTGATAGACTAAGTGGGGACCCCTATTATTGCGTTGTGCGATATGATTGGATCGGACTGATAGATACCGCACCATCTGAAGCTAAATCACCCGAAGATTTGAACGAGTGGGCAATCCAATCATTCAAGTATGTCCGTGAGAATACCGATGCCGGAGCATGGGGAGTGCACGAAGGATCATATATCGAGGGCTTCAATGAAGATGGTCTCTTGGTCATTCGTGACCAGCATGGTAAATACCAAGATGAAGATCCCATGGAAGTCGGAAAACTACGTAGAGTTCAACTTGAGTAATGACGTGAGAAGCTGAAGCTATACTTTTTCAGGAATTCATATGAAAACGAAGACTTTTACTAGCTTTTGTTATATTATTATACCGAGAGAGTGAAATAGGTTCATTGATAATTAGCCTATGACTTGCTTAAGGAGCAAACGACAGAATGAGTACCACTTGGTACATCACGAAAGAGTATCTTAAGAGACTTGAGATCACATTTGAAGAGAAAGGAAGAAAGACATTCAGTTTGACCCCCTATGGCCCTCCAAAGACTGAGGAGATCGAAGTATTCCCTGGAGAGAATTGGATAACTCTCACGACACGATTGATGTCTCTTGATGGTCTTTCTGCAAAGCAGAAGAGAATAGCCTATGAGCAGCTCCTGAAAGCTAATGCGAAGTTAGTCGAGATTTCCTTTGGATTAGACAAGAAGGACTGTATCATTTTACGAAACGCGCTTCCCGTCATAGGCATATCGTATGATGCCTTCAATAGCATCTATGAAGCTCATATCGCAGGATTAGAATTCTTCTATTCAAAGATGAAACCATTGATTCTCAAGGAATAATCTTCTATATCGAAGAGATTTCATATAGAAATAGCAATGATAGTTCTGAACCATTTTTCAAGAATTAAAAAGAAAAGGAGTAGAGGGGGAAAACCCCCTCACTATACTATTTTCGTCGCTTCACAAGCATCAAGACGATTACGAGAACGACTGCGATACCAGCGACCATGACTATTAGCTCTACTGGGATATCGCCACCACCAGTTGGTGGAGTTGGACCAGTTGGTGTAGTGATGATACCTTGTCCAACTCGATACGAACCAAGTTGGGAGGTTGTCCACTGTCCGCCAGTTTCAACTTGTACTCTGAAGTACACGATAGTGTTATCGGGATAGCCAGGTATCTCACCTGAATAGGTGCTTCCACCGCTATTCCACATAGAATTCTCATCCCACGAAGCCATGTCTGTCGAATACTCGAGATAGACCTGGTCAATGGGCATCTGAGACACTATGTCAACACTGACTGTAACTGGTTCACCATCTTCTGGTACTGTTGGCGAAATCGCAAAGGTTCCAAAGGTAACAGTTCCGATCGGAGCTGAAGTACCACGACTTGAGGTATAGCTGACAAAGACTGGGTCTTGCATCACACTGTAGCCCTCCCACTGTGGGAAGCCAATTGTGACATAGAACATGCTTGAAGTGGATGACCATCCAACAGCGCTCTGTCCGCTCTCGGACTCGAATGCTTGTCGGAAGGTTCCTACTGGAGTAGTCATGCTTACTACATCATAAGGTGCAGTAGTGTTCTTACCCCAATCATAGGTCACGCCACCCATAATCATCTCCGCAAATTGGGCGCCTGCTGTTTCGAAGCCGAAAACATCAGCAGCCACAGTTGATTCGCCATCAGCAAAGCTACCATTAGCCTTGAAGGCAAAGTCATTCATCTGTACATCTGCGAAGTAGTTCAACGCAAGCGACCTGTTCTCCAGATTGCTGCGACCTCCGGTCATATCAACATTCCAGTTGCCAACATAGTTGTCAACCTTGATCTCTGCATAGTTGTTCACAGCACCTTCAGTGGTGTTCAGATATCCTTGGAAGTGTACCAGGAAAGATAGCTCGTCGATAGTGATCTTAGTTGGACGCTCATCGAATGTTCTGAGGTCAGAACCAGAGACTACTCCATCGTACCATCCCCAGTAACCATAGGTGGTGAATGGGAATACTGTACCATTGACATCATGGAACTCTACGCCCCATGTGATCTCATCTTCGATATCTCGGACCATGTTGCCACTATCGCTAAACTGACCATATGCTTCTCCAGGAGTCACGAAAGACACTGAGTCGACGGAGTCAGGCATTAGGTAATGAGACAGTTCTGCTGTACCAGGGTTAATGAGGTCGACCTGCATCAAACCATCAGCATTCTCATCTTCCCAAACCATTAGACCGCTGAACTCATAGTGCATTCCGATACTTAGCCAGTGATCGACATCCTCCTCGACGTAACTTGTACCATAGTTCTGGCTTATGCCGAAGCTAAGCCAAGTCCAAGTCTGTTCATTGGAGGTTATCCAATCCCAGCCATTCGCAATCGCATCATCGAGTATGTCCTGCCAGGTCACATTTTGGGCCATCCAAGAGATGTCCCAATAACCGGGCATTGGATCTCCCTCAGGAGAGATCAATGTGTCAATGACAGCTTGCATCTCGGCAGAGGTTAGTTGTGTGAAATCGTTGGCGTCGTACCAATAGAATGTCTGGTTCCATTCATATGACCAAGTGTAGGTATCGAGGCCCATCCAAGACCAAACATTCATGTCATCTCCATAGAGAGTAGTGTTTGGATCCCACATTAGGTTGACCCACATCTTGCTGTACTCGTGTGTCCAGCTATCTTTCGAGTTGTATTCCTCTTGGATATAGTATTGATCATTGGTCGTGTCCAAGTTACCGTCTAGGTCAAGAGCACCGTTGTCTTCATTGATGGCCCAATTCTTGATTCCCCACATTCCCCACTGAGGAGTGCCTAGGACAAAGTCATAGAAGTTCCTGTAAACAGCGCCATCAATCTTCTTGAGACCGTTCACAAGAGCATATCCCCAGCGAAGTCGAACTCTTTCGACCATCTCTTTGGCGGCAGATGCCTGTACAATGGTAGAATGATATTCGAATTCATAGACGGGTTTCACTGAAGAGCCATAGTTCTCCCAATAGAAGTAGATATCTCCTGCTGAATAGTTTGCATTATGAATCAAATAGGCACGCACGTAACGGCCACCGAATTCACTGCTCGGAACCGAATAATCAGTTCCGTCAAAGGAGAACTCATACTCATAGGATGTATAATTATAGAAGACAGGTACGGCAAATGTGTCTACGACCGGCGGTCGATACCACTCTTCGAAAATGTAGTTCGTCTTATTCAATGCAATGTACTGATACCAGCTGTCATTACCAATCTCATGGTACGCAGGCCATTCTTGTGTTGAGAAGAATGCCTTACCATCAAGATCATATTCGAAGATTGTCATGACATAGGTTTCATTCATGATCCATGTGGATCCATTTAGCAAATCAATATAGTCGGCATTTCCGGAATAGTAGTATGGATAGTCATTGGGTCCATAGAGAACCGTATCAACTTCAGTAAAGACGAGATCGCCATCATAGGTTCCAATTCGTCCACTGTAGCCAACAAGTGTGGGATTCCATACTTCTGTATCATTCGCCTTTAGATAGGTAGAATATGTTTCGATAAGTTCGTAGACCAATCCACCGATCTTCACATAATCAGTAGTGCTTACATTGAACACGGGGTATGCATTTCCGTTATAGAACACAGAAGTTGTAACAGGGACTAAGCCACCGTCAGATTCTGTCTGTGCAAGGTCAGAGTGCCAATTTGCATTCGCACCCTCGTATGGCATCTCGTACTCAACCCCGCCAATTTCAGTGAAGTAATATCGATTGATGTTGTAAGTGACTAGCATCCGGTCTGATCCATCATAGTTCTCAGTAAAGAACTCCTGAGGCCAGGAGCATGGTTGCCAAGAGCCACCGTAGTATATCTCATATCGATAGGTCGCCGAATTGTACTTCATCGGTACAAGAACACCGCCTTCAGTGGTCATGTAATATTGCTGAGTAGCACTGTTCCACCAGAAATCAATGATTTTTAGCATGGTAAGTCCAGTACCATACAGAACAAATCCTTTGAATGTTGGATTTGGGGTTCTCTCAACTTGGTCATGGAAACCAAAGTATGCAAGGTTGTATGTTCCATATATACTATAGTCGCCATGATGCACAACTCCATCAATGTCAATCCAGAAGTATTCGTATGTTGACCCAGTATTGTATGAGTTCGCATAATCCATTGCAGTTAGGAAACTATCTCCGGTTGTTGTAGTAACGTTATAGATATAGTATGTTTCCACAGATGATACCCATACCTTTGTGCCATTCAATAGCTCGTAGTAGTATACATCTTGTCCTGTTGCTGGATCATAGTGATCATAGAAATACAGGGTTTCCCAAGTATAACCACTCCAAGGATCATAGTTCTCACGTATTTTGATTGGGTACTTTACTCCATCAATCATGATGTATGGACGTTCTTTACCAAGAAGCATCTCACCAGTATCAGGAGTAGTTGGACTTGCTGTTCCATTGACAACTTCATAACCGAGCTGGTTATCGACAATAGCATCAACATATACTCGGTCAGTATTATAGTCGAAGCTATGTGTCCATTCTTCACCCCAGCTCAAGACCTCATGCTCGCCCCAACCTGTAGAATAGTCCTCAAACCAAGTTCGGTTCATGAACGCGAAGTCCCACCAGTAGTTGGTTTCGGGCATGTTCGTGCTAGGAGTAAATAGGAAGGTCGCGAAGAAATCACCACCATCTGTCCAATTCGTATACGATGATACAGTACCAAAGTTTGCTGAAACAACAGTTTCTGCGGATCTATACTGAATCCATTCTTTCTGCCATTTTTGGGTTATTTGGTTGAAGTACCAGTCCTGCCAATGCCAGCCTTCTACTTCACCCCATTGCCATTCTTGGTACTCACCATAGACCCACTGCCAAGAGTTTGTAGTTGAGTTGTAGGAATAGTACCAGCCTGTTTGGTTCATAAGAACATAGTCCATGTATGTACCAAAGGTGTAGTTGTTCATCTGAGTCATATTGAAAGCTTTCAGTGTTTCTGTGCCATCATTTTCAATTTCAATGACAAATTGCAGGTTTGACCATCGGTAGTAATCTTCACTCCAGAAGCTATCATATGCCTCTAGGTAGAATGAAACTCCATCGATATCGTCTGCAATCGCACTTCCTCCCTGAAGTCTTCCTCGGACTCTGAATTCTTCTTCTTGGTCAACTTGGAACATCCAACCATTAGGTGCTGTTCCATCGGAATTCAGAATCTTTGCAATAGTAACAGGGCTTTCAATTGTTATGCTCCTTGCTAGCTCGAAGTCTTGTTGTGTTTGCCTTGGTCTTTCACCATAGGTGTCTGGATAGAACTCATAGTCTGGACCCATCACACGGGTCTGGAAACTAAAGTATGAATATTGATCTGTCTTAGGCATAATTTCTGTGAAATGCCCAACAAAATCGACGACAATCTCATTGCCAATCGTTTGCGCTGAAGATGCGCCAATATTCATTTCATAGAAGATTGGGAAGTCAGCTGGGATAGGTTCGAAGACTGTTATCTCCTCGTTCCAGGTATCAGGTAGAATAGTATCATATGGATATCCATAGTACTGGTACCCGAAGTATTCCTCAAACAATCCAGAGGTAAAGTTGTACAGGAAGAACATCTTCTTCTCTACCCAGTATGTATAATTCTCGAGGTATTTAACCCAAGTAGATCCGTCCCACTCCTCTCGAAGTTGAGTCACATTGACTTCAGAGTATAGGCCTATGTCTGTCCATTCGTAGGAATCGTACTGACCATATACTTCAACCATAGTCGTGACTTCTACTCCAGCATCCCAAACATAAGTCTGAAGAGATTCATCAAAGACCCAACCTCCTAAAGAGGTCTGAAGCATTTGATGCCAACCAGTTCGAGTGACAGGAACTTGCATACCACCAGGCATATTGAAGCTAAGCATAGCCCATTCCGGATTGTCTCCTGTGATGTTGTACCTCATCTTGAAGTCAGTTTCCCGACTTACTGAATATAGCAAATCACCTGACATATCCAACTTTTGGAGCGTATAGCTACCTCCATAGGAGTAGCTCCAAGCATCATCGGGGTCCATTCCTACGGCAATGCCTTGAAACTGGTATCCCGAGCCAAAGTTGTATGAGCCAATGTAGTTGTGATTACTATCCTCAATATTCATGTTCAGTTCATATAGCCCCAGTGGAGTGTATTCTGTGAATCGAACTGCAAAAGTGAAGTAGTAATTATGTGTATCAGTTGTGTTAGAACAACTTGTAGGAATGATATCTACGAAGCTTGGCAGTGGAGGTCCTCCCTCATCAGTCCTATTGTACTGATAGCTCCAAGCATTCCATGCTTGATATGTATATTCCCAATTGTCGTAACTGAAGTCGAAACCAGCTGAGAAGTTCCAATCTGCGGTTCTGTACCATCCGTAGAATCTCACTGCTCCAATATCTGCACCTTGTAGGATATCCTTAGGTACTGTCACTACTACATCAATAATCTCGTTTATCTCAGCGTAGCTTTCGGAGGTCAAAGGAGATCCGTTTTCATGGAATATCTCAAAGCTTGGACTTGGTCCAAAGAGCCAGTTCTTACTCTCCCACGTCCACTCATCACTTGTTGTGTCAGAATCCTGTTCCCAATTTACCCATGTGCCAGATTCTCCACCGCTTTGCGCCGGCAAAGTTTGAGTATAAGAATAAATAACTGTAGAATCTGTTCCTGCTTCAGGAATTGGCGTCGCCATTCCTGAGTAAATCATGGAAAATAGAAAAATCCCAACAGCAACTAGCGAGTAGAATGAACGTCTTTTTTCTCGTAGTCGCATTTTAATTGTCTCCTCAGGCGCAGCTAGGTCTGACTTGTCGTAGTCTATTAGATATGTGGCGGCCTAAACATACAAGTCTAAACCAGCCGGCGCGCTGTCTTGAATTGCATACTAAGTTGATTAAGATTTGAATATAAGCTATTAGCTGATGTACCTTGTACGATTTATAGAATAAGACCGCGAAATCATTTATTAGAAAAAGAAATAGAAGCACGGCCATTTTGACCGTGCGATTTTCTTACAGCAGATACTGTACAATAAACACGACAATATCTGTAATGTGCTCTTCAATCAAAGCTGCGATCAACAAGAAGAACATGATGAAGACGAAAGTACGCCAGATCTTCCTATCTGTTAGCAAACTCTTTGTCTTCTCAATATAGGTGTCCCAATCTTCGTTGCTTATGTATTCACCCAAGTCTCTTGCGATTCTAATTGACACTGCTCCCGCAAATAGGAATGTCGGGATTTCAACTAGACCATGAGGAAGTAGCCCTAGGACATATAGAAATGCATCATATCCTAGGAGAGCCTCAGCTGTGCCCATACCTGCAACCCACAATGCGGTTGAAAGAATCTCAGCTATTGCCAGTGACATCAGACCATAGCGTATGTAGGTCAAGATGAAATCCTCTTCTTTTGGCTCTGAAGTCAGCTCATATCTTTCATCGTCACCCTCAGAACTTGAGGAGGTTGATGATTCTGGATTGGCAGACTTCTTGAAGCCAAGATTCGAAAATGCAGCGAGTATCATCGGAAGTATCACTACAGCAATGATCGTGAATTGATCATCATAGACAAAATACTCTATCGCGAAGAATGTCAGGATTGGTGGTAACCACCAACCTCCTGCAGACCCTCTCACGTACCTATTGATTAGAAATATCACAAGATATGCGCCAAATACGATACCATAGAGGAATCCAGCTCGTAATCCCAACTGAGCCGCATAGGTCCAAGGCCATGATGGGTTGAGGGGTTCCATTGCAGGGATGAACACTCCAGCGGCAAGGTCCGCCATCGTCCAGATGACTGATGCTGCACCAGTAATAAGAACTAGTAGCAAAGCAGTAAATCCTATCATCTTGTTGCTCTTTGATTTCTTTTGAGCTGCAACAAACCAAAGTACGAGCATCCAGAAGAGTGGCCCAGCCACAAGCATAAGGAATGTACGAATAATATTGTGCTCGGCAACAATCATGAAATAACTTACATTTTCCGCTAGTACCAGCTCCAAACCGTCAGGATTCCCTATCTCTGAAATCAGTGACCACATCAAATAATACAAATCCAGAGGAGCTATGAAGATGCTCAGTATTATCACACCAAGTATGGACCCCAATATTCCAGCTGTGAACAGGACCACAACATCGGACATATCCCTTCGAGTGACATGGACCAAGGGCGAAACTTCAACACCAGTTTCATCTTCCCAAGAGCCTTTGAACTCAAAGTAGTATAGGATGAAGAGAACCACTGAGATATACATTGGTAGGTTGATGACGAATTGCGATATGATTCGGTATAGGGTAACAGCATCACTGGGAATATTCGTAAAGGGAGGTAACCAGAAGAATCGAGTAGCTCCCGTACCTACAGGAGTCGCATATAGTCCAAGTGCATAGTCCATACCGGGTAGAACGAACCAAATCACCACTGATACAATCAGTCCTGCAAAGAAGGCAAATCCCTCATTCTGACCTCCAAAGAAGTTCTTGATGTACGATCCTAATACTCCAAGCAGAAGAATCATTCCCAAGGGAATCAATAGCATCATTATTGTCCAAGTAACAGCAGGTATCATACCAGCGATATTGGTTGATCCCCAAATCGCATTCAATACATATTCATCAACTTGACTTGGATAGAGAAACAAATTGCCGCCTGTATGATAAACGGCATAGTTTATGCATACTGCGAAAACAGTTCCAATAAAGGCACCTAGAACGAGAAGACTCGTTATTGCACTAGATCCGATATTCCTGAGGGCCCCCACTATATCCAGACTACGGAGTTTCTGCTTTGGACTGGATATTGATTCGAAGACCTTCTTATAGAGCACCACAGAGAAGTCCTCTACAAGAGGGAGCATGATGATTGCATAAACTATAGGCACCCCGGCAAGAGCAAGACCAATGGCATAATTATATGCCATTAGGTTGATCGTTCCATTACTAAAGGCACCAATCACATCAATCCCAATTGTGAAGATAGAAAGAAGGAGGTTCAATCTGAAGAACCAACCAAGTACCCCGCGCATCATCTCAGAACCGACATCACGATTGCCTAGTGTCAATCCAGCACCCTTGGCAATACGATTTGATGCAGGGTAGCCAAATCGGTAAATCCAGATGGCAAAAACGAGAATACCATACACATATGCATCAGATACAGGGTTTATGTAGATGGATATCGATGGAACAATTGTAACTAGTCCGATGAGTAGATAATCCCTCCATGACTCTTTCCATGCCCTACTGATGACCTCTGGATTTAGCGGCTGGGGCTCAACGCCTTCAAATTTGATATTCCGAAGACGATCTCGCAGACCTGAGTATCCATCTGAAACTGGCTCCTTCCCAACAATTCGTTTGATCACGTTACTGAATTTCATCTTTAGAGGATCTTGCAGTGACATCTTGAGCATGACTACTAGCTGACCAAAGAGAACTGCAACGAAGGAAATTGTAATCCAAATGAAGAATGTCTGGAGTCCATTTCCGATTTGAAACAAGAATTCCAAAAGAATGACCCAACTCAATTCGCCGCCAAAAGTCTGAGGGTTAAACCCTGGGGGAACGAATACAGTGGAGAGATAGACATTCAGAAGAGTGAATCCAATAGCATTGACAAGCAAAATGCCAATGAATGCTTCAATGAATTGATTCCTCTTCTCTCCGAACAGAAGTGTATACACCAATGTTACAACGAGTGTCGGAATAAAACTCACGATTATGGTAAAGAGGGTGATATCTGCCATGATCATTACTCCGGATGCAGTAATATCGAATCTGTATTGAGAGACAGTAAAAAAGCTTCGTGGGACTGAGTGAATACTTACAAAATGAAGCGTTAGACCGAAAGTTATAATATATGATAAATAACGATAGTGAAGTACACAAAAAGGAAAGGCGAGATGCAATGGAGATTAGTAAGAAACTAACCGATGCAATAAACGATCAAATAAACTATGAACTCTATTCAGGGTTCATCTACCTTTCAATGGCATCCTGGTGCCAAGAGCAAAACTTACCGGGATTCGCACATTGGTTGGAGGTGCAATACCAAGAGGAGTTTGCCCATGCTATAAGATTCTACCGTCATGTAACCGAACGCGGGGGAAGAGTAATCTTCAAAGAGATCGAAGCACCCAAAACTGAATGGACCTCACCACATGAGGTGTTTGCTGATGCCTATGAGCATGAGAGAAAGGTCACGGCAAGAATCTACAGAATCGGAGATATAGCCGATGAGGAGAAGGACAGAGGTGCTCAAGGATTGCTTCAATGGTTCTATAACGAACAGGTTGAAGAAGAGAAGAACACTAGTGAGATTCGTGACAACTTGAAGAGAATGGGGGACTCAGCTCAAGCCCTTTACATGCTTGATAAGGAGCTTGGTGCGAGACCACCTGCGCCTGCCCCTCCAGCTGATTCAATGGCACCATAGTTGGTGTATGAATAGAGATCCGGTTCCGCATACAGAGGGAGCCGGTGAATCTTCTTTTTTCACGCTTTCAGCAGAGTACTTATGGTAGTATTGTAGTGCAATCTTTTGTGAATTACAATGCTGTTACCCGATGATATGGTCGAAGCAGTTGCTGATACAGTGTCTGGTTTGAAGGCGCTTGACTATGTAATTGAGATTTCAAGATTTCATCGCATCCAAGCAAGTCCCGGTCTGATTGATGCACTTAATTTCGTGAAAGAAGAAGTCGAGAGAGTATCAGATGCGAAAGCAACTCTACACAGATATGATGCGAACGGAGTAGGAGGCATAGGAAAATGGGACCAGTTGTATGGATGGACTCCTGAATCCGGCAAGCTTGTTTTACTAGAGCCTGAGAAGAAGACCCTAGCAGATTTCTCATCTGAACCAATCTCACTGGCCGCTCATTCTCGAAGTGCTGACATCGCTGGAGATGTTGTGTATATCGGGAGAGGTATCCTGAAGGAAGACTACGAAGGTAAGGATGTTAAGGGAAAATTTGTCTTGACAACATCTCGAGCAACGCAAGTTCACCGACCCGCATGTATTGAAAGAGGAGCAATTGGAATTCTGACGTTCATTCCTCCTTCTGGGAAAGACGAGATTGCTAATATCCGTCGATATGAAGCCGTCTGGCCAGATCCTGGCGAGGCAGACAAGACAACATTTGGATTTGCCCTCACACAGGCGGATGGTCTCAAGATGAAGGAGTGGCTTGAAGCTGGGAAGGACGTCAAGATACAAGCAAAGATTAAAGCAGACCTAGGAAAGGGTGCGCAGGGAGTTCTCTCTGCACTTTTGCAGGGAAAAGATACCAGCAAAGAAGTCTGGATTGTGGCACATATCTGCCATCCACACCCAGGTGCAAATGACAACGCATCCGGAAGCGCTGCTATTCTTGAGGCTCTGCGAGTAATCAGTGCTCTAATCAAAGAAGGTAAGATAGAGCAACCAGATCTCTCAATACGATTCATATGGATGCCAGAATGGCATGGAACAATAGAGTATATTCACAACGAAAAGGATGCAGTAGGGAAGTGTGCCTTTGTCATCAATGCAGATATGGTTGGTGCAGACCCCTGCAAATCAGGTTCAATGATGAATCTATTCAGAACGCCCTATTCATTGCCAAGCACGTTGAACAATGTTGTATCTCATTGGATATGCAACGAATCTGACGGAAGTCATAACCCTTCAAAGGGAGGGTCAATGGCACCCCTTTCATGGAAGTACAGACCCTATTCGGCAGGAAGTGACCATTTCTTGTTCACAGATTCGACGCTTTCGATTCCTGCTATAATGTTGAATCAGTTTCCTGACAAGTTCTATCACACATCAACAGACACCATAGATAAGATCGATCTCGGACAGATGGCTAGAGCTTCTCGAATCGTGACTCTTTCAGCACTAACACTTGCTCATCCAAGATACACATGCAAGGAGCGGCTCCTTACAATCTGCAGAAATGAGATTGTGGAACTCATGAACAGAATTAGCATCGAAGCAGTGACTGTTCTTGGTAGATGTACTGAGAATCCTGAGATAGTCTATCCTCGAACTATGAAGTGGCTCCGCTATGCAAAGGAGCTTGGTTTCGCCACACTAGACATTGCTGAGAAGGAATGGCATTTGATCTCAGAGCATCGAGAGATTAGGAACGCTCTAAAGACAAGTATTGAGATGTATTATACAACTGAAATGGCACTAACACGGAAGGCATACCTTGGTGCTTGTGCTGAAGTCGGATTAGAAGCAAAGGATGAAACGCACTTCGATTTGCATTCCTTTGAATCAGTCATTGAGATCAAGCGCAAGCTAGAATATGCATTGCCTCCAGGTGCGTTCAAACAACTGGATACTGAACGATATGAGAAATACATCTTGCTTATGCAAGAACATCATGATCTAACAAGCAGGATTGATGAACTTCTAAACCTCTGTGAGAAATGGACTCCACTTGGGGAGATTTGGGATAGATTGTGTTTTCAATTTGGTAAAATGAAACTTGAACTTCTTGAGGATATTGTCAAGGACCTAAGGGATATGGGAGTGATTGATTACAGAGAGGTTGAGTAAATAGCATGATAGAGCGTCTCTACAAGAAGGTGGTCTTTGCAGGAACCTTTGATCACCTTCATGAGGGGCACAAATACCTCCTCAGGACAGCTCTGAAGCTAGGGGAGTTCCTTGCAGTTGGATTGACTACTGACGAACTTCTGAAGCATAAGAAGAACAGGGAAAAGATTCAACCATATCAGGAAAGATATCATGCCCTATACGAGTTCCTTCAATCTGAATCAAAGGGAACAGCATACGAGATTTTTCCCATAGATTCTAAAGAAGGGGGAGCAGATACAATGATCGATCTGGAAGCTTTAGTCGTATCTGACGAGATTTCGGTTGTCAATAACGCATTCGCAATCAATGAAATGAGAGCAATGAATGGGCTTCCTCGTTATCACATCATTGTAATTCCTCGTGTCCGTTCTGAGGATGACAGACCTCTGTCATCATCAAGAATACGAGAAGGGGAAGATTTCGATGGAATGGATTTTAAGATATGATTCACGGAATGAACAAGTGCTTGGAATGTAGTTCTTGGTACAGAGGATTATCCATCATCTCTACATATTTGACCGATTCGAGTAGTTCTCCAACTTTGTTTCTAGTTGTAGTATGCCATAGCAGTAATTCTGCACCAAGGAGAGCACCTCCTGCCTGTTGATGCACATTCCTCAGTATTGGGAATTCTGGGAACATATCAATCCTAATCGCATTATCTATATCAAGTCCGCCACCAAAAGCTCCAGTGATGTAAAGATTCTGAATTTCTTCTGAAGAGCAATTTGACTCCAGCAAGAGCACTTCAATAACTGCTCGTATTGAGGCTTTTGATTGCTGAAGCATTCTAATATCCATCTGATCAAGGGAGATACTCTTCCCATTTGCTGATTGATGAGGCTGCACTAGTTCTATTCGATAGATGTCTCCATCCCTCTTCACATATTCAGAGTTCGAGTTCCGATTGATAGAACCATTCGCATCAATTAGCATGAGAGATCTCAAAGATCCAAGTGCAGAAATGGCTCCTACTCCACAAATTCCTAATGGTGAGATATTCCCAATCGTTTCAAATGACAAAGTATGGTCAGCGGGATCAATCGCTACCTTTGAGATTGCTCCAGCAATAGCTGGCATTCCATCTTTCAAGGACATGCCTTCAAAGGCAGGACCAGAAGCTGCAGATGCGACCCACAGCTTGTTGTAGTATTGGATGATAATCTCTGTATTGGTGCCGATGTCCAATGCAAGGGATGGGTAGATATCAGAAGACACACCAAAACCAAGAACTACACCGAGGGCATCAGAGCCAACGAATGACTGAATTACCGGAGGAGAATAGCATGTTGCATCCACGTTCAGTCCGATATCACGTGCATCTAGCTCGATAGCCGAAGTATACTCTGATCTAAATGGTTCTTCAAGAAGAGAAGTGAAAGGAAGTCCAAACAGAAGATGGTGCATTGGTGTATTCCCCACGATCACAATCTCAGATACATCTTCGTGCCGAATACCATAGGAAATCAGCATGGTCTCCAAGGATTGTGAGAGACCTCTACGAACCACTTCAGTAAGTGAGGGTTGAGTATGTGTCCTATTCATCTCGTATTCAAGTCGAGTGATGACATCTTCGCCATAGTCCAACTGGGGATTAGGAATACTCAGTGCTCCTATTCTTCTTCGTTCGGATATATCAAGAATACTAAGAGAAATTGTACTGGTTCCGATGTCAATTGCTATCCCATTATTGGCCATGAGGAGATACCCAACCATGAGGGGTCAATGATATCATCTTACAATCATAACAGGACAGTTCGCTTGGTTCGCGACCTTATCACTGATAGAACCTGTGAAGAGACGACGAATGCCACTTAGTCCTCTTGAACCCATTATGATAAGATCAACTTGTCGCTCCTCAGCAATCTCGATGATTCTTGCAGCAGGGTCTCCATGATCAATCAAATCCGATACTGGAACAGAACCAGCAATCTTCTTGGCTTTTGCGAGAATATCCTCTCCTACCTTCTGAAGAGCAAGGAAAGGTTGATCGGATACCGTATCATGATAGGGTGTTGCCGATACAAGCATTGGGACAACATGCAAGAGAATCACCTCAGCATTAAGAGGTGGACCCATGGCACATCCATATCTCACTGCTTTCTCTGAGAATTCAGATCCATCTACTGCAACCAATATGGTTTTTATCTGAACTGCTGTATTCTCGACCTCACTCATTACCTAGCCTCTATCATCTACATTTACTATCAGACTTATACTTGTTTCCCCATGTAGAAAAACTATTCCCTTTATTGCATCAACGATTCAAAGGTAAATCTGGTCTTTACTAGGCTATGAAGAATCGAAACTAGCTCAGAGCGCTTTATGAGAACCTGGTTCATTGAATCACGCTCTCGCAGGGTAACAGTGTCATTTTCAAGTGTATCATAATCAATCGTCACACAGAAGGGCGTGCCAACCTCATCTTGCCTCCTATAGCGACGTCCAATTGAACCACCTTGATCAAATTGTGTCACAAGTCCGCTTTCCAATATCTCATTGTAGATTTCAGTTGCTGGACACACAAGTTCCTCCTTCCCCATTAGAGGGAAGACTGCGACTTGGATTGGTGCTAAGTGAGGTGGAAACCTAAGAAAGACTTCTTCTTGCTCATTCTCATCATAGCAATTATCGATTAAACAGAATAAAGGACGTTCAACACCAAAAGCAATCTCTAGGACATTTGGTACAACAGGTTTTCCTTCGACCTTTACGCTAAGTTTTTCTTTCGAGTATTCTTGATGTCTAGTTAGATCGTAGTTGCCTCGATCATGAATACCACAGCATTCGACCCATCCAAAGCTCCGTGTGTGCAGCTCGACATCCCAAGCATCATTTGCATAATGTGCTCGCTCAGTCGGTAGATGCTGGCGAAGTCGCATATTTGCCGTTGTAAAGCCCATCCCACTAAAAATCTTGTATGCAAGCCAAACACACCAAGCATATGCGGGTTTCTGGAAGTAGCCATTCTTTACTGCGTCTGACATACTCACCATTTGTACTTCCTCTCTACCCTTCTCTTGTGCTTGATGCGTTAGAAGAGGTAAATCGTCACCTTTCACATCTTCAAAGGGAGGCCAATTCCTCTCGTCTTCATCGAGGATAAACATCTGTCCTTCAACTTGAGTGAACTCTCTCAAACGTAGCATTCCTTGACGAGGGGATATCTCATTTCTATAGGCCTTACCGATCTGAAAGACTAATGCGGGCAACTTATCACGGAAAAATGTTAGAAACCTTCGAAAGAGAAGGTAGGTAGTAGTTGCTGTTTCTGGACGCATGAAAGCGGGTTGATCAAGTCCAAGGGTCGTTTTAAGCATCAGATTGTATTGCTCGACTGGACCCAGCTCGCCTTTGCATTGAGAGCACCGAATACCAAGTTCCTGTATCTTGTTAGTCATCTGTTCTAAGGTAAGTCCTTTTGGTGCACCCTCACCAATATGCTCCTCAATGATATTGTCAGCTCGAAAAACTTGTTCGCATTTTGTACATTTAGTCAGCGGATCAATGAAACCATCTAGATGCCCGGATGCTTTCCATACGATTTCAGGTGATGCGGTAGGGCACTCGACTTCCCAAAAGTTCGCTTTAACAAATGAGGAACGAATGACATTCTCAAGTCGATTCTTCAGAAGTTTCCCAAGTGGTCCAAGATCAAAGAATCCAGCACTGCCTCCATAAATCTCGGGGGATGGACCCCAATAGAATCCTCTCTTCTTGGCCAGACCACTGATTACTTCGCTAAAGTCTCTTTCTGAAGTCATTTTGTAACCTCTCGCGCAAGCAAGATTGCTTCAGACTTAAACTCTATGGTCTAGTGGAAAATCAAGGATGTATAAAATATCTGCCACTCCATCATTCTTATTAGGAAAATCTGAGGGGTTGATTTCGGTGGATGGCTTGGTAGAGGACTCCAGAATATCCGGATTGTATAAGCTCACGCGGGAAGATCGTGTGAAGAAGATTGCCGACCTGACGGGGATTGCGTTCGAGGAACTAGAACCTCTCGCAGACCCAGGAAAAGTGGACATGGAAATTCTAGACCACATGATTGAGAATGTTATTGGCGCAATGACTCTCCCCCTAGGAATTGCCACAAACTTTCGAGTCAATGATCAGGATTACTTGATCCCAATGGCAATTGAAGAGCCATCCGTTGTTGCGGCAGCAAGCAATGCAGCCCGAATGACCAGAGCATCAGGAGGGTTCAAAGCAACTGATACAGGACCGATAATGATTGCCCAAATCCAGACCATCAAGGTACCGAACCCTTTCTTCGCGAAGATGAAGGTTCTTGAGGAAAAGGACAGGCTATTAGCACTGGCAAATGAACAAGACCCTATCCTTGTGAAGTTTGGTGGAGGCGCGAGAGATATCCGTGTCAAAGTGATTGACACTCAGGTTGGACCGATGGTTATCTGTGAACTCTTGGTTGATACTCGCGATGCGATGGGAGCAAATGCTGTGAATACAATGGCTGAAGCGCTCGCACCAGAGATAGAGAAGATAACTGGGGGGGTAGTTCTTCTCAGAATCCTGTCAAATCTCGCTGAAAAGAGATTAGTCCGTGTTCGTGCTACTTTTGAAAAAGATCTCCTAGGTGGTGATGATGTCGTTGATGGCATTATCGCAGCTTGGGCATTCGCAGAAGCAGATCCTTTCAGATGTGCTACTCATAACAAAGGAATCATGAATGGTATCGATGCAGTTGTAGTTGCAACGGGAAATGACTTTCGAGCAATCGAAGCTGGAGCCCATAGTTATGCATCGGTAGGTGGATATAGCTCTCTCACAAAGTACGAGAAAGACATGGACGGTAATCTTGTTGGGTCAATCGAGATTCCCATGGCAGTGGGACTTGTTGGAGGTGCGACCAAGATTCACCCAGTCGCACGGGCAGCAGTCAAGATACTAAATGTGAAGACCGCAGTGGAACTCGGTCATGTTATCGCATCAGTAGGGCTTGCTCAGAATCTAGCTGCTCTTCGAGCATTAGCCTCAGAAGGTATTCAGCGAGGGCATATGTCCCTACATGCTCGGAACGTAGCTGCCACTGCAGGAGCTCGTGGTGATCTTGTCGAGAAGATTGCGGAAATTCTTGTAAAGGAGAAAAATGTGAAAGTCGAGAGAGCTAAGGAACTGCTGGATGAGTTAACGCAAGGAAAATAACCTTGCTTCTGTTCGAAAAATCGCGGGAGATTCGAACACACAACATATTTGTACTCACAAAAAGTATCCTGCTGATGTATTGACCTACTTAATGCTAGGTATCAATCTAAGGAGTCTGTATGTCAATGGAGGATGAATGCTCTCAGTGGGAACGTCTGGCTGGCGAGTATGCCGAGGTTGAGAAATACAATCAAGCTGCGATGCGCTATAAGCAAGCAGCTGCTTGCTATCTTGACCGAGTAATTGAAATGACTCGAAAATCTGCCGAGTACTATCATATCTATGCGGAAGCCAGTGTCGAAAAGGACGACCACAAAGCCGCAGCAAATGGATACTTCGAAGCTGCGACACAATACAGACAGGTTAGTGATTTTGGTACCGCACTCACATTATATGAAAATGCTGCTAAAGAAGCACTTCTTGAGCGTATGACTGAAACTGCAGCACAGGCGTACCTCTGGGCAGCCTTCTCATGTCATAAACTTGGTAATTCAGAGTATTTCCTCACAGCTGCAAAGAATATGGGAAATCTCTATGAAAAAGCCTCAGAGAAGGCTTTAGAAGATGGCAAGGCTGAAAGAGCAGTTATAGACCTCTCTTTGGCTGCTATGGGGTTTGCCACAATCGATGAAATGGACAAAGCAAAAGAACTCATCAGTAAGGCAAAGAGGGTTGTAGATAAAACCAGATGGGAGTGGTTAGGTACACTACTAGCCTTCAGTGAGGCTTTGACTGAGGATAATCTTGATAGAGCTGACGACCTTCTGAAGGGCTTCAAGGAAGAAGAAACCATTCAACAGGTTATGGGGGCCTGTTTGGATATCAGAGAGGATGTAGCTAGGAAAAGAAAGTAATCCAATTCATCCAACTCGAATATACGCATTCTTAACTATCTCTTGACTGGAACGTCCATCTTTAACTGATAACATAACAACCTGATCGCCCATCGAAATTCCTCTAACATACACTTGCAAGCGCATCTTCTCATTAGCACCCAGAAATTGTATAGACCTCTCGTTGCCTCCGAGAGATAATTCAATGCCGTCAGACAGTGCAAGCTTCACTAGAATGTTATCTGCAGGGCCTTCTCCTTCATTGGAGAGGGTTACATCAAAGACGACCTCATCTCCAATGCCACATGATATTCTCTCAGGAGTGAAATCTACAGCAAGCTGTGCAGGTGCCTTTGCAATCTTGAATTTTATTTGATTGCTGTGCTTGTGCGCAAGAATTCTCTCGCCTGAAATTGTTAGCTTGAAAGGACCTATCGTTCCTTCTCCGCTCAAAACTGGATTTACAGTTAGGAGGAAAGAAGCATCAGTTTGTGGTACATTTGTGATAGCGGGTTCTTTGATGAATGTAAGACTATTTGATGTGTCAAGCTTGTAGTCAATAATTCTTATAGGGACCGGACATCTGAGAAGCAATTCGAATTCAAGAGGAGTCTTCGCACTCACTTCAGGCATTTCTTTTCCAGCCCATTCAATCCGTACATCAGTAGCAATGGCAATACTAGCACTATTAGTCAAGAACTCGATCAGCTCCAACTCACTATCTTTGGGTTTGTATTTTTGTATACAATTGGTAAGATTATCTTTAGTCGTTTCATAACCTTCAATCAGAACTTCAACAAATTCCTTTGCGACATCACACGCGGGAACCTTCGGAGGGTTCTTGTCTGGAAAGCGCTTCTCCATCTTTCGAAGCAAGTTCACAGCGGTGTCAAAATTCCTCGAACCAAGATGTGACATTACTGACAATGCGAGAGCTCTCAAAGATTCAGCAATCTTCTTGGCTCTGAAAAGATGATCGGATGCTTCTTGATACAGACCTCCTGCCTCATCAAAAAGAGTGTCGTTGAGAAGAGCTTCTGCAGCGCAAAGCTTCATTTGAGCTGCGCGGGAATGATCCTCATGCTCTAACGCACAGTATGCAGCTTCTCGGAAATACTTGACAGCAAAATCAGAAGACCCTGCCTCAATGAACAAGTTTGCGGCCTTTTCGTATTCTGTACTCGCATAATCAAGATAGCCTTCTTCTATCTCTTTCAATGCTTTCTCAACATGGCGCTTGGCCTTGTCAATTGGGTCCTTATTTAGGAACTTAAACATCCGCCTCAAACCTCAAAGATAAGTTGGATGATATGTGAGCATAATGTAGGTGCTATATTGCTTTCGGCTAGGATGGTTTGAAAATGTTGTCGTCAAAACCGTATTGGGATGAACCTCTAGTAGACAGATTTGAGGTTACAGTGCTAAGTGTGGAGAGGAACGAAGATGGATATCGAGTTTCAATAGATAAGGATGTCATCAGAGCTGAGGGAGGAGGACAAGCTGGAGATAGAGGATCAATTGGTGAAGCTAGAATATCCAATACAATACTTTTAGACAACCACATTTTCTTGCTAGTTGATAGATCTCTTGAGGAAGGATCGACCACCACACTCATGATTGATATGGAGTGGCGAAGAGCATCAATGCGAAATCATACAGCTGAACACATTCTTGTGAAGCAGCTGAAGCAACAGGATGAGAATCTTAGGTTGGGTTACATCTGGATAGACGGTGATCAGGGTACTGTGGATATTGAAGGACAATTGAATGAGGAGATGATATTCCAAGCTGAGAAACATGTACAAGAAATCATCTTCTCAGACAAGCAGGTTCGTTCTTCAATGGTTGCGTCATCCGAACTGTCAGATTTAACTCGAGCTAGAGAAGGGCTTGACTCGAAATATGAGAGATTGCGTGTGGTGACCATAGATGGCATAGATGATTCTGCATGCTCTGGGATTCATGTAATTTCAACAGGAGATATTGGCTACTTCAAGATTACCGAGATGAAAAAGGAGGGGAAGATTACCAGAATCCAATTCCTAACACACCTGAAGGCAGTTAGTCATGTGGGATCTATCTACAATGAGGTTCTCAGCAGAAAGACTCACTTTCCATTTGAGATGGAACAGATAGGTTCTGTTCTTGACAAATCAAAAAGGAGTCAGGAAGAAAGGAATGAGATGATCGAACTAATTAGAACACTTCTTACTCAAACACCTCAACCGTATGTAGTTAATGACCAAACTCTTCACACATTCTATTTACCAGGGTTCGAGGCAAAGGATTTGAAACAAACCCTCAAAGCACTTCCCTCAGATAGCAACACTGCCATTTTGCTATTCGCACCTGGACGGAAAACCAATTTCCTGTTCTGGACATATGGACTATCGCATGACGCATCATACTATGTCAGAGACGTAACTGAGAGATTGGGAGGAAAAGGCGGTGGAAGTAAGGATTCATTCACTGGAGGTTTTGCAGAAGCTCAAGATCCAGCCTCCATTTTCAACGAGCTAGTGAGTAAAATCAAAGATAAACTGGGATAGGCACAATACTAAGAGGCATCCCAGTCTATCTCAAAGACAATCATCACGCTATCACCGCAGATAAGATTGTCATCCAACTGGATTCTATAGAGCATTTCCAATTTACTCCCGAGATAGGAATAGAAATACCCAGTCCATTTACCGAAAATGATGAGATAATCAGTACTCATATTTCTTAGATAGTCCATCAACTGAGCTCCAGTGAAATTACCATGTGCGATATCTGGAGTTGTAAGACCCACAAGATCAATGGTCCTCCGATCGCCAACAAATCTGATTGCCCCTACGTCACCTATGGCCAGAATTGCATCAGAGGGAGTGTTCTCTCGGATCCAATACCCAATTTCTACCTGCATCTCATTGATATTCTTGACTGCTTGACGGTGAACATTGGCTTGATGTTGATAATAGGGAACTGAGGGAATTATCATAACGATAATAATAAGCAGTGTCACAGCAGTAGGTATGATACGGGGATCCGCCTTTGGGGAACGATCGGCTATCAGTTTGAACGCAACAATGAATCCTGCTATGCATGATATAGCAAGGAATCCAAAGATCGGAATTAGATATCGGCTATTGTTAATCAAGGCCTGATATGGCATAGTATAGCGATACAACAGAGTAAGGGCAATTCCCATTAACCATGCATAGGGCTTTTTGATTGCCAATGTCAAAGAGCCAATTACAAATCCGATCAGTAGGAATGGCATAGTAGAGAGGAAGAAGGTCCAGAAGATATTCCAAGCTTCAACATCAGTATCAGATACACTCCCGACCTTCACATAGAAAGTGTCAGGAAGGGGATAGCCAGAAACAGTGAGACAGTGAAGCACCCAAGGAAGAACGGCTAGTCCAGCTGAAACGACCATCAAAGTCATAGAAGCAAATCGCTTCTTTGTGAAATCTCTCTCGTTGACATGCTGAAGAAGTCTTATTGGAAAGACAATCAGAGCCAGAAGAACACCTTCCGGGCGAGCTAGATAGGCAAGACCAGCGACAATGCCCAATAGAATGTCAAACTTGTGATCTGGTTTATCTAGCATCCATAATGGTTGCAACAGCAAGAACATGAGGATAGGGTATTCCATCCCGGAGAGCATAAGCCATGTGTTCGATTGGATTAGAACGAATCCAAGCATAGAGAAGAAACTGACAATCTTGCTTTGCAATAGGGATTGAAAGAACGCTCCAATAATGAATGTGCACAGAATATAGAAAATCACTGAGATGATAATAACACCCCATACAATAGAGGGAATATCAGAGGTGAAGAGGAAGATGGGGGATAGAATAATGGACCATAAGGGGCTGGTCGAACCACTAGACGGGGTTCCTGGTGAATACTCCCACGCGCGTCCTTCGAAGATGGATCGTGCGTATTCAAGATGGATCCACGAGTCATCAAGACTGAATCCTATTGGCGTCCATGTTAGTTGATGAAGAATATAATGCGTGCACGTACCGATCGTGACTATCACTGAACCGATGAGAAGAAGAACATGAATGGGAATCCGATTCAACACATCATTAATCATCTGAAATGGTTTCTGATATTCAGTCGGATGAGATGATGCATCATCCCCAAACGAAGACTCCTCCTTCACTTCGCTCATTTGGTTTCTATCTTTCAAACTCCATTTTGAATATGAGTCTATCTTTTGATGAAGACGATTTTACTTTCGGTCATCTCTCTCCACAACCAATTAGTCCGAATGAGTGTACATTTCGATGTGAAAAATATCAAAGCCTCTCTGACTTATCTATCCACGGGACTACAGGGTGGCAGCTATGTCAAGTGGACAGTCAGTGACTACGCAACTCCAGCTTGGAGATACAACACACCAAGAAGACCTCACAGTCTTCTGCCCGCCAGGTATCACAGTGGAGACCGCGAAATATCCGATTCTCATGTCTGGTATTCTTGCTTCTACTCAGCCTGCTGAGTTTCTCTCCATCTATGACCACCCCACAGCTTGGCGAGGTCTCGACCGGGAGGCAATCATTTCAATGCGTAGACAGCTGTACCGATTTCTTGTTCCTACGGATGCTAGATCCTTGGTCCCAAAGGATGTTGTTGAATCCCTGCAGCAAATTGCTCTCTCCGTTAGTCCCGTAGCAATAGGCGTGGAGGCTCCCACCCTACCTCCGCGCCGTCTTCACTCTTTTCCGGGACAGCTGCCCATGGGTTCGGACATCTTGGTAAAGTCCTTTGATATTAGATCGGAACCCGAGATAAGCAGAGTGGCTCAGAAGATATCGCAAAAGGATATTCCTGCTTCGGAAGCCATCTGCCAGCTTTTCGATTATGACTATGCCCTTGAGCAGATCGCTAGGTTACTCGCAGTTGGGCTACTGGGGATGCACAAGCACAGAAAACTTGTGCCGATCAAGAACGCCTTCAAGATTTCTATCGATTCGTATATTGACAATGCCTTACTTGATCTCTCTGAGAAGCCCTCATCATCCACAATACGCATACATCAATCATCACTATTCGGAGATTCCTTCATCGTGGTATCTGCACCAGGAGAGCCTCGAGTGGATTATTTCCAGATGGAGATATCCCAAGATCGTGTGCAAAGACACCATAGCATTGAGAGCGTGCACTATGGATCATCGAATGCAAAAGCTTCTCTCTATGCCTCACATGCTAGATTCTCTTCCTATCAAGAGATGATGAGGCAGAATGAGTCAAGTCATGTTTTTGTTTTCCATCTAAACAGAGATAATCGAAATTCAACCTTTGGACCATGGATTGCTAGGGCTGGAGTTCAAGAGGCCTACTGTGGAGAAGGCGTGGAAATCGACTCAATAGCCAATTTCGAAATAATTCTTGATGCTCTACTATATCCCAAGCTTCCCATATGGGCTGAAGGCACTCCACTTCTGAAGAGATTGGGATTTGAACCTAGCTCAACATTGGAACATTACTTGTAAAAAGAAGGAAAAGGGGGTATAACCCCCAATAGATACTACAGATTCTCCTTTGCTTCCTTCCTTGATGCTCCCTTGTATAAGAGAGCCAATCCAAGAATGGATAGGATACCGCCTGACAGGAAACCACCAAATGGAAATATTGGTGTGCCAAGTACGCCTGCTGCCAAGCTGATCAAGCCAATTCCTATAAGGAGCATGATGAGTCCAAAGCCTACACCAGCAGCTCGGAATGCCATCGATCGAGGATACTTGCTCTCAATGACATAGCCAGTAGCTGCAGCGACTGATGCCTTATACTTACCATTTCCATATCTGTACTCAAGTTCCCACACGGGGATATGAATAAGGAAGGTTTCACCGACATCTATGTTATCATTTCTTGTTTCGATTTTAGAAACTTCAGTTAGGATTAGATTTGTCTGGAGGGCTTGTGCTTGGTCGCGAGCCATCTGACGAGCTTGCTCCTCAGATATCTGACTGTGCAGAACCTCACCACCGAATTCCTCAGCGTGTGCGTGACTAAAATACTCCTTAGCACGAGTTGGGATCGGATGTCTTTGGATATCCTCATCAATTCCCTTCACAGAGGGTATTTTGATTTCATGACGACGAGTAAAGCGGCCAGACTCAGGTTTCCAGAAGAAATCGATTCTCTTGTATGCTCCTCTCCGCTGAGGCCATTCATCATAGAAGTTCGCATCCTTTCCTAATCCGCTATATGTCGTATCTGCATCGACACGGCTAATCCAGAAGGGATACCAGATTTGTTTGTATCCAACAAACCGGGCTTTTGCTGCTAGATCATTTGGTGCTCCAAGTTGTTTCGAACACCAATCCAACAATGTAGTCTGAGCCTCATGTTGAGGAAAGTGCACTCGGATCATATAGTGATCAGTGAACTTCGCCCCTTGGGTTGTTTGTGCAGTACCGCAGTAAGGACAGATTAGTAGAAGGTCGCCAGGACCGGTACTGAAATCTGCATCACAAAAAGCGCATCTTGCCATTTGATCACCCCTTCTTCTCCCGCTGAGTCATCAGCAATACTCTAAATCCGAAGATAGCCATAATTATTCCAATTACTGCTGCAATGCCTCCTCCAGCAATAAACGCGAATTCATCAAGGCCCAATCCATAGTACAAGATTTCACCACCAACACCAGAAAGGATAATTCCTATGAGTCCTAACAAGGTCCAGATAGCTCGCTGGAATTTGGTTATTGGAATCTCACCTAATACGACCTTTCCGGTCCGTCCATTAATGGCACACTTGTAGAGGTCGCCTTGGAACTTGTAGCGAACAAGGGAGAAGGGGGCTTGTAGGTAGGTTGTTCCGCGAACATTGGTAGTTGTCCTGCAGTCGAAGAGTTCTGCTAGTCCACTGGCTGCTTGGCTTCTATGCCGATCTGATACCTTGCCATGAATAGCCTTCTCATATTCTTCTTGACCAATCTCTGCATTAAGCATGATTGGTTCCAAGTCTTTGATCTTGTTGTAGTCATATCTTTCTGTCTTTGACAAATCGACCTCTGCGAGATATTCCTCGAGCCCATAAAGTGCAGCTCCCTTTCTCGCGAGCATCGGTTCGCTTGTATCGGTATGGATTTCATCTTGAACAGGAACGTACCCAGTTTCATACTCGGTAACAGTTCTTGTTTGTGTATTTCCATCGCTATCGCGATAGGTTTCCTGTTTTTGAACTGGTACTTGAACGGTCTTGTATCCCTTATACCAAGTATCAGCTTTGACTTTTGAAGTCCAGACCGGTACGTAGACGAGGCGGTTCTCGACCACTTGAGCCCCTTGTACAAGGGATTTGTTCATCCCCTTGTTCTTGTCAAGGAATTTGCGGAAAGCATCAATCCGAGTTTCTGAATCGACTGCGATTTCCATCAAGTGATCACCGATTTCCTTACCATCCATAGTCGTTGTAGAACCACAGAAGGCACAAGTAATCACAACATCGTCTGGGCCGGTCTTAACGTTTCCATTGCACACTGGACATTTGAACATGTCAGCTGCCTGTGCTTCCGATCCCATAGTAAAACACTCCTGTGTTAGAGTCTATGGCTAGTTGCGATGTACCGTATTTAGGGTTATGGTGACTCAATATCTAATCCATGAAGACGGAGTTTCGTGCATATTTCCTAGATATCCCATTCTACTGAAACATTCTCCAACGCTCCACCTAGCCGTCTTCTCAATGCGAATCCGATAATGCCAAGGAGGATGCCACTGCTCATCACAGTCGTACTGCTACCATCCATTGGAATACTGAGGGGTAGATCAGATATTGCAAAGGTTGCGGTGGCATTCACGCTACCAAGAACTGGAACTTGGGAGATCTCAGCTACTACAGTATAGAACCCGATACTCGTAGACCAGAATTGTATCTGAATCTGATCGGTAGCTGATGTGTAAGTGGTATAGTTTCTTAGCAGGTTGTTCAAGTAATCGTAGACCTGAATATTCAACGTTCCTATCCATTCATCATCAAGTCCTTGAATGTCAACATCTACTGTAATCGAGCCATTCATTCCACTATAGAAGTTAGGACTAGTAGATATGGTAAGTTCTGCCAATGGTTGTACCAGAACAGAAACAGTATGGATGCATGCGGCATAGACACCAGACCCTCGATACTCGATCACGATTGTCATATTCCCAGCAAGTGTAGGATAGATATCTGTTTGAACCAAGCCACGAACGTCAGTGGAGAGAGTTAGCTCCTCAATCGAATTGCCATCAACTTGAATGTGAATGAATATCTCTGCACCGGTGACTTTGCCAATTCCACCAGAAAGAGTGACCATTAATCGCCCATGATCTGGGAAGATGAGGCTTTCTGGCATGGTCACATCCATATGGGTTTCATATCGCATTTCGATAATAAGAGTCAATGATGTGCCATCGATGTAATTGGTTGATTCAAATTCGATGAGGATTGTATAGTTTCCAGTTTTTGTGGGAGTCCACTCTATCTCCGCACATCCTCCTCCTGTTACAACTAGTGTCCGAGTAGAAAGGATGCTTCCATAGATCTCCTGTCCATCAGGATTATAGATACTAACGAAGATCTTGGCATCGGAAATCAATATACTCATAGAATCTCGTACTTCTATAGAAAGCACATGCGGTTGACCTATTAAGCCGCTCAAAGATGAATCCGATTGAATTATTGACGCTGCGGTAGTAATATTGAACTCGAAATCAAGTGAAGTGCCAATGCGATAACTAGTGGAATCCAGGGAAACATGCAAGCGATAGCTCCCTACGCTAAGACCTGTTATATTAAACGCAAGACTATCAGCGAATTGCACGACTCGCTGAGATAGACCAATGGAGATACCATCGAGTGTGAGTTCAAGAGATAGAACCTCTGGATTGAGAAGGACATCACTCTCATCAAGCAGTGTGATAGTTACATTCTCCGATGAGCTTCTATCATATTCAGGTTCTGCATCAACGATAATCCTACTTGTTCCTAGCACAAACACAGCGATGGCTGAAGAAGATGGATGGTAGTGATCAGTCCCAACAAAAGCGAAGATAATGGTATAATCACCCATTCGATCAAGTAGAATATCGATAACCTCAGCTGATTGTCCTGTTTGTACAAATGAATCCTCGAATAAGAATCCAACATCATCGTGGTAAACCTGATACCATATGGTTCGACCTTCGAGAGGATTGCCGTCAGTGTCTTCAAGAAGAACTGCAACACTCAGATCAACTTGCCCTGCAATTAAAGTAGCATTGTCTATTCTTGCTACAGAAACCTCTGTGCCGTATCTTACATCGATTTCATCCTCAATGCTGACTGGAAGATAGACACCAACACCCAAGAATTCTGCTACAACAGACCATTGGCCTTCTACAGAGATAATGGAAGTCCATTGAATATAGCCTGTGTCATTTGTTACCAGATTTACTGGTGCAATGAGTCCATCGACTGACAACCAGATCGTATGACCAACCATTGGATTGCCATAGTAGTTTGATAATCTTGCAGTAACCTCAAGGGAATCCCCTACCTCAATATCCCCACGCAATACGACGAATTCTAGGGAGGTAGGATTGTGAACGATATGATAGGCGCTATAGCTCATTGGATGAATGCTAACGCTTCCGCTCGATTGCAGAATAACTTGATAGGATCCTGAGTACTGTGGGGTGAATTCAACCAAAGCAATCCCCTCGTTGGTAACAACGGTAATCCAATCAGTAAGATAACCAAGTTTGATAGGCTGCCCGAGATAATAGAGATAAACCCTAATGGATAGTCCATCTATCAAGCCGCCCAAGTCGTTTGTACATGAGATAGTGATATTCAAAGGCCCTCCCAATGAAGCGGGAGCTGGCAATAAGGAGCTAGTAGTATGACAGTAGGACATCACAATAAGCTCGTCCTGAGTATCACCACCAATCAGAAATTGCGCTTCAACTGGAACCGCTGTAAGAGTCAGCACTCCGGTCACGCCCGATGCTGTGTATAGGACTGCCGCAATTCCTGAACCATTAGTATATGCAGTGGTAGTCCATATTGGTACAAGATCATAATCAAGAATCTGGAATTCGATTTCAACGCCAAAGAGGTCTCCGGATGCACTTAGTTGATAGGATAGAGATGTTTGATTTCCTAAATCTATGATTTCATCGGATAGCGTCAAGGCGCCTGATACTTGCTCAAGTATCGATATGACCGATGAATTGGAGGCCGGAAGGATGTATGTGCTCCCAACATATGAGAGTGCGAGTGTTGCTTGTCCTCTATCCTCAGGGGTCCAATGAATCACAACGAGTCCAGTTGATGAGGGAGTTTGACTATCAAAAACGATATCTCCATCAAAGCTAATCGTCAAACGTAGAGATAGACCCGGCATCAATGCACCAAAAGCATCTCGAATACCTATCTGTACTTCTACTTCTGTACCGTAAAGAGACGTAGGTGAATGCGTTATCAAGAGAATCGGATTCACATTCACTCGCTGAACGAGCTGATGTGTTGATGGTGCATTTGCTGATGTCCCTGAATAATTGGCCCGTATGATGAAGTCACCAAGAACATTGAATGTATAGGCGAATGCACAGGTTCCATCAATTCCAGTTGTTCTTGTTGCAGTTCGTAAGATTGATCCATTCGAGGCAACTACTTGAAAGACTATTGTGGCTCCCGAGATTGGAGAAGATTGCCAATCCAACAGATGAGCCAGATATCCTACAGTACTTCCTTGAGAGATAGGAAGACCATTTGAATCAATATCTAGTGATGTTCTCCCCTTGATGTACAACGACTCTTGTTCGGATGAAGAGAATAACCAATCCTGTAGTGTGACTATTGCGTCAATAACAAGGTCTCCTGGACTAGTCAGATTGATTGGTAATTGGATAATACCAGTCGGTGATGTATCGCTCCAAGTGTCAAGTATCTCAATACCATTAAGGGATACAATTGTATGCACTGAGATTCCTTCAACAGGAATGACCTGACTGTCTGTAACCTCTATCCGGACAATGATAGAGGATATTGCAACAAGGTCCCCTACAACGGAGATTGTTGTTATACTCTGGTCATAAACATCCGCCTCTTGGGATATTGCTGCAGCTTCATAGAATGATGTTCGGTCAGCAGAAATGTAAACCATATTTACGCCACGAACGCCAGGAATCCATGACACGTTGACTAGTCCATTCGTAGTAATCACGGTGGTTTGATAGAAAATGGCTCCAGAAGGATCTCTGACGACGAACTCCACCTCAAGCCCGTGAATCATCTCTGATTCATGATTAGTAGCTTGAATTTGACACCAACCCACTTGACCCACCTTATAGCTAGATACCTCTACCATTGAGAGAGTGACAGGTATCCTAAGATAGCCAGAAATAGAGTCAGAAGCAGTCTGTCGGGATGATGTTCCAGAAAAAACAACCTCCACAAGATAGGAGCCAGGACTATCAGCAATCCACTGGAGAGACCCACCTCCAGTTCCATTCGTCGTCAGAGTTGTTTCGTATACAATAGTAGAAGGAAGATAGGTGATTGTTATATCTACTGATTCTCCAACTATAGGATAACCAACGGCATCATGCAGGTCAAACCAGATAGTCCAAGTTGTATTGACCAATCCCTCTGAATTAAGTCCTCCAACTGTGATCACACTATCAGACCAAGCAATCACCTGATCTGTAGCTGATGATGAGTAAAGGAAACCGGAACCATCGAATATCGCTTCAAGGGTGTAATTCCCGTTAGAAGACAAAACCAGCTCGATGGATATGTAGCCACTCGAGTTCGTGATTTGTGTACCATCGTAAACCACTGTAAGATTAGGAGCGATGACTTGGATGTTTACAGGATATCCACCAAGACCAGTACTTGATGTGTCCTCTAGATGGACAACAAACGTGACAGAATCATACTGAGATTCGATTGGGTTAGCTATCCATGAAAGAGATGTTGCTTCAAAAATCTCTACTTCACCATTAAACACACATCTCTCAATCGTCCCATTTCTCATATGCTCAAGTGTGAAGGTATAGTTACCACGTCCTAGGGGGGTCCAGTTGAAATATGAAATGGCACCTGTTGAGAATTGCGATGCAGAATAGACTATATCGTTTGAGGAGTTTCTTACTATAATAGAAACCTCATTACTGAGTACATAGGAATCATTCTCTTGGAATAATAATGACCAAGGAATAGAGATCTGTTCACCTATCTCACCGGTCGTGTGTGCAACAGATTCAATGTAAGTCGGATTTGGAGCAAAGATGTATACTGATTCTGCAAGAACAAGACTCTCGCAATCGGCTACATCTATAGTGACTGTGAGATTCTGGACACCTGGATCAAAATCACTTGTAGGGATTTCAAAATCCAATGGACTTGATGATACATAGTACCATTCTTGGTATTCCATTAGATTCTCTAGACGAATACTAAGATTTGCATTCCCAGTTGGACTACCAGACTCCAAGGTCCAAGAAATTGTGCCATTGATCAAGTCGCCTAGAAGTACTGATGGAGTCGCAACATCAAGAGATCCATCCAGAGATCCAAGCACTGTTATCATACCTTTTGAATAACTGCGAGAAGCGTTGTAGTCCCAAATCATCACAGAGATATTCTGGAGACCAAGTGCGTCTGGCGAAGTTGGAATGCTAATGCTCAGCACATCAGAATTGCCAACATCATCAAATTGAATCCACTCATCGAATGCAAAGACATAGGCAGTATGAGTTGTGGCTCCAGAGGATATTGAAATAGAGATACTTATGGTGCTTGTTTGGCTAACCTCTGAAGGTATAGAAATGGAGCATGATGAGCCAGAGGGGACTTGTAGGTCAGGACGTATTCCCAAAATGGAGATCATTTCCAATACGCCTTGAGTGTAGATAGGTTGCCACTGAATTGATGAATTGAACCATCCATCTGAGAATACTGAATTCAGTGCTGATAGAACAAGGCTTTCATCTATTGCCTCAAGGCTAACAGGAAAGGATGAATTGAGAAGTGCAAGTGTCGCTACATCTCTGCTCAAAGCCCAGAGATCATCATATTGGACTCTGCCTTCGATAGAAGCGGCAATCTCAGAAGCCATTGTTGAATCCACAAGATTCAATCTTAGTGCTGTTCGAGTCGACAGCCAGTCAATTGCTGCTTGGCTGTTGGTGAATGGATTAATCGTCCAACCTGAGGAATCCCAAGTACCAGATGAATATTCAGACATCACGGCAGTCTGAAGAGCGCTAAGGTAATTGATGGAATCTAGAGAATCAAGAAGATATAGGGTTTCAATGGCAGCAACTGTATTCTGCATGTGAGCGGTTCCAGAGAATGAAGTAGGACGGTAGTGCCCTGTGATATATTGGCATATCTCAAGATAATTGACTGTTTCGCTGATGATACTTGATGGAGTATTTATTCCTAAAGCTCGACCTGCTAGTGAACCAAAGTACTGTGTCCACACGCCCTTGGCATTGTATTGAAGATAGCTATACTCAGGGGAGATATACGCAGTTATATTTGGCCAAGTCGGGTATTGAGCCCATGTAGTGAAGAAGTTGAGATAGTCCTCAGCTAAAAGTTGATCTATGGATGACCCAGCGTGTGCATATCGAGTGGACTCCAATATCCAATAATTCCACATCAATGATGGCTCAGATTCCATCCCTTCGAAGCCAGCAGGACTCTTGATGTTGTTCATATAGGATACAATTCCATCTAAGATGGTTTCGTTAGTGATGTCGATTGTCCCTAGACAAATAGCCATGTTTGAGGTTTCTTCAGTCTTTGCAATTATATCGATATCAATTGTACTAATCCCAAAGCCACCTGATCCTAATTGATTTCTCGCGATCCATTCAACGCCCGAAGTAATATTCGAAGGACTGAGAGTACCAAGCAACTCCAGTGAAGTAAGCGCAGAAGCGGTACCAGTGACGGGCTCAGATCCAGTGGATAATGTATTGTCAAAGGATCCGTCGCCATTTGCAGTCCTACTAAGAATCCAGTTTGTGAGCTTTACAGGATCGTCGTGAGTTAGCCCCAGAAAGCTCAGAGACAAAAGATACCTAGTCGCATAGTTATTCTGAGGTGTAGAAGTTGCTGGCGAATATGCTACTCCGCCCCATTTATTGGGATCAGGAGTATCGCTACCGGTGATGACGCAATCTCGAAGCCAAGTTTCGAGATCACCTGTATCTATCTGATTCAGAGTACTAGTAACTGAAAGAGCTTGGGTGACATAATAGGTTGTGAGTATGTTCCCAAAACCTCCATCCCCTGATTGACGGGAGCTGAGATAGCTTGTCAATTCTGTCGAATTATAGGATGAAGCAATACCCATGGTATTGGCAATCCATATACCTTGTGACGTGCTTCTAAGGCCAATACTACCTCCACTACGAGAGTCCATGAATCCAGCCTCTGATCCTAGGTCAACATACAGAGAATCAAGCAATGACTTAACCAAGTCACCATTCTCTGAAACCCAATTGGTCCAAGAAACGCTATCCAAGATAGAGTAGAGGGAAGTGATAGCAAAGTATGCGGATTCAATAGTTCCTTCATGATAGTAGGTGAATCCACCTTCCAAGGTACTAGCACTCTGCCTCTGAGCTAAAGTCCTTGTAGTTACACTTTCACTCAAGGTTGTAGAGTATGCAAGAGCATTAAGAAGAAGGTTCTCGCCTGCACCAGTCCATTGAGTTGGGTCTTCTAATCCAATGAGAAGAGAATCAAGCGGATAAGAGTCATATCGGAGAGGGGCTAGCACAGAGGAACCAGTTCCCAACGTCAAATTCACAAGTCGAGAATGTTCAGACTGCGTCCTATCAATTGGAAGTAATAGCGACTCACTGGTAATTGCACTCCCTGAAACTATAATATTCGGAGAATTAAGGAAGACTGCCCCAGCATAGGCTGGTGAGGAATATATGTAGAGAGATGCGGGGGCAGTCAGTTGGGGTGGACCTTCCTCCTTGAATGAATGCAATAGCCAAGCAGACTGACCTAAGAGAATGGTCGGTTTGTCTGCCCAGACAAGAAGGTCAATCAAAGCTTGAGAGATCGAGGTTCCGTTGTCAGAACCAAGACTTCCGTCGCATATTATGGCAATTGCGTCACTAAGGGGTGATCGGTCGAGAAGAAGGTCGGAAGCTTGAATGAGGTCTACGACAACACCTTTTGACTCCAAGAGTTTCTGGATTTCAATTCCATGGGAATCTACACTCATTCCAATCTCATGGACAATAAGATAGGAACCCAAATCAGCTCCGATGCCAGTTGAAGCGGCAGGAGCGAAGGGTTGATTGTATGGGTTTCTTGCATTCAAAGAGCTATTAGATAGACTCATAGGTTCAGCTATGGACGACGCGGGCCAAGATAGTAGTATAGCAAATATTAGAATAATAGTAGTCAGATGTGTTGTTTTCAATTATTCCTGCACTCTCCAACAGGGTTACCAGGTCTGAGGGAAGCAGGGGCGTGAGTGTCGGGATTGACATGTTGATATACATCAACGAAGGGGATAGCTCCCTCCCAGACTTGGCTTTGTTCTGTGCTCATAGCGGTACCCCCAATGTTTGCCAGTAAAGCACAGCAATGCTGACAATGACAACTATGAGCTCTATTGCACCAGATCTCGGTTTTTGACGCAATGACGAGAGTACAAGTCCAGCATCTCCACTTCGTAGTGAGCTGTTATACAGGACGCCCAATGAAACATAGATGCAAATCCCGGTCCAAGCTAAATCGAGAATCAGCACTAGGGGAAGGACCAGCAAGGTCAAAGCTACAAACACCGAAAGCATGATGTTCATATACAGAGCAACGATCAACACTCCGACACGAGGGGGACGTTCTACCTCGATGAACATATTCAGTTCACCATAGGTGGAGGTGCCACTAACTCGAGCGATTTTGATTCCAGCAATCTTAGAAACCACGTATCGAATTCCTGTATAGATCAGAGTACCAGGTAGAAAGAATATGGAAAGAAAGGTCATCCAAGGGTTGCGGAACCAATCCTCAAATTCCCTTTTCTGACCTTTCAACAATAATGCCCCTCGTATTACTGTAATGACCACCATGATGATAGGGGTCCATTGAAACGCGAAGTATAGATTCGCTAATACTAGGAACACTATGTCAGTCTGTTGCATCCCTTTTCACCTCAAGGACGACTCTCATCGTCCACTATGACGTGTTGCTCAGTATTAGACATGACAAAGAGATAGCTTACTTTTGTGTCGTGAAACTATAGTCAATTATAGCATCAATTTTGCTAATAATAACATTATAATAACTCTATAGCATGAAATAGACGTTCATAAGACTTATTATATGAGTGATACAGATATAAGAGCCTTGTATATATTGAATTGTAGGATATTTGTGCAACGAGAATCTTTGAATATACAGGAGTGCGTAGTAAAGGTGGTTCTTGCTACCAAGAGATATTACAGTGTCTTGAACAGGTTCGTGAGCGATGAGCTTGTTCTTCGTCAGTCGTTGCAGGATCTCAAGTATCAAGGAAAAGAACCAACACTTCATCCAGACAGTATTGAGAAGCGAAGCAAGCTGGCTCCGCTTCCGAAGGAATCTGTGAAGGAATCCGATTTCACCAGAATGCTTGGCGATTTCTCAAATCTTTCTTTAGCAGTAGAAGGCAATACATTCTCAAAACAGATCTCATCTCTGCTTCCCTCATTCGACTCTGACGCAATGACATATGAAACCGGAGTCCACTATTTCCTTTCAAGACTCATGCTTGGCAGGCTGCCCAGGAATCATAAATGGCTTCTCTATCAACAGGATATCGACCATATAACTTCAGCACTATTCATTGTCAACGAGATTTCTTCAAAGATAGGAGTTCGCCTCAACTGGCTTGAGATTCTTCACGGACCTAACGCGGGACAATATCCTTCAAGAGTACCTCAATTGGTTTCGCGACCAGATAGTGTGATGATCAAGGATCAACCGGAGTTTCTCACAAAATCGAAGCATGAAATTGGAATTGGAGGATATGAGCCACTCAGGAAAATATGCATGGAACTCAATAGGTCTAAATCATTCCAATCAATATCATATCAAGACGTAACTAAAGCTACAGGATTCTCCCCTAGTAAAGCTCGGTATGTTGCATCACTATTGGACTTGGTCCTGACAGAACATGCTATTCTAATCCCCAAGATGTTGGACCTGCAGCACAGATGGATAATAACGGAGAAGGCTAGAAAGTACAAAACATCACCAGGACTAATCCATCGTTTTGATTGTAGACCATATGATGAGATGATAGAGGAAAGGAGGAGATACAAATGGGGAGATATAGACCGACACCATATTATCATCCCCACTGAATTCAAAGAAGCATTGTCGAATCCACATATATCAGACGAAGACCTCGAGAAAGCATATAGAATCCTTCTCCGGCAAAAAGGACTTTCTTCCTTGGACAGAATAATCGAATCAAAAATAGATCTCCAACAATCCGAGAATAGGACTAGGGAAGAAACGAATGAGCTTGCAGAGTTACGCTCACTTGAGGTCAAATTCAAGACCATCATTACTAGAGAGATGCAGGATGAATTCCCCACTTTCGCAAATATTGAAGGGGCAACTATTCATCTTGAGCCACGTGATAGCGGGGGACCTAAGAATCTTGAGCTGGGTGCTAGTGATTTCATAACGGAAGAGGAACTCATATCATACCGACTCGACCTTTATGACACTGAAAAGCGATTGTGGAACTTTAGACCTTGGGAGCGATCTTCGCCAAGTGAAGAGAAGTACTGGACATACTTTGACACGTCAAGTATCAAGGGTAAAAGTATCAATCTCACTCCAGATGATGTGCTTCTTATGGCCCATCTATTGCTGAACAGAGGGTCTCCTGGAAATCGAAATCTCATACTGTCAATGATAGAAATGGACAGCAGACTGATTGCTCAAATCGTTGACCGGGTCACAAAAGCTTCTGCAATGATTCCCCTCTATTATCCATCCCTAGAATACTCAGGTCTTTCAGAAGGAGCATTGATATTGATTCCTTCAATTGATAAGCGAGCATTGAACAGAGTGAAGAAATGGCTAATAGAGATTTCACCGTTCATCCATCTCTACTGGAGCAAAGAAGGTTCGTTAGCTGCAAAGATATATGCTCCATCTGGTCGAGGAGGTTTGCTGCTTGCAGTCTTGAATAACGAGATTCTTGAAAAATGGACTGACTATGAAATCCATCTCGGGTCTATCAAGCAAGAGATTTCCTATATGTTCACCATGCCTAGCAAGCTTTTCGATTCAGAAATGACGAGATGGAGAGACCCTTGGACATCCTAACTTCAGATAGTTCTAGATACTTTCTCCATACAATGAATCGGCCACAAATCTGACGGGAACATCCATAGTAAGTGTAGTCCCCACATTCAATGCAAGGAAATTCGGGTCGATCCTTCTGAGTCATATATTTACACCCACTGTTCTAGTGTGGATTGATGAGTTCCAAATGACTTCCAGAGTTTCACAATGACATTTGCTTGAGTTTCTGCATGCTCTCTTCCCAGCACAGGTTCTAGAATCTCGATCAGCTGATGAGGTATTGGAGCACATAAAGATAGATTCATACCTTTCGTGGAGATATAGCTTGGTTCCTCGAATACTTCACGAGCAATCAGAAGTTCCTCAATCTCCGAGGAGGTATATGCTTTAGATTTCAACACTCTTTCGAGATTTCCAAATCTATGAAGTAGAACGGATCCTTTTCTGGGTCCTACTCCCTTCACACCATTATGAAAGTCACATCCACAGAGAATGGCGAGATCACGTAATCTGTTCAAATCGAGCTTGGTGTTTGATTCCAAATCCACGGCAGAACATCGTTCAATCAGATTCTTACCTAGTTGAATTGTCCGGGTCACATGAGGACTGCCAAATAGCAGTGCATCTACGTCATTAGAGAGAGTAGTTCCTGCAAGCCCATCTTTAACAAGAACTGCTGCTGTCATCTCGGCTTCGCTTGCAGCAGTTACCGCTGGAATGCCAGCCGCTGAGCACAGTTCTTTGATGTGAAGAACTGAGAAATACCAGAACAACCCTGCGCTATTAGCGAGGGGTTCAGCGATATGAGTATCAAACAGATTCTTCGTACTTCTGTAGCGATTATACAATTCTGAGGATTTTATGATGAGATGGGGGTTTGAAGGACGCTTCAACACCTCCGGGGGGCCATCAAAAACAAACACTGGAAGAAAACCTTTTGATAGAAATGATTTGATTATTCCTAGAGACGCTGAGAAATGAGAAGTAGGAATTCGCTCAATGCTTTGCTTTGTGCCATAGGCATATGCTTGATGTCTGCGAGTAAGATAGTTTGGTGCATCAATGGCGATAACTCGTGGTTTGAGCTCATCCGCTGAAATCCATCTCCATGGGATTAGGTCATTCCAATTCTTAACACCCAACAACATAGCCTCCTAAGGAGATTTTATCGACCTTATCCCTTTGTGCCCAATCTTCAATATGACACCGCCAGGATTTGGTGTGATGGGAGTTCGTTCAACATCTATCCGTACAGCATCAGGAACTTCCTGAAGAGTGGTCACTTGAATCACACTGTCAACAGCATGATCAATAACATTTCCTCCAACAGGACGAGATTGACCTGTTCTCCAGTTCTTGGCCGAGTGGTCTGTTAACAGAAGATGAGTATTCAACCTAAGTACTATATTCCGAAGTACTTCCAATGTCTTGAATAATTGCCGCTGTCGTTCTTTACTTCCAGGAGCTGCACTCATGTTCATTATTCCGGTGAGACTGTCAATGACTACCAAAGAGATATTTTCCATGGACTCTACTGATTCCATTATCATCTCTAGGTCAGCAAGACTCAATGGATTTGCAATCTTGATTCGATCTAGGACATGTTCTTCGTCACCCTGAGAAAGGACTCGAATAAGTTGAGGATTGAAGTTACTTCCAGAATCAAGATAGATCGCGTGTTTGTTGTTCTTGCCCGCTCCAATCATGACAGCATGGGAAATCGCAGTAAGAGGAAAGCGTTCTTCTCCATGAAGGACGCTGATATGAGATGGAAGGAGGATCTTTCCTATGACAGCATCAAGCACGCGGGGATGAAGTTTGAATAGCGGCTTGTCAAATGCATCAATCTCATCAAGATTCTTTGTTTCAATAGGCAGGTATGACTCCCTCCGTAGTATCAAGAATGGTTTTGATTGCCTCGGCCTCTCGGCCTAAGATGATCTGCTGTAGATGATGTTGAGGAATCGGAGAGAGGTCAATACCAAGAATACTCTCTTTACGGACCACGATTCTTATTCCGCATGAGCTGGGAAATACGACCATTCGTAATGGTTTCGTTGCCAAAAGTGTGCTAATGGATTCGTCCTTGGCTGCTATAGCATATTCTGACATAGGATATCCGTGCTGTTCCTCCATTAGAGGTAAGAATAGGAGTGATTTCTTCAAAAGAGGTGTAGCAGTAGTAATTTGAGTTAATCCCTCATCCTGCAATACACGTTTCACTTGACGTGTCCAATCTAATTCAACACTTTGCCGGACGAATAGGAAATCAGCATCCTCTAAATGCAATAATGCAACAGGAAGCATGGGACGATTCTGAAGGATACGTACTACATCGTTGAAATAGTAATGTGGAATCTGGAGAATCGAAATATTCAGTTTCTCAATGTACTTCCCACTTACATAATCTTGATTGCCATTCAGCGAGATACCTCCTTCACGATATACCTCAGCGGATTCAACCAAATCCCTGAGAGTTTCTCGCATGGATGTTGGATCCCGAATTATCATAGAAAGCAGAAGAGAGGCTCCAGCTCCACCAATAGCTACAACAAGACCAAAAGGAATGAGTCCGATAAGAACAACGAAGAATAGATACAACATTGAAGCTCCTGCAAGGATATCTACAAGAATGGTGACCAGCTTTGAGTCAGTCTTGAGAATTGACGATATTCTTTGTAAGGTCAATGTGAAACCACAAATTATGGCAACAGGGAGATAGTCACCTGTCCTCATGCTCACAACTACCCATGAAACAGATGAAAGCAATTCAGTACCTATTACGAGGGCTACACCCGCCATAATCCCCCACTTCATCAGCTTCCCAATCATACCTCCTCCAATCATTATTGCACCTCCATCGATATCATTTCAATTGTCAGATTAGCCCAACCGGCAGGATTCAGTTGCAGAGTGCCTATCTGCATTTGAGAAGTTTCTCCTCCACCTTCCTGAAGAATCTTGGACTGATTCAATCCATGTGGTCTTTCAAAGACTAGATCCCATTTCGCCCATTTACGGATCTTCTCATGATAGACTGCACTTGGAACACCTTGTGATTCTCGAATCTCGCTTATGAGAACAATAGGCACTCTCCTGCCTTCTGAGATTGAAGCAAGAGTGGGCAAAGCATCCTCGAATAGCGTGCGACCCCAAAGTAGAGGATCGTTTCGTGACATATCCAAAACTCTGGTTATTGAATCAATTACGATAAGTCGGGTGTTCTCCTTCAAACGCTGGTCCATTGATAGAATTACCTGTAAAGTTTCATCATATCCCATCACCCTAGTCACAGATATATTCGAAGAAATTCCACCATAATGTTCGAGATTGCTTCGAATATGTTTGACGAATCCAGCCTTACCATCCGTAGAAATCCAATCTACATATCCTTTCTCCGAGAGGATAGAAGCAAGGATGGAAGCGAAGAGCGTTTTTCCTGAACCTGCCGCTCCAGAAACATGTAGCATACCACCCGATTTCATGATTGTGTCAATAAACTGCTTATCGAGCAGGAATATCATCCTCCAATGAATCCTCTTTGTCATCCAAATTTCTCGAACCCTTGTTGGAATGAGCGGAATTGACTACATCACTGGCAGTCATCTCAACATCATCAGGAGGAGAGGTTTGAGTTGCAGCAACAGACAGATCATCAAGCTGCTTTGCGGTCTGCTCCATATCGTCTTCGTCCAAATCATCTGGATGAGTGTATGCGATTAAAACTGGAATAGAATCGAATTCTTCTTTTGAAGCTAAATTCTCTTGGAGCATTTCATCAGTGAACCAAGAGTCATCATCTCCGTCACCTCCTTCTTCATGAGATTCATTATCTACATCAATTGCGTGATCAAGATACCTGAGATTCTCTTTCAACGCTCTCTGGTTCATTAGATCGTCGATTCTATCCTTTACTGTAGGTTTCAGAATGCCAACATTATAGAGTGAATCTGACAATACTGTACACTGCCTTAGAATCTCCTCCTCACCCAAAGGTGAAACTAGGTGATTGGTCAAGCCGGCATAGCAAATCGACAGTTCTGCTTCATCGAATTCAGCATTGAAACTTTCAAAAAGACCGATGAACTTGGCAAGACCTTCATCGCCCATTGGAATCCCATCAGCTTGAGAGAACCGAACGCATTCATCAAGGACCAAGCATGCTGATGAAACGGCATCATCATAATCCCCAATGCTAATAGATCCAGCGACAGATGCCAGAAGAGGAGATATTACGAATCCTAAATCTCTCTGTAATTTGAGCTTCTCCTCGTTCTCAGAGATACTAGCGTCAATACGATGGCCATCACCAACTCTGTTGGTCTTTGCCTCCTCCTCACGTAATAGTACATTGAACTCATCCAAATTCTTCCTTGAACGATCAATCATCCACAAACCCAAAATCCCACCTAATGCAGTCGCAAGTGTTGGAATGAGAATAATTCCCTCTGGAACCATCAGCGCAGCTATTAGTGAGAACGCACTAATTGATGCAAAAACCAACGATAATAATCCAAACCAGCCTTGCCTAATACTATCGCCAAGAAGTTCCCATTTATCCAGAAGAACCCTATTTTGCATCTCAGAGAGGAATGACCTCATATCAGAGCGTCTTGCAAGGAGGAAATCGTCTGCATGGAGGACTCTGCTTGGCTCAGTAAGCCACGAAAGATCCAGTTTTGGACGTTCATTCCCAGTGACAACATAGACTGTTCGTGTGTTATGTACCATCGTTCCAGGGTGACTCTGATTTGCTTTGAGCATGGGAAGAATGAGTTTTCCCTTCGTTGTCCGTTTTGACACAGTGGTCAAAGTGTAATCCATTTCAATATCCTGCAATACAGAACACATATCGCGATTTATCGTTTCCAAAACGGCTGCCTGCATTGCAAGACGTGCAGTTCCAAAAGACGCACGACGCAAGTCAAGTACATAGACAGAATCCACATGTACTCCACGTCGACCTGGGATACCCTCAATATGTACACCAAGTACCAATCCATTTGGATATTCGCAAACGTGATGTCCTGTTGCTATTAGTGCTCTCAGCACATCGTAGTCATGGTCTCTTGTAGGTGTTGTGACATCCTCAGTTTCTTCAGAGGCCACCTTTTCTTCTTGTTCATCCTTTACTGCAGTTCCTTCAGTTATTGCCATTGTCATCACCTGAAAACCGTGAATCGATATCTTCCCATAGTTGCTGAGCATGCTCGGAAACAAAGCTCAGATTCCCTTCTCGTGCAATCGCTGCAATTGAGTAGAGTAGCCACCGAGAACGTTCCAATAGTGACGAGAGATCGCCAATAGAAAGATTGAGTTCCTCAGCCATATCCACCATATGCATTCTCGTTGATGCTGCTAATCCTATCATCATCTCAAATGTATCATCAATAGTCTGATTGCTTTCAAGAGACACCAGATGCTTCAGCATCGAAACTAGCTGCACTGTATCCTTAACAAAAGGGACCATAGCAAGAAGCTCTCTTGCTGTACCAGGACGTAGATACAATCTGGAAACGAGTCGTCCGAGACGTGTTATCTTGACCCGACCATCTTCTGCGCCTTCTATTAGTTGAAGTCTAATCAGACTACCTGACGGACTTGATTCTCCTAAGGCGAGAGGAATAATATAGTCGGCGACTTCTGAATGCTCCTTTGACGCCATCATTCCTAGAGTAACAAGATGAGGGCAGAGGATGCCGGACCCATCGATAGGGCGGCCACAGGAGCACATCGGCCCTTCAATAGTTCCACTTCGCCTGGTGCGAGTGGAAAACCGGCAAGTTGCATTGTTACCTCCTTTTTGTGCAACCATGCCTCCGATTACAGAGTCATTTACCTCCCGAATTCTGACCGTTCCTAAGACACCACCTCTGGCAGCGCGGATTGTGTCCGAAAGAGCGTGACATTCCAAAGCAGACATAGCATCTATGGCATCTAAGTAAATCAATCTCATTGGAGAATAGGTGTTACGAACTGCTTGGTGTAGTAAGTAAGTTTCACCAAAAATCCCATTCTCTATTTCTTCCAAGCTAGCTTCATTTAGCATATCAAGAGCCACGAGCAGCTGTTCCTCTAGGACATCAGGTGATCTGAATGCACTGGTCACTGCCTCATATTTTGGTTCGAGGATATCCTTGTTCAGAGTGTCATCTCTTCGTTTTAGAAACGATTTCTGAATGATATCATCTGCCTGTCCGCGACTATCAGCAATAATAACCCCATAACCACGAGAATCAAGACCGGGCCGACCAGCTCGTCCTAACATCTGGTGCATTTGATTTGGCGGCATGATATGTCTATAGTCGATTGGAGAGCGAGCATTTGCAATTACTACAGTACGAGCTGGAAGATTCATTCCTGATGATAAGGTTGTAGTTGCAGATATTGCTCTTATTCTACCAGTCTTGAATAGATGTTCGACCAGCTTTCTCGCTCCGACTCCAAGACCTGCATGGTGATATGCAATCCCATTATGAAGCAGAGAGCGCAAATCCTTTGGGATATTTGCATTCCAATGCTCAATAGAATCAAGCTCGGAAACGAGATACTCTCGCTCATTCTGAGTGAGTTGCTTTCCCACATGTTCTGCTAGCCGCCGAGCTTCTGCTTCAGCCTCTCTCCGAGTCCTATGGAATACTAGCACTTGCCCATCTTTTTGAATTGTCGTCATAACATACTTCAGGACAGCTGCCTCTTTGTTTGGTTTCGCTATGACATTGCATAGTAGTGGGACTGGTCGGTCAATAGACTCAACCAGTCTGCAACCTAACCAGTCAGCAAGCTGTTCTGGGAACCCTATCGTAGCAGAAAGGGCAATTATCTGTAGATTCTCAACTATTCGCTTAAAACGTATGATGACAGACTCTAATCGGGCACCACGGTTCCCTTCAGAAATTGTCTGTATCTCATCCACAACTAATGTAGCTACTTGTTCCATCCATGGGGATTTATGCCTTAGAAGTGAATCAGCTCTCTCATAGGTAGATACAATGATGTCATACTCCTCAAGAGCTGAGCCGTCTGTCTGGAAATCTCCTGTAGAGATACCAATTCTGATGCCCAGTGGTGTGTAGCGTTCTTTGAGTGTATCGAAAATCTGATCTGCCAATGCTCTCAAGGGGGTGAGATAGAGACCTCGTTTCCCCGATGTCACCGAGCGCAACAAAGCAATCTCACCAACCAATGTCTTCCCAGACCCTGTGGGGCTACACACCAGAATACTACCACCATCGAGGAGACCTTTCTCAATAGACTCGGATTGTACACCTCTTGGCTCTAGGCCTACCTGCTCCAGAATCCTATGAACTTGAGAAGGAATATCAAGAGTGGCGGTCATTCTGGTACTGTCACCTCTTTTGTCGCCTTTCGTAATGCAACATTTCCCTTCATCGTCAACCGATAATTCTTGTATGATACACCGCTATGAGACTCATGACCCTCCAGAATCAAGCTTGATTCTTTCAGACGAATTATTATGCCCTCAACATCTCCATCACTACCAGAAGCTTGAATGAATCTTCTTATTGCCTCTTCAGTCAGAGGTTCATATCGCTCGATTAGTTTCAGTATCTTCAGTGGAAGGTCACCATCTCGTGTTGAGCTGAGAGATAGAAGATTTGCTGTTGGAAGTGTTTTGGAAGTGCTTTCAGGTTTGAGACTTCTTGCGATTCGTTCCTGCAGGACATCATTCGATGGACTTCGCAACTCGGGAGTAGCGTGCAACTTGATAGGTTGAGCTGTTTCTACCTCATTATGAACAAGTAATGCTATTCCGTCATCCATTGTTCGAAGGAATGAGGATTCTCGAGCAGACCATCTTGCCTTACTATGAAGACCTGATCCAATTACACTCAATGCAAGTCTCGTGCTAACAGAGGCAATATCCTTCTCGTCTCTTAGCCTAAGCGAGACACAAGAACTCAGCTCGTTCTTGACACCTGATGAGAGCATATGTGGTTGATCTATACTCACTATAACAGATGCGACCTCTGATAACTCCTTGATGAGGGAGTCTGTCCAAAGTGATCTTCGAGAGTAACTGCTATTGGCAACACGTAGACTGTCGGGATCATCAATGATGATAACAAGATCCTTATCGTGTTTCATGCCTGATAGCTTCATCATTAATAGATCGAATGCGAAGATGTCTAGAGGGATATCACGAAGATTCGTGATGAGCACACTAAGTGGCAATGAAGCGATGGATGACATCGAGGTGGTCTGTGTACCATAGAATGCTCTTGCGCCAGATCCTTCATACAGCTTCCGGAGACCCTCCAAACCCCAAAGTGACAGTTTTACAGGATGCATGTTTGCCTTTACAATCTCATCATCTGTCATCACATCTGCATCAGGTTCGAATTTTACATCTGCAACTGTAGAGTGTGGGAGCGCTACTGCTCGCCCGAGTGCTACTTCCAAATCTGCCGCTGAAGTCAATGACTTATCGGCCAGTGTTTCTAGCGCTCTCAGGAGCTTGGGAACATAGACTGTTCTGTGAACGTCCTCTGCATCAATTGGATTCAGAATGAAGTCCTTACCTAATGTTAACCCAATTCCGCTATCATGAAGGTTTACTAGTGCAAGAGCTTCGGGATCAGAACTGAGTACCATCACACGTTTACCAGCATCGACAATGGATTTCGCGAGTAACGCAAGTAGATCTCTTCGCCCATGACGAGTTCCTCCACACATTAGCACTCCATTCGAAATATCCTCAAAGGAGAGACCGGTTGTTGGCCCTACCTGAAGAGTGTCGGGATTTAGGATGTTGCCGAGTACTAAATCTGCAGGACGACTTCTGATATCCACAACAAACTGTCCAGGAACGTTCGTACCAACTTCATTGGCAAGTTCAGATCTTAGCTGTACGAGCCACTCTGATAGCTCTTGTCCAACCGCATAGTATGCTGGGCGGGATTGTCCACCATGATATTCCTTCAAACGCGTCATCATGTCTGAAGGCTTGATTCGCTTCCAACCCTTAGAGGGAATTGAACCTTTCACAGAAGACTCATGGAATCGAACACCTGTTTCGTCCCGGACCAATCCAAAGTAGTTGACCTTGGCAATCCAAAGACCAGATCTGAAATCCATATAGGTTTCAAGTTCGCCTTTTGATCTAGTTCGTAGATACGCTTCAATAGAACTTGAAACATTCCTATCCTCAATGATTTTGCCCTCATCACCAAGGCGAAGCGTGACTGAGAGAGAGAAACCATCCGAGGTGGGCAATGCCCTTATCAATGCCGCCAAATTTCCAGGTAGTTTCGGAGCGGCAGCCATTAGCTCAATTCCGGTCAAAGAGTACTTCTCATCTCTTGGGTATCTGAGGAACTTCTCCTCTTCTACGAGATCAAAATCAGGTTGAGGTCGCTCAGTCCATCCACTCTGGGGGTCAAGCACTTCCTGGCGTTTCATTAGGCTGGAGAACACATAGAATCCAATACCTACAAGAAGCGAAACAGCTATCATAAGTTGAGGGGCAAAGAAGACAAGAATGAAAGATGTAATTGCAATCGCAATTGCCTGAGTCCACGATTCTCGGACTTCCCTATCATTCCACTTGATTTCTGTAGTGCTCGTTACTGAATAGGTAGTTCTGTTCATTTCAGCCATTGGATCCTGAGGAGGTTCTGAACCAAGTACATACCCTCGACCTTTTGCCATCTTATCTTCCCCCCACTATCTGACTTTGTTGCGCCAAAGCCTGAAGCATTCTTCGGAAACGTAGAAGGTATTCGTCACCATTTTCCAGCAATATATTCTTGCCATAGATTAGAACTTCAGGAAGATCCCCCAAAGGGGGCTTTCCATGAATGATCAGTTTAGGAGAAGAGAGTAGCCTAGTCCAGCTGTAGCCATGCCCTATCTCAAGGCTACTAGTCAGGTATTCGACTGATAGCGTAGGAGGGATCTGAATCCTACTTGTATTATGAAACGGTTTCAATAGGTTCTATACCTCCCCTTCTTATCAATTCAATATCCTCAACAGAAGCATCGACGATTGGTGTGTGAGGATATGCGGCTCGCATCGCACTCTCCAAGACGAAGGCATCCTCTAGCACCATATCAGAAAGTAATTCCATCCTGCGAATACCAGTAGGCAGTCTTGTCCCTTGACGTGATACCATAAAGCCAACTCTGGTCTTTGATGATCCTAAAGGACGGCATACCACCCACTGAAGAGTCCCATCTGGTTCTCCCTGATATCGCGACCTCATAGACGAGAGCACTTTATTGGCTGAGTGACTCAGATCTATTCCTAAGGGTACACTCTGAAAGAGCCTGAGTGCAGTGACCTCAACCTTCCACCTTCTGATAATTGATAGAACGTGTCGAGAATCATCCCAATACAATTTGATGCCTGAGTCAACTCTAGTATATGCATAGATGGCAACTAGTAGAGATGCCATTCCTGCGATTGATAGTACAAGCCCCTCGATGGACTGCTGAAGGGCGAAACTAATGCCCCATGCCGCAGCGAACGAAGATGGCAGCATCCATTGTAGATTGAGAGACTCTGACACTTTCACAAAATATCCCTCTCTGCGATAGCATTGATACTCTGTTCATTCTCATTCTTACTTCCCAACGTGCAGCTAACGGCAAACACCATCCAAAGTATCGTGCTAAGTCCTACAGCTGATGATATTGCTATTTGACCAAGTAGATACAAGGACCATGTTAGCCCTGCAGCTATGATTATCGCTCCATGTTTCAAATCCATTTCATCTACCACCCCGCATTTCTAGGAAGCTTGAAATCGCCTCCCTCATTTCATCTATACCTCTGTAAGGCCAGAGGTCTGACACAATATCGTCCCCGAACATTGAGACGAATTTCTCGAATCGTAAATCAAGTAAAATAACAACACCCCGATCCTCAGGAGACCTTCGTAATCGTCCTACTAGCTGGACTACTTTACGCACCGAAGGAATCACGGATGAGTAATAATAACCTGCACCTTCCCCGAATCTCCTTTCGTACCATTCTTGTAGAGATTTCTGATAACTTGTGGGAGGGCTAAAGGGAATCCCAACTCCAATTATGAGATCCACTTGTGATCTACCAGCAGCGACCAAGTCAACACCCTCGCTGAACTTCCCCCCATATACGAGGAAAACAGCTTTTGGTCCTTCATCAACTTGTTCCTTGAGGTCCTCTATCCGTGCATCTCTATCTTCAACCAAACGCTCTCGAAAACCACAATCGATATTGTAACTAAGTACCTGTTCCATGACCTCATAGCTGGAGAATGCTATTAGCGCAGTCTTCTCTGCAGGAGTAGCCACTAATGCAGTTTCAATACGTTCAGCAATTGCACGCCAAAGAGTTGGAGTCCGATTGGTGTATTTTGTTGAGATCTCGCGATCAAGAAGAACAAGGCGGGAAGCCTTCGGATACGGGCTACCAAGGTCCTCTGAAAGAGCACCTTTGACACCCATTAAACCTGCGTAGAGTTGTGTTGGTCGGAACGTGCCAGACATAAGAAGAGCCGCGCGTGCACCACGGAGAACTGGAGCCACCAAACCCGCAGCATTCAATGGACGAATTCTGAGTGAACCATCAGAGATACGAACTTCTGTCGTCCATCGCGGTGCAAGCTCCGCTGTTATATGCCAATCATCGCTCTCTCGAGAACGAAGTCCTGCATACAGGAATTCTATCAATCGGTCCAAGGGAGTCTCAGTTGGGATGCTATCATCCCCAGTGGGAATGAGGGTCTTCTCCATGAGTATATGAATGAGAGCAGGATCTACAAACCTAGGAAGTACTTGCCATTTGTTCAAGACAACTTCATTCTTCTTTATACTCAGCTTGTCCAATGCGACCATCAGAGTCTCCCAAAGGAAGTCGATAGCCTCTCCAACCCAGCTTACTCCAGTTTCCTTCCGAACAGTGGATTTGTTATCCCGTAGCCATTGCAAATCCTCACCTGCAAGGATTGCTCCTTCAGATGACAAGACATGCTCAGGAAGATTATGTGCTTCATCGATGAGAAGATCAGCATCTGCCAAATGCTGTCCGAGACTCGAAAGAAGAGCTGTTCGGATACGTTCTTTGAAGAGATAGGAGTAGGGACCAATAACCACTCGACTCTTCCTGGCACACCATCTCAGAGCTTCATAGGGACAGATACCACCATCCTCCCCAAGAGATTCTACTTTTTCTCGATTTACAACTCCGCCATCTAGGAGATCTGTCACGATGGCTCGTGCGCTTTCCCTGATTATCGGAGTTCCTTCATCACCCTGACGCTTGTAGAAATTCCAGTAGTAGGCACATCGACCCGATCGTATTAGCATGGCACACCCACGCATGAATCCCATTGATGAATCAGTATCCATCCGATGGCGGATTGGACACACATGGATTCGAGACACCATACTTGTAGCAGTCAAAGGAATATCACTCTGAGGAACGCTCGATTTTAAGACCTCTAGCTCTTCTTCGAAAACTTTGGATTGTGAATGTGTGCGAGTCAGGACAAAGAGCCGAGAGTCGGGATCAGACCCTCTTACCGCAAGATACCCAGAGAGTGAGGCAATAGTCTTCCCGACTCCACAATCAGCAGATAGTAGACCCACGGTTCTCTCATTGAAGGTCCTAGCTGCTAGGACCACTGCCTTGTCCTGTTGGGGACGAGGCTCATATGGGAACCATGACAACGGGTCTACTATGCTCTCTGCCAATTCATATCCTCCAAATGTAAAGTCGACTCAGCAGTATGAATCCTAAATCTAATAGAGAAGTAACGTTGCAAGAGGTCGTTGAAGCTCTGCACATTGGACGAGGAAGTGTACCCTTTTGCAGCAGTAGCTATCCGATCAACTATCTCTGGACTATATCCTCGTTTCATGGCGATGGACCAGAAGGTCTCTTCTACCTCTTTTGCAGTAGTATGGACAAATTCACAAGTCGAATCGATCAGAGTTCGCAGGAATTTTACAGCGTCCTTTGACGCAGCAGGAATCTCTGATGCTCTTGTTGAAGTTGGAATGTATAGTTGGAGACCCTCATCACTATCAAGATAGACTTTGCTTGGTACTCCTCGAGTCCCTCTCATAGTCTCAAGGTAAGAGAGAATCTTTGGTAGTTGTGCAAGTAGAGGTCGATCAGTATCACGCCAGAACACGGATGTCACAACGAAGAGCTCCGGATCAGGCTCGTGATCAGCCATCTGAATAACCGTCAGTCGTGTGGTCGTATGTCTCATGATGAGATTCACAAGGGCAATTGAGCTTCTATTAGGAGTGTCATGGGGAATCTGAATATAGCGAGAGCTGGATGACACTCAGAGCATTCCTCCATCATTTATAACAAGTCCACCAGCGATTTCTGCGATCAAGCCCTCACTCTTGAGTTGATTGACAAAATGAGAGGCTCTGCCAAGATCGATTCCTGCCTCGCTGCACTCTCGGAAGACCTGTTCAATTGAAGCAGGTCTGCCACGATTGATTTCTATGATCGCCTCGACGATATTTAGGACCCGTTTCTTTAGACCTATCCCTCGCGAGGAACCGACCTTCTTTGCTTCTAATCTTGTGCTTACTACCAGGTCGGTCATTATCTCTCGTGCTTCATCGATTGTTGCGGCATAGAGAGTGCCTTGCTCGTGAAGTATCATGCCATTACAAAGACTACAACGAGCTTCGTCTTCCTCAGTTTCAACCGCGGCAAATCCGATGTTCCTGCACCTTCGACATTGATATATTCTGAACATGCCTCTGGTCTTCAAACGGCTTCTACCTCCGCTTCTGTTACTTCCTCATCGATCTCGGTCTTTGCTTCATCAAAGCCTGAGTCCCCTGTCTTGCCTAGCTTATCGAGAATGATTGACTCGGAGTCCTTCTTTGCTTTCGAATCCTCGTAGAATCCACCCCAGCCTATCTTTGTACTAATATCGAATTCTGGAACACCAGCGTTATCTTGAAGCGTTATCCTTCGCTCATCATCCTTGATTCTCCGGACATAGAACCTATAGTCACTAGCATGTGAGAGAACATGTCCTCCCACTGGCGCGTTTGGATTCCCGCCGTAGGAACTAATGTTGGCCATGACTTGGTTAGTATACGCAAATACTGCCCCTGTTGCTGCTGCAGTCCTACGCATTTGATTGAGGATGCTGTTCATATCTTGCTGTCTTAGCTTGAGTTGATCTAGACCGGTGTACTCAGCTCTAAACAACCCTGTGAAAGAATCGAGTACAACGAACTTGTAGTTCTGCTCGGCACATAATTGAGGAATAGTTTCAAAGATCTCAGTAATCTGACCAGAGAGAATGACCTCAGCATGTCCAATATTCCCAAGAGTCACATCAGGGTCCATTCCCCATCTGAGCGCATTGGCTCTAATCACCCAAGGTTTGAAGGAAGACTCGCTGTCCAACCATAGTACTCTTCCACCAAGCCCACCTTCTTCGATTGGTAGCTGTGATCGTACTGCAAAGTAGGAACACCATTGGGTCTTGCCTCCACGCGCGGGTCCATAGAATTCTAGGATGGATCCTTCCTCAAGTCCTCCAAGTAACGCCTCATCTAATTTTGGTAGACCAGATTTCAATCGAGGCTTGGTCTCCATTTCCTTTTCCACGTCAAGACCAGATTTGAAACCAAACTTGCCGACAAGGATTCGTGCGTTCTTGACCAACTTGATCACGGTGCCTTCTCCAAGTTTGGTCTTATCTTGAAGCTCCACAGGATTTTGAACTGCAAGGAGCTCAGCAGTGGTGACATATACTTCTCTCAATTTCTTGGCTGCTGCAGGTCCAACGCCACTAACAGCTTCTAATTCAGTCATGATTCGAATCCTCCTGTAGATAGGTTTCTAATGGTCCTCTCAATGGTACTAAGCACGAGAACGACTCCAGCGCCTCTCGAGGGATCAGCATCCAGCCATCTGCATGATACGTATATGGAATCCCTGGGATTTGATCGATGACCTTGGTTGCCGCCTCTCGTGGGACTGGAAAGTAGAGTCCCTCAGGACGAACGACACCAGCAATACTCACGTAACCGCCAAGTGAGTCAAGAACTGATCCAACTTCAGGCTCTTCTCCAGGGGGTATCTCTTTGATATCATCCACCATCTCAAGAGTGTCCATAATATCAACGATGAAAGGAGCCCATTTCCAATCAGCATCTCGTAGACGCACGACTCTGAGGCCAGCGACAGCGCCTCCCAGCCATGTGTAATCTAACATGTGCTCATTGGGTAGAAGAAACCGTGAGTTCATATCGAGGACCAGATTCATGTAATCTCCTCCGGAACAAGTGATTGATATGCACTCATGACCTCAAGTTGAGGCTGCAATGCATCTAGCCAGTTCGCTAGTTCACTTACCATATAGTTCTCGAGCTGAGATTTGGTAAGGACAGACTGGAGCAATGCCTTGGAAGCGAGTCTTACACGATGTAATGCAACCATCCGTGTATCATAGTCCAATGGCTTGTACCAATCCATTGTGATGTATCCTGATTCTCCAGCGAGGAACTCTCTCCAGTCAATGTCAATTTGGAAATCCTTCTCTAGCACTCCGGTCAGAACCTTGATCCATTTCTCCCATCTGTCCATGAAACGCCAAACCTTTCTAGCCAAGAGTTCAGTACTGTCAGCTTCGAAAATCAAGATGATACGAGTCGCTTCATCCCGCTCTATCGCAGATGCTGTGATCATCTTCTCCTTTTGCTCAGCCATCAAGGCGACTATTGGAACAAGTCCTATGATATCGCACTGGTTGAAATTCCCAATGAAATCCTCTACGTATCTTGGAAATGGTGAGAGGATCTCACTTCGCATTCCTACTTGAAGCACTAATGATCTACCGTCATTCAAAATCGCTTTCGCGATGTGGCGATCTGTGCTCTCAAACATCATCTGAAGGTAGATGGTCACGTCAATAGTGTGTTTATCTTCGGCGGTTTCGAATTGACGTGACAGTCCTGCCTCGAAATTCTTTGACATCGTCTTAGCACCCTACCTAGTCTAGGTACAAACTAGAAGTTCAAATTATGGCGCGGAATAGTAGTCCCTTTTAATAACCCATATTTTTCATAAAGC
>JBHLQH010000005.1:0-174156 GCA_048884965.1 Candidatus Thorarchaeota archaeon | reverse complement strand
TTCTGTAGTTAGTTGCTAGAGCCATGATATTTCACAAGTATATGGTAGCAGATTTAGTATATATACCGAAGCCACAATAGAGGGTCACAGAATAAGGTCACAATTTGTGACTATCAATAAATCACGTCTTCGACCTTATTCTGTTCCATAACCTTCAGTCCGTTACTATAGACTCAATCTCGATAGGTTCTTGTTCAATCTGTTCGACGGCTTTACGTTCAGAAGGCTTTGGTTGATCTAATCCCTTCTTGATGATTGCAACTCCAAGAAGATTGACCAATCCGACAATTACCAATGTTAATGGGAAGCCTATGATTGGAATGAGCCAACCAAATATGCCAATCTGGGGAATTGCAAAAAGCATCATGACTGTGGGTTGCAGGGAGTACATGCTATTCCTGATGTTGTTGGGTATAACATCAAGCATCTCACGTTGTGTCAGGATATCTGCGCATGCACTGGCAAACATTGTAAAAGAGAATGTTAGTGCAATGAGTATCACAGGTCCGATGGAATCTATGGGGATGCTCATGAATACAATAGATGTGAAAGGTAGCAGTAAATCGATGGCAGGTGTCAACCCAGCGGGTGGGGGAAAGAAGAACATGATCGCTGCAAAGATGATGAAGAATGAGAATCCACCGGCTTGCAGCAATCTAAAACGTGGAATCCATTTCTTTGGCTCAAACCTTCTGGACCAGACACCAGACCTCTCACCACTCACTACGCCAGGAGCGAACAGAAGTGTTCTGTATGAAGCGACTGCGACATCTGTAAAGAGGTAGCTGAAGTACATCGGAAATAGGATGAGATTACCCCAAACCATCACTGTGCTACCTGCAAGCATGCTACCTATGATGACATATTTGACCCATGGTTCGTTGAAGAGATAACTGACACCGCCCCTAAGAAGAGAAGTGTATTCACTCATAGTTGGTCGAGCCTGCTTTCGCTTCTCCTCTTGTACTTCAGGGAGGTCTCTTACTACATTGAATGCAACTATCGCTATTACAATAGCAAGAACTCCTTGGAGTTGGAAAACCCAAGCACGACCAAATATACCAGCTAGGATACCGCCGGGAATCAAGGACAGTGTTGCAACGATCTGGAAAATCATTCCGAGTCTCGCTTGAAATACACCGTATTGTTTCCTCTCAAAGTCACCGGGAACAGCTACTCTATAGTTGTTATCAAACCAAGCCCCGAGAGCTCCACTCTGCTGTGAATTCGCAAATCCCTGAAGTGCGTAAATCAGCACCAAGAACACTAGAGGTGTTGTGGAGGTAACCGTTGATACTAAGAAGTAAGATACTGCATAAGTTAGGAATGCAGACGCAATAATAAACCGTTGACCAAGCCAATCACCAATTGCACCTGTAGGATAGTCAAGCAATGTCTGCACTGCCATCTGTACAACAACAAGGGTTCCAACTAACCCCAGCCCTTGAATGTAATCACCATGCCCTACCGCTTCAGCGATAAATATCATGAAGAAGGTTGTGCTAATCATTACAGTAAGGGAAAATAGGGGCATAAGGATAGACATGATCCTTGCCAATTTGATGACATTTGGGTTGGCATCCTCTAGACCAAAGAATCTCTTTGACACTTCCATCTCCATTACCTCCTAAAGGATTCCCCATCCCAAGGAAGGGCAACATGTATGTTCCTGCCTGTTGTGGTTAGCAAAGAGAGACTTGATGGCTCATACTTTGTTTCTCGGTTTGTCATGATATTCACCTTTCATTTCGTGATATCCATAGAGTGATTTACTTATATAAAGGTTTGCTTACCAAACCAATTTGCATGTTTTTGTTTATTATACAAAAAGTTTGTAGTTAGATGCTTTTTCGTAAAAACCTAAACTATCCAATTTCGCCTTCCAGAGTGAGTGTGCATCCAGTCCTTCGACAGACATATTACGGACTCAGTTGGGAGCCTGATACATCCTGAAACAATATTGGAGGAGAACAATAGTGGATATCAAGAAGATCACAGTCCTTGGCGCAGGACAGATGGGCAATGGAATTGCTCAGGTCTGCGCGCAAGCGGGCTACGAAGTAAGGATGCGCGATATCGACCAGAAATTCATTGATGGTGGCATCGCAACAATCAAGAAGAATCTTGAACGAGGTCTTGCCAAAGGCAAGATAACTCAGGAAGAGATTGACGCAATCTTGGGTAGGATTCATGGCGTTCTGGACCTGAGAGAATCTGTCAAGGATGCAGACCTTGTTATCGAAGCAATACCAGAGATTGTCAAGCTGAAACTAGATACTTGGAGAGAGGTGGACGAAGCAGCCCCAGCACATGCCATTCTTGCATCAAATACATCAAGTATAAGCATCACCCAGATGGCGGCAGTCACAAAGAGGGCTCAAAAGTTCATTGGCATGCATTTCTTCAATCCTGTTCCGGTGATGGGACTTGTGGAGATCATTAAGGGTCAGGCAACAACGGATGAAACTGTAAAGGTCATTGAAGAGGTTTCTCATAGGGTAGGGAAGAAGACTGTATTGGTCAACGAAGCGCCGGGATTCGCAGTGAATCGTCTCCTAGTTCCAGCGCTTCTTGAAGCGGTCTTCGCAATCCAAGAAGGAGTTGCGACTGTTGAAGATATGGATTTGGCAATAAAGCTCGGACTGAATTGGCCTATGGGACCACTGACACTTGCTGACTTTGTTGGACTTGATACCATGCTTTACATCTCAGATTACTTTGTTGATGAATTCAAAGACAGCAAATATCGTGCACCTGCACTTCTGAGAAAGATGGTTCGTGCGGGATGGGTCGGTCGCAAAGCAGGCATGGGATTCTACGACTACTCAGGGGAAACTCCAGTTCCAAATAGATTCTAGTAAGATCTAGGGAAGTAGAATCTACTTCCCCTCTATTTCTTATTCGCACATTCTTTCAAGAGCTATCAGGCTTATTAGCAGATATTCATAGTATTTGCTAGTGGGTCAGATGAAATTCAAAGAGAGCAATTATACTGGTTTTGACGGCTTGAAAATGCATATGTCAGTGTGGCTACCTGACGATGAGAAACCGAGAGCTCTCCTAATTGCAATCCATGGACTTGGTAGTCATGGGTACACTCTCAAGAATATCGGTGAGTATTTCGCACAGAGGGGACTCGCTGTTTTCGCACCAGATATGCGAGGGTTTGGTCATTATGCAGGACTTAAGGGACATGTGATGAATTTTGACGAGTACATAGAGGATATGTATAACATTGTAATGCAAGTCAAGGATTTGTTCATCAATAGGATTACATTCCTCTTTGGACACTCTCTTGGTGGGCAGCATGTGATTCGATATATCACAACCTACCCAAAGGATGTAGATGGGATGATATTGGAATGTCCAGCTGTATCAGAGAATCTTGACATTTCACTAGGAAAATACATAGCTGGAAGGCTCCTATCAGTATTCAATGTCAAGCGATATTTCTCAAATGAAGTTAATCTTGAATTCTCTTCGCATGACAAGGAAGTAGTTGAAGAACATGTGAACGACCCGCTGCGTTTTGATCGGGTGACGGCAAGATTTGGCATTGAAGGTCTAAAGGCTGCAAAAAGAGCCATGGCAAGCGCTCCAGAGATTAGTACTCCCACCCTAGTCATGCAAGCAAGTGACGATAGAATGGTAAAGGCTGAGAAGACCAAAGAATTCTTTGATTCGCTAGGGTCACAGGATAAGACATGGATGTACTACGAGGGATTCTATCATGAGCTCCATGCGGAGATCGAGAAAGAGAGAGTACTGAAGGATATAGAAAAATGGTTGGAAGTTAGACTTCCAACCTAGTTCTTGATTCTATCTCGGAAATAGCCAAAAATGATGTTCGGTGGAATAAGTAGAGCAGGCAAGCATGTTACCAATATTATCATCCAATCTCCAATATCAAGAGGTACGGTCTCAAATAATGGCTGCATTAAGGGCAAATAGATGGTTGCCAACGTCAGCACAGCAGAGAGGATGACTGCTCCAATAAGGTACTTGGACTCACGTATAGTCGTCCTCCATACTGGATGATACTCATCCCTGCAGTTCCAAACGAATAGCAGTTCGAATGTAACAACACTAGCAAAAACGGTCGTTCGTGCATGCCTTAGGATATCCGCCCAAAGCAGACCACTTGGAGCAAGTGCTGTTGTCCACTCGACATCAGTCATGAGAGGAGCTGTTATACCAGGAATAACTCCTCCGCTAAGTCGCCAAATAGAGTAGAGAAAAACTGTAGTTGATGCCAAGAATGCAAAGAATCCAGCTATGAGGATGAATGATATCATTCCCTTATCCATCATCTTCGCACCAGGTCTCCGTGGAGCCCTGTCCATGACGCCTTGCTCAGGTGGATCAACCCCTAACGCCAATGCGGGAAAGCCATCCGTGGCTAAATTCAGCCACAGTATTTGGATTGCAGTTATAGGTAGTGGAAGTCCAATCATGATAATGGTGAATACCAAGAATACCTCGTCGAAGTTCGCGGCTAGTAAGAATCGTACAAACTTGCGAATATTTGAATATATTTCACGCCCCTTCTCCACTGCAGAAACGATCGTTGCAAAATTGTCATCTGTGAGGATGACATCTGATGCTTCTTTTGTGACATCTGCACCTCGAATGCCCATAGAGATACCTACATCAGCTGCCTTTATGGCGGGAGCATCATTAACACCATCACCTGTCATTGCAACAACTTGATTTGACCCCTTGAGAGCATTAACAATCTGGAGCTTGTGCTCGGGTGCGACACGAGCAAAGACATTGCATCGTTTCACACATTCAATAAATTCTGCCTCTGACATTCGGTCAATCTCAGCACCAGTAAGGACTTGATCATCAGACTCAATTAGACCAACACTACGAGCAATTGCCTTGGCGGTGAGTCTATGGTCACCTGTTATCATGATGGGACGAATACCAGCCTTCTTACAGATACGAATTGCCTCGTGGACTTCGTCCCTTGGGGGATCAATCATCCCAACAAGACCTGCAAAAATGAGGTTTTTCTCAACCTTCTCAGGTTCCCAATCAGGAATCTCCTCTGGAATTGGTTTGTATGCAAGAGCGAGAACCCTTAGTGCATTCTCGGCAAGATCAGCATTCATTTCAAGAATCTTAGCTTTATGCTCATCAGATAATATCTCAACAGATCCATTGTTGCTGATATGAGAACATAGTGGAAGCAGGATCTCAGGAGCTCCTTTTGAGAAAGCATAGTAGTTGCCCGCACTATCCACATTAATTGCAGTCATTCTTTTGCGAGCAGAATCAAAGGAAATCTCAGAAACCTCCTCATACTTCCTGAGGGTTTCCGAGTGAGTGATACCACCCTTCTCTGCAACCACAAGGAGTGCACCTTCGGTAGGGTCTCCAATAACTGACCAGTCGGCTCGTTCGGAAGAGTCCTTCTGAAGCATGGTGTTACTACAAAGCTGACCAATTTCCAGACATAGTTTCAAATTAGCATCAATTGTCGGGTCAATACTCTGGTCATCAACTGAAAATTCTCCAGCACGATTATATCCAACACCGCTAACATCAAAAACTCGCTCATTTGTGTAGATGGTCTTAACGGTCATCTCGTTTTTCGTAATCGTCCCAGTCTTATCTGAACAGATGATCGTAGTAGATCCCAAAGTTTCGACACTGGGCAAGCGACGAACGATTGCGTGCTGCTGCACCATTCGCTGCACTCCAATTGCAAGAGTTATAGTGACTACAGCTGGAAGGCCTTCTGGTATGGCAGAAACAGCAAGAGCGATAGCAGCCATGAGCTCTTCAATAAGGCTATCAGATACATTCCGGATTATCTCTGCTGCGAATACAAGAATACACAACGCAATAATCAATACACCAAGTTTCTTTCCCAAGTCATCGAGATCCACTTGCAGAGGAGTCATATCCTTCTCGCTTTCTTGGACCATCTCTGCAATCTTCCCAAACTGGGTTTTCATTCCCGTTTCGGTTACTATCGCACGACCCTTTCCCGCTGTAATAGTAGTACCTTGGAAGAGCATATTCTTCATATCCCCAACCACTGTTCTAGTAAGATGGATGGGTTCAGATACCTTGCGAACAGCAAGCGATTCTCCAGTCAAAGGAGCCTCGTCTGCTGAGAAACCAACTGCATAGGTGACACGACCATCTGCAGGGACTAAATCACCTGATTCAAGACTAATCAAGTCGCCAGGAACTAACTCTCTCGATTCGATATCAGTCCATAGCCCATTTCGCATAACACGAGCAGTGGGTGCGGCCATCTGTTTTAGGGCTTCAAGAGCTTGTTCGGATTTATATTCTTGAACAAATCCAAAGATGGCATTGAAGATGACAATTGCCGTTATGACAAACGCATCGATAAGACCACCTTCTTCATTGGCCCCAGGTATGAATGAAGTAAGAACCGAGATTATAATGGCAATTATCAGTATGATTACCATGGGATCGAGGAATTGGTTGATGAACATTCGAAGTGGACTTATTCCGCCAGTTTCGACAAGCTCATTGAATCCATATATCTTCAAGCGTTCTTCTGCTTGAGCGGCTGTTAGTCCTTCGTCAGAAGTGTCAAGAGTTTTCTTGACATAATCAATATCATTAGAATACCAATGACCATTATCCATTTTGTCTTCTCCGGGTGAGAACAACAAATTTAGAGTTACTCAAGGGCCGAACTCCAAGAAGCCATTAGAAAAAGGTATCGGATTGGTCATTTCATCTTTCGAAAGAAATAAGAACTCTGTCAGGATGCGCCTATTCCGTAGAGGGATTATCATGAGCGAGAAGGCAAAATATAGCTTCAAATGTCTGGAAAAGGAATGTGAGACACAAGCTTGTCATACAAGAGAGCAGATTAGGATCACGTTAGGAGACCTATCAAGATGGACAGCTTCTGGACAATTGCAGCATGTCATAGATAGATTTGTCATATTCCCGGATAAGGAGGATCAGAATCACATTGCTATCGCTGCATTTCAAAAACCCCTCAAAGAGAATCCAGAGAAGAGAGCTTGTATCTTTTATGATGAGGAAACGAAGAGCTGTGGCATTATGTACTCAAAGCCAATTTCATGCAGGACTTATCCCTTAGAATACGACGGCAGCAGGTTCTATGTAAGTGATAAGAATTGCCCCGGAGTTGGAAAAGGGGAGATTTCCAAGGAATCGTTGAAGACAGCCAGAGACCTCGCTGAGCAAGAATATAATGAGAGGATATTCACTCGACATGTACTTCCCGGATTCTATTCAGTCATTATGAACACAGTGGCGATTCAAAATCAAATGGCGATGAGCAACCTTTCAGAAGAAGATAGAGCGAAGCTAGAGGAACTAATGTCAAAAGCAGTTCCAGAGCAGCCAGCTCCAGAAGAGCCTCAAACAGATCCGGAAAGAACTGATACATCGGATGAGATCCAACACACCACATCAGACATCGATGATGAATAGATCTTTCGGAGTGTAGGTCAATACTTCAACACCATCTGCCGTAATCGCTACTAGATCCTCTATACGGACTCCAAATTTTCCTTCCATGTATATTCCAGGTTCAATACTATGGGTCATCCCAGGCTCTAAGGTATGAGAATTGCCCCTTACAAGATAGGGACGCTCATGAACCTCTAAGCCAATCCCATGCCCAAGCCGGTGAGTGAAGTAATCTCCATATCCATCCTCTTGAATTACTCGTCGGGCGATCCCATCAGCTGCACCACAAGCAATACCGGGCTTTATCTTTTCCAGAGCAGTTTCTAGTGCGTGGAGAACTACTGAATGGACTTTCTTCTGTTCATCAGTGGGCTCACCAACGACCCCTACCCGAGTCATATCAGTGTTGTATCCACCTATTGAACAACCGCAGTCCATTAGAACCATATCTCCTTCTCGAAGCTCTTCACTCCCAGATTTTGCATGAGGCAATGCTGTCTTCTCGTCAAACTGCACCGCGGCAAAAGTCTGGGATGCTCCATTTCGTGCAATTTCATTCTGAACAATTTGCATTACTTCGGTTTCAGTCATTCCTATGGAAGCTTGGGCGAATGCTTTGGAAACAGCTTGGTCAATAATCTTGCCAGCTTTTTTCATCATAGTGATTTCTTCTTGACTCTTAATGAGTCGCATATTCTCAAGATGTGTAGACAGCGAAGTGGTCTTCTTGAAACCTTTGAGAGCTTTTTCAAGCTGCCAGTAGATACCTATAGGAAGTTTCTCGTCGAACATCCCATGAAGACCGTCTTTTTTAGGTCCAAGTGCATCTACGACTAACTTGTATGGATCATCCTCTTCAGTCCAGGGAAGGATTTCCTTTACCCAAGTATTGTTTTGATGATCTGAAACCTCGAAAGCAGGCGCAATAATACGAGGAGCGCCATCACGAGTCACCAGCATCGCAACCAATCGTTCATGCATTTGATAGGCTGAACCTGTAAGGTATTGATAGCTTGGAGAAGGTGTCAACAAAGCAAAATCAGCGTCATTGGTTTCTAGCACATGTTGGATTTCATCATATCTTCGTCGATATATATTCTCTTCAAGCATGATGCAGCTCTCACTACGCTGTCTTAGGAAAAAATCTCTTGATAATATCTACGGTTCAGTCATCTTGTCCAAAGAAACAGGATTAATAGGGAGATTTTATCGGGCGACTTCCTATAATACCGGAGAAATCAAAATATTGCCAGAATCTTCTGAGGCTCTACCCCATAGGCTTCCTGTAAGAGTTTACCTAGTGGGAGCTTTGACTCAATTTGCTGTAGGGCTTCATTCTCCATTTCTGAATACATACCTTCTTGATATGGGCGCTAATTATGCCGAATTAGGAACCTTCAGGAGTGTTGGCAATGTTGCGCCTACAATTCTGCAACCTGCATGGGGCGCCTCTTCAGATAAAGTCGGATCAAACAAGGCATTTGTAGCGTTTGGGACGCTAACCGGTTTATTCATGGTGTTTTTGTTTCTCTGGGCAGAAACCCCTATCCATATGATTATTCTATATGGTATCCAATCCATCCTATTCAGTATACAGATTCCAACATGGCAGTCCTTGATTGGAGGACTCATGGGAGAGGAGAACAGAGGTAACGAATTAGGAAGATTAGGAGTAATTACGAATTTCGCATCTCTAAGCGCTACTCTAGTATCGGGATTTCTCGCAGGGCTCCCATTTCTAATACAAGTCTTTCAGAATACCTTAGGACCTCTCGGACTGATTCTATTCCCTCCGGTTGAGGCTTGGAGAGAAGCCTACTATCTTCCATTCTATTTCGCTGCTATCATAGGAATTATCGCTTCTCTTCTATCAATGAGAATTCAGGAACACAAAACTAGTGAGGTGAAAAAACGTGGGTTTCCTCCAGTGCTTAGACTGCTTTCTCAAGGAGGGAATTTCGGACGTTTTTCCTTTGTAGCTGTATTCTTCTCCTTCGCGATGTCCATGGCATGGCCTTACTTCATTGTGGTTCAAAGACAATGGTTGGAAAATACACTTCTTGAAATAGCAATCGCATCAGCGATGATGACCATCTTTACAGTGATATTCTCAATACCTTTTGGACGTTTGAGTGACAAAGTTGGAAGAAAACCACTAATACTACTTGGAAGAGGTTTCCTTTTTCTAGTCCCCATTCTCTATGCATTTGCAATCCCTATTTCCAATACACTATCTATCCCAGGCGTGTGGATAATCTATATCGCAAATGCTCTTGCTGGCTTTTGTACTGCAGCTTCATTCAATGCGATCACGGCATACATCTACGATATTGCACCTGTTGAAGAGCGAGGGGCACATCTCTCAGTTTACAATACATTTACAGGGATAATCTATTTGATGGGCTCACTAATAGCAGGTTTGCTTGGAGAAGCACTAGTCATATTCATAGGTAATTATCAGGCAGTCTTCTGGATGTTGATCGCAAGTGGAATTCTAAGATTCATCGCTTCATTCTTCTATCTGCTGATTAAAGAACCGAAATCGTACCAATCAACTCTTAGGAGCGAATTGAGATTCTTTGTACAGAATAGAAGACATGATACAGACACAATGCATACTCCTTGAGGAACAGACTTAAAGACATCCAAACGTCTGATGATACTACATAACCAAGAGGTTGGTCTGCTTGAAGAAAGCCCACAACTTTGAGGAAGGCTGGAAAATTGAGATTAGACGAGGTCTTCTTCAATATGCAGTTCTAGCTATTGTCAAACGCCATGAGGATGGCATCCATGGTTATGGTATTGCGCGGGAGCTAGCGGATAAAACAGATGGTCTACTAGAAGTAAAGGAAGGAACACTCTATCCAATACTTCATCGACTAAAAAAAGAGAGATTACTAAATGATAGAAAGGAACGTTCTGAAGCTGGCCCTGCACGCAAAGTGTATGTTCTCACTGGCGAGGGAGACCGAGTCTACAGAGAACTATCCTTCATTCTTGGTGAGATATTCGAAAAATTGGAGGTTTTGAGAGAATGACCAAGGACGAGGCAACTCGAGAAATCGATGCCTATTTGAAAAGAGTCGGTAGAGCTTTGCCAGATTCATTTGAAACAGATGATTTGGTTGAGGATATTAGAACGCACATTCTTGATTCGTTGCAGGACAAGCAGGATCAATATCCTGATGTTGATCCATTGGTCCTTGTCAAAGAGGTCCTATCAGCATTAGGTCAACCTGAAGAGATTGCACAAGAATGGGGGAAGGTGCAGACATTCGACGAAGAAGAAGAGGACCATGATTCTCAAATGTTGAGAACTGTGGCAAAACAGTCTTTTGCAATCGTCGTGGTAGTTGCTGCTGCATGGTTCATTTCAACCATTCCGAACACTATTGTTGATTTTTGGACTGCACTGATCATTCTCATGATATTTGTTATTGCAGAGTATTTCCTAAGAACCTGGCAGAGAACTGAGGTATCAAGAATAGAAGCAGACGTAGAAAAGAAACGCTAAAGTTGTCCTTTTATTTGATATTGGCACATGGAAATCACTACGAAGTATTTCACAAATGTATCTCAAGAAACAACATCAAAGGTACTGGAGAGAGTCAGGCAGTTCTTGAAGGAACATATAGATATAGAGCAAGTCGTGGTTGCAACGACAGAAGGAACAACAGGATTACTCTTTGCAAAAGCCTTTGGAGCAAAGACAATAGTAGTTACACACCATACAGGGTTTAGGCAACCAAATTTCAATGAGATAGACCCAGATAAAAAGAAGCAGACAGAGAATCAAGGTGCGACTGTTCTAACGACAACTCATGCATTTGCTGGTATTGCGCGAGGAATAAGAAATGCGCTTCAGACATATTCAACAACTGAAATCCTAGCATATGCATATCGCACCTTTGGGCAAGGAACCAAGGTCTGCGCAGAGATTGCCATGATGGCAGCTGATGCTGGACTTGTTCCAGTGGATAAGGATGTAATCTGTGTTGGAGGAACTGGTAGAGGTGCTGACACAGCATGGTTGGTAAGACCGACGAACACAAGCAACTTCATTTCATTGAAAATGAGAGCCTGCATCTGCAAACCACTTGACTTCTAAAGAGCAAGTTCACTCATCTGCTCAAGTAGCTTCTGCTGCTCCTTTGATGGCTTATCGGGGATATGAATCTCAACTCGTACTAATTGATCGCCTTTCCTTCCGTCGTTTGTATGTACGCCCTTCTCCTTCATCCTAAGAACGGTTCCACCTTTGGTGCCTTTCTTGACTTTGAGCTTGCTTACACCCCACATCGTTGGCACCTCGATTTCACCCCCCAAAACAGCAACGGTGAATGGGATATCCGTTTCCAAGAAGACATGGAGGCCCTTTCGTATGAACTGATCATGTTCTTCAACTTCAAATAGAATTATGAGATCTCCTGGTGGCCCTCCTCTCGGACCAGCATTCCCTCCTCCTCGTATCCGTTGCATCATTCCATCCTCGATACCAGGTGGGAGCGGAAACTTGAGTTCCTCACGTTTCGATTCAAGTCCACTACCATTGCATTGCTTGCAAGGAGTATCAATTGTTTGTCCCACACCTCGGCATGAAGGGCACGTCTGAGATACCTGCATGAATCCGCCCATTGTTCGGACAACTTGACCTCTACCTCCACAGGTCTTGCATCGAACAGGAGAAGTGCCAACTTCAGCTCCTGAGCCACTGCATGATGTACAAGAGATCTTTCTCCGAATTGCCACTTCCTTTTCGACTCCAAAGAATGCCTCTTCAAAGGTCAAGGGGATCCTTAGTCGAAGGGATTCTCCCTGAGGTGGACCTCTCTGTGAAAAACCTCTATCCATTCCACCAAAACCAAACCCTCGGAATATTTGATCAAAGATGGAGCCAAAGCCGTCCATGTTGATGCCTTCGAAATCTGCAGTTCCGTATCTATCATAGTTGGCTCTCTTTTCAGGGTCGCTTAGAATACCATACGCTTCATTGACTGATTTCAGGCGCTCTTCAGCATTTTTATCTGGATTTCTATCGGGATGTAATTCCTTGGCGAGCTTCCGATATGCCTTCTTAATCTCTTCCTGAGTAGCGTTCTTTCCAACGCCTAGAATATCATAGTAATCATCTGCTGCCAAGGAATATCACCTTTTTTTCTAGTCAAGATCTTCAAAGTCAACATCGACGACATCTTCGTCTGATACATCCTTCTGAGAGCTATCACCTGATGCCTTTGTTGGATCAAAGCCCATCTTAGAAGGATCAAATCCAGATTGTGAGGGATCGAAGCCAGGTCCAGCACCTTGTGATGCATAGACTTTCTCCGATATCTTATGAAGTATTTTCTCAAGCTCATCTCTACCTGATTTCATCTTTTCATAGTCATCAGCTTTGATTGCCGCGTTGAGTGTTACAATATGTGATTCAGCTTGCGACTTCAAATCACTTGGCACCTTATCTCCTAGATCTGTAAGTAGTTTCTCGGTCTGAAATACTAAGTTCTCAGCATTGACCTTGACCTCAATCTGTTCACGTTGTTTTCGATCCTCCTCAGCGTATCGCTCTGCATCCTTCACCATTTGATCTACTTGATCAGAAGAGAGATTTGTTGATGCAGTGATTGTGATGGATTGCTTCTTTCCAGTTGCCTTGTCCTCAGCACTCACATTGACAATTCCGTTCGCATCAATATCGAATGTTACCTCGATTTGAGGAACTCCTCGAGGCGCAGGAGGTATACCATCCAGTCTAAACTTCCCGAGGGTCATATTCTGATTGGCCATTGGACGTTCTCCTTGAACCACATGAATGTCTACCGCAGTCTGATTATTATCTGCAGTTGTGAAAGTCTTGCTCTTCCTTGTAGGAATAGTGGTGTTTCTCTCAATGAGTGGTGTGGCAACGCCATGCAGTGTTTCAATACTTAGGGTCAGAGGAGTGACATCAAGGAGGAGAATATCTGTGCGATCTCCAGCAAGGACGCCAGCTTGAGCAGCAGCACCCAATGCGACCACCTCATCAGGATTGACACTCTTATCCCCTTCCTTTCCAAACATAGCTCGAATTACATTCTGTATCATCGGCATTCTAGTGGCTCCGCCTACGAGAAGGATTTTCTCGATTTGCTCCGGTTCCATCTTTGCGTCAGACAGGGCAATCCGAATAGGACCCAAAGTTGCCTGAACCAAATCTTCTGTCATTTTCTCAAATTGTGATCGAGTCAAATCCAAATTGATATGCTTGGGACCGGTTTGATCAGCTGTGATATAAGGTAGATTGATGTTTGTCTGCATAACAGTGGAGAGTTCGATCTTCGCTTGCTCTGCCGCGTCACGAAGTCTTTGCATCGCTGAAAGATCCTTTGTGATGTCCATGCCGCTTTCTTTCTTGAATTCTTCAACAATCCACTTGATAACTCGATTGTCCCAATCATCACCGCCAAGCTTCGTATTCCCATTGGTTGAAAGGACCTGATAGACAGTTTCTCCATCCTCCTTTCCTATATCAAGAATGGTGACATCAAATGTTCCGCCTCCAAGATCGAAAACAAGAGTCTTGACTTCTTGAACACGTTCAAAATTGTATGCTAGTGCTGATGCAGTAGGTTCGTTGACGATTCTTTCTACTTCGAACCCTGCGATTCGTCCTGCATCTTTGGTTGCTTGTCTTTGTGCATCATTGAAATACGCGGGTACAGTGATTACTGCTTTCTTGATCTCTTCACCAAGGAATGCTTCAGCATCACGTTTCATCTTGGACAATATCATCGCTGATATTTCCTGCGGACTGTATTCCTTGTTATCGATCTTCACTTTGTGGTCTTCACCCATATGGCGTTTGATCGAGCGTACAGTTCTATCAGGCATCGATACTGACTGTCGCTTCGCCAACTCGCCCACTACAATCTCACCCTTTGGAGTTATACCGACAACCGAAGGAGTTAGTCGCTTCCCTTCAGCATTGGGTATGATGGTAGGCTTACCACCCTCCATGTAGGCAATTCCGCTATTTGTTGTTCCCAAGTCGATTCCTACAATCTTTGACATTCTTTTCCACCTTCTTGTTCGCTTTCTTGATTCTAATTAATATCTTCGTCAGTCTCTCCATTCGGTTCTATATTGGTTGCATCGTCTGCTGCAAGATGACGATTCACAGAAACCATTGCAGGTCGGAGTACCTTATCTCGAAGCATGTATCCTTTCTGATATTCTTGGATAACGGTCTTATCTGGAAGACTTTCATCATTGACTGTGCTAATGGCATTTTGATAATATGGATCGAACACCTTCCCAAGGGATTCTATTGGACGCACTTGCTCGTTCTGAAGCAATTTTTCAATTTGCTTGTATATTGCAGCAACGCCTGCCTTTGCAGACTCTGGATCAGCAGAAAAATCAGATTCCAATGCTCGCTGCATGTTATCCACGACATCGAGCACCTTTAGTAGAATGCTCTCACTTGCAAATTGAGTAATTTCTTCAAAACGGGTGTTCATTCTCTTTCTATAGTTGTCAAATTCTGCTTGTAGACGAAGGTACTTGTCATGTAACTCCTGATAGGAATCCTTTTCCTCCTCGGATATCTCTTCCTTCTTCCTCTCTGATTCAGTTTTCTCAGAGATGGGGGAATCCTCATCAAAGTCAAGAGAAACCTCATCCATTTCTTCTTCATTCTCTTGAAAGGATTCACGGTTCTCCTGTGGATCATGATTTTCCTCGAACATATTCCAAACACTACCTGCTTCTGACTAGTTCTTGACTATCACACGGAGAAAGTATCGAGTCAGACATGGTATCCTGTACCTGATACGTGGGATATTCCCTCAGTGACTCCATCTGTTTTGATTATGATATTAAGAAAAAGCTTTCGACATGGCATTCTGTCATTTGAACCGAAAATGACATCAAAGCTTCGGTCTTCACATTATTCAGAATGGTCGACGAAAAACTACTACAAGATGCAAGAGAATTGATTCTCGACTCGAAAAGAATCATCGCCTTTACTGGAGCAGGTATTAGCGTTGATTCTGGAATCCCCGATTTTCGATCCGAAGGCGGACTATGGGAAAGGTTTGATCCGCATGAGTATGCTACATATGATAGTTTCTTAGCAGATCCCAGCAAATTCTGGACCATGGGTCAAGAGATTGCGGACCTTATTCTAAAAGCTAAGCCAAATCCTGCACACCTTGCTTTAGCCAATCTTGAGAGTGTAGGTAGGCTAATGGGAGTTATCACTCTGAACATAGATAATCTTCATCAAGCAGCTGGGAGTCAAAACGTTGTAGAGTTGCACGGCAACTATCTACGGGCATACTGTATGGAATGCCATCAAGAGTACGCGGATACTGAAATCCATCGACGAGTTGTTCATGGTGAAATACCACCGAAATGTGACAATTGCGGCGGGGTCCTCAAATCAGAAGCCATCCTGTTTAATGAGCCTCTTCCCCAGAAGTCAATGGAATCTGCTATTCAATTATGCCGCAGAAGTGATTTGATGGTCGTGATTGGAACAAGCTTGACAGTCTATCCTGCAGCGTATCTTCCTCAGCTGGCTAAGGAATCAGGTGCCAAAATTATTCTAGTAAATCTTGAGGGGATTAATAGGGATGACGTTGCAGACATAGTAATCAAAGGAAGGGCGTCTGAGATTATTCCTAAGATACTAGAGTAACGGAAATGCGAACCATGAATAGACGCCAATTCCTCCAGGAACTAGGATAACTCCAAGCAGAACAAAGAATACGCCCAGAAAATACTGATCATTATCCATGAGCCAGAGACCTAGGTAGGAATACCCATAGGATACCACGCATGCTGTAAAACCGAGGACAATCACAGGGATGATTGGAAATGCAATGCTTAGGAATCCGCCAGCTTGTGTCCACAGCAGTCCAATATTTAACACAACGAAGAATCCTCGAACTGCGAGATACGATATTATCGAAACGAAGATGCCAATTTGGGAAAATGTAATCTTTGCAGGAATGCTCATTGTGATCGGACCAAGAATAACCATCCTTCCAAATATCCTTTTTTCTATCCACGAACTTGATAAGGAGAGTACAGGTACGTGGACAATATGTCAGATATAGCTTGGAGGATTGCCAGCCTATCACAGTTATCTGTACTGCTTGAGGTCAGCTCTCCCAAGCCAGGTAATGTGAATCGGCTTAGAGCATTTTCTGATACTGGCTATCGACACTTCCTCGCAAGCGCTGCTCTACTTGGTCATGGCCTCTACATTTCCTCTGAGAGAGGTGTGAAGCTAGCATTACAAGAAATAACACCTCAAGAAGTAGGCTTGGGAGAATTGATTCTTGAATGCTCAGAAGATGTATTTGGAGGACTAAATAGAAGGAACACCATTCTAGGAACAATCCTGCTGTATATTCCCATCGTTGTTGGAGCATCTGCGACAATTCAGGAAATGGGAAAACTCTCAATCCCAACACTGAAAAAATGGGTTAGGATTATCATCGATAGCTCAACAATTGTTGACACTCTAAATGTCTACAAAGCCTTTCATCTGGCAAATCCAGGAGGCGATATGAATAGAGAAGTGCAGACATGGAGTGAGATTCATGAGAGATATGATATCAATAATCCTCATGTCATGAAGAACATAGAAAGAGACAATGTGACCTTGAAACAGCTCTTCAACCTCTCATCAGAAGTAGAGTCTTTATCAAAAGAGTGGTCCAGCTATTTCCAGATGACTCTCAATGAGGTCTATCCCTATCTGGATAGGATATCCGATGATCTTGAAGACCTAGAGGAAGGAATCGTACGAACATTTCTCTGGTTACTGTCTAAACAGCCAGATGGCCTAATAATAAAAAAGGTGGGACTAGATAAAGCGAAGGAAATCCAATCCTATGCTCAGAAAATTGTTGAGTCAACTCAGGAGGTAGGTGAAATTTCATCGCTATTAGCAGACCTTGATGGTATTCTGAGATCTGATGGAAATCGACTAAATCCTGGAACGACTGCTGACATCATTTCTTTGGCAATTCTACTAAAGCTCATCAAGATGGATTTTAGTGATTCCTAGCCAATTATGCCTGAGAAGACTATCAATGCAAGAATGACTAGCAACGCACCTGTAGGAACTAACATAACCATACCCTCCAAGCGTTTCACCTTCCGAACCTCATTCCGAGGGCCCAACAGATAACCTACGAGAAGAATCACTCCAAGGCATATCATCACAAGAGCATATCCTTCGTGCGCCATCTCTTCTCACATTATATGCACAAGATTGCATACCCTTTAACTTTGACGGCCATAAAAGGAGAAATGGAAGCGACAGATATGTCGTTCCATTAAGCTACATTAGCACCTGTCTGAAAACATGCTCGTACTTCATGCGGAGTTCCCTTGCGCGCTCACCATCAGCTTGATACAAAGGCTGACGCATATCACTAAGGTTTGGAATCTTCCTGCACAGGTTTTGACCCATTAACTTCCTCAATGCGAAAGACACTGTACGGGGAGCAAGATCGACTTTGCTACTGATGTCCTTCGGTGTCATTGGACCTTCATGCTGTAGTCGATCCAACACAATTATTGCACTACGTGGAAGCTCAAAGCTGGACATCTTCACCGTATTCACCCGTTACCGTAATTGTCCTTTCGGACTCGATTCTATTACTCGAATCATAATATAAGGGAACGGTTCACCGCATAGAATAGCAATTTTGAGTATCTACTCTCATTTGGGAGAATAGAGCTTGTCCGGAATCCTTATTCTAGTGTAGCGGAAATGGAGAATAGGTCACTAAGATGAAGAAGAAGGTCTTTATTACTAGAAGGTTGCCAGGGACGGCAATCAGTAAATTGGATGGCATCTGCGAGGTTGATGTATGGGATGAAGAAATCCCGCCAACACGAGATGATATCATTGATAGAGCCTCAAATTGTTCAGGACTGGTCACCCTTCTCTCAGATGATATCAATGGAGAATTAATCGAGTCTCTGCCTAATCTCGAGATAATCGCCCAGTACGCTGTAGGATACAACAATATCGATATTGACACAGCATCAGCAAAGGGGATAATAGTGACCAACACGCCAGGTGTTCTTACTGAAACCACAGCAGATCTTTCGTGGGCATTGATACTTTCATGCGCAAGAAGGATTGTAGAATCAGATTCCTATGTCCGAAAAGGAATGTGGAAGGTGGCTTGGGGACCAGAAATGCTGCTTGGTGTTGACATCTTCAATGCGACTTTGGGAATTATTGGTATGGGTAGAATTGGATATGCAGTAGCAAAAAGGGCAACTGGATTTGACATGAAGATTCTCTACCATTCACGGTCTTCAAACGATATTACGCACTCAGCAGAAGTCAACCTTGGAGCCAAACGAGTTGATCTTGACACTCTTCTTACTGAATCTGACATTATCTCAATACATGTCCCGCTCACAGAGGAAACTGATGGAATGATAGGGAAGAATGAGTTGTCGCGAATGAAGCCAACGGCCATTCTAATCAACACATCAAGAGGGCGAGTAGTGATCGAGAGAGATTTGATTGAAGCTCTTCGAGAGAGAAGAATCCGCTCAGCAGGGCTAGATGTGTTTGAGATCGAACCTGTACAGAGAGCAAATGAATTACTAGAATTAGAGAATGTGGTTCTTCTCCCACATATTGGTAGTGCAACAATAGCTACAAGGACAAGAATGGCTGATATTGCAATAGAGAATCTTGTAGCGGGATTGAATGGACAGAGACCACCTAATATCGTGAATGCTGATGTTCTGATGTGAGTTACTACGGGGAATTCAATCCTCAATTATACTCGCAGAATTGAAATGAAAAAAGAAAGGGGGGAGGGGACAAAAAAGTCCCCATTAAACTATACAACCTACTTCTTCTTGACTAAGAAGAGTATCAGTATCACAACGACACCAACACCAATTCCACCGATCAGACCTATCCATAGGAGGATGTCTGGTGGCGGAGGTGGAGGAGTAGTTGGACCTGTATCGGTTGTTGTCGTTGGCGTCGTAACAGTTACTGTTCCTGCTGCGAATGGATCAGACTCAATCTCGTCTGTCAAATCGTAGGAGTCAGTTACCCTGACCAACACTTGGTAGTTCTTCGCAGTGAAGCCTGTAGAGTCCCAATCGAACTCAAGATCCTCAATACCGGTGGCTATGAGCTGGTAGGTATCACCGCCATCGCCTGATAGGAGCACCTCAAATTCGTGGTCATCTCCAGCGTTCAGATCTGTGAAGGTCCACTCAATGGTCTTGACTGCACCAGCACCAGTCACATCAACTGTCTGGAAGTATGGACTGAAGTAGTTCTGGAAGGTTACACCTGCCAAGTTAACTTCGAATCCGATGTTAGTTGCAGTTGTTGCGACAAGCTGGACAGAGAAGGTACCATTCCTCTCAAGGTCGTAGGTATCATAGGTAACCTCGCCACCAGTAGCGGATTCGTAGACACCAACACGGGTATCAACAGTTACCTCCCACTGGCCGGCTCCAAGGTCGTAGTCGAAGATACCGACAGCAATTCTGCCACTGCGGGCGGCTGTGAATGAGCCTTCCTCAGGATGGGCACCAGTTGCCATCTGATCTGCTACTAGGTTGTTACCGTAGGACCAAGTTGTGTTGTCAGTGTCAGCCCACCAAACCATGATGTCACAGTCACCGTTCGTGAAGTCAACAGTAATGTCTACTGTATCACCTACAACGATGCCATCGATATAGTCCCAAGCGAATTGGGTCAGATCAACGGTACCGGAGAACGGATCGTATGATGCGGATGGTATGACTAGATCACCAGTGTGTTGCGAAAAGACGCCTGACAAGAATCCGAGTCGGACGCTTGTAATCTCAAACTCAGGCATATTTGGTAGGTTGAATGCTGGGTATGATGCATTAAGGACTGCGTGGTCACCCCAAACGGTATCACCATTTAAGACAGTTGTGAAGTCGCCCCTGTCATCTGAGGTGTAGCTCAGAATAACGGGCTGGTCAGTCAAATCGTCGTAAACCATTGCTTCTAGCGTGAAGTTAGCAGGCAATGTAACGGTTCCATTCAAGGCTAGTGGGTGTACTAATATGTAGTAGTAACCCTTGCCATCAATCTCTCCAAGGAGTGCAGTGCTTGTGGCTGTTTCAGCTGAGCTGGTTGCGATGTCACCATTCTCCGCGTCATAGACTTGGATGAATAGGTCATTGCCTTCGTCCTCCCATTCAGCACGCAGACCTAGGTAGGTAGCGTCTTCATATGGGTTGTAGACTACGTAGCTTCTGAAGTCCCAAGCGTCTGGATCCTCGTACATGCATCCGTATAGGGTATTATCGTATGGCTCAAGCTCTGCGCCGAATCCATCGAAGACTGTGTTGACAGCACCTGCATCAGCAGTGATGTTGTAGACAACTGTGTATGTGTATGGTACCCACATATAACCATCGAAGTCGATGAAACCAGTGTGAATACCGGCATCAGCATCAGATGGTACAGTCAGGGTAACATTCACTGTTGTAGTTGCATCAACACCATTGTCAGCAAAGGTAATGTCTGTGTCTAGAGTCAGGTCCCAACCAATCATGGTGACTGTGAAGTCATTTCCTGGAGCAGTCATGTTGACATCATGAATTGGATCGTGGATAACGAGAGTCATATTCTCAATGCTCATGTCACCAGCCCATACCATGAAGTTGACATTGCTTGGGTTACCTGCGCTTGTGAGTCGGTCGAGTTCATCACCGTACCCAGTTGTAGCATTGTACAGGTTTGGCTTTCCATCGCTGTTGGAATCAGTCCACTCATAGAGGAACATCCATGGCTCGTCACCGGCTACATCACCTGCATCGAATCCGACAATGATCGAAACCATATCGTGACCCATGAGGGTTGCATAGTCTGTGCCTAGCTCATCTGAGATGTTGAACCAGCCGTACATCTGGCATTCGGGCCAATCGTAAACGACTGTGTCATTGTATGAGTAGGTTGTTCCAGTGAAGGTGAATGTATCACCCTCTACGTATTTGTATGCATCAGAAACACCACTCCAATCAGCAATTTCTAGTGTGCCTAGCTCATCCCAAATCTCGTAGTTGATAGTTACAACATCATCTTGGAACACTTGTCCGAAGAAGATTGCACCATCGTAGTTGTCATCTGGGAATGCGACTGCCGAGCTGTTGACATCCACTGGCATGTAGGTTCCTGGAAGTAGACCCCAGTATGCCCATGAGTCACCAATGAAGTCAGCATAGTTCATGGCTGAATCGAGTGTACCACCGTAGTAGCCACCGTTCTCGTAGAAGTCAATGAAGTTGACGATACTGATTCGACCAAAGCCTTGTGTGGCTGGATCGTAACCAAGATCCTCAGCAGTGTGCTGAATCATCATCTTGACCACAAATGGATCATCGTCATTGCTGGAGTCAAAGCCCATAGCCTCCATTGCTAGTGCGATTACACCAGCTGCAACGGGAGCTGCTTGGCTTGTGCCACTGAACAGTGTTACATTGACACCGGTTTCAAATTCGTCGCCATAGGGACCACCGTTCCATGCTGGAGCATAGTATAGGTAGAACCATGGAATTGCGCTGTAGTCAGCTAGACCTGGAGCAAGAACATCGGGCTTTGGATAGCCAGTGAAGCTTGGACCCTTGCTGCTGAAGCTTGCGATACCCTCGTAGGGTGTCGCGGGAGTATCACCATATAGGTATGATAGCCAGTCGCTTGCTGTTGAAGCACCAACTGACAAGATTGCTGTAGCGGCACCAGGAGGACCAATGGTCATGTAACCTTCACCCTCGTTACCTGCTGAGAATACATGTAGTACTCCAGGATAGGAACCATCGAGGATACCAGGAGTTGCCAAGATCTCCCAAGTGAATGCCAAGTAGTTCATCTGACTGGCGGGCTCAGTAATCCAACCCCAAGAGTTGGTCACGAGGTCTGCCATGTGCTCACCATCAAAGGTGAACTCACCAGATGTCTCGTTTGTCATTGAGAATCCAGCACACCAAATGTAGCTAAAGTAATCAGAAGCACCAGAGAGGGCTCTGACTGAGATGATATCAGCATCAGGTGCGATACCCTTCATTTCAAAGGTTGTTCCACTGTTTGGATCTTCGTATTCGTATAGACCATCAGCTGCTACGTGTGCTGCTGTTGCAGTACCGTGGCTGCCATCGTCCCAGTAGAGACTGAAGTCACCACTCTCACTGAAACCAAAGAACATTGGGTCATCACCAAACTCGAAAGCATCGTAACACCAAGATAGTGCACCGAGGCTGAAGTCATCGATGCCATCACCATTATAGTCATGTGCAACGATAGCCTTTGCTGCTGATGACATGTCATACCATTCACCACCGGCAACGTCATCTGTAAAGTTCCAGTCGAACTTGTTATAGATGGCACCAAGGTCACCTGCGGAGGGATGAGACATGTTTAGGGTTTCGTAGTAGAATCCACCTGTCCAAAGCCAGTTCCAAGCATCAGTATCTTCCCAGTTGATGGCCATTTTATACTCATCAGTTGATGTGTCATTCCACACCATTGCGGGAGCGAATATCTTTGCGTATGGACCATTGTGTTGCTGGAATACCCAGTTAAGCTGGTAATCACCCTGAATGGTAAATCCACCAGTGTTGTTTGTTGGTAGTTCCCAGTCCACCATGGTTGACTCTAGCCAAGTATCATTGATTTGAATACCCCAAGCCCATGCATATAACCAGATGAATCCAACACGATCGTTGTAGGGATTGATTGCCCCACTTGAGGTGTATCCACCATCACCATATAGGTAACGAACGCTACCATACATGTTCAGGAGTGGATCCCAACCAGTGACGTTCAACATCACTTTTCCGCCATCGACGTAGGTTAGAAGGTTACCATCTTCAAGCCATGCAGTAGCGTTTGCAACATTTGTTGAGTTTGCATAGTACCACATGGGGGTCAAACCTTCACCAGTTGGATCGTAGGAACCAGTGTTATATGATGATTGTAGCTCTGGGTTTCCAAAGTCTGCACCAGTGTCTACATGACCGACTGTTATACCAAGACCGGTTTCAGTCACTGAAGCATCACTTGCACCGACGATATCGTAGATGGCTTCCATATCAACTCCATCACTAGGAATGGTTGGAGCGATATCGAGCTCTTTTACGAGATCATCGCCAATTGGAAAGCGCCAGGTATCTGCATCAATTATGCCAACACCTTCGATTTCAGCAAGCTTAGCTAGTGCCTCTGGACTATTCATTGTGACCTTAAGGGTCTTGAAATAGTTCAGATTGACGAAATAGTCAACATCAACAACTGCACGGATGGCAGCCATATCAGCTCCAGGCGTAACGACAACAAGTGCGCTAACACCTTTCTGAGTTGTGACTAATTCATCGGCGACCTTACCTGTCTCCATCCACTCAGCAAGAGCTGCATCAATCTCTGGGCGGAAACCTGGCTGTGCCACGGTTTCGTACCAATCATTGATTTGCTCTTGTGTAGCTGGAGATAGGGCTGGTGAGCTTGCGAGTTCTGTGGCCACTGGGCCTGAAGGCGTCATGAACACTGAAAGTGTCAAGACGGCAATAAATAGCAGAACTGCCGATTTATTTGATAAGCTCATTTTTTCTCTTTCTCCTCACTCTTCAATAGAGAACAGAGTTATCAGAGCACGAGTCGACTAAGACATGCTCTGAGTGCAATAAACCAGTGTTTGCCGAGAACGCCGCCCCGTCGGGCAGGCAAACACATCTCCTCATTCCGCGTTCTCTACATCTTGCGTGATTAACTACGAGGCAATGAATAGCCACTATTAAGGATTGTGCCTATCCATTCATGAGTAAACCGTTATCAGATTCCCAATGTTAACATGGAGGATTATCAGTGCCTCATTTGAGAATAAGGTTGTTATAAGTGCTCTTAATAAAGTCTAATAATTCCCATATTGCTCTATAGATACTAATTTTAGGTAACAATTGTTTGGTCTAATCGACAGACAGGAAGGTATTATTTTCGTGTCATCTTCTTTATACTATCGACAACCTCATGCACCATCATCACTGCCCCAATGAGCTCAATTTTCGGAGCATCATCCTTCTCTGCAGGTTTGCCAATTATCCTGCCCATGGAACGTCCAAGACCTTCAATCAAACTAGTGAGGGTCTTCTTTATCGGGGGTTCAAGTCCACTCGCTCCGACTTGGGAGATCAATTCTGCAAGATCTGAAATGACACTGTCAGATACTTCAGTTGCGGTCTCAGCTCTTCGGGCATAATCTTCTATTCGCGAAGTTAGAGCTGTAAGCTTTGCCTCTAACTCTTCAATCTTCTCTGAGTCGTGAGGTGTGGAAACCACCTGTGCAGCTGGAGTTCCAGATCCGTTCATAATGAGTTGAAGGTCTGCAAGTTCTGATTGTAGTCGACTAATGGTTTCATCTTTCTTGGAGATCGTTTCCAAGAGTTCTTGCTCTGCTGTTTCATCTGAAGGAGATTCTCGGAGTTTTGATTCCATCTCAGCAAGGGATGATTCCCGCGCTCCTACTGAAACCTTCAATCCTTCCAGCTCAGATTGAAGAACTTCAAGTGTTTCCTCTTTATCCTTCAGAAATTCACTCAGACGTTTGTTCTCTGCTTCTAGTTCTTTCTTTTGCTTCATAATGCTCTCAGATGTATCAGTCAAATCCTTCAACTGACTTCGCATTGCTGTGAAATCAGGGTCAGGAGGAGTGATGACATATCTGGCCATGAAAGCAAAAATGAGAATCGTGCCAACCAGATATACCATGAAATATACAATAGAATAGGTGAACAACATGTGAGAGACTCGTTGGAGGATTGCCACAAACAAATCATATGATCCAAAAGTAAAGCCAAAACCTGAGTATAATATCAAGATGAAGGCTCCAATAAGTCCTACTAATCCAATAAAGATAATCACACTTCTTCGTGTTTCCTTGGGAGGAAGATATCTCTGATAGAGCAATAGTAGAATAGCCCCAAATAACAGGGGCAACACAAATGGAAGGGAAGCTGCAAGGTTGCTTCCAAATTCGGTAGGAAAGTCGATAAGCATTGCAAAGTAAATTGTGGCATCTGAGTTTACCAAATACAGTTCCTCCTGATTACACTTTACTGCTTTGATTGATAGGTTCTTGAAATATATCTCTTCTTACACTGTATTTCAGCCATAAATAGAGTAACTTGTTCCACCAAAATAGAGAGGGTGGAACAAATCAGATGAATTATTCTCGCCAGAGAGATGCTTTTTGTAACTCGTGGTCTTGGATCAAGAGTTCCAGTGCCTTATACAAGCGGCAAGCTTCATCGACATTCAGGATGAAGGCTCCTTTGATATCTCGGTCCTCGCCTAAGGAGAGTCGTACCTTTCCATCATTAACCCAGCCCTCCGAAGTCTTATGAGGTAGGGCCATCTGTAGCTCTAGCCAAGTCCTGCGCTTGGCACCAGTATCTCTATCATCAAAGAAATGCTTCAGCTGCAATCTTCTTTCATATTGTTGTGATTCAGTTCCCATTTTCAGACTACTCCTTGAAGTATCTTCAATAATGATATGGGCATGAACCGATTTACTCTCATAGCTCGGTAAATCCGAGAAAATCAACACACTGCTACATTCCCGCCCTCAAGCAAAACCTTAACTTTAATCCCAATGAGCAAAGAACGGATGGACACCCCACAATGTCTAGAAGAACTAAGACCTTTTCCAACTACTTCCTCTTGAGCTTTGTAGCCCTACTCCTTATCTTGCCATCATTTGGCATCGCTGCCATGATGTCAGGAGCCCAAAACGAAACGACACAATCTCTCGTTTCGACAAATCTTGCAGCGGTGATGGCATCAGCGTCCCCAGAAGAAATGCTGCCGATTACCGTCCAGTTTGAATCAGACTACAGCTCGTATCTGATAGAAGAGATTGTTTCGAAATCATCTATCGTTGGCATCGAAGTGAGGACGGTCTTTCAGTACATTCCATTTATCTCACTCTATGCGGATTCTACTGCAATAGACAAGCTCACCACACTAAACGGTGTAATTTCTATCAACTTCGATAGGCATATTTCTGCAGAGCCTCTTGATACTCTAGTGGCACCGTTCCAGAGTGCCGTTGATGCATCTTATATTCACCCTAGTGAGATATTGCAAGTCGATGGTCTGTGGAATGAAGGTTATAATGGATCAGGAATCACTGTTGCGGTCATTGATAGTGGGGCTGATGGGAATCATCCAGATTTAGCAGGGAAGCTAGTAGGGTTCTATGACCTCGTTGGGGAGGTGAATGATCTGGATCCTTCAGACGGGATTGCCGCATATGATGACAATGGACACGGAACTGCATGTACGTGGTTGGTTACGGGATCTGGAGAAGGTACCAACTATTCGTATACTGGTCTAGCTGTTGGGGCGGGGGTTCTTGTAATCAAATCGCTTGATTCATCTGGAGCTGCTGATGATTCAGTAATCGCTGAGGGAATCGAATATGCAATCACTGCAAATGTAGACATAATTAGCTTGAGTGTTGGAGGAGCGTGGCTCGATAATCCTCTCTATTCTGATGCATCAGCCAATGCAGCAAAGGCTGCCGTAGAGGCTGGAATTATTGTGGTTGTTGCAGCAGGCAACTCAGGTCCTGCAACAAACACCATCACATCCCCGGGAATCGTTGAAGAGGTCATCACCGTGGGGTCTTCCATAGGAGGTACTGATGCAGTATCCTTCAGCAGCAGGGGACCTGTCTATCGTGAGCGGACTGAGCCTGTAGGTGCAGTAGCAAAACCAGATGTGTTGGCGCCGGGGTATAATGTTCTGTCTGGCATTATCGATAATGCAAATCCATATGAGTATCCACCATACAATGTATCACAATTTGATGCCGATTACACACTCTGGTCTGGTACATCAGCATCAGCTCCGCAAATAGCAGCTGTAGCTGCTGTCCTTATAGACAAGCATCCAGCTCTTACTCCCATCCAAGTAAAAGCATTCTTGATGAGTGGTGCGACTGATTTAGGGATCGACCCTCTCGAGCAAGGATACGGACTAGTTAATGCAACAAGATCATCCGAGCTGATTGCTAGCAGTTCTGGTGTAGCAACATTGATCGCTCCTCTTCGATATCCAACATTGCCTGGTACTAGTCAGGTATTGATAGTTGGAGACAGAAGAGATCCAACCAATGCCACTGTTATCTCCACTGTCAATCGAGGGAATCTAGATATCGAGATGACAGGAAATGCTTCCCAATTTGTGGTAACAGAGTCAGAAGTATATGTTTCTGTAGGATATAGCTATTTCAGTATAAGCCTTGACGTTCCAAGTAATCTTCCTCTATCTGCATTGGGAACTTATAGTGGTTCTTTGAATTTGATATCTGGGGATGACATTATTGCAACAATGGAGTTGAATTTACTAATTACTACTTATGGTGGTCGATTGCTGGTAGATATGGGGCATCATTCGACTGAAGATCCAGACGATGTTTCCTACTACAGATACTTTACTGAGTACTTGAGGGAACAAGGTATGGTGATTTCAGAATATCCAGAGAATTGGGAAGATGAGTTCATTCTTCCTAAAGCATTCGATGCCGCATCACTTGAAGCAACAGAAGTACTCTTGATTATGGATACTGAAGCGGCCTATACACAAAACGAGATTGATCTTATTCACTCCTTTGTAAATGGTGGTGGTACACTCATTATTCTATCTGAAGGATTCGACTCACAAACTAATCAACCAGCGTTCTCCATAGCTTCATACAATCAAATCTTGCAGCCATATGGTATCCAATGCGAGGAATACTGGATAGGAGAAAATAATGGAGATGTGTATGGAGCAGACCATGGAGGAGCAGTGGATGCAGATACATTGACCGATGGTGTTAGGAACGTATATGTTCTGAATGGTGGAAGCCTATCGATTGATTCTTCTATCGTAGGTGCGAAAGGATTGGTCTGGACGGACGCAGCAAGAACACATGCAATTGTTGCAGTAGCCGAATCAGGAGAGGGCAAAGTCATAGCATTATCAGATGGATCCATTCTCTACGACACAAGCATCTATGATGCGATTCTCAGTGGAGCTGATAACTTGAAGCTACTTGAGAACATTGCAGAAGCTATTATACCCAATCTGCCAAGGATCTATGATGTCAAGATGTATTCAGCAAATGTCGGAGAAGAGGCGAATCTGACTGCTTACATCTTCGATGAGGATATGGAGTCTGTGGAAATCACTATTACAAATCCGAATGGAAATGAAATTGATGCACCAGTTATTGAGTCATTGGGATACAAATACACGGTCGAGTTCATTCTAGAAGAAACTGGATTCTATGAAATCGAAATTATTGCCACAAATGAGCAAGGATATGTCAGGACCTACTCAAAGACAATTCTGATACCTGTTTCAGCGCTGGAAGATGAAGTTCTTATGGGTGTGGTATATGGACTTCTCGGTATTGTTGGACTAGCCTTGGCATATGTTGGCTTCTTGAAGTTCTACAGCGGAAAGAAGAGAAACGCCCCATTTGAGAGAGAATGGTCACCTGAATGGGAAAGTAGTCCTCCATCTATTGAATAGGACCCAGTGTAGATTCCAATAGGTCGCGCATGCGCTTGTGCAAAGGATCAAGGAGCGGAGCTTTCGTTAGCTTTGCACCTTTCTCAACACGCTCGTGAATTTGATAGCCAATTCTCGCACCCATCCTTGGTGCTATCACTTGGCCCCCAATGAGAGTCCCATCTTCCTTTGTCACCAATGCCACTTTGGTGAATTCATCAGGATCCTCAAGATACTGAATACTCGTGTTCAAGCCTACACTTTTTGCAGTTTCGGAGGAATGTCCAACACAAACGATGTCTGTATCGAATATCCTGTCATACTGGAATCTAATAGATACATCATCGTAGACTTTCTTGCCACCAGCTGCTGCAACACCCGCCTGACGCCCGGCCCTAGCTGCAACACTTCCAATAGGCATCAAAATTGGCTTTCCGGTAATGCGATCGAACATCTCAATGCAGTCTCCAACAGAGTAGACATCTTGCATTGAGGTTTCCAAGAGATTATTGACCTTGATTCCACCAAGATCTCCAATATGTAAGCCCATGGAAGTAGCTAACCCAATATTTGGCTTCACACCGGTCATGAAGAGAATTGCATCTGCATTGTGAGTGGTATCGTTCAATTTGATACCCTTGACTCTTTCTGTTCCAAGAATCTCTTCAGGTGATACACCCATATGCACATTCAATGTTGTTGGCAGTCGGGAAAGCAATTCTGCACTCATTGACTCTTCGAGAAGCCGTCGCATCAATCGAGACCTGACGACGAGATGAACATCCTTTCCTAAATCGATGAGGCGTTCAGCGACTTCCAAACCACTGAATCCTGCTCCAATAACAAAAAGCGTTCTCAACCCATCTAATCTTTGTCCGATTTTGGAAGTGTCACTCATATCTTGAATAGTAAAGACTCCGTCGAGGTCAGCTCCTTTCATTTCGGGTACAGAGGGGATACCTCCCGTTGCGAGAATCAACTTGTCGTAGTTCGTTTCTGTAAGAGAACCTTCATTATCGATTCTCAGCGTCTTTGAAGAAGTGTCAATTCCAACAACACGAACTCCACTATTGATTTCGATTCCCATCTCTCGGAGCTGTTTCATTGACCAATCAGGAATTAAAAGTGCATTTGTATCGGGATGCTCCAAGGCTAATGATGCACCGGGCTTTTGATGTGCATCAAGCTGTTCACTAGTGTAGATGATTACCTCCGCATCTCTATTGAATATCCTTGCAGAAGTAGCAGCTGATACGCCTCCAGGTCCATATCCGATAACAACGAGCTTCATACAATTCCTCCAATCAATGATTCTTCTGCGTTCTCCAAATGTAAAGGAAGACAACTAGTACGCCAATCCCAATTCCCCCTATAAGGATTGCATACGAATAGTCTTCGACTAATGTCAGCTGCCCTATCAGAAGAGATACTTCGGCTCCATCCTGTGAGATGGCAACTGCGTGTACATCATAGATTCCAGAAACTAATCCATAGGTCGATACATCAAATGTATACTCACCATTTGATCCAAGCAAGGTCATATTGAATGTCAATCCATATGTGAGCTGAAGTGAGAGACGCACCTCAGCAGCTAGTAAATAACCACGAACTGAAAAGTTACCTGTTATTCGTTCTGATATGAAGAGGCCAACTCTGACAACAGTATGATCCAAGAAGCCTTCAGTGATTTCTAGTTTTAGTGAACTACCTCCTGAGAGAAGGATTGGTGGTATGATCAAATCCTTCAAGCTATCAGATACTGATAGTAAGAGTGACAACATCTCATCGACAGTGATTTCGGAAATATCCACAGTCCCGACGAAAAGATACTTGCCACTTTCTGTTAATGTATCTAGAGAAGTCAATCCTCCATCAACCACATCAAGCTCTATGTCCAAAAGGCTTGAATCTGTATCTCTATCAGAAATCTCAAGAGAAACACTGTAGACATCATCTGATAAGAATTCAATTGAGAATGATTCAATGAGTGGCGACCATTGATTAGCCAATGTTGCGGTAGATATTGTGTCTATAGATGAATTGGAGTTGTCACCACATTGGAATTCTACTCTTCCGAAATCAACACCAAGAATGTGATCCAAAGAAAAGTAGAGGTTATTCGATGAGTTTGACCAATCCACAACCCCTATGTCAACGAAGGAGCCACTTTGCCATTCATAGGTTCTGGCAATACCATTGGAGATATTCACCTTCAAATCGACACCAAGACTACCTGATGCCATTGAGTTATCGGTATCCCAATTCAATGTGAAGATGTTGTCACTTGAAAAATCAGGAGTGCCTCTGAAACCAATCTTATACCAAGTACTCTCGTTTGTCAGGTAGACACTGGCATTTAGGAAGTCAAGTGAAGAGGGGAGAATCGGATCCAAGGTATCAGATGCAAGAAGAGGAACTCCATTCCAATGTACTGAATCGGATGGAGATAGAACATGCTGTACGGACCAAACTGGATTCACCATCCCAAATCCCCACGACATCGAGGGAGTGTTATAATGATTCTCAGACCCCCCGCTACCTTCTAGTAGTGCAGAAAGTGTGCGCCATCCATTTGAATCTCCTGAAGCAGCTTTGATAAGTGCTACAACCCCAGCAACGTGAGGTGCAGCCATACTAGTCCCAGAACGACTAACCCATAATGAAACCACACTGTTATAGGCAGCTCGAATCTGATCACCAGGAGCTGTCACTGTTGGCTTGACTACTTCATCAACCCTTGGACCAATGCTAGAAGATGAGCTGAGATCTAGGGTAACCTCATTGTAAGACGCCACAGTGATACCAAGGTCGGATGTCCCAGGCGAGCTAATAAGATGCGTATAATCAATCTTGGATGTGAAACGAAGTGCAGTACCACCCCAGTTATTATCCCATGCATATGCATGAACTGTAATCGCATCACCTGTAGGATTTGAAACAGTAAGAGTCCATCCACCATTGGCCCAAAAGTGATCTTGAGCGGAAACTTGAACGATGATTCGATTCATTCCTTTAATGCTCTGGTCAGGAAAAACGTATGCCGAGATGTTAGCATGATTTATCTCGAATGGATCGCGAAGTATCTCATTGAATGAGCCTAGATCGATTTGCTCCTCAGAGTTTGGTGGTGTGAGAATAATATGCTCGTCATCATTGTCACTTCGCCATAGGATGTTCAGGAAGGAATAGTCGGGAGGGTTCTGTACATTGAAGGTCGCACTTTCCTCTTCACCAGATGCTACTGTGAAGCTTGCATGTTTCGGACGCCCACCAAGATTTCCTGCAGCAAGCGTGGAAAGAGTTCCATATTGGAGGAATGCTTCACTTATTGCAAGGTCCTCAAGATCCGTCCCATCAAGAAAACCCAGATAGCTCGAGAAGGACATATTGATCACATCTGCATCATTCTCTGCGGCAAATGCGATTCCATCTAGGACACTCTCCGAATCAAGAGGACTCTTAATGATGATGAGATCAGCTCCAGGCGCTACGCCTACATAATTAATCATACCAATCTGGCCACCAGCGATTGTGGAAGCTACATGCGTACCATGACCATTTGTATCACCTATGTTGACTGCATCCGTGAGATTGACGCCCCTTACAAATACACTTGCAATTGTTTGGTCGTATAGAATTGCAACCTTTGATTCCCCTAATATAACAACTTTCTCCGATGCTAAATCGATGAATGTGTTATCATTTGCATCAATTCCACCAAGCCAGCGGTCGCCCAAGCTGTAGTCAAATCTGCCATTATCGCCGATGTCTATGAACATGTAATCCTCACTATAATCAATGGAAGAGCCACTTTGCCCAGTTACAGTATTTATTGGGCCTTCATCAGAGTCAATAACGGAATCATCGTCGATATCCACATAGAAGTGGGAACCATCTGTAAGAATATCATATTCCTCAGAGGATGCTCGCCAAAGAGAAGGATGGAGCCATGAAGCCCCTGTGTCTATCACAGCTACTCGCGTCCCAGTGCCATCAATCGTGAAATCCCTCCAGACCTCAGGAGCGTCTATTGCTGGAACTGATGAAGAAAGAGAGGGATAGAATTTCTTGGATCCAGATGAAGCTTGAAGTAAACCGAGTGGGGAGATATCTGTGATTGCGGTCAGAGTTGAAACAGTGGCTAGGTAGATACTTCCTACATGAACGACTTGACTATTCCGTTTCTTGAACTCAATACCTAGAGATTCAGCGAAATTAATTTGATCAGTTGTGAGTTCGAGCTCAAATCTAAGGATGCTGCTCACGCCAGAGCTAGTAGATGATGATCTGAACGCAGATGCTCGATTTGCATACTCTTGAAGTTCCATCTTTAGCTGTGATTCGATATACGAATCGGTCACCTTCGTTGAAATATCTGAGTAAACGGTAGAAGTTGACATAACCATAGGAATTTGAAGAGTTGAGAAAACAAGTAGCAATACAAGCAGATGTCTATACATGATTCAACCTCGTTACTATTTGAGCACACAACCTGATTGACAGATATGCTTTCTGTTTTCAGGGATGAAAGATGTGTGGTGGGTGTAACCACCACAGCTTTACCTATTCTTTTGATATCACATCAACATCGTTGAAGACGATCTCAGGCGCAATCAGGTCCTGCATGTTCTTGGGATCACTGGCAACCTCATCAACTTGTTTCAACAAATCGTAGATATTTCCAGATAGCATTAGACCATGCACCGCACCTACCATACGTCCATTCTCAATTAGAATGGCAGGATTACCTACAACACTGAAGTCACCAGATTCAGGATTGGAGCTATGAGCTCCTTGAACGCCGCGAATGTAGTAACCATACTCAATCTCTGAGAGAATAGAATCGAGATCACGGGACCCAGGTTCAATGATGATATTGCTCGTGGATACTTCCACTAGTCCCTGCCGCTTATTCCGTTTTGCATTTCCTGTGCTCTGAACTCCCATCTTTCGTGCCCAATAGTTATCCCAGATGAATGAACGCAGAACGCCATTCTCAATTATTGGAGTCCGTTGACGGGGAACTCCTTCGTCATCTGCAATACTTGCATTAAGTCCTCGGATGTCCAAGCCATCATCCACGATGGTGATAAGTTCAGACCCGATTTTCTCGCCAATCTTATCGCCAATCTTAGATTTTCCGCGAGCTACATTATCACCGCGAATTGACTGGAAAAGAGTAAAGGTCATGATTTGCCCATATGCACCAGGATGCATGATTACCTTGAATTTGCCTGTCCTTCCAGCGACAGTCTTCTTGACAATCCGGATGTTATCTACTACCTCTCTTACAACAAAATCGACATCGAGAGCAGCATCGCGACGCACATCAAACCCTAGCACACTGGGAGTCATTCCGGTTTCTGTTGGAGCGACACCCGCAAGATAGGTATATGCAACAGTTCCTTTCTCTGAATGTTCAACACCATTGCTATTTGCGTAGGCGCCTACAAACACAACGCTTCCTGTCCCTCCAAAACCAGCAATGAGACCAGGTTCTTCTTGCGTGCTCTTCTGAACAAGAGTCGTGGATACCTCTGCAACCTTTGATGCCTCTGAATCTACAACAGAGGCATCCCATAAACCTGTGACTTTAGCATATTCCTTTGGTTCGGGGAGTGATTGATGTGATTCATCCTCTGTGGTAGCCTTTGCTGCGGCAATCGCTAACTCAAGAGCTTCCTTTGTCGATTCTTCAGTTGGAATATTCGTAAAAGCAGAGCCAGTCCTTTTCCCGATGAAGACGCGAATTGCGATCTCAACTCCCTTATTGAGATTGACACTTGACACTTGCCCCATCTCTATAGTTGATTGCAAATCGGATGAGTCTTGGGCTTGAATCTCAACGCTATCAGCACCCATGTTCTTTCCTTCAGCGACTAGAAACTTACAGAGTTCAAGTAATTCCTTTTCATCAATCATCAATTCTTCCCTCCGAATGTAATTCCACCTTGCGCAAATCTGATGTTGGGACCACCAGATGCAACAAACGCCTCCTGTCCCTTTCCACATCTTCCAGATTCCCATGGAAAGGTTTTCTTCTCCACTCCTTCAATCTTGAACAAGGAGTCTGTGGCAATTCCGGAGATTGACAAATCCATCACTGGCCGACCAATTTCACCGTTCACTATTTCATAAGCTTCTTGAATGCCGACTTGGAAACTTGCATTCATTTGTGCTTGTCCGCCCCGAAAGTCCACACAATAGTACCCGAATTCGATACCTTCGAGTAATTCCTCCATAGAACTATCGCCTTTATCGAAGTAGGTATTTCGCATTCTTATTATTGGAGGATAGAGATAGCTCTCTGCACGAGCGTTTCCCGTAGCCCTTTGGTCGATCTTCTTTGCATACTCTCTATTGGTCAGCAACTCGGTCAAAACAGAATCCTTGATGATGTGAACTCTACTAGCAGCTACTCCTTCGTCATCGAATTTCGAGGTTCCAATAACATCGGGGAGTGTACCATCATCAATCATATTTACTCCATCAGAAGCCACTACCTCTCCTACTTTCCCATTGAATGCGCTTTGTATTGTAAGATCAGCTTCCGCAAGATGACCCAGTGCTTCATGAGCGAGAACGCCAATGACACGAGGACCAGCAATGCATGGGAAAGAACCGCCTTTTGCAGGAATACCCTCTAGCTGTAATTTCACTCTCTTTGCAACTGTTTCTCCCATGAATTCAGGAGTCGCAAAAGTGTCCATGAATTCCCAACCATCGTGTGTTGAAGCTTCTTCATGCCGGGCTGCACTCAGCCTGATACCTTCCTTTCCTGACACCCACGGGTATACCCAAACCAACAACACAGGTGTTTCTATTCGAGTACCATCTGACGTGACGATGTATTTCTGCCCTGACGCGGTTCGTACTTTTACAGTAACCGCGGAAATCCGCGGATCATAATTCCGAACGATTTCAGTTATACTGGTCATATACTGAATCTTTTCCTCGATCGGAACATAGCGAGGATCTCGTTCGCCTTTGGACTTGATGACTTCTTCATGGGTCTTTACATCAATCAATTCGATTCGCTCATGTCGAGTTTTCGCAGCAGCCTTTGCCATCTTGTATGCATTCTCAACACTCTCAGTAAGAGTATTCATTTCACCTGTTGAAACGAAACCCCATGCTCCATCAGCCAATACTCGGATAGCCACTCCGCGCTCAAGTCTTTGAGTCAATGCATTAACGCGGCCATCATCCATCTGAATATACTCAACAAAACCAGATTCACCTCTTAGCTCAACATAGGATGCACCAAGGTTTTGACCATATTCAAGGGCTTTTTCTAGTTGGTCAAACAAAGATTATCATCTCCAATAGACTTTTTGTATAGTGCGAAGAGAAAGATGAATGCTCTATGAATATTATGATTCACGCCCGAAATGAAACGACGCCGAAACCGCAAGACCCAATACGCATTTATGCAAGCTCGTGGAGTAGTGCTTGTCTTGAACGTGATGGAGGTTCCCCCTGAATTCATTCATTTGAAAGGTTCGACCCAAATTCCTTGGGATGAAATATTCAGTGGAATAAAGGCGAAGATGAGTGAGGGGCAAAACCTATTCGCGGCATTTACAGATGTATCGATTGATGCGGCAACCAAGGAATGTATGAAAGAGAATCCTAGGCCGGATATAATTGCGCTTGGATTGCAATCATGCCTCACGAGAGGGAGAATGGCTGAAGCCTTATTCCTATCCACAGGTTTGACAAGTATTGAAGTGCTAAGTCTTCGAAGCATTGTTCTTTTTGCCTTATCTGATGCAGAAGGACTTAGAGAAGCTCTGAAGCAGATGGAAGAAGGAGTAACTGAGGACTCACCACCTTCGGATAAAGTTAGATTGAGTACAGTGAGAGTTCTATTGGCAGCAGCTGAAAGAGATACTAGCGTAGTAGTTGCAGTGATGGAGTTTGATAATCTCCTAGAGACCTATCCGGAGCAAGTAGAAGAGCCCCTGACTGAAACCATGTTCACCCTCTACGTAGTTGGAGACCTGCTGAGAGTTGTAGGACAGGCCGCAAGGGCATCAAGAATCAATGATACTCTACAAGATATGGCATTGAAAGGTAATCATCGAATGTTTCTAGCGCTTTCTGAAAATCTGAGAGGGAACATATGCAATCTGTCAGGAGAATGTCAAGACGCCGAAAAGCACTATCTTCGAGTGAAGGAGATCAGTGAGATTCTATCATTCAACCTTGGGCTAGGAATGGCTTACAATAATCTAGGGACATTGCGTCACAACAGTCTAAATCTTGAGGAAGCATTGGAGTTTTACAAAAAAGCGTATGATATCATGGATATGGATGCTGCAAAGACAGCACCTTTGGCGAATCTTGGTGAGATAGCTTTTACTCTTGGAAGGTATGATGAAGCACACAAATACCTGAACGAAGCAATCAGAATCGAGGAGAAGACTCAATTTGGTACAATAGAGGTATATGCTTGGTATGTCATTCTTTTGGCACGTACAGGACAAGAAAAGGAAGCAAGGAAATACCTGAAAATCACTAGAGATAAAGTTACAGAGTCTGAGAAGCCACTTCATAAAGCAGCCTATCAAGTAGCGAAAGGTGCGGTGGAAGCGGCAAACAAGAAATGGAAATTGGCAGTCAAGAGCTATGAAGAAGCACTGAGAATCGGACGGGAGAATAATCTTTTCGAGATTCTAGTTAGAAGCGAGCTGAATCTTGCTCAAACGCATATGCAATCCTATCAGGATGAGGGTGCAGAGGAAGAAGTTAGTCAAGCAATATATCATCTTGATGATCTCATTCAGATTGCAAAGGAACAAGGACTTCAACACCTCTATGCAGAAGCGCTACTACTTCGAAGCGATGTCCTTAGGCTAGCAGGTAAGAAACTCGAGGCCAAGGGAGATGCGGAGAGAGCGAAGAGCGTCGCGGCATATGTAGAAGATAGTAGACTCCTGGCCCAAGCGGAGAACAGATTGAATCTGATTGCTGGAAAGCAAGTGGTTCCAGCACCGAGTCCAGATTTATCAAAGAAGATGCAACGCGTAGCTGCGTTCAAGCCTGCAGGTCAATTGAGACAGGTACCTAGACCTGCGCTTTACATACTACTAACTCTTTGTAAAGAATCAGGATTATCGGAATTTGTCCATCAATTTGATTCAGAGATGGAAATGGATAGTGGTCTAGTGAGTGGTTTCATCTCTGCAATAACGACCTTCTCAAATGAGGTGATGGGCAAAATCGGCATGCTACGATCTATCAATCACGAAGGTTTTACTCTAATGATGGAACATACCGAGAGAAGAATCGTAACCTTGATCGCGGAGGAGGAATCCTTTGATATTCGCTATCTCTTGCGAGAGTTTGCAAAGGCATTTGAAGACATCTATCCATCTATTACTCTTGAAGGAATAAAAGACGATACCTTTGATAAAGCGGAAGAGCTAGTTGATACTATCTTCAATTCATCAATAGGTGACTTATCATAGGAAGCCCAGCTGTCTTACCAGTTTTCACTTACTGAATATCTTCTCCTCTCTGACTATAGCGCGTGGAGACTCAATGGAATTCAGTACGTAGAGGTTCAAATCCGAATCACAACTGCTACTAGTTAACTGGCGGCCCCAAACAGAAGGGGCAGACACCACCGCATAAGCGTCTTGCTCAGTTTCTATTACGGTTGCTTCAAGTACGCAAGGAAGAATCAATTTGTTTATTGTATCTATATTGCCACGAACCAAATAGTTCGGTTCAACGCCTATGTGTGCGAAGGATGGAATAATTGCGATACAACCGGAATTCACCAATGATTCAATCCTCTGGGGGGAACCGACCAACGTATTAGATAGGATGTCGGGGTCTCCTAGAGATAATCTCTCAAGGACCGCCTTTTCGGCCTCTGTCAAGACTGCATCCTTCATAGGGAGTTTGATCTCAAATGTTGCAGGATCGTGATCAAAGACCGATAATTTGGATAAAGCCCATCGCAAGATATCTTTTCCAGTGGATAGGATCCCGCCATGTTTAGGGAAGACATCATCTAATCTTAGATGATATGATATGGATTCAACAAAGGTTCCAGATTTGGTATCCAATACGAAACTTGCTTGTCTCGATCCTTCGAGGAATCCGATGGAGAGCCAAGGCTCATCGAGTCCCTGAGATCTTTCATGAATGTTTGCAAAAAGATTCAAGCCCAGAGGAACAACATTGCAGATGACTCTGGGAGAAAGATGTATTGCGTCCAAGGTATATCTGTTCTTGACAAGACTTCTTGATTTTTCGAGCGACCTGCAAAATCCATCTACCAATGGCCAAGCTTCTGTACCTAGATTGACTTCATGATAGCGATGGATTACATAAAGTGCGTCTTCCCACTTTTCGATTTGGCTTGACAAAGGCGCTTTTCGAATAAGATGAAGAATCCTAGATATTCCATTCGATCCATAGCTTTCAAGATGTTTGACCAGATGCAGTACGATGCCTTGAAACTCCGTATCCTTAGTTGCATCAAGCCACCGTTTGATCCAATCTTGTCTAGGCTTGTCTTTAAGAAGCATTGCAGTAATACCGTTTGCAACACATTGCGAGAGCTCCAATCGTGCTCGTTGTCGGTCCAAAAGAGTGAGGAACGCACTTCTAAGAGTCAATACATCTAGATTGGAAGGAGTAGTATGGGATTCCAAGAAGAGGAAAGACCCATCGTCATCAATCTTCAAGCCAAATGCCTGTGGTGAACCAAACTCCAATGATTTGGAAACGTAGATATTAGGAAAGTCAGGTTCCTTTTCACCTAGGAATCTTGAAACACGTTTGAGTGCCTTTGCCAGTGCGGATCGAACCTCTTCAGTTGCTTCCATCCTAAGCTCTAGCTCTGTCGGAGGCTTTGGACGTTCATATTTTCTTATGAGTTTTGATTTTCCGCGAACCTTAATGTATTGGTCATGATCAATATTTTCACCAACAAGCATCACAGCATTTGCATTGAAGAAGTATACACGAACTCGATCCGAACTAATGACTGCCACAAGATAGGCGATCCCTTGAAGCCTCGACCAATATTTCCGAATCGTAGAAGCCTTTACCCTCAATACCTCTACGGAATCAGGGCCTGTTTCTTCAAACTGCTTCTCACCAAAATCCGCAAGAGCTTTTGGTATCTGTCGAGTGCTACTTTTCGACATCAAGATTCACAACAAAAAGAAGAATCACTCCCCTGATAAAGATGAGCGATGTAAAATGCACTGGGCGGTAGCCTTAATATAATTCAATTACGAGAACTTGTTGAAATAACAATGCAGACAGATTCACTACTCTTCATTCTTATTTGGTGGGGCGCACCATTAGCCATACTATTTGGAAGATCTGCCATACAGGCGAATAAAACAAGAAAGAAAAGAATAGCACTTAGAGAACTCGAAGAGAGAATTACTCCCGTCACTCGCGAACTCTAGTGCATCTATGCTGCTTCAGATACTGGGGTTTCAACGCCTTCGTATTGTGGTAAGAGAATATCACGTGTTGGAGTGCTGTTCATTACGACATCAAGGACCTCATCATTGCGCATCAAAATGCAGCCCAAGAACTCGTATTCGAACTTATCCAATCGAATGTTGACTCCTCTTCTTGGAATTTGTGTTAATAGAAGTACTATCGAGAAATCCCCACGAGGTAATTGGTTCAAAATTCCCCTTTTCATATCAGGTTCAAGATTGTCTTCCAGTTGTCTCGTCATTGCTCCACGTTCAATGAAGTTGTACCGGATCCTCTCAAAGTCACCACTGGAACTCTTCTTAGGTCGAATAAAAGATATTGAATAGCCAAGTCGCTTCAGCGAGTTGTAGCCAATCAGTGTTCTGAATAGTGGTGGACTGAGTGTTTCCAGTTCAACTTTGCGGAGTTCTATTAAGTCCCCGTTTCTTCTTACCTTAAGGTTCACCAACTTCACTCCCATTAAGGATAGGTCCCATGCCTTTGAATAATACAATCAAAATAAAGGATTCTGAGAAATTAATCCGCGAATGCTCTTTCTGCTTTTAAAAGAGCGACTTTTGTAGGAATTCCATCACCTGCACCGTAGCCACCAATCCCATTTTTTGCCACGACACGATGGCAGGGAATCAATGGAGGAAACCTATTGGATGCCATCACATTTCCTACAAATCGATAAGCACCTTCAAGTCCTGCATCATTGGCTATTCCTTCATATGTTCGTGTTTCACCAAATGGGATTTTCAGTGTGCTCTTCAGGACGCGGATTTGCTTGTCTGTGAATCCAGAGAAATCAAATCTCACTAGATTTGGGTCGATTCTGATTCCTCCAATGATATCGAAGATATACCCAAGAATCTGCAGATCCTCTGAACGTCTTTCTTCAACAAGTCCTTGCGCGCTAACAGAGGATATTGCAGCAGCTCGTGACTTCTCTGGTAGATTACAAGAAAATATCCCGTTAAGGGTAAACACACCTGCGACATAGAAACCTCCACGCCGCAGGATAGCTACTCTCTTGTCTACCAAGACATCACCACTTCAATATTTGGAACATATCTTCGCAACATAAGCAAGGATAGAGCTAAGCTCGGGATCACTCTTCTTAGTACCTACTGGAGCCCAACCTCCATCGTGGTTCTGGGAAACCATAATTAGATTCAAGCCCCGAAGAATCACATCCCGTTCTTGTGGCGTTTCAGGTTTTCCTACGGCAGTAAGATCTACCATATCATATGTCGAATTGTTCTCGATTGAAGTAACTAGATGGTGAAGGAGCGCAGCTCGGCCGCCTCTGTATACTTTATGATTCGAGTCTACTCCTATAGCGAGCAATGCAGGTAATATGTTTCCAGTGCCTAGTGGATCTGACTCGCTATGGTCAGGGTAGTCAGGCCAATTCCCGTCCTCATTTTGAGAATACATGAGGAAATCTCTTGAACGTCGAAGGCGCTCCTGATCGTCATAATTAACTAACACAAGAGCTTCCAATGCTTTTCCTGTCAACCAAGTGATGCTTTTTCCAACAGGATACCATTCTCTGCCTTCTGTTGAACCGTATTTGTCCTCAATGTATGAGTCCAAGTTCAGAGTCTCTGCAAATCCTCCGTCTTTCTTTTGCCTGGAAATCAAGAAGGAAATCATGGCGTTAATGAGTTCAGGATACAACTCTCTGAATCTAAGGAGAAGAGGTAATATTTCAGCTGTCAATTTAGCTGAACTCGGATTACCTCGAGTTAGGTCAAAAGGAATTCCACCATCTGTGTTCTGCAAAGCCTTGAGTTTTACTAAGGCCTCGTCAATTACAGATGAAGGAATCTCATATCCTGCAGAAACCAGTCTCAAAATATCAACGGCGGTGCCGTTCTCAAGAATATAGGTTTGGACATCGTGAATCAAAGAGTTGTTCATTTTATTCAATTTATTTCCTCCAGCTATTTCTGAAATCTTGTACCAAGGTTGACAAAAGGAGGTGGCAACGACTTCTAGAGTCCATTTATTCCACTAGATTGTCATATCATTCGCTGAACTTAAAGGTTATTCAGAGAAAGTGGAGCCTAATCCTCAGATTCGTAGAACTCAAGAATCTCCTTCCTTCGTTCTCTCTTCTCATCCTCAGTGAGCTCTTCGAACTGTCGATCGTCCTCTTCCACGACGACAATTTTCTCTTTTGGTGAATGTTTAACACGAAATTCAACCTTATATCCATCAGGCTTCATGCTCTTCTCATGCCCACATTCACGACACTTCAGAACAGTCTTCTTGTCGTCCTTTTTTGATGGTAGCATTAGAGCACCACACTTCTCGCAGAACTCCATAAGGAAACCCCCAATGTTTTGGTTCGCGTGCACGCGCATGGTATGAATTTAAGTTTGACTATAGGGGATTCAACCGTTATTAGTTTATTTCATAATGAGAAAGACTTATGTCTAGCATCCTGCGGCGAAGCGCTCACTGGTCCATTTCATACAGGAGTGACCTATATGGTTCGAGTAGTTCCCTTCAAGGCTTTCAGATATAATAAGGAAAAAATCAAGGATATCTCAAAAACTGTTGCACCTCCATATGATATCATAAAGGGAGAAAAAGTTGATCAGATTCAATCCTTGTCGCCGTATAACATAGCGTGGATTACTAAGAATAAGCCACAAGAAAATGATACAGACGATAATAATCAGTACACCAGAGCCAATGAGCATCTTCAACAATGGATTAGAGATGAAATTCTAGTCCAAGATGAGAAAGAGTCTTTCTATGTCTACGGGCAAGATTTTGAAGTATTTGGAAAGCAACTCTTCAGATTTGGCTTCATAGGTTTGATAGAATTAGAGGAGTTTGCGACTGAAGCCCCAAAGTCCGGATCATTTGCAGGAGTTCTTCAGCATGAAGAAACCCTACCCAAAGACATCATAGATCGATTAAGCCTATGTCGAGCTTCAATGGCTAATTTTGGTCAGATATTCGTGATCTATCCTGACCACGAAGGCAAAGTAGATTCTATCCTAGAAAAGGCGATGAAGAATGAAGCAGCAATCGATGTCACAGATTATGAATCAGTTCGTCATAGAATCTGGAAGATAGACAATCAGGAAGACACAAGTCAAATCATTCATTTAATGAAGGATAAGTATGTTATAATCGCTGACGGGCATCATAGATACAAGACTGCACTGAAACTCTCAAAGGAAAATCCTACGCTCGAAACAGCTCGTTATCGAATGCTCACTTTTGTTAACATATCCAATCCGGGTCTAGTGGTCCTACCAACCCATAGATTGATTCAGAATCTTGATGACTTTGACAAGGATATTCTATTGGATAAACTTGAAGAATTCTTCACCATATCACGATTCGATAATAAAGAAGCGATGTTCGATATGATGGAATCGCAATTCCAAGAAGAACGGCACGCTTTTGGCCTCTTCATGAATGATGACTTCTTCTATACACTTACACTCAAAGATGTCACTATCATGAAGAATATATTACCGGAAAGCTCAGATGAGCTTCGGAAGTTAGATGTGTCTATTCTGCATGCATTGATTCTAGACAAGATGCTTGGCATTGATAAAGAGAAACTACAGCAAGGCACCATGAAAGGAGGCGGATTCGTAGTCTATCTCAAAGGAATCGGTGATGCGATAGAGGAATCTATTAGTTCAGTGAAAGCTGAAGCACAGGCAGTGTTCTATATGAACCCCACAAAGGTCAAAGAAGTAGAAGCGGTTTCGAAGAACTTTGAGGTGATGCCTCAGAAGAGCACATTCTTTCAACCAAAAATCTGGACAGGGTTCACAATTAACAAACTGAAATAATGTAAGAGGGTATTAACATGGCAAAACGAGTCTACAATTTCTATCCAGGTCCTGCAACTCTCCCCTTACCTGCTTTAAAGAAAGCACAAGAGGAGTTACTCGACTTCAAGGGCACTGGAATGTCTGTAATGGAAATCTCCCATCGTTCAGATGAATGGGAGCAAGTAATGAATGAGGCAACAGGTCTTGTGAGAGAGCTAATGCGTGTCCCAAGCGACTACGTGATTATGTGGTTGGGAGGCGGAGCATCAACTCAATTTATGATGAGTGCGGCAAACTTGCATGTGCCAGGGAAACCCATGGAGTATATCAACACAGGTGGGTGGTCAACGAAAGCCATCAAGGAGGCCAAGCTATACGGTGATGTCAAAGTCATCGCTTCATCAGAATCCGAGAACTTCAATCATATTCCTAGCGAATATACTATGGGAAAGGATTCAGCATATCTCCATATTACCAGCAACAATACACTTTACGGCACACAGTGGGAGAAGTTTCCAAAGACCCCTGATGGTGTTCCCCTTGTATGTGATATGTCATCAGACCTAATGGCCAGGGAAGTTGATGTCAAGAACTTCGGAGCAATATATGCAGGTGCTCAGAAGAATCTTGGACCTGCAGGAGTTACATTGGTCATCGTTAGGGAGGACTTGCTTGAGCGAGTGCCTGAAAAAACACCAACGATGCTCAAATGGAAGACGCATGCCAAAGATTCAATGTTTAATACTCCACCAGTCTTTCCGATATACATGTGCAAGCTATGTTTGGATTACTGGAAGGACTTTGGAGGAGTAGGTAAAATAGAGAAGCAAAATCGTGACAAGGCAAAGATGATCTACGATGTCATTGATCATTCTGATGGCTTCTACCGCGGACACGCTAAGAAGGACTCACGTTCACTCATGAATGTCACCTTCACCATGGCGAGTGAAGAACTTGAGAATAAAGTGGTTGAAGAGGGAACCAAGAAGGATCTCATTGGCCTCAAGGGACATCGATCCGTTGGAGGCATGAGAGCTTCTATCTATAATGCGATGCCAGTAGATGGTGTTAAAGCGCTTGCAGAGTTCCTAACCGAGTTCCAGGCAAAGAACCAATAGGACTTAGAGTCTTTAAATCATTGAAGTAGGGGGAGTTTTTCCTCTACTTCTTCTTTCTTCGTTTTGAAAATGCAGAAACGCTTGTTTCAAGCTCCCTCTTCATATCAGGAATGATGGTTTCATCAGCGAGACCCTTGTATGTCCTTCGCATTATGGTTCCTGATACACGAACACCCAAATTCCTCATTCCATGATTCTCAAAGAAGATTTTCAGCGTAGAAGCTATAGGTATCAAGACACCACCAGGGAGTCTACTGGATAATGTATTCTGACAGCAATTACAATCGAGCACAACGATTGTGTTCTCTCTATCAACTAATACTTCAACAGGCATCGTCTTCTGGGTCCCTTCCTCTTTAAATTGAAGTTCAAACTCCCCGAGTTTCTTCATGGACGATACCTTCCGATTCTGATGATTGCTATTCGCAAGAAAGTCAAGTACATATAAGACCATCCCATACAGCGTTCATTTACGGAAAAATCTATCTCATGATGCTATCGTTGTCGCCTCCTAGACACGATGCAACCTAAAACAACAATCGCTAGTACAATCCCTAGCATTATTGCAAGGTTGAGATAATTCGGAGAGATCGGCGTCGTTGTAGGTGAAGTGGTTACTGTCGTAGTATCCGTGGTGCCTGTGGTTGTTCCAGTTGTAGTTCCGGTCGTTGTAGTTTCAGTTGTGGTTGTAGTGGTGCTTGGATCCTGCACCGTGTAGAGATAGGAGGGGCTGACCGCGATATTTCCCAGTGTATCATTTGCAATTACCCTGTAGGATACAACCGTTCCTGCCGGAAGACCCGGAATGATCGCGGTATAGTGTCCGTTCTCAAAAGTCATGGAGATATTGTTCCAAGAAGTTCCATTATAGTATTGCAAGATAACCGAACTCACTCCACTAGGGTCTGAAACAGTAACGTTGATCTCAACAGGAGTGCCTGTTAGAGGTAGCGAGGTGTCTGGAACACCAATCGCAGGACCGTTGGACTCTACAACAGGATTCACAGCTTCTACGGCCCCGTAGACATCCAATTTTCCATAGCCCCAAATTGGATTGGGAGTCGCTGATGTGTAGATATCAGATAGGGCAGTGGCTTCGATAACGTCTCCAACAACTGAGCCACAAGTTGAATTTACTTGCATCATTAACGCAGCACATCCTGCAACATGCGGTCCTGATGCACTTGTCCCACTAAACAACTGATATGACGCAAATCGTCCTGTGAAATCAAGCACTCCAAATGCGTTGTACCATGAGAACCATTCAGACGCATTCGAATACGCGGTAATGATGTCATAACCACCAGGAGCTGCGACTCCTTGTTTTAGCACCTCATCGATTCGAGGACCTCTCGAAGAGAAACTGGCTATATCACCAATTGTTTCTGCTGCAACTAGATTCCTTACTCGATATGATGCGACACTAATTGCAGAGTCCGCTGTAGATGGCCAAGTTATTTCATAGCCATCAGAGATGTCTGTCATCCATACCGCACCACCACTCCATGAGCTCTGATCATCTGATATGTAGCAGTGGAAAGTCGTTTGTTGCGGAGCTGTAACATTGACCTGATGATAGGGAGGTCCATTCGGCGGATCTGTATTAGGAATACCAGCTGCTGTCGTAGCAGAGATGTGGATACCCAGCATACTAGTGGATCTTGATGATATTGAGGTGAACGACTCAACATTCAGTATGTTTGGACCAAAGACAATCGGAGATTCTGGATTGAAGTTTTGATATCCTGAACCTGGATGCAAATATATCGTAACAAGAGGTCCGCCCCATGCGGCAAAGTTTATGATAACACTGAAATTACAGGCGTCAAAATCTGTAGTATTAACGGAAAGTACAGTGATATAGACATCCTCAATATGCGGGTCATCAGAAGGGACATGGAAATCAACCTGATGAGGGTTATCAGCAGGAACCTCAAACAATGCGTGCTTATTCATTCCACCAAGATTTCCACTTGGAGCGATGACAGGAACGCCATTCGAAACAATCGTATCGATAAAAGATTCAGTAGCAGAGCTACCATCAAGATATTGGTAGGTCCAGGATCCGACCTCAATGAGAATTACATCAGCTCCATGATTATAAGCCCAAGCTAAACCCTCCTCGATGGTAAGCCATTCATTACTTGCTCCAAGGACTTTCACCATCATCAGTTCAGCATCGGGTGCAACACCGACGTACTTTCTATACCCTATTTGGCCACCGAGAAGGATGCCACTCACTGAGGTGCCATGTCCATCAGTGTCCTCATGAGTACTACTTGTAAGATTTACACCTCTGACCCAAGAGCGGACGTTTCGTGATGGTGTTCCATCAGCCTCAACGATATATCGGGTCTTTGGCATATTAAGCATGATGAGCTGTTCACCCAAGTCAAGCAGGTCATTTCCATTTGTGTCTTCTACAACAAAGAAAGGCTCACCAATATTCGGAATTCCATCTTGAGTAAGGTTTTCAGCCCAAATCCAATCGGTTGAGACATTGAAGTATCCGTCATCGGCTAAATCGATAAATCGCAATGTTTCATTGGCGCTACCGGTTCCACTATCGTTTAGATCTATGAAGTCGCTTCCATTACTTGGAGTTCCATCAGAAACAGATTCTCCCCAATTATATGCAGAACCGTTGGCGAACCAGAAATCAGGATGTGTCCAGTCAATACCAGTGTCCAAATCAGCGATGAGAATATCACGTCCTGTGACATTTCTATCAAGCTCGTCAACCGTCTGCCAGACTAGAGTCGCATTAATCTCAGGAATGGATGTATCCCGAGTTGATTCTGTGTATCTACATGAAGTCTGTGGAGCGATGTAGGAGATATCAAGAACCTCAATCATAGTCGAATAGGATTCTTTTGAACCTCGAAGTAGATGATAGGGTCCTATTTGGCTGCTTTCCAAATCACCAAAGCTGTATGTAATTCCGATAGCCTGTAAGTTCGCTCTAATTATGTCATCAGATAAATCGTCATTGAAACATACGACTAGCGGAATACTTAATCCGTATTCCTGTTCTAGTGAAACGAAATCAATAGAATTGCCATCATTTGTAAGGGGGGATTCTGCCTCTTTGTATTCAGAAACAAAGAAGGGAATCAATGGTATGGTAAGGATGAAAATAATTAGGCTGCTTAGCATCTTCTTTCTCAATTGCATCTCCTAAACCTCGCGGCGACTGATTAGGTTCTGGGGCTAATCGAGTACACATATGATTCGATAACTGATTAATTTAACTGCGTTTCATTCAGCTATTCCAATTCCTCGGAGGTAGATGAATTTGCGGGATTTTCATCATGACTGATGAGCTCTAGTTTTGTATCAGAAGTTGGTAGAGATTCAGCGAGCTTGAAGAAACCTTCTTCCTCATCATCTCGACTTATTTTCTGACCTTCATAGAGAGAGGTTCCACCACTTACTAGGTAGGCAATAGATACACAAAGAACAAGAGGGATGATCAAATCCAAGGAATGACTCATCTCTAGCATCATAATAGTAGTTGCAACTGGAGTGTTTGTATTTGCCGCTAGAACAGCGCCCATACCCATCACAATGAATGCGCCAATATGTGAAGGATAGAAGACCTCCCCAAATACAGCTCCAAGCATCGCACCAACGAATAGAGAGGATGCAAGCACACCACCAGATACGCGACCAGCAACGACAAATGATGATGCAAAGAGCTTACCGAATAGAAGGACAATGAGAATCAGAATGGGAACTGAGGAGTTTGCCAAGTTGTTTATGACCTCATAGCCCATCCCAGCAACTGTGAGCGATGGGTCCAATATTAGCCCTGTAAGAAAAATCACGCCACATGCAAGGGCGGATCCAGCTACAGGATCCATCCAGTCAGGAAGCTTTAGTGTGAAGAAATTACGAGTTGCGATTAAGAAGATGGAGAAGAAAGTTGAGATCAATCCCGCTACAAAAGCGAAGACTATGAGAAGGGGCAAAACCCCTAGTGTCAAGTCGAAGCTTGCAGTGAATTGAAGGATTGGATCTATGCCCATTACTACTGCATACACCACATACGAAGTTATTGCAGAAATAACGATTGGCACAAAGTATCCTAAGGCTGCATCTCTTCGATACGGAGCTTCAGTTGCGAAGAGAGCTCCACCAAGTGGAGCCTTGTAGATACCAGCAGTCGCTGCTGCGGACCCCATCATCAGGAAAACTCGAAGATGAGAAGCCTCACTAAATCCGAGTCGTCGCCCAACTGAATTTCCAATTGATGCACCGATAAGAACTGCAGGTCCCTCTCGTCCGACAGGATTTCCAGACCCAATGGAAACAGATGTGGCAACCAATTTTGTAACAGCAGTCTTGCTCTTGAACTTGCCAGGATTGTGGGTCATCTCAATTGCTTTTGAGATTCCACTTCCCTGAATCTCCTTCCTTCCGAAGTAGATTAGAATACCTGAAAAGATGCCGCCTATAAGAGGTGCAACGAAATTAGGCAAGACGCTAAAGATTTCGGTGAATCCGATTATTAGTAGCTGAAAGGCAATCATAGCTACTCCTGCAATCGCTCCAATCAGAATAGCGATTGGTACATAGAGCTTGTAGAAGTGCCCAAAGTGGGAGAAGTGGAAGATATCCTTGATTGGGATGACTACTTCCTTTTGGGATTCATCTGACTCACTCGAGCTCAAACTGCTACCTCATCAAAAGGGATACAACACCCCGATAAAATCCTTTGGCGTAGCACATGGCTGACGTAATCACATTTATCATGGTTCGAAGTTATTCAGTGATGGCGAATTTACATTGAATCCGAGTTCGAATACTAGTGATGATCCAACCAAATCCGAACTCACTATAGAAGAGGTTCAGAGTCGCCTAGATGAGATTTCCAAAAGATTAGCACGAGTGGAATCGCTCATCGAGAGAATTGGCCCAGGTCTTGAAGAGGTCAGCGAATCTGCCAAAGTGATTCGAGAGGGATTTGAGTTCTATGACGGGATGGTCAAGCTCATGTCCAAATTCACTAAAGCAGAGCGTCTGGAATCTAGATATGGAGACCTGAAGAAGGATCAAATATCCTGGCTCATTATTAGGATCTTAGATGCAAATCGACCTTTGAATATCAGCCAGTTGACAGCGGCGGTTAGGTCTGAAAGAGGAACAGCCTCTCGACGAATTGTTCGAGAGCGAGTCAACGCACTTCTTGAAAGAGGCATACTGAACGTCATCGAGGACGAGGATGAAAGAGCTAGGTTCTTTACACTGACCAAATGATTCAATCTTTTCTTTTGGGATTATCTATTTTTTCAGAGGGTCGAATAGAAAGCGTTCTTAGTAATGTTTATATGCGTTTGATGCCATACAATGTTTGTCAAACATCAAACGTTTGACTTTCATTCGAGTTGGTCGTGATGAATCGACAAGCGCCACCACAAACCGCCGGTCCCCGTAGACAGTTAACCTCCAGAAAGATAATTTATGGATCGGCGGCTTTAGCATTCTCATTCTACCTCTCTGTTCTCCTCGTACCAGCTGCTATGGGACTCTTGGTAGCAGGAGTCCTGGCAGTCATATGTTCTCAAAACTCCCGCGAAATAGCAGAAAAGAGTCTGGTGAAATCCACCAGACTCCGGACTGCACCGAAATTATAACGACTCGCCATCTATGATGACAGGGGCCTGTTCTCCAGATACTTCTCTTTGTTCTCGCCATTTTGCCAATTGATAGCCAGGCAAAAGTGCAACCACTAGGAAGATAACAGCTAATTGCCATCCCAATCTAAAGTCACCCAATGCTGTGACAACAGCTGCAATCAATATCGCACCAAGAGCAGTCTGACCCAAGTTGGATAGGCTGTTGTATAGATTATACATTGATCCAGCAACAATGCTTGGTGAGTTGTCCATGCTGATTCGCATCTGAGTGGCTTCATAACCACCATTTGCTATACCAACAAGAAGGAAGAAAGCAGAAGCCACAGCAAAATCCCCTAAGTTGAGCAAGAGGACGGAAACCACTAAGATTGCATAGAAAGCTGATGTGATGGGCAATGTCATACGAACAGATACCTTATCGCCAAGAAGGCCAAAGACGACAGCCCCTCCGAACATTCCTAGTGAGAAGATCACAAAGATGACTCCAATCGTTGAGTTATCGAATCCTACAGACTCATCTAGATATGTCTGCATGATAGCCAGAATAGCAATCCCTGCTCCTGACAGGATTTGGAACAGCATACAGACTAAGACTTCGCGAGTCTTCAGAACACCTTCGTAGACGGCCACTGGAACCCTCTTGAAGTCAGTAGGTAAGGGGTTCTCCTTGAACAGAAGAACAAGGAAGCACGCAAGACTAACTATGATTCCTGGAACGGCATAGATGATGAACCATTGATTGGCATCGGCAAGTACTCCCACAATTAGTCCAGAAATACCAACACCAATCCCTCTTGACCCCCAAGACACCCCTTGCATCATTCCTCTTTTCTGGGGAGGAGTGATATCAACAGCCAAAGCATCTATCGTGGCATCACTCATACTTGTTCCAAGTGATGCAAGGATTCCTGAAACCAGAAGCAAGGGACCAAATGCAAGATGTAGAGGTAATGTTAGCCAGCCAATAACACCCACAATGCCAGCAGTGAAGATGTAGGGTTTTCTACGTCCATATTTCCTAACTGGAAAGTTGTCAGAAAGAACTCCAAAAATAATTTTCAGATACCAAGGTAGCCAGATTATCGCTTGCACAGCAATCCTCTCAAAAGGAGAGAGAGTAAGATAATCTAAGAAGGCAGTCAAGAAGAAAAGCGCGCCCATGGCAATGCCTTGAGCGAAGTAGAACACGCCTTGTATTCCAAAGTAGTAATCTCGCCACACTGAGTATTTTGACTCCACCTCGTCGAACATGCATCTACAGGTCCCAAACCGATACTTAAGGAGTACGAGATGTCTTGGGGTCAATGTATTTTTTAGTTTGAAGTCCGCCCCATAATTAGTGATCTGAATGCTTGATGAGGCAATCCATCTCCTGCAAGAGATGATCAGAAATAAGTGCATCAACCCCCCAGGGGGAGAAATGAGGAATATCCATACGATTGGCAAGTATCTCGACGACAAAGGAGTTCCATATGAGATATTTGAAACAGCTCCTGAGAGAGGAAATTTACTTGCTGAAATCAAAGGGACAGGCGGAAAGCCTAGTCTTATGTTCGGACCGTCTCATGTAGATGTTGTTCCAGTATTGGATGAGAGAAAATGGTCAGTCCCACCATTTGAAGGTATAGTGAAGGATGGGTGCGTTTGGGGAAGGGGATCACTTGATATGCTCTATTTTGTTGCGACTCAGACGGTCGTCTTTGCCAAACTTTATGGTGAAGGATTCAAACCAAAAGGAAACCTGAAACTACTCATTGTTGCTGATGAGGAATCTGCTGGAACATATGGAGCAAAGTGGATGATTCAAAATCATCCTGAAAAGGTTCGTGTTGACTATCTAATAACTGAACAGGGAGGGGAACCGATTGGTTTGAACAGGATTGCCTACTGGTATGGCGAGAAAGGAATGGCATGGACAAGGGTGACTTTCAAAGGTGAGGAACAGCATGGAAGTGCGCCGTATAAGAGCAATAATGCAGTAGTAAAAGCTGCAAATGCAGTACAGCGTCTTTCTGAATACCAACCACCAAGAAGCACGCAATTCATCAAACCACTACTCGAGAAATTAGACTTAAGTCCCATCGTCAAGAAACTGGCTAGTAACACTAGAACTCTCCCTCAGGTACTTGGTTCGCTCAGCAAGGAAAACATGGGGATGGCACGATTCTTGCATGCTTTAACCCAGATGACCATCTCGCCAAATATCTTCAAAGGCGGATCAAAGGTCAATGTTGTTGCGGGAGAGGCATACATCGACGTAGATATCAGACTACTGCCAGGGCAAAGTGAGGAAGACGCCTATGGCCAAATCAGAGAAGCGCTTGGTGATCTCGCAGCTGAAGCAGAGATAAAACGCATCCCGAAAGATGATGGCGGCGATATGTTCCCAGGAACATCGAGCGATGTGGATAGTCCGCTTGTGAGTCTGATGGCGGAAGTCGCTAGAGAAATCAAGGGGCAGGATGTAATTCTTGTGCCTCTGCTCTCAACAGGAGGTACAGATGCCAGATTGTTTAGAGATGCATTCAGTACTCAATCATATGGTTTCGCCATATCAGATGATCTACTCAATTTACAGATAGTCCAATCATTATTCCATGGAGATGATGAAAGGGTTTCCATAGGTCAAATTGACCTGACAATGAAAGCGTATTATGAAATTGCAACACGGTTTGTTGGGTAAAAGGATGATAGGTATAGGTAAAGACCGTTCTATTGGTATTTGCAGAGAAAAATTTAGAATGTCGGAAAGGTCACCAAATCCAGCAAATAGGAATTAAAAGATCAATGTTGACGAATAAATCCACTAGAATTGGTCACTTTTTTCCACATCTTCTATATTCAGTGACCACTCATATTGTATAGTGGTGATACATCCAATGAGTGATGAACCAAATGACAGTTATGAAAGAAAAGAACGCAGACGCAAAGGCTCTGATGAAGCAGAGGAATTACGTGAAATCGCAAAGGCTCTACCCGAGCTCTTTAACGCGATCAATGATTCAATCCCAAAGATGATCAGCGGAATCATTAGCAGTGTCTATAGTCCTGAGGCGGCTGGAAATATGGGAACAGCAGTAGGTCAGTTCTATTCAAAATTGATAGAGGAAGGAATCCCAGAGCCAGTTGCCCTTGAGATGACAAAGAAATTCGTTGGTGCACTTGACTTCGAGAAACTAATTGGAATGGTTACAAGTGAGGTAGACTCTGAGAGGAAAGGGAAAGGACGTCGCCGTATGAGCATCAAATGGGATGATGAGGACGAAGACGAGGAGTTTGATAACGAAGAATGATGGCTCGAGCAATCGGGTCCATCATTTGGACATCATTCACAAGCGGTACAAAAATGTTGGCCAAGCTCTACTTGTCACTAAGAAGAAGTAGAGGTACCGTCAAGAAGGGCTCAAAGGCATTCTATAGCTCCCTTGTCGAATATGGAATACCAAAGGAATTCGCTCAAGAGATCACTGGGTCCTACGCAAGTCCTGGAATGGAGATGCTGAAGATCGGAAACATAATCAAGATGGTCCAAGAGTTGAGCGATGAATAGGCTCAACTCACTTTTATCTCACAACAAACACACTACAGGGAGCTCTTCGAATTACACGCTCTGTGGAGCTACCAATGTTGACTTCTATTCGAGTTTGTTGGGAAGCACCAATCGCGCCCATGACGATAATGTCTGCTTTGCTGGTTGATGCAAGTTGAAGGATTTTCTCTGAAGGCAATCCAAATTCCAAGGATGTAGATGCATTGACGCCAGCGTTTTTAGACATCAACGAATGTTTCTCCAGTAGACTCTGGGCTTCCTTCCTATATTTCTGCTTCACTTCATCGGTGGTCTTTCCTAAGTTACGTGAGACCTGCTCAATTATACCAATATTGACGACATGCATTATGACAAGTCTGGCACTTGTCATCTTTGCAAAATCAATTGCCACTTGAGCGGCACGATCCGAATTCTCACTTCCATCAACAGGTAGCAAGATTACTTGTATTCGGCTCAGAAAGGAATTCTTGCTATTCGTCATTCGATATCCCAGTAGTATTGGCTATGACTTTGGTAATATGCATTTGTCTAGAACCAAGCTCTAGAAAAGATCATTATTCAAATATATCGAATCATACTATAATCACAGGACATTCTGTTCCTTCGACAACGCGCTCGGTTTCGCTTCCCATATCAACTCGTTTTCCAGTTCTAGGACCTCTAGAACCCATGACGACCAAGTCTATCTCATTTTCATTTGCATAGAGTACAATGCGATTAGCAGGTCGTCCCTCTTCAAGGATGAGCTCAACTTCAAGATGATAATCCTCTGCAGCTTTCTTGTAGCCCTCCAGAAGGCGTCTTCCATTTTCTGAGTATTTCCGCTTGATTTCCTCAATATCTCCGTCCGTCATGAGTGCTATTTGTTGAACGGAAGCGGTAGGTATCACATGAATGATGTGTATCTTTGACCCTGTCATTTCAGCTATCTCAAATGCCACGGAAGCAGCTCTTGCAGCCCTATCACTTCCATCAACAGCAAGAAGAACACGTTTCGACCTACAAAAGATTCGTCCTGGTTCACAATAGAGAATATTTTGCATGGAAGACATTGGCAGATTTCAATTAAAAGGACTTGCGATATGCGAGCTTATTGGATGAAAGCAAGGTCAGTGGGAATATTTAACAAGCTGTGTCGTTAGAGAGGGGAATATATTTGCTCGTTGGAGGAGTAGATCGATAAATGACGGATTTGTTAACCTATCATACGAAGGAGAACTATCCTTCCCATAAAGGAGCGATAGCTGGACTCCTTGTTGTGTTTGGAGCGTTCATTGCAGCAGGTGTATATTCTCTAATGTATCTGTGGGAGAAATTTGACATTTCTGCCATCATAGCTTCACTGGGAATTGATACCTTCTTTTTGGATAATATGATATACATTGCAGGATTCTTTGGTGCAATCATCTTATTCACCATTTTAGTGGGAATCGGGGCCTCAGCACTTGCCAATAGGCTTGGTGGAACGCTGATTTACATTGGGGCAATCTTCATGAACGTCATGACTTGGCTTGGAGTAATTCTACTCTGGGTAGCCACAGGTTTCAACTTTGCAGCCCTTATTGCTGCTTGGCCAATTATGATCCCTGGGCTATTCACTCTTCTCATAACGGTTCTTCTATTCACAGTGTTCAAGGATCGTGTAAAGAGAGCTGGAGAGATAATCAAACTTACAGGGAGAGTTTGTCTTGATGAGAAAGGAGTGTTCGTTCCTCCACTGCTAACGATGATTTTCACATTGGTTTCAGCAATTCTCTTCGCAGCTATTACATTTACATTAGCAGACTTCATGGGCATTCCACTAGATGAATTCGTAGCTGGGACTGCCACTATTACAGTAGAGAATGGTTGGCCATTGATCGTTGGTTTAGTCCTGTATCTCTTTGTTACAATATTCTTCTACAACTTTGCCTATGCAACTTCATCAGGAATGGTTTACATCTACATGAGAGGTCAAGATCCGGGTCTGGGAGATGGCATCAAGGGAGCCTTGAATGTGATCGGAGGTATTATCGTACTTAGCATTGCAGGAGTCATTGTGCGGCTGATCGTAATGGCTATTCGAGCACTTACTAGGAATCAAGGCGTTGCAGGACGAGCTGTTGGAGGCATCGCGGCAGGAATCATAAATTGGGTATGGGCGCTCATCAATTATTTCACCATCCCTGTGATGGTCGCAGAAGAAAAGGGAGCAAAGGATGGAATCAAGACAAGTGCAAGTCTTGTGAAGAACAACTTCGTTGATGTCATCATCAAGGAAACAGCAGTGCGCTGGGGTTTCGGTGTCCTGGCGTTCTTTGTGTTCTTCTCCTTTACTGTGGGAGGAGCGGTAATTGGCTGGTTCCTCTCAGCTGGAGACATCTTGACAACTATACTGCTTGCGATACTCTTCTTGATCTTCGCAGCGATTCCGAGCACCTTGATTCTAAGAACCTTCGATATTGTGTATGTCACACTCCTGTACATCTTTATTCGTAAGAAGGAAGGTGATATCTCAGGAAAGACACGAATTCCTGCTGATATGAACAAGGAGCTTGACCGAGCATACACAAGCGCAAAGAATCAATAGAAATCATCTGGAGTGATGGAAATCGGACATCACTCCCTCGTTTCTTTTTCCAATGACTTCAATCAGAAGAGTCTAAAACAGGTAAGGTCATCGTCAAAGGTAGGTGTTATTGATGGACCCACGAGAAGCAGCTGCAAATGCATTGGAATCTGTTCTAGAGGCACGACCGGGTGAATCTATCTTAATAATCACTGACGATGTCAGAAAGGATGTTGGTACTGTTTTTGCGGAGGGAGCGCTCAGACTAGGTCTTTGGACCAGAATGCTAGTTCTTGAAACGAGCGAGCGTGAATTCAGAAAGGTACCTCCCCCAGAGCTTATTGAGATGATTAATTCTCCCAGACAACCTGATATTTTCATCAACATTCTTAGAGGAAATGCTCAAGAAACACCATTTAGAATAAGCATCATCAAACTTGAAACACGAAAAGGACGATCAAGATTGGGTCACTGTCCAGGTATCAATATGGAGATGCTAACTGAAGGAGCACTCTCATTGTCCAGAGAAGAAAATGCTACTATGCAGCAATATGCTAGAAACCTACTCGCAAGTCTTCAAGACGTGGAATCAGTACATGTGACCTCGCCCTCGGGCTCCGATTTCACATTTAGCGTCAAAGGAAGAACATGGTTCTCTGACACCTTCTTGAACTGGAAGGATATGAAATGGATGAACCTCCCTACAGGAGAAGTATTGGTGGGGCCTGTTGAAACATCGATGAATGGAACTCTTGTATGTGACCTAGCAGTTGGTGGAGTAGGACCTTTGAAGAAACCTGTTACGATCAAGACGGAGAATGGCAAGGTAATATCTGTTGAATGTGAAGACAAGGATGCATTGAAGATTATAATCGATACTCAAGCAACTGATGAGATGGCGAAACACATAGGTGAATTCGCGTTTGGTTTGAATCCAAAGGCTAGAATCGTGGAAGAATTCTTGGAGAGTGAGAAGGTGGGCAATGCGATCCATGTTGCCTTTGGTAACAATATGGACTATCCTGGCATCGTAGCAAACAACTCAGCGAACCATCAAGATTTCCTCGTAGGCAAGCCAACAGTTACAATATCTTATGCAGATGGTCGTAAACGCGTAGTCATGAAGGATGGAAAGATTTCTCTCTGAGAATATATCACAACCACTCAAAAGCTTCCTTCCAAGTAAGACTTGAACCTGAGTATTGATTGAGATACACTGTGCGATAGAACTCCACAAGCTGGTTCTCTTTCTTCGCCTTCAGGAATGTTGGACGTACAAAGTCAGTCCTACCAAAGTAGTATGTAAAGACATATGGTGCAAAGAAGTTCGGTCGTCCATCAGATTGTCTGGGTTGAATGAATCCAATTGAGCCTCGTGCAGAAACCTCATCTCTTAGACCATATTCCATGAGATATTCTACTGCCTTGTCAATGCTCTTGTTTTCGCTGTTAAGCATGATTGCCGCATTGATACTTGTCATTCTGCGAAGTATATAGAGAGCATCAATTACACTAGTACGATCATCGTCTAGTCCTATATCCAAGAATTCCTTTGCTGTATCTGCAGTCCCTTCAGAAATCACACACCTACCAGTATGTAGTGGGACGATGGATAGTTCCAAATTACCTGTTTCGAGATAGACCTGTTCGCGCCATAGATTGGATACATGGTGCTCATACTCGTGATAAATGACAGCCTTCAAGGAATCACGATTGAAAGGTCGCTCAATGTTGAATTCATTGAGAGATTTGAATCCACCCTGATACCAGTTGTATCCACTCCACGGTTTATCCAATACGCATTTGTACTCTACACCGTTATCTTTGACACTTTGTCCCATGATAGAATAGATGCGATCCCGAAATAGCAATCCTACTTCTTGTGACTTCTTTTGGAGGTCGTTCATGATTAGATTACGAAGTTGATCCCCGGTCACTTCTCCTTCCTTTGAGAACAAATCCACCTTTTCAAGAAGAGTACCACCAGGAGCATTTGAGAGTAAGTCCTCAACAATGTCAATCCAGTGTTGTATTTCCCTTTCAGGAAAACCTCGCATTGGAATATGAAACATGCTTTCGACTGCATCAGCGTAGCTCATTGGCTCACCTGAGAAGACTCTAACTGCAGCAATTAGGGAATCTACTTCCCCAAGCAAGTACCTTCTTCTCAGATCCTCCTCTATATTATCCTCAATATTGTCGATGAGATAATCGAGCTTCGAAAAGAGAGTCTGAGCGTTTGAATCTGTCCTCTGTTTGTGAGGAGCGAGCTCCTCAGGTCCCATGTAGGCATCAACAAGATTGACGCCTGTAATGCGTTCTGTGAAGTGGCCAACCTCACCGCAGATTTGTACGAAGCTTTCGATGGGGTCCATCGTAATCATGAAACTGGAAAAAAAGGGGGCTAAGAAGGTGTCGGCTCCGGTACTTCTATCTGAATCCTCCGGAAACACACGCGCTATGACATGCGGAGTGACATGCACTGTGGCATACACACGCACTATGACATGCGCTATGACATGCGGAGTGACATGCATCATGCGAAACACATGCTGAGTGACACGCATCATGTGATACACAGCGACTTGTGCCTTCAAGAATTGGCTTCAAAGGAGCTCGTACGATTTCACCGACATTAGTGAAGACGGTACCAATTGTATTCGCTACATTCCCCATTATTTTTGCAGTTGTTGCCCCAATATCTCCGATAACGCGCCCAGTTTCTGTGACAACGTTGCCCGTAGCTTCCGCCATCTGACTGAACCAGTCTGGGATACGAGGTGCTGCTATAGTTCCACCAGGAGGGGTGAATGTACGTGGAAGATCACGGTCATGATGGGGATGCATATAGAGCCAGTACCAAGCCCATCCTCCGTGATATTGCTGATTGAAGTAATAATCAGTCCGACCGTCCAAGGTTGGCTGGGATTCCAACTCGTTCCAAGCACCGTCGACCATCTCATCATGGTGTGCGCGAGTAGCATCGAAATCGGCATTCCATGATTTCTCTTGGACCTTCTCTGCTAATTCCTCAAGCATGTCATCCAACTTGTCAGGGTCCAGTTGGTTATCCCTTATTGCGTCGACGAACTTCCGTTCATAGTAGGTTAAATCTTCGAATTCGATTCCTGTATCAACCAGCTTCAATGGATCGCTTGAGATTATTCGAACAGCTCCCTTTCGGACACACGACATTAGAATCATAGATACTACCTTTTGTCGACTTGCACTGACAAAGAAAGCAGACTCGATAGGATCCAGTTCTGCGACCGTCCCAGGCTCGCCAAATGTCTGTATACCTATCTCAGGACTCTCATAGACACTCGTTGTTTCATCTATCTCCCATGTTGCTCCATATCGTCGGGTCACCCTCCGATAAGTGATATAGACTACTCCTAACACGCATAGTCCTACGAATCCAAATATGAGGTAAGAAGGTGGAATCAAGGGAGGGATGAATTCCCTTACGTAGATGCTTAAAGTAAATGTCACCCATTGGGATTGATTCAAATCGGATGAGGATACTAAGAAGGATAGTGTCAGTACTTGAGGAGTATTTGCTGGAATGAAAGAATACTCTACTGTTACATATTCTCCTCCATCCAGCAGTCCAATATAGTATGATGTCGACCCGGAAGTCAAAGTAAGATTCTCTGGAACTGACATTGTAACAGTAACATCTTCGAGTTCGCCATCACCGATGTTTATTACAGCTATACTAGCATCGAATTCGATTTCAGCATCCACATTCATGTATCCTTCAGTACTGTACCACAATGCGCCAGGTTGAAGAAAGGGCTCATAGAAACTCCAATTAGTATAGTGGAATACCCGCAAGTGGTCATATGCGAGAACGATGTTGGATCTAAGACTTAGACTAAAGTTGCGAGGTGAAGCACTGGCGGAGGAAGGATAAGCCAAAAGGTTCTCTTCATCATACTCCCAAGAGTTCCCGTTAGAATCCTCAATAGCTTGTCTAGAATCAACAACATAACCTGCATAATCGGCTCCATCTGGTGTAATACCACCCTCTCCTGTAATCCATGAGGGGTCCATTATAATAGGATAGACAACGCGGATACTCTCATATCCTATCTCTTGTTCCCATTGCACAGGAGCCCAATTAAAAACGCCAAAATCCCCAGTGACAGTAGATCCTGATCCCTCAAGAGTGACAGTTGCGGTCGTTTTTTCGATGATTCTGTTAGTACTGAAGTATCCAAAAACAATGAGGACGGATTCATCCTCTTGGGTTCGAGGAGTCCAGTCAAGCCCATATCCATTTGCCAAAGGTGTAATAACCAAAGGATAGTGAGTGCCATCATAATCTGCATAGGCACGGGCAGGATCATAGATTGAACTCTCTTGGATACCTGATAGGTCGAATCCACCTAGAGACCCACTCTTTACAGTGAATTCCATCCAGTAGGTGACATTGATCCTCCCATTCGGTAGGACAATCACCTCAACACGAACGCTATCAATGTTCACTTCAGCAGCCTGAGCTAGTACGGTCGCAAATGTAATGCTTGGCATCATTGTTAGTGCAACAATGAAAAGACAGACAATGCTTCGGTGAGTTCTCTTCAAATTGGGACCCATCTCCAATGTTCGTCCAATGATATGATAGGAGCTATCTACTCCTCACCTTTTCGTGCCCTGATGATATCAGCTTGCGCATGAGTTAGACTTGATAGATCACCCTTTGCAGTCGCCCAATCAAGTAGGTCTGGGAATTCTTGAATCATACCACCCCAGATGAGATGATAGACACGCTTCAGGATAACATCAGCCTCTGACTCCTTCCCAACATATTCAAAGAAGGCTTTTACAACCGCGGGGGTCTGATCAGTCATCTTTTCTGGGACTTCTGTTCCAAATCCTGAGAATGCAACATCTAGTTCTTTTAGAACATCGAAACGCTCTCGAATTCCAGCCGCAATGACAGGAAGATCCATGTCGTATGCGCTAAAGTGCATTATCAGTTTCTTATCCTTGATGATTCCGTAAGGTAGTTTGGTTTCCTTCGCGCTCATACTAAATTCTCCACCAAGCGTTATCAATAGTCATCAATCTAGCTTGATAAGCCTTTCAGATGCTGAAATCGAACCAAGCCTTAATTACTATGTATTCTAGATGTGGCTTAATGTCCTCCTTAAATTATCCTAAGAACTACGATTATACCTTTGATGATCTAAAATGGGTACCTAAGTTCATGAGAGAGATAAGGGATTATTTCTTTGTTCGACCTGAGGACAACCTTCTCATACTCCGTCCCAACAAAGTAATGCATCTCAATGCAACTGCAAGAACCATGTTGCAATTGCTATTGGCAGAAGAAACTCCTGAAGGAGTCGTGAAGCAACTCACAACTAAATTTGAGGTTGACAATCAGAAGGTTCTGAATGACCTCGCAGCATTTGTCGATGACTTACGCAATATTGTATCAGGAAATCAAAACATCTATTCATATCAGACAGCAAAGATACTACCGTTTGGAACAGGAGATATCAAATATCCAGTCCTTAGTGAGATTGCGCTCACATATCGATGTAATAACAAATGCAGATTCTGCTATGCCTTCTCTCCATATCGTGACTCAGGTGAGCTGTCGACAGATGAGGTGAAAAGAGTCATCGATATCTTGGTCAATGATGCAAAAGTCCCGAGCTTATCCTTCACAGGAGGGGAACCTACTCTACGAAAGGACATCTTTGAACTCATTGAGTATGGCAGGGAGAAAGGACTTCGAATGAACTTGATCACAAATGGTGTGCTTTGCAGTGACAAGAAATTTGTTGAGAATCTAGCTGCTGCAGACCTCAATAGCGCACAAGTTTCCATCGAGGGACCTGATGCTGCAACTCATGACTTTATTGTTGGAACTAGCGGAGCATTTGATAGAACTGTGCAGGGAATCAGGAATCTTCGGGAAACTGAAATCTATACTCATTGCAACACGACAATCTGTCGTCCAAACGTTGACAGACTTGAAGAACTAGTTGATTTTCACGCAGATGTCTTGGGCCTGTCGTATTTTAGTATGAATATGGTCATTTACACTGGCAGCGCTGCTAAGATGAGGAACGAGCTTCAGATAACCTTCTCTGAGATTGGGGAAATTGTGAAACGGATTCAGAAGCGAGCAAAGAAGAAACAAATCCAATTTGTGTGGTATGCTCCTACACCTGTATGTCTATTCAATCCAATAGCTCATGGGCTAGGAGCTAAGATGTGCGCCGCGTGCGACGGGTTGATCTCTATTGATCCTGAAGGAGGAGTTTTACCTTGCTCTAGTTTTAGCAAGCCAGTAGGAAATATCTTGACTGATGGATTCAAGAAAGTATGGTACAACAGAGCCTCATTGTTCTGGAGAGAGAAAGAATACGCTTCAGAGGGGTGCAGGGAATGTCAGCATTTCGATTATTGCAATGGTGCGTGTCCCTTATACTTCGACGTGATGGGATTTCAGGAAATCCAACAATTCTGGCCATCCAAAACAAAGGCATCAATGAAAATGAATGAGATTCGTCTTAGGCTGCGAAGAAGGATAAAGGGGAGTCAAAAAGGAATTACCTGATGTTAAAGTGGCAGCTCAATCAAGAAACATGCTCCTGATCCTTTCTGGGATTCATGCAGTCCTATCGTTCCATTATATGCAATAATGATTCTGCTAGAGAGATATAGACCGAAACCATCTCCGGATTGCACCCCATAGACCCCATCCAGGCAACATCGCGTGCGTCACGTTTCTTAGAAACGTAATATGAGATAAAAACGAAATTTCTATTTAAGTATGTTTACCTTAATACCATGAGAGAATTCTCAGAAAGGATATATACAATCTTGTTGATTCTCTCAAATAGGTGAACGGGATGCCAAGGGGCGCGAAATATCTACTACTGGCGATATTGCTCATTTCAATTGCGTCATTTGCACCTACATCTGCCGATGCAGGGAACGGAATCATTGTGCTAATGGACCAAGCATACTATGCGAATCTTGACGATGATGGTATGGAAGACGATATTGTCGTTGTCTATGAAATCATACTTCCTAATAGCGATAATCTTACTGATTATGTCATTGAGCTATACTGTACATTGACATTACCATCAGGAGTTAGCTACGTCTATGAATGTGCAATTGTCACTAGTGAAGGATGTGTTGTGACGCAGTATTGGTTCAATGCTGCAACGGAATCAGGTTGGTACAAATATTCCGTATATGCATATTCCTATTCCTCGGAGTTAGACTCAGGATTTGATGAGATCGACTTTGATCCTCCAGAGGGGGCACCGGGACTTCCTCCTGAGATTGACACATGGATTGTAGAGCTTCCTGATGCGATCTATTAGAAGGCGGTGAGTACATTCAACAAACTCTCGGATGATATCTTGACATTGCTCATTGCAGTTCAAGAGAAGCCATTGGCAACAATAGACGAGCTGTCGAATAGAACAGGCATCTCTAAACCCACAGTTGCAAAAAGGATGAAACTCTTGGAGGGGGTGCAGCCCTCTGAAACAGCTCAGCATCATCCAGAAGGAAGGTACTTTACGACAGCCCCAATTATCGATAATCAAGCTATTGGACTAGAATTCTTTGGTGTTATGATTGAAACCGCAAATATCGACAACATGAGAAGTATGGAGAAAATAGCTGACAAACATCCATATACTCAATATTCTGTGCGTTGCTTTGGTAAATATAACGGACTCTATATGCAATTCAGAACACCAATAGGCACAGTGGATCTCATTAGGGAATTGCTTAACATTATGCAGGAAAGGAATACAATCTCAGAATATTCCATATTGCCCAGAGATAATTCACGTTCTGTATACAGTAATCTTTCCGTGAAGGGATGGGATTCTGCAAAGATGACCTGGGACTTTAACATGGATAAATGGTTCAAGTTTAAGACTAAGAAGAATCCGCGGGAGCAAGAAGAAAGAAAACCTTGTATGGCGTTGGAATGGCTAACCAAGAAAGATGTTCATATTATCAATGAGGTCATGGGAGGTGCAAGACGAAAGAATTTGGACATAATCAAATCTCTGAACGAGAAAGGTATAGAGATAACACCTCAGACATTTAGTAGGAGATACAAAATGATTCAGAAGGACTGTTTCAATGGCTTCAGAACCAATTTCGACCCAACCATTTTTGATGTCTATACATCGGTAATTGTATCAGCTGAGGGGTCCAAGCAATATCTGAGCGACCTACGTACCCAGCTTATTACGAATCCGTTCCCATTCTTCTCAACACTTCGGATTGTAGAAAATCACATGTTCTGGTTCCTACGACTTCAATCAGCGCACCTTTCGAATTTACTCTCGAATCTTTATTCCAATCTCAACCATGTTTCGGTATTTCTTGCTGATTATTCAAGTTCAAAAGTCTTCAATGTTTGGCCTGAAGCATTTAGTGATGAGAGAAATGGTTGGATAACCGACTACGATTTCATGGTTACAAAGGTGCTAGATAAATAGACTTTTTCTAATTCAAATACTATATCTTGTACTTCGTTTTTCACTATAATATGGAAATTAGTGATATCAGAACTCCAGCACTAATTATAGATAAGCGAAAATTAGAGGCAAATGTTGTTTCAATGGCAAAGAAGGCAAAGGCGAACAATGTATCATTGAGACCTCATATCAAGACTCACAAGTGTCTTGAAATCGCTAGAATTCAAGAAAAATATGGAATTAAGGGAATCACAGTTTCAACTTTGAGAGAAGCCGAGGATTTTTCAAACAAGGGTTTCTTTGATATCACGTACGCTGTGCCAATAGATGATTCAAAATTCTCGCGTTTCATCGAACTTAATGACAAGAAGTTAATGAAAGCAATTGTGGATGATTATCGTGTGGTTGAGAGATTCAGTAAGGCGGCTGGAGATGCAAATCAAGAAATTGAGGTTCTAGTAAAAGTTGACATGGGGTATCATAGATGCGGAGTCGATCCAACAAATCACGATGCTGTAGACGTTGTGAGGAGTGTCGTGGAAGCTGAGAACCTAAAATTCAAAGGTCTTCTAACTCATGCGGGAAATTCATATTCGTGCAATACTCCATCCTGCATAGAAAGGGTTGCTGAACAAGAACAAGAATCTATGATATCTTTTGCCCGAACCCTTTCAGAGTATGATTACAACTATTATCCTGAAGTTATTAGTATTGGCTCAACTCCAACGATGGCACTAGCTAAGGAGATTAGATCAGGGATTACAGAAATCCGTCCTGGTAACTACGTCTACTATGATTATTCTCAGGTAAAGCTAGGTGTTTGTAGAATATCTGACTGTGCACTTACAGTGATTGCGAGAATCGTTGGCAAGTATGGGGAAAGAGCCGCTATCGATGCAGGGGCTACTGCACTATCAAAGGACAGGGGACCGACTCATATCGAACCAAAGTGCGGTTTTGGTAAGATATTCAGGGATTATGAAGAGAGCGAACTCGATATGCATACATCTATAGATGAACTCTCTCAAGAACATGGGAAAGTTTCGTTCAGTCACGAATCAATTGTAAGCAAGATGAAAATTGGTGACCTAGTAAGAATCCTTCCAAATCATGCATGCCTCACCAATAACCTGTTTAGGAAAGCATATGTCGTAGTGGGTGACAAGGTACTTTCAGAGTGGCAGATATTTTCCGGGCATTCATGATCTTAGCTTATTCGTAATCATATGACCACAGTAGGGACATACTTCCTCTTCTCCAGGTAGTATTGGAGATTTCAGCTTTCCTCCACAATTCGGACAAGAAGTTGTTGCCTTAGGTAGTGCCTCCACTGCTTCCTTAGTATAAACCACCTTCGAGTTTTCATCGATCGTTCCCCGAAACTTCCCATCTCGGGACAGCTCTTTCAATGCCTCTATAATCTCCTCTTCTGAGGATTCAGTAACATCACTGATCTGCTTGAACGTCAATCTTCTCTGAGCGAAGAGAAGGTGGAGAATGCTCTCCTTTAGCTCAACAGCCCGAGGACTGACAACGTCAGAGCTCCTCCGATCCAGGTAGACTAAAGGTAGTTTCTTTCGAGATAGTTCTTCAGCCGCATCCACAATGACATCTTGATCAACATCAAGTTCCTTGGCAGCTGCAGCGACGCTGATTCGACCTTCACGACCTACCAGCTTGATTAACGCTCCTGAAACATCCTTGAGCTTCGCTTGATGGCCTCCTCGAATAAGGAGCCATAGTCCAATCGCTAGCTCAGGAAGAGCAAGAATACCCCATGTTATCAATCCCGACGCGATGAGTTCCAAGCTAAGAGGACCGATTTCAAGCGTAGCTTGAACTACAATATAGCTCATGGCAAAAGACACAAAGATGAGCATCACTCCAACGAACTGTGATAAGCGACCATTTCCCAATCCCGACACCTATGAGTACAGTAAAAACAGTGCAAAAATACATTGTGCAAGACTTCATAACGGAGAAAGTATATAGCAAGTAAGGAGGATGTGTGTGTTTCAAAATCGATTAACCACAGAATAACTTAATTAGTGAGAAACACACAAATCGAAAAGCAGACCTTATGGGCGCTAAGGACTAAAAGGACGTTAATAGCGATGGTGACAGACAGAGAGGGTGCAACCTCAGCAATCATTTTGCATTTCAGGCCAGGAGAGCCTGTTGAGTTCCCGGCGGAGTTTGTAGCCGACATCAAAGAAAAAGCAGCACTTACCGTAATGCATCACAAAGATCGCGTGATGAAAATATTCCCCGTTGCATCGGATGATATCTATCTTCTCAGAATTGAAATTAGCGACTTGTCGCGCAATTTCCTCAAGCAGCTAAACTTTAGCTTCAATGACGCTAAGTTGAGTGATATCATTTTCACAACTGGCGTATGTCTACGCGGCGAAAAATGCTTCTATGAGTGCTACTTCGTTCCCGACCAGCTTGTTGTAACGCTGCAAGAGCTCGAGGACAGCCTTAGGAAGATACCGGGTGTATCAAGGGTCGTTCTGAGAAAGGTTTCCTAGGTATTTTTCTCCTGGAGGAATATCGCAGAGGACCTTTTAGCCTTGACATCACTCTGGATAGATGACATCGGGAAGACCCGAGTGTCATCTTTCATATCCTTTTGTCCAAACGAATTTTGAAATATACATTTGCCAAACAGGTCCAAAAGAAATGAGGTATGAAGTAATCTCTTCTGTAGGTAATGGAATCATCCATAAAAAATCAGATAGCCTCACTTACTAAAAGACGCAAGCGAAGGCTATCATCATGCTCATTCTTTTCATGACTCGGTGTTGAGTCATTTTGGTTAGAGGGTCTGTTGTCGATTTGCTGTTTCGACTCCAGTTTGCTCTCCTTTCCATTATTCAACAGTAGATCTCCTTAATTGATCCTATCTTCGAAGCATGAAATTGAGTTGGTTCCCAATGGTTGAATCAAATCCATATCGGGATACCATCTCAACTGCAGTATCGAAGTTTGGAGTGTAGAGGGGGCGTCTCATGTCCTGAAGATTCGGAATCTTCTTGCACAATTGGTCATCAAGCAGTCGTTTCAAAGCATGACTAACAGTGCGAGGAGCTAGACTTGCAGTCTCACAAATGTCTACAGGACACATCGGACCTCTCTTCACTAAGTGTCGAAGAACTATGACAGCACTCTTTGGTAACTGCATCATAGTAGCTCACCTCCTTCAACGAGTTCGCGATAGTTCCTGAGATTCTTCGGTATGTATTCGCTCAGGAACACGCTTAGTATTTGTTCAACGTCTCTATAGATACCATAGATTTCGAAATAACTGAGTACATTCTTGATATCCCTCCTGAGAAGATTCTCAGCTTTCAGCATGTCACAATGTACACCTACCTCGTATGCCTGCGGAACATCGATGATCCATGGTCGATTCTGCCACCATAGTATATTATAGCGGCTCAAATCACCATGAACATAGTGTACATCCCGATACATTATGAGATAATCGTCCAAGATCTGATCTAAGGCAATCTCAGGGTTCTCCAGCTCCACATCCTTCAATTGGGGAGCTGGTTCAGTGTTATCACCGATGAATCGCATGGTCAGATAGTTACCTACTCGACCAATGGGAGTTGGCACATGTACTCCTGCCTTGAAGCATCGCATCAACAGATCATACTCGATTACTGCAAAGTTCTCCATCATGCCCAAGATGCAGTAGGTTCGTTTACTAGTACCAGCAGCAACAAAACCTCTCTTCTTCGAAAGCTGGTGGGATGATTGCCAGAAGCGATATGCTTTGAGAATGATTGGATGCTCCTTCCAGACTGCACAGAATATCGATGCTTCTTTTCCGGCATTCATCTGATACAGGACATCTGTTGCCAATCCAAAGTTTATTGCATCCGCTCTAACAGATTCAAAGGTGATTTCGGGAATATCGACCTTTCCTCCATCACCTTTCATGTCATCGCGCTTTCGAGTTATGGCTCCCGACTTCAAGGGATTATGCTTCTCGACCCTACTCATCGTATCCACACTCCAACATCTTCATCGTAGTTCCTCAAATTCTCAGGAACATATTCTGACAGGAAGATACCCAAAATCTGCTCCAGATCTCGTCGCACATCGTAGTATCGCTTGAAATACAAGAGAAGGTTTGTGATGTCGCGATGAAGCAGCGACACTGCAGCCTTCATGTCAGCCCAAGGTCCTACGTGAATCGCTTGAGGCATATCGATTAGCCACGGTTTGTCTTTCCACCATAGGACATTGTACGCACTTAGATCGCCGTGCACAAAATGTGCATCACGATACATGACTAGATATTGATCGAGTATTAGATCAAGAGATTCTTCAGGATTCTCCAGGCGCACATCTCGTAGTTGTGAAGCAGGTTCTTTACCATCACCAATTAGCCTCATAGTAATGAAATTCCCTACCCGACCAATTGGTGTAGGAACATTCATTCCTTTTGTGAAGCAGAGTAACAGAAGCTCGTATTCTTTTGATGCAAGGCCTTCCATCTTCGTTGGCGCATAAACACCCTTACCTTTGCGAGCCTGAGCAGTCTGCCAGAATCGATATGCCTTCAGGATAATCGGATGTCCTTTCCATTCTGCAAGAAAGATCGATGCTTCCTTCCCGGCCTTCATCTGGTAGAGCACATCAGTTGCAAGTCCGAATGCAATCGCATCAGTCCTGACATCCTCTAAGTTGATCTCATTTATTTCGACCTTCTTCCCCCATTTTCCATCGGTAGTGTTCTCCCTTTTCCGTGATAGGGCACTGCCTTTGAGGGGATTGAATTTCTCTACGACACCCATCCTCAACACCTACTTCTAATGAGGCTCGGGTGTCTTCGTTTCTTGTTTTTTTGCAACTTTTGTTCCACACTCTTTGATCGAGCAATAATACACGCCTTAAGTCCAAAGCACACAATAATTCGTTAAGAGAACTAGCCAACTGCCAAACAAGACTGCCCTTTCTAGAGTATCAAGTCACGACGTGTTGAATGACCATCGCACACAAAGAAAGACTGGAAAACTAGAATTTTCCGACAGTTCCTGTGCAGTTGCCTGTGAAAACCTCTTCTGTTCTTATCGATCGCATAAAGATACTGCACCTCCAAACTGTCATTAGTAATCTACTTACTATCGAGCGAATCTGAAGTTTTCGTATTTAAGCGATACGGTCGACGCCAATGAACACGAGAGCTCACTCATCGGAGTCCAATGTTGTAGGACAACTGGCAGGATGGGTCTCTTCAACATAGAGCCACAGGAGAATTGCACCTATTATCCCTATTATAGCAGCCATCCAGAAGGGGATAACATATCCGCCTAGCAGAACGGAGCCAATCTGAAATGTGAGGAGAGAAAAGAAGGCGTATAATGCACCTCCAGCTATTGGACCTATAGTAGCCCCAGCATTGAAGAATGCCTGAATTGTACCAAATAGCTTTCCACGTAACTCCCATGGGACTAAATCAGCTTGAATAGCTCTTTGAGCAGGTTGTGATATCGCCATCGAAGCACTCTGGCCAATCCATACTAGACTAGTCTGCAGAATGGTTCCGGTAAGCGGCAATGCAGACAAGCTTACTCTGCTTCCTACAGCACCCCAAACCGCAAGACCCTTTCTACCGTGTCGGTCAGCAACTCTACCAGCAGGAATTGAGAAGAGCATCCCTATTGCACCCGCTCCAGATATAATCAATCCGATCAAACCGATATCACTGGTAATATGACTCATCAAGAAAAGCTGAAACAGCGGCTGTCCCAAACCCATGGCAAACCCATTCGTTAGCGCCATAACATAGAGAACTTGAATCATCCTCTTTCGCTTGGGAGTCATCCGAGTATTTGCTGAGCTAGGTATCTCAATTGTATCTCCTTCAGCTTCAGTTGAAGTAATCTCCTGATTTAGTTTCCCAGGAGCTGTTTCTCTTAGAATAATTCCTGTCAATATGGTAGCTGGCAAGACAATTAGAGCTCCAATATAGTATGGCACTCTAAAAACATCTGGAACAGGTAGAAGGAGGACGTCTCGGCAAAGGTTGTAAAGAATTCCACCTAGGCCAGGGCCAAGGACAAATCCTACATTTGAAACCATCATGTAGAGACCAAGGCCCTCACCCCTGCGTTCCAATCCAACTATATCCATTAGCGCTGCTTCTGCAACAGGCCAAACCATTGCAGAAACCACACCCTGCATCGCTCTTACGATGAGAAGATGAATCCAGTTCTGTGCTAACCCAAAGAACACTAGAAGGAAAACATACCCGAGGAGACCCGTCATGAGTATTGGTTTTCGACCATGATCATCAGAGAAACCACCGAAATATCGCGCCAATAGAGTTCGTGTTCCCATAAACGATGCCATCATGACACCAAGAACGACTGAGAACTCAGCCACTACGGTATCGGGTACGATGTAATTTGGACCTGGAGCTTGCGTCAAACCGCCTTCAAGGGCTATGAGATAGAATGCCATAGAAGGAGCCACAATACCAAAGCCTAGCATTATCAGCATCGCATCTATTGCTAATATCATTACCCGTGGATTTGTATAGAGCCGATCACGCTTGATGGTACTCTTACTAATTTCCATGAGTAATTCGGAAGTTGGCAAATATATCTGGGATATATAGGTGAGGATAAAGGCTATGAAAAAAGAGTAGGAAGTAGTCTAAGCCTAGACTACAACCAAACTCAGAATCCACGGTAGCATTAGCCAGACTCCCAATGCTATCAACAGGATTCCAACAAGAATCTCAATTGTTCTAGCAGAATTAGCAATTCTACTAGCCATCCTATCCCTCGCTTCTCCTGTCACTAGTGCAATTGCCAAGTATGGAATTGCTACTCCAATTGCCAGTAGAGCGAACAAAGCCAACCACATGAAGATGTTAGTTTGAAAGCCAAAGAGTAGCGGTAATCCAAAGATGACAACTGGAGCTGTACAAGGAGCGGCGAGAAGCGCATATGAAAAACCTACGATGAACACTCCAACAAGGGTTGTTGGCTTTCCAGGGTCCCTCATACTCAGCCTTGTGAGTCTAAGCTTCTCACGGAGCGTGTGGGATAAAGTCACAACGCCCAAGAAAGCGATAACAGCACCAAGAATTGCTTGAATATAGGTATAGTATAGTATGAAGAACATACCAACAAATGTTGAAATGACTGCGAAGATCGCCAACGATGCCAAGATCCCTAAGATAAGGACTCCCGTCACCATGATGCTCTTTTTTCGACTATCTTCAGATTGCAGATTTCTGATGAGGAATAGAGGCAAAAGCGGAAATAGACATGGAGAGGTAGCTACGTACAGTCCGGCTGCAAAAGCAGCTCCAAGCTCTACGACTACCTCAACAAACAATTGGAGTAACATGTGTGTTTTCTCAATCCCTTAGCCCATGAGTTCTACAATTGTAGCATTGAAATCAGTGAATCTCCAAGTTCCTTCGTGAATCCACCTGAGAGTGCCAGTTTGATCAATCAGGACTAAAGTTGGGATATATCGGATATTCAGAAATTCATCAGCAATGCCATCAGTTGCATATCCAAGGTCCCATAGAAGCCCATGCTCGGTAATATAGTCCCTTAGCATTTGAGGTGAGTCACCCAATGCAGTTGTTACCTGCAGGAATTCAAGTTCTTCTTCGGGGAATGCTTCGTAGATCTTTACGTTGTCTGCATTCTGATACTCACATGCACTACACCAAGTTGCAAAGAACTCGAGAATCAGGAACTGACCATAAGCATCTGAGATCGAGTAGTTACCAGAATCAACCATCGGAAATACCCAATCCGGAACAGCAATGTTGAAAGGCAACAAGTCTTGATCCCTGAATATTATATCAGGAACCCCATCATCAGTTGTTGTAGTCGTTGTTGAGTCCGAGGTAGTTGTTGTATCTGTTGGATTATCAACAGGAGGAGGCATAAAGAGTGTAGCTCCTGTTATACCAACTACTACGAGGCTCAATACCAGAACGACCATTATGAACTGTTTCGTCTCCACGGTATAGACCTTCCAGAGTAAGCGGTTACGTTTTGCAACCCTTCCTAGGTTATAAGTCAAACTATGTGCATATGAACAAAAAAACTTAGCTGGTAATGATGCCTATGACCAAACGGAAGGATTTATCACTGAACAATCTCGCGTAACCGCGATTTCCCGCTTGAAGTTAGGAACACATTCTGGGAATAAATGAAGTACCACTAGAGGACTATCGCATGCCGAATCCAATGAATCCACTAATAGTTCAATCTGACAAATCAGTTCTGCTAGAAGTAGATAATCCAAAATATGAGGAAGCGAGAGATTCTCTTGCTCGCTTCGCAGAGCTAGTCAAGTCCCCAGAATATGTGCACACCTATCGCGTAACACCACTCAGTCTTTGGAATGCGGCTGCGATGGGTATGAGTGCTCGAGAAGTAGTCGATGCACTAGAGGATTATGCAAAGTATCCTATTCCTGGTAATATCTCAAGAGAAATCATTGAGTATATGAGCCGCTATGGTCAGATTACACTATTCTCGGAAGGGGAGGATATGCTCCTTCAATGTACTGATGAGGATTTGGCCACAGAGATTTGGCAGAGTAAGAAGGCCAGGGAATTCCTCGTTGAGATAGTCGATGAAACGACCTTTCTTGTTGACCCAATTAACCGTGGCAATCTCAAACACGCACTATTAGAAATTGGACATCCGGTAGAGGATCTTGCAGGGTATGCCGAAGGTGAAACCCTACATTTCTCTCTTAGAGATACTACCCTAGATGGCAAACACTTTGGACTTAGAAAGTACCAGATGGACGCAGTCGCGACTTTCCATGCAGGTGGTGGAGTAAGAGGAGGTTCAGGCGTCATCGTTCTACCTTGTGGTGCTGGCAAGACCATGGTCGGGATTGGAGCCATGAAGGAACTCCAGACTTCAACCATTATCCTTTGTCCGAATGTTGTTGCTGTACGCCAGTGGATAAAAGAACTCCTTGATAAGACAACCCTGACTGCCGACCAAATAGGAGAGTATACAGGAGAAGACAAAGAGATACGACCTGTAACAGTTGCAACATATCAAATACTGACATGGCGGAGATCAAGGGAGGATGAATTTGAGCACTTTCACCTCTTTGATGCACGGAATTGGGGCTTAATCATCTACGATGAGGTTCACTTGCTTCCAGCACCTGTTTTCAGGGTCACAGCTGCCATTCAAGCGACCCGAAGGTTAGGTCTCACAGCAACATTGGTCAGAGAAGATGAGAGAGAAGAAGATGTCTTCAGTCTCATCGGTCCCAAACGATATGACATGCCATGGAAACAGCTTGAAGACCAAGGTTGGATTGCCACTGCGATTTGCTACGAGATACGAATAGATCTCCCTGATAAGATGCGTAGAAAATATGCACTGGCGGAGGATAGGAAGAAGTATAGAATTGCCGCAGAGAATCCCATCAAGGTCAAGCTAATCAAGGATTTGATCGAGTATCACAAAGAGGACAATGTCTTGGTCATTGGTATGTATCTGGACCAATTGAAAATAATAGCGGATGAAATCCAAGCTCCACTCATAACTGGCAAGACCACCAACGAGGATAGACAAACGCTCTACGAGGCATTTCGAGAGGGAAAAGAGAAGATTCTTGTTGTATCCAAAGTAGCGAACTTTGCTCTTGATTTACCTGATGCGAATGTTGCAATTCAAGTATCTGGAACTTTTGGTTCTCGACAGGAAGAAGCGCAACGACTGGGAAGAATCCTACGTCCTAAGTCAGATGGTAGCTTTGCTAGATTCTACTCAATCATCACCAAAGACACTAGAGACATGGACTTTGCTGCCAAGCGACAACTCTTCCTAACAGAACAAGGATATCAATATGTGATCGCCTCAGAGGATGAGGAAATCTGGAGAAAGAATCCTGAGAGTTTCTTCTAGGACTACTTCTTATCTTTCGGACTTCCGGCTTCATAGGTCGAAATTTTCCGAGCAATTGCGCGCAGCTCATCCAGAGTTAATTTGCGTATTCCTTGCTGATCGACTTCGAATGTTACCCACATGGGATTATGCGGTGCTCCTTTCACTTTAGTGACCCGGAACTGCTTAATCAGAACACCAGCTCCTTCGAAGACAGGCTCGTGACGTGTATCAACTATGATATCGCTGCTATAGGTAATCATATCATCATATGCTGCAAACTGCTGAAGACCAGTATGATATGTTGCCCAACAGGGAATGTAAAGATCTTTGCAGAACGTCGCTCGCCAAGCCTTGACCGCATTTACTGCCTTGAATGGGTGAGATTGTAAGAATAGTTCAGTAATGCTGTCCACGAAGATACCTCCAAACTCAGACTTGCCATTTTCCATGATTAAACTATGAATGGCATCACTAATCTGATCTGGTTCAGTTGGGTCTCTAACAAGAGTAGTATGCTCAAACTTGGAGGTCTTTCTTAGAATTTGACTCGAAAAGCAATCAATTAGATGAATCATTCCAGAACTGAGTATCTTCTTGTGATCTGATCCTAAATAGCATAAGTTTTGAAGAACGGAAAGTGGAGTGTCTTCAAAACATACATAGATCGCTTTCTTACCCGAATTCATTGCATATCTTGCCATTTGATTCAACAGAACCGATTTGCCACCACCGCCCGGACCACGTATAACTCCAAAAGCGTTCTTTGGGAAACCCTCAGGAACCTCTGTATCGATGATATCTATACCGGTCTTGTAGAGTTCACGTCCTTTGGCTAACATATCGTCAAGACTCAAATTAAACCCCCTTAAATCATGAAAAAAGTACTGAATAATGTATTGCCACTGAGCTTTCACAATAGAAAGTGAACGCCCCCACTTCATTTATATGAGGTTATATTATCTAATAATATCATCTGATAATAATATTGGAGCTGTAGATTATGGTTGAAATAGATAGCCGGGAGCATTCGACCATGCAAAATCCGATGCTACTAAGGATAAGGCAGGCAGCATTGGACAAAGCATTCATGCAGATTCGAGATAGAAGATTTGAGCTGGATGAGAATAGAACCAGAGGACGAATTTCTGAAGATGAATACCAAAGGCGGTTGGTTCAGCTAATTCTTGAAGGTAATGAGATTCGTGTAGAGCAAAAAGAAATCGAATCGTTGCTTAGTAGATGATTATCAGGACATTCAACGTTCTAAAAGGGAAGATAGTACGCCTATCTTTTCCCTAACATATTCTTTCACCAAATCATCTGGAACAAACTGTGATAGATTCAGTTCTATCAGTCCTAATTCTAAATCAAGTAATCTTTGCAGGCTCCATGTAATCACACTACAAAGAGCTAATATCTCAAGATTCAGCCAGTGGTCTCTTGGACAGACTGTTCGGATTGGATCTTCCTCAGAAAGGGCTTTTTCTGTATATGATTGAGCAAATAGATATGCTCGATCATAGAATCTATCGGAAACACAGCATTCTTCCATATCAAGAAGGATAACTACATCCTCTCGAAATACAATGTTTCGCTCAAAAAGATCTCCATGAACAGTAACAGGATCCCATTTACAGCCTTCGAGCCTGTTTCTTGAAACGTCAGCCAAGGATATGAACTCCTCAAAGAGATGACTCAAGCCTCTAGTAAGATTTCGACCGTAATCATATATCCTCAATTCCATTGGTCGAGTGATTGCATTCAAATGCTCGACAGCATCAGAGTACTCCGGAATACCTCGAATAGTTAAAGTTGCTAGCCTTTCAAGTACATTTCCTAGTCGCCAATAATCTTCCTGAGAGATATCGAAAGGAGAATCGTACATCCTGCCTGAAATATATTCAAGAACGATTGAAGGAAGGTCATCATCATCCAACATACCATGATAGAGGGGTCTGGGACAAAGATCAAACTTGGAAAGCTGGTTGTGAATCAAATTTATGTTATCGAAATTCTGTACTTCTGAAGATTTGGGGAGTTTCAATATAAATGCGGGATTATTATTATGATATCCGAGGATATTCAGCGAGGACCATCCTTCCAGGAGTGTAGAATCCAAACGAATCTCACCATCAAAATCTATTTTAGATTTGACTAGTTCGTTCAGTTCTTCAAGGGAATACCCATGGTACGTTCTCATTCCTCGCGCCTTCAACTAGGAAAATGGAATATGTACTTAAAGAGTCTTGATGAAGAGAATGATTATGAATGGTAAACACATCCTCCTTATGCTAGCTCATCTTTTCAGAAAGTATGGCAGTATAATCACAATCGAAGATGCTGTGCATGCGTTATCATTCCAATGGCGATACGGGAATCCTACAAAGGTAAGAAAGATATTATCATTGGCAAAACAGCAAGAGATGATATCGGTCATGGAGGGCAGAATAAGGGCAGAATTCTTGTTCGATTCACAATCTCTAGAGCCAAATCAAGCTATGATTCTTAGCCGACAGGATTTCACAAATCATGAGGTAGATCCTCTCTTTTAGGGCTCCTCCTGAATACTCCCTATTGATGCCAGAAGTGCTGTTAGATGGATGTGGGGATTTTTTCCTTGTGTCATTCTATAGTCAATCTCTGATATTCGTTCCATGATATGCTTCATCTTTATATCATTCAATGGACGGCTTGCAATCTCTCTTTGTATCTGGAGGATGACTTCATTAGGAGTGTATTGCTCAGAGGTCAATAGGCTACGAAGGACATCTCTGGCCTTGGGATACTTGTTATCAAGAGCCAACGATATCATTGACCGTACACCCGCGCTTAAAGGCGTATCAGAATAGTTGAACACAACGTCCTCAGTGACATGCTTGCCTCCGGCAGCGCATAGTTGAAGGAGATTCAAGGCTCGTCGCAAGTCACCATTAGTGACTCGAACCAACGCTTTCATACCAAACTCATCTATCCTAACAGATTCTCTTGTACAAATATCAGCAATAAGTTTCTCAGTATCGAATGCATTTATCGCATTGAATCTAACCATAACACATCGAGAGGCGATAGCAGGGTTCCAACCTGCAAGGGAAGGAGTCACAAGGATGAAACGGCAGACATCCGAGAAAACTTCCATCGTTCTTCTAAGAGCTTGAAGCATGTTTGAATCGAGGGCATCAGCCTCGTCAAGGACCAATATCTTCACCATATCGTCAGACACCGTGTATGTAGAAGCAAAGAGCTTCACAGCTTGATGCAATAATTGGCTTCGATTTGGATCCTTTGATTGTCCCTTTACCTTCAGCTCAGCTTTGGCTTCTCGGTAGATGACAGACATGTATTCATCAAGCTCTGTACGATCCTCTCTAGCAATCTTTGCTAGAGCCTGTATATTCCTCTTAGCATCTGTTAAAGAATAGGCTCTGAGATCTCGTATGTTAAGCATTTTAAAGTTGGATGTGAAGCTTTCACCCAAGATCTCTCTTCCAAAGATTTGCGCTGCTGTTGTTTTTCCTGTTCCGGATGGACCATAGAGAATGAGGTGTGGAACTGTTTTGGATTTCACGTAACTGCGAAGCTGGGTTATTGGTTCATTCTGACCTACGAAATCATCCCAAGACTTGGGTCTATACTTTATACTCCACAGAACTGGTTCCAACAAACGCACCAGAATCGACAAGAAATCATCACAAAATAAGGTTGACTCTTCCTTTATCAGGCTGAAGAGCTAATTACTACGACCTAAACCAAAATGGTAAAATATACAATAAAGCTCGGCGCTTGTTTGCAAATTTTCGATTTGAGGTCTGATAATGGCGAAAGAAACCCTGGAAAAAGAACTGGAACACATGTTTAGAGAAGACCTTGTCGTTGCATGCCAGTATTGGGGTATCGATGTGAGCGGTAGTTCCTCAGGCACTCAGCTCACAGAATTACTAGCTAAGAAGATGAAGCAGAAGGAGGCTCGTGATCAGATGTTTGCATCATTTACAGATCAAGAGAAGGACCTCCTCGGACTACTAGCTTTAAGCGGGGGAGCCATGAGTTACGATCGCCTAAAACCATTTAGGAAAATCTATAGCTACGGACAATTGAATCAAACAGAAAGGGACCTCAGAAAGAAAGGTATCATTATTCGTCGAATGATGTCAAGGCTTACTGAATTCGGAAGGGAAGTTGCGGAATTCAAGATATTAGAGTTCTTTGTTCCGCACCTAAAGACGCATTTCTCCGTAAAGCCCGAAATGACCAAAGAAAAGCCAAAGAAGGCACGGAATCTTGTAAATGAACGAGACACTATACTAATGGACACCTTGATTTTGACCTCATATTTGGCAAAACATGAAGTGAAGATGACGAGCTCATGGGAATTCCCAAAAAGAGAGATTGATCACATTAAGGAAGGGATGTCCCAGAGTACTGACGAAAGATTCGATCTTGTTCAAAAAATGGCAAGAAAAGCTGGAGCATATGACATCGTGGACAAGGATAGAGTGACTCCAGGTAGGGTCAAGCATCTATTCGAGGGAAAACAGGACAAGGTTTCCACAAAGATACTTCTTTCTGCCGTTGGCAGAACCCGCGCAATCTGGGCTACTCCAGACCAGCCAACTGAATATACTCTAAACTTGGTCATCTGTAGACTACGTGAAGCAAACACAGAGGATTGGATAAGCGTTTCAGAGATGCGAGATTGGATCAGAAGTGAGCTCTTCATTGATGGACAACCATTGAAGTGGATTCAGATTACAGATGAACGTGTTAGCATTGCATTGGAGACACCTATACTCCTTGGTCTAGTTGAGGGAGCCTACAAAGGGAAAACTCTTCTGGCAGTACGGCTCACAGATATCGGTGGAGCTGTAATCGCAGGTCTCCCTAGGGAGGAAATATCCGGACAAGAAACTTTCATAGTCCAGCCAAATTTTGAAGTAACTGTTTTCACGACCGAGATGGATTACTATCTCCTATATCGACTTATGCTTCTCACTGAACCTGTAAGAACAGATGTAGTAAGTACATTCAGGATAACCGAGGGTTCTATCTTTCATGCCATAGAGCTAGGATTCCGCGAGAATGACATCTTGGGATTCTTAGAGAGAGAGAGCTCGAAGCCAATCCCAGCCAATGTCATCAGGTCAATAGAGGATTGGACATCTCAGACAACATTCGCATCCCTTTCAGATGTTACGCTCTTCGAAACAGACTCCGAGAAAGATCTAGAGGACCTGCTATTGCTACCTGACTTCAATAAGTACATTGTCAGGCGAGTTGGACCTACCGCAGTGATAGTAAGGGGCGAAATGGACGAGTTCATGGAAGAGATGAGCAAGCATAAATGTCATGTGACCCGTACGGGAGCCAAAGAGGAGGAACAAGAGCCATCAGCGGGTACTCTCGTATCCGAACAGGTCCTTTTGTATGGGGATCAACCAGCGGCAGATGTCCCGGATGATTGTCTTGGATGTCCAGCAATCCAGTCATGTAATCGAGTCATTAAGCGCAAGACTGGAGCTACTAGAGGCGAGTAGTATGACAAAGTCAATCCTACCTCCCGAACTGCAAGGTCAATTCCTTGGCGTAGGTAGTATCAAAGAGGATGAGGAGAATGAAGCACTCGACTACGTTCTCGATTTGAAGTTACCCTATGCATATCAGAAATCAATGAAGCCTGAGGAAGATATGATTCGTCAATTTGGTGCTAGCCTTGAGGGGTTTGAGGACAAAGGAACTTTCATCTATGATGTCGGGTATGATGATTTTCAAGGTGTAATAGATGAAGATGCTGGAATAATTCCAAATCAGAAGTATTTCTCGTCACTCCATGAATTACTGAAGAAAGGGTCATTCCGATATCTAAAAACCCAATTAACAGCTCCTGCAACAATGTGCTTCAGTATCAGGGGAGAGGATGGACGACAGCATCTCACACCCCAAATGTTTAGGTTCTTCAGTCGCCTCATGGCAAGAGTCGCTACAGGTTATGTTTCATTCCTAGAGAGGACGGTTGAGAATCTGATTATCTGTCAAGATGATCCCTCATTCGGATTCATAACAGAAGCCATTGAGGTTGGTAATGTTTCTGGGTTATCAGCACGATTCATTATGAAGACAACCGATGAGATATATCCAAAGAACGTGATTCCAGCATACCATTATTGCTATGATTGGAGAGTTTTAGCTGAGAATGGGTATCATTTGATATGGCAAAGTAAACCGAAGATTGCACACCTTGATATGATAGCATACCCTCCCGAGCTGGAAGCAAACCAAGCAGAGTTGGTTAATTCGTTTCTTCAATCAGGGGGAGCAATAGCTTTGGGAGTCATACCAAATGTGGATAGTGCCTATTCTGAGCCAGTTCTATCCTATTTTGAGAAAGCTTTGCAAAGATCAATTTCGCTTATGATCAAGTCCGGAATTAGCATTGATCTCCTTGAAAGCAATACCATGGTTTCTACCCAGTGCGGACTGTCAGGAGCGAGCCCCGCGCTCTCACGCGAGATTCACCAGAATAGTCGGAAATACCCCGAGATTGTAGATAAAATCTACATGGGATTTCGTTGAAAGCAACTCTCTCTTTCGACACCTTTGGATATTATACGGATATCCTTAAGTGGAGGTATAGAGTCGGCGCGTGTTAGAAATGGCTGGTGAACATCGTGGAGAAAGAAAGTAAAGAACCAGGTCCAATCATGAAATTCATCCAAGATTATCGTTTTAAGATGTTAGTTCCCGAACTTCTTGTTGTATTTGGCGTGTGGTATATGCTGCCAGATTCTTTGTCTTCTAACGTCTACATGATGTATCTTGATTTTCTTGGACCACTAGTTTACATAATTCAGCCACTCTTCTTCATTCCAAGTGGAATATTGGCGTTTCTAACAGCGTTTACCTTACATGGTATCTATCCCCTTGACAACTATCATGAGGGTAAGATTCCCAATCTTCCCAAAGCTGCTGTAATCATGATAGTCATTTCCTTCATATTCCTCCCGTGGCTAGTATTGATGCAGATGATAGGATATTACATGACAGAAGCTACCGAGTACATTAGCAGAAATCCCTTCTGGGAAAGAATCGAGAGTGTTGGGGATCTTCTCTTCTACGCAGGTGCAATGTTCTTTGTTGGCCTTCAGTGGTGGTTGCTGATACCCGTCTTCTTCCTCAGCCAAGGAGTAGATGGAATTCATAAGATAGCTCATCACGAAACCGCGAGTGAGAAGATAACTTGGATATTCTACTTCCTATGGCCAATTACCATTCCATTCTTCTTCTCACCAGTAGAGATACTTGCTATGGCTGCGTTGTCCATTCCAGCATTTGCATTCTATGGCTACATAAGACCATACTACACCTATGTGAATGCAGTTCACACGCTGACCTTTGCCATCTTGGTAGTAGTTGCCCTTTTACTAGCACCCTATCTACCACTACTGAATCTATGGTTCCCAGGATCAATTCCTACGATTATGCCACCACGAATCTTCCCGGGAATCACTTGGTAAAAATGTGAAACCACCCTGTGCTAGCATTAGTTAGCATGGGTTGGTTTTCTTGTTGCCTCTTCCTGGTCCTCTTCACGTAGCTTGTGTTTGAAAGGACGGCCCTGTCCATAGATTGCGGGGTCATCATCCTTTGTCTTCTTCATGATTATCCCAAAGCCAATTGCTTGGAATATGATAGAACCAAAGGCGATAATAGCTACATCAAAGAAATAGAGATGGCTCGCAAAGTCAGCAGGTTTAGTAAAGGCAATAACAGTGTAAATGATTGCTTGAATAATCAAACCAGCCATGTACATGAGAATCCATTTGTTCGTCCAGTTCTGATTGGCCATCGAGAATCAATCCTAATCAGTGATTATAGATACGACCCAAACACAACCCCAATTAAAGATGCCTGTTACGATAGCGATTTACTATCTTCCTGCATTTTCGTTGCTATGAGACTTGCAAGCTTCCTGAAATCACTCTTTGATATACTTGGGACACTACTCGTTTTTTTAGGAATGTTGAATCGAGCTACATAGACTGTTACGTTATCATCCATCGATTGCTCAATGATGGCGGGGTATCTGGTTCCTATCGAGTAGGTATCTTCATGGTCTTTGACGACTGGACCTTTGTAGATTGTTCCCACTAGATATGGGTATGCGAATCCTGAGTGAGATACTTGGACCTCTAATGATGCAGTATCTGGTAATCCTTGGATCTGTATCTTAGGTTTAACTTCCAGAATTGTCTTTATAGACCCCCTTTTGCCAATTGTGAGATTAAGACCTGCCTGAACCTCAGGGATAGTTCTCAAAGCATCAAGGAACTCTATGACATCAGATTCAGCTGGAGGTTTGAAGAAAACATCTGGATCTATCTTAGGAATCTTAAAACCCCAAAGAAAGCCCAAGGTTGCGCTCAGGATGTCGAGAAGTCCAACGAAAAGGAGGGAATCGATTAGCTGGTTGAACAAAGGTTGAGCAAGAAGTTGAAACACAATTAGTAAGATTCCAAAGATGGGGATGATGATACAAGAACAAAGGCAACCGGTCACGCCGCCTTCATCTGCATAAAGATGTCCAAATGCATCCTTATTCTTTTCAGCCATTTCTGTATAGGCATCAGGAGTGACCCAAATCTTCTCTTTCTTCCACTCTCCGGGCGTATAATCGATTGCGCGTTTTGAGAGACCTCCAAAGACAGCCGATATGAGAATCAGGATAATGGGGATGATTATGTATGAGAAGATTACGATTTCGAATGCATCGTCAAATGAATTTGTCAACCATAATGATACGACAATGAAACCCAATACAAAAACTATGAAGACGCGATTGACTGTTTTCTGACGGCTATATGAGATCACACTATCTTCTGTCAATTGGCTCACCCTGCCACATGGAAATGGTAGCAGTTCAAGTGTATAAGCTCATCGATTGGCTTTGTAGTTTGGTACCTTGGATTAACCTGAGGAATCTATACCAAGCTCGTCAAGGGTTTCATCTAGAAGTTCCTTGTCATCCAATGCGTTAGCATACCAGAGAACAAATCCTCGAAGCAATTCAACAATATCAAAGGAGCTTGGATACGACTTTCTCATATCCTTCGGGAAATCATTTCTGCTGGACTCATTGCTAAATTGAACCGACTCAACAATTCCACGAGAATCGACATAGAAGAGAACAGTAGTTGCACTTTCCAGATTCTCAATCTTCGCAGCGATTACTGGTTCACGTAGAGTATAGTATCCATGCCATTCTCCAATTCTCAACCTGATTCCAATCCATGAAAGGGCAGGTATTTCATAGATAGAGCTAAGAGCCTTTCCGAAATAAGTAGGTGATAGAATTGGAAACTCTTCATATAAAGGACTGGGCAATCCAGCATAGAGGATGCTTGCATACAATATCCCAAGAATGATCATGAATGCCCCAAATACTTGTGGCAGAAGTGCAAGTAGTATTGCACCAAGATAGGTTAAGAGAAGGGGGATGAAGAGAGCGAGAACAATTACAACACTTACAGAAAAGATACCGCGATAGTCAATTCTGGAGGTGAAGAAGGCATATTTCTTCTTGTATTCCATACACATGTTGCGGAACTCATTGAATGTAACGAATCTTTCCTTATATTCCCATTCGGGCTCCAAAAGCTCAATGGACATCTTCATCCGCCAGATAAGAATTGCAATTGGGATCGAGTAGGAAAATATCAGCATACTGGAAAGCATGAGCCAGACTATACTATCAGAAACAATGAGCCCAAACAGCAAATTGATAATCTCGACTGAAAGAATCGTCCAGATAATAATAGTCAAGAATATCAGTCCATAATAATACCAAGAAGGAGCATAGTCATGCTCAATAGGCTCTGTCATAAGCTTTCATCGCATCATTCTAATCGATTGGTTATTGCTGTTTCGAAATCCTAATGAGGAATCTGTAGGACATCTAGTATCTCCTGAAGGCGTTTGTTCGGATCTCTTTCTTTTTGCCACTCCAGAATCAATATTGCGACACCATTCTCAGTCACTAGCTTGACATCCTTCACACCTAGCTCCTGTACTCTTGAAGGGACAGGATTCTTGACATAATAGCTATCTTCAGAATCGCCGATATATTTCCTGAACCATCTATCTCGATTCTGCCACCACCAAACAATCTCAGGCTTTGCGTTGCCTGCTAGAATCCGGACCATTATCTTATCGATGGAACCGAATTCTTCTGTCCAAGATTCCAAGTACGACTCGTTCTCAATCCCCTCGATACGTGCTACGACTCTTGGATTTCTGTAAATCTCATACCCTTCCTGCTCTGCTTTATCCATAACAACTCGAATGTGCGAAATACCATTGACTTTGCTTTGTGTTCGTGCAAGTTTCAAGGACTCTCTGATAAGTGGCAATGTAAAATCCTTTGATGCTTCAGTTGAAGTTGACCTCCAACCGCCCCAGAAAGAAAGTCCAAAGATTAGGTTCAAGATGAGGACATAGAGAGGAAAATTCCATTGGGTCAAAGAAGGGGCGATGAAGTAGGTATAGAGAGGTATTGTGAATACAAGGATAGTCAAGAAGATTGGCAGATAGTAGTACCATATGTACGGAACCGCGACCAAACGTGCATACTTCTTTCGGTATTGGGATGTGAGTTTCTTCACTTCATCAAGTTTGAGCTGGACCGGCTGATAATTCCATACTATTGGTTCATACCTGATATTCGTCTTCTTTAGCTTCCAGCTTACATAGAATCCGATGAAAGAGAGAAGAACAGGAACTGCAACGGATATTCCTAGTAGCACTATCAAGTTAAATGAAGAGAAATCATACAAGGATCCTAGGCTAAATCCAATTATCTGAACGATAAGAATTAGTGCTAACAATGAAATATAGAAACGTTTCATAGATTCAAAGTATATTGGTCCTTCCATCATTCCACCGCCCAATATCTGTCTGACAGCTTGTGCCACTTTAAGCCTTGTCGGTAGATTCGTCATATGACACAATGCTTAAATCCAAAGAATAGATATTATATTTAACTATTGTGAATTGTAAGGTGATAAGATGTTAAAGCAGGGAGATAAAGCACCAAATTTTGACACTATCGACGAGTCTGGAAATCCATTCAAATTAAGTAAGCTAAAAGGACAGAAAGTGATGATATACTTCTATCCAAAGGATAATACAAGTGGATGCACAGCTGAGGCATGTTCGATACGAGATGCATGGAGTGCATTCAAGAAAAGTGACATCCCAGTATATGGGATCTCCGGTGGAAATGCGAAAAGCCACCAGAACTTCAAGAATAAGTATGACCTTCCATTCCCACTCCTGATGGACGAGGAATTTGAGATAGCAAAACTCTATGGTGTCTACGTGAAGAAACAGATGTACGGAAAGGAATACATGGGCATTGAACGTACGACATTCCTTATCGACGAGAAAGGCAATATAGAAGGCGTCTTTGGCGGTCCAGAAGGTATTGAGAAAGTCAATACCAAAGAGCATGCTGATCAAGTAATCAAATTCTGGGGATTGAAACTATAGAGGTGAAATTGAAGTGGTATTAGCTGTTGGTGATGTTGCACCCGATTTTGTAACTACTGATGAAGCTGGGAATGCTTTCAAATTAAGTACACAGCGTGGAAAGAAAGTTGTTCTCTACTTCTATCCTCGTGATTTCACACCAGGATGTACACAAGAAGCATGTTCACTGCGGGACGATTACCAGCTTTTTGAGAATTCAGGGATTCCTATCTATGGAATTTCAGGCGGCTCAGCTGAGTTGCATCAAAACTTCAGAAATAAACATAATCTACCATTCGCGATTCTGATGGATGAAGATCTGAAGATAGCTGACCTGTACGATGCAAAGAGTAAGTTGAGCTTGCTTGGTATAGGTGTGAAAAGGATTACATATCTTATTGACGAGGAAGGAAAAATCGAGGCGATCTTTGGCGGATCAGAAGGAATAGACAAGGTGAAATCCAGCCAGCATGCATCACAAATCGCTCAATTCTGGGGACTAAAGCTGTAACGTAGCTGGGTTCGAGATGAGGGTAGGCGACAAGGCTCCTGAATTTGAGACAATTGACGAATCGGGAAATCCGTTTCGTTTGGTCGATCATAGAGGAAAGAGAATTGTTGTCTATTTCTATCCTAAAGACGATTCTGTGAATTGCACCCGCGAGGCGTGTTCGTTTAGGGATAGCTTCCATGTGTTTGAAGATGCAGGAATCCCGGTGGTTGGCATCTCAGGAGGGTCGATGAAATCACATAGGAAATTCAAGGAGAAGAACATGATCAACTTCCCCCTTCTTGTGGATAGAGACAAGTCCATAGCAAAACTATACGGTGTGTATAAACCTCTTCGGATCTTTGGGAAGGAGATTCTAGGAGTTCAGAGAGTTACTTTCTTGATCGATGGAAATGGGAATATCGAAGCCATCTTTGGAGGTAGTGAAGGCAGAGAGAAAGTAAGGAGCAGCCGGCATGCTCAGCAGGTGCTCAAGTATTGGAAACTACAGCTTTGAAGTCATCATACATCGAATTCATCAAACCAAACGCAGAAATCTTGAAGTGAAGAATCTGAACCAATCCATTTCAAATGATTACAAAATGTAGGCAATATAACATCTGATTAAAGATATGTAAGCACTTTGATTCTCAGCCATGTATCACAATGGATACTCTTTAATACAGGCTCCTGTCCAGCTCGAATTCGTCTGGCTCATTGCAGCCGGCTAGTACAAAGAAGTAGGGGCAACAATAGTGACTTCTGATGACAAGACAGTTGAAGAACTGAAGAAGAAGGCAGAGAAGCCTGGGAAAGACGCCATGATTCTCCACCCATTCTATAAGGGTAAGATCATGTCTATTGGAAAAGCGCCAGTACGCAGCTTCGATGACTTCGCAATCTGGTACACACCAGGTGTTGCTAAGGCGTGCTTAGCAATCAAAGAGAATGAAGAAGCCTCCTATGATATGCTGAACAGAGGAAATATGGTCGCTGTCGTTAGCGATGGCACTCGAGTCCTAGGACTCGGTGATATCGGACCATATGCAGCAGGACCTGTTATGGAAGGTAAGGCGATCCTGTTCAAATATCTCGGTGGTGTTGACGCGTGGCCAATTTGCTTGGACACGAAAGATGCAGATGAGATCATCCGAACCGTTAAGTTACTGCAGCCTACCTTTGGTGGTATTAACTTGGAGGATATCTCAAAACCGAAGTGTTACAAGGTTCTAGAAGAACTCCGAAAGGATCCTGAGGTGAAGATCCCGGTCTGGCACGACGATGCACAGGGTACAGCTACCGTTGTATTGGCAGGTGTGCTTGGTGGTCTCAATGTTGTAAAGAAAGATATTGAGAATATTCGCGTTGCCCTGCTTGGTGTAGGCGCCGCAAATACTCGGACGGCATATCTCCTAGATGCTGCTGGAGTCAATCTCAAGAACGTCGTAATGGTTGATAGCAAGGGAGCAATCTACAAAGACCGTGAGGACATCATTGCAGAGAAGGACTATGACACTTTCAAGTATGATCTAGCACAAAAGACGAATCCAGACAGGATGACCGGAGACCTTGGAGAGGTTATCGATGGAATGGACGTACTGATTTCCGCATCACGACCAGTGCCTGGAAGTATCAAGAAGGAATGGGTCTCAAAGATGGCTACTGATTCCATTGTGTACGCATGCGCGAATCCATTACCTGAGATATGGCCCTGGGACGCAATTGACGCAGGTGCCAGGATTGTTGGTACAGGTCGAAGCGATTTCGACAACCAGATCAACAACTCTCTCGGATTTCCAGGTATATTCCGTGGTACCTTGGATGTACGGGCACACACTATCACTGATGAGATGTGCGTCGCTGCGGCTCAAGCTCTGGCAGATCTTGGTGCAAAGGAAGCCAGCGATAAGAAGGTCATTCCAACCATGGACCAATGGGAACTCTATCCAGCCGAAGCAACTGCAGTTGGTATGAAAGCAATAGAACAGGGTATCGCTCGAGTTCACTGGGAAGAGAAGAAACTCTATGAACATGCGGAGCATGTCATCCGAACTGCTCGTAAGTCTTCAGAGATTCTCTATGAGAAGGGCTTCATTCCCAAAGCACCTGAAACATAAAATTCAATGCGGCGGAATCCCGCCGCACTTCCATCTTTTTCTGAATGCTCTAATTCAATCGACGATAGAATATCATCGTTCCTATAGCCACAGGAATCAATGCCAAGCCAAAGATCACTAAAAGAGAATTCACCCTTGGATTATGATCTGGACCATCTGGTTGTACATCGATATCATAGTCAGGAGTGAGAGGATCGAGGCCTTCTATAAGCTCAAGTTGGTCTCGAAGCCCATCCATGTCGGAATCCGAATTTAGGGGATTCATCCCTAGAGCGACCTCTTCAGAATCCAAGATGCCATCATAGTCACCATCATTCGAGAATGGATCAGCACCATACTGGTACTCCTCAAGATTGGTTAAGGTATCGTTGTCGAAGTCAAGCAATGAATCATCAAGAAGTGGATTCGTCAAGAAGGTGACCTCCCAGTAATCGTCCATGATGTCTCCATCTGAATCAGTCGTATTTGGATAGATACCCAATGAATGCTCCCGTATATTGGTTAGTCCATCTGCGTCAAGATCATCTTGGGTGTCATCTCTCAGGGGATCTAGGCCATATTGGACCTCAAAACCATCACTCATAGAGTCCATATCGGTATCAGCCACAAAGATATCTGTTCCAGATAGCACTTCGTCAATATCACTCAAAGCATCTTGGTCCCAGTCCAAAGCAGGCACAGGATCATCCCATGAGTACTCAACCGAATCGTAGATACCATTTCCATTGGTGTCGAGCTCGTATTCTACGCTCAGAGTGACATTCATAGAGGTATCCCCAAGATTCCTAGCAGATATCAGAATTGGACCATACCCAGAGGACGATCCAGATGTGATAGAGAAATCAGCTCCTGTAACGACACCGTCAACAATTACTGAATCAGGTCTGGCAATCCTTATCTCAAGACTGTTTGTTTCATTCATCATGCCCTTAACTTCAAGTTGCTGACTGACTGACATGACTGTGTAGAGGTACGCTGTAGAGCCAGGCTCGATTGCCGTAGTATAGGTATGAACGATGGGCTTTCCATCCCCACTATTAGAAAGGAACACAGCAACTGATGACAATGCCTTTGCCAAAGCCATCGCATTATCTCGATTGTAATCAGAGCTGTAGACCCCATCAACTGGAGGGAACTCTGAATCGATAATGTGCCCACTCCGAATATTGATTGCTGGGTACCCATTGTCTAGGAACGAGAGATAGTCGCTGCGATATGAGGTAGACGCACTAGTAGAAAGGGCACTGACCCCCTTCTGGGTTAGAATCGAATCTAGAAGGTCAGCAAAGTACTCCCCTGCATTATAGCTTGAGATGGAAGGAGAGTACTCAGCAAGCAGTGCTGAAAATGGATCCTGTGCTGCATCATAGAAAAGGAGGTTCTCAAAATGGAAGCTGGCAATCACATCAATACCCTGATCTAAGAATGCATCCGCTATTTCCTGAGATCCAAAAAGTACACGGATGTCTTGATCAGTGAACATGGAATATGAGTAATAGCAATAGTAGATATCCACAGGCAATCTGAATCTACTTAGAATGCGGGCAATCTGAGTCAACACTGCAACTCCAGCGCTATTGGAATTCACAGTCGATGAAGATGGTGCAGTATCGAGAGGAGTACCAAAGACAATGGCACGGTTGCTTTCAGAGTATCCTCTCTGTAGAGCCAAAACAGACTGAAAGTCACCTTCTAGATCTGCCTCAATACCCCATCCGCCAAGTAACTGAATGAGATACTCAGCTGCCTCGATGTATCCACCAGGGTTTGCAGTATGATGTCGGTTTGGAACACCGTTCATGGCAACCAAGGGTGTTAGGAACTCTCCAGTTCCAGTTAGTTCCCATGGCAAATCCCACCAGTTGAGAGAATTGAAATAATGAGGGATAATCTCGACTTCATTAGGAACGATCTCTTCCTTTGGATATAATTCAACGAAGAGGGCATAACTCACAGCGCTTAGTATCAACACTAAGAAGAGAACAGATCCTGCCTTTTTTCTGCTCGACAATTTGGTACCGCCTGCGTATTTGGCGTGATGCGTATTCCTTGATAAAGCGTGCGACTATAGCACAATGGCATCTAGCGGATTTTCCTGAAGAAATAGGCAGTTCCAATAAGGACAGGAATAAGTGCCAATCCAATGATGACGAGCAGCGCGTTGATACGTGGATTTCTATCAGGTCCATCAGGTGATAGATCCACATCATAGTCTGGTACAAGTGGATCTAGTCCTTCAAGTATCTCAAGCTGATCTCTAAGTCCATCAGAGTCAGAATCTGAGTTTAAGGGATTCGTGCCCAATTCTACTTCATCAGCATCAGGAATGCCATCAAAGTCACCATCCGATGACAATGGATCTGCACCATGTTCATACTCTTCAAGGTTAGTAAGAGTATCATTATCAGGATCCTCTTGGGCATCATCGACGAGAGGATTTGTTAGAAATGTGACCTCCCAATTATCATCCAGAGTGTCTTGATCAGTGTCTGTGCTATTTGGAAATGTACCCAGCCCAAGCTCTCGTAGATTAGTTAGTCCATCTTGGTCGAGATCCTCCAAGGTGTCATCGGAGAGAGGATCTAATCCAAAAACATATTCATACCCATCAGACATTGAGTCCATGTCTGTATCATCTACAAAAATATCGGTACCTGCAATAACCTCATCCTCATCAGAGAGTGCATCATGATCCCAGTCTAATGCAGGTACGGGATCATCCCAAGTATATTGTTCTGCATCACTGATACTATCACCATCAAAGTCGTTGATATACTCGAAAGTGACCCTAATGTGAATGCTCTCGTTACCGTTATTTCTAACTGTAATCAATTTGGGACCTATACCTGAATTCACACTGAAGGAGGAAGTGATGTTCTGCCCCTCTTCGGTCATCTCAGTAATCGTGTCGCCAAGGGGACTTTGAAGTGTGAACCTTATTGAAGTGCTCACATTGGACTGAGCGTAAACAAAGATGCTCTGGCTCGATGACATCATAGTCCATATTGTAGCTGAACTTGATGGCTCCAAGTCTGTTACGTATAACTGCTTGACATCGTTCCCATTCCCACTATAGGAGAGGAATACTGCCATTGCAGCACATGCCTTTCCTAGAGCAGTAACATATTCATTGTTATAGTCAGAGCTGTAAATCGTATCAGAAGGGGGGTCTTCTGAATCTATCTCTGCAACGCTTTCTACATGAATGGTTGGAAAACCTCTTGCGAGATACACAACTTGATCAGAAAGATCAAAATCATTTATTCCAGAAGTGAGGATGTCATACCCACCCTGCTTCAGGAATACGTCCAACATCTCAATAAGGAATGTAGAACGTCGATAGGTTTCAGTTCCATCATATCCTACGAAATAGCCTTCATCAGCGAGCATAAGTCCCTCAAAATCATACAAAGCAAGTACATCGACAGACTCGGCTATGAGATAATCAGAAATCTCTTGGGCGCCATAATGGAGTGGAACAAGAATACCACTTGGTGTATAGTCACCTGATTTTGAGTATGAAGGAAAACAGAAGTAAACATCAATTGAAAGTCTGTAATTTCTGAGAAGCTCCGCTATTAGGGCTAACATTGCGCACGCCCCGGTATTGTGTTGCAGAGTGTAGGCATAGCCAACTTCAGTATCGAGATATGCAGTGAAAACCAAGGCCCTGTTGTCGCTTCCAAACCCTCTCTTCACAGCCATTAGTGACTCATGTGCCCCTTCATACCAAGTTTCAAGACCGTATCCTTCAAGGATTCCAGCTATGGTTTCAGCCGCATCGTAGTATTCACCAGGAACTGTTAGCATGTGGCGATAGCTGTTGCGATCAATGGCAAGCATGTGGGTCACAAGATTAGCACTGGAAGCCAACTCCCACGGAATATCCCACCAATTAAGGTCGTTGTATGGATGAGGTGTGATTTCAAGTTCATCTTCACCGTGAGTTCCATTATCTGGTTGGAAGAAGGGTAGCAAATACACTGAGCCAACTAGTAGAACAAGAAAGATGATAACAATCCCAATTCCTTTCCTTCGAGTCACGGATATCGACCTTTAACATGATTGGTGGCGAAGCTTCCGATTAAATAGACAACGGAAGGAGCAATGCTTTTGCTCACAGGCTAACCCAGCTTCTAGTTGTCTTCGGAGGTTGGTACATAAATACGCACCGACCACGGTAACAACACATAAGAAAAGGACACTATGATATGTTTCAGCCATTCTAGCTAGGAATATGGAGGGGTACGACCGTAGCGACCCCTTTTTATGTATGATTTCAGAAAAAGGAACGTCCTCTATTTAGGAGTTACAAAAATGTCATACGACCGCTGCGTTCGATGTGGTTCATGTTTGAAAATATGCCCTATCTTTGATGCCATGGGCGAGGAACAATACTCCCCGAGAGGGAAGAACTATCTGCTTCAGATAATGGATCAAGTAGAACAAGATCCAGAAGCCGCAAAGGAGTTTAGGAAGCTTCTATTCACCTGCACGATGTGCGGTAGATGCAAAGAGACTTGCTCCTCGGATGTTGATCTATTGAAGATTTGGCATGAGCAGAGAGGCAAAGCAGTTCATGAGCATCCAGAAGAGTTTGCCTATCTGAGTCCTCTACAAGATGCGTTGGAGAACGTCCAAAACATCTATGGTCTAGATCCTGAGGACAGAGCCATGTTCTGGCTTGACGAGCTTGAGGATGAGATCCCAGGTCTTGCTGATAGAGTCTATGAACCTGGTAAGAAGGCTGAAGTTATGGTATTCCTCGGGTGCCTCATGTCATTCAGGAGTTCACAGCTTGATGTGCTGCGAGCATTATTCAGAGCCTTGGAGAAATCTGAATCTGACTACATGGTTATGGGAGCTGAGGAGTTCTGCTGCGGTCATCCACTATATCTAATGGGAAATGATGAAGGCGCGTCCGAACTCAGGAAGCACAACAAAGCGGTCATTGTTGATGCGGATGCAAAGAAGGTTATTACATGCTGCCCTGGATGCTTGATCCAACTGAAAGAGCATCATGAGTTAGAAGGTATCGAAGCGCTTCATCACACACAATACTTCGATGTACTTCATAAGCAACTTCCAGAGTACAAAACGGATCAAACCTTTGCATATCACGATCCATGTGAGCTACATAGAATCCTTGAGATAAAGAAAGAGCCGAGGTCACTCATGAACAAGATGAAAGTAAAATATCGCGATATTAAGCCCAGTTGCTGTGGAGGCGGAGGTCTCTTGCGAATGACCGACGCTAATCTTAGTGATATTATCATCAACATGCGAGCTGCAAGCGAAGGACTCAAGGAAACGACAGTACTGACATGTTGTCCATCATGTCGCGAACAGCTTCTGAGTAACAACCTCAAAACACGAGATATTGTCGAACTTGTTGCAGAGGCTCTTGAGAGGGGAGGTGACTAGAGTGAAGCTTCGGGATTACGCAATTGGCGCAAATGCTTCTATGTACTACAGATTGAACTTCAAGAAAATCAAAGGAGTCTTCTACCCAAGGACTGAGCAGGATCTCATCGATATCGTTGTAAAAGCCAAGGAGCAAGGATTTGGTGTAACACCGAAAGGTGGAGGGTCAGGACTCAGCGGAGCCTGCACAGGCGGAGATGAAGATCGAGTAATGATAAGCAGCCTTCAGATGCGAGAGGTCTTGGCAATATCAAAGGATCAAGGGTATATCGACGTACAGCCCGGGGCTACTCCGGATGAGATCAATGAGGTTCTCGCCCCCATGAAGATGAAGCTATTCGTTGCTCCAAGTAGTAGGGACATCGCCACAGTTGGAGGAATTCTCAGCACGGATGGCGGAGGAAATGACACGTGGGTCAATGGCACCATGAGAGACAATACTCAGAGAGTTAGAATGGTTCTCTATGATGGCAGAAAACTAACAGTTTCATGGGATGGTGTGAAGAGTAGCGATCCAGACCTAGAAGCAGAACTCAACCGTCACAAGATGACAATTCATGATGTCGCAAGTGCTCATGGGACCCTAGGATATATCTCAGAGATGCGTCTTACGATCAAACCTATCCAGTCGAAACCTGTCATTGGTGGAATAGTGAACTATCCAACAAACAATGAAGCTGGCGAAGCTCTAGATAAGATGATCAAACAGGAAATCCCTATCGAGTACGGAGAAGTCATAGCAGCTGCTCACGAAGATGTGCGTGGAGACCTCACTCCACCTGTACATGTATTAGAAGGCACTGAAGAAGCCATGATGCAAATCAAGGAATTCGCTGATTTGAAGATACTGCCAAAGGAAGAAGTCGCACATATGAAGGATGTACGAATAAAGCTTCCAAAGCGTCAACCAAAGGTGGGAAATCAGGTTGCCCTCTTCGAGGGATATGGGTTCTACGCTGATAGTCTATTGAAGATGCAGGATGGGATAGATGAGGTCAACGCGCTCCTCCGTAGCCATGATTTTGAGCCGTTCGCCAAATATGGACATGGACCCAGCAAATGGTACTTAGGGGACAACACTGCTACATACGGGATTATCCTCCACTCTCGAGAAATCAGACCAGAGAACAAGCCAGGGAGAGAGATCTATCAATGCCTCCTAGATATCGTCAGCCTATGTAAGAAACTGAAGATCACACCAAAACCTGAGCATAAGTGGCCTTTCTCAGATGAAGCAAAGAATGCAAGACTGATGGAACTCAGGAGGATACTTGGTGCAGGCTTCAATTCCTTTGTTCTCGACCCGAATTGCAATGATACTCTAGCCTCGATGGTGTAGAAGATCGAGAGAATAGTTTCGGTTATGTCTCTGAGGTCTTTATATATGGCCTTAGAGACAAACGTATGATAACAATGAAGAGGGTGGACACTAGCCCGAAAGGGCTCTTCGATCCTTACTACGTCCCGAAGAAGCTGTTGCACAGGGACAGAGAACTCGATACTATTGGAGGCATCTACGCAGATTCCTATACTGATGAGTATGGAGTAAACTGCCTAGTCCACGGGATCACAGGGGTAGGCATGACAGTCTTCTCGCGTTACTTCCTCACAAAACTAGTCCCAGAGAAGTTCGATGCGTACACCATTTACGTGGATGCGAAGAACAAGGATACTCTTGAGATCATCTCAGAGCTTAACGATAAGGTCCACCAACAAACGAATACACCCATAACTTTCACATTCGATCAAGATGTTCTATGGATGCAATTCAAACGCACCGCCTCGGTTTCACCAAAGAGAGGAGTCTTTGTAATTGATAACATTGATGAAACGAATGAGGAGATATACGCAAAGGTTGCAAGACTATCAAAGGAGATCAATGCAAGTACGATAGGTGTCCTGAATAGTCATGACTATCGTCTCCTGACAAAAGGGGCTGCGAGCTCGATGGCGTACGACTTCGAGGTGCCTCTTGATACGTTCACGCAGGGACAACTCTATGATATTGTGCGTATGCGCGTTGAGGATACATTCACTCATGGATTGACTGACGAGATTGTCCGCTACATCACAGACATCGTTTGCGAGTTCGATGCATCCAAGCCAAAGACATCCATTGAAGCCCTAAAGGCACTCTGGCCCATGGCTTCAACAGGAAAGGAGATTGACTCAGACACAGTACGTGCTGCTACTTCTGAGATCGCGCAATTCGCCTACGATCAGGACTACATGGATACGATAGATACCATCAGCATGAATGATTTCATGACCTTGCTTGTACTTGAGGCGCTCGCAGAGCATCTGATGCGATATAAGACAGAAACCTATGTCGATAGACAGACCCTCAACGAGATCGTTCAGGTCAAGTGTGAGGAACTCGGCGTACGTTATGTTGTTGCAGATATCGAGAAGAGTCTTCAAACCCTGATATTCCAGAGTGTTGTCTTTGAGTCAGGCTATTCACAGAACTTGCTCTATGTTCTTGTTCCGCCAGAGATTCTGTATGATGCAGCAATGAGTTTGAGACGAGAACTTGCTAGGAGAAAGTAGAAGTCTACAAGATGCCGCACTCATGTAGAGCATCGAAAGTAAGTTGACAGAAGCACCATCAATCCAAAAATGAAAGTGTGTAGGCCGGGAACCCGGCCACACTTGAACTAGCATATTATTCTATTCGCCCTTCATTGCCTTCTTGGATGCGACTTCTTCCTTGGCCCAAGCCTCAAGAGCGCCACCACCAACAAGTGCGTTGAACTCGCCCATGTCCTCTGGGTCGATCAATGCGATCCATCCAGCACCATAGGGGTCGTCATTCAGGAGTGCGGGATTATCCTTGAGGGCATCATTGACCTCAGTAATAACACCACCAACTGGAGCCTTGACTGCACCAGTCCACTTACCGGACTCTAGTGTTCCAATACTCCTCCCGGATTTTACGTCCTTGCCTGCAGGTCGGAGTCGAATGAACTTGATTTTGCCTGCTGCAAATGCACCAAGCTGTGTTATTCCTAGCCTGATCTTTCCACCCTCATCCTTCAACCATAGTGAATCGGTTTCGCTTGAATAGTAGCGGAGATCATCTGGGAAGTCGAACTCGTCAACTTTTACCATGGTTTATTCACCTAATGGCTTTTACAGACTATTCGTACTATAAGACCGTTTCGGAGCGTCAGAATTGAAAGAGAATGAAGGCCTACTCAGACTCCTCGGTTCCGTTCATTAATCTACGCATCTCGTCTAGCTCCTCAGCCTTAACTTCGACATAGATAGATCCTGAGTAGCCACAAGATTTCTCTTCACAATAATAAGTTGTAGGGACCAGCCAGCCGCCAACAGAACTTGCAGCCTCACGAATCCGCGGACTACCGCATTTCGGACAGACGCGTATCATTTGTTGTTGTTTCAACATGCTTCCTCCCGGCAATGTCACTCTCATACATGCATATGTCGACTTAAAAGCTCCCTGCCCGGGGAAGTTTTGGGGGCGGTTATTAGAGACCCCATGGTACTATTATGTGACATGAAGAAGACCAAGCCCAACCTTGTACCAGGCTTCTTTACAGCGGATCAGGTAGTTAGAATGAGGATGAGCACCGGCATAACTGCTATAGATGAGCTATTGGGGGGTGGGCTTGAGAGTGGGATCACACACCTGTTCTACGGAGAGCGTAGTTTACACAACGACCTCCTGAAGATCGCAGTTCATGCACAGGTTCCAGAGAAGCGAGGAGGACTTGCAAGTCCAACCATCATCATCGACAGTGCGAACATGTTGAAGATTGAGAAACTGACAGACTACTCCTTCGAACTGGAGCTTGAACCGGAAGAGGTCATGGACAACATCTACATCACTCGGGCATTCAACTCATCCCAGACATATGATGTGGTCATGAACCAGCTGGAGAGTTTCTTCGAAAGAGTTCCGGCACGGTTTCTACTGGTGACGGGTCTTCCCGACCTATACATAGGAGAGGGGATGACAGGAGAGGCGGCACAGCAGATAACACATATGGCAACTCGACTCATGACCTTCACATTACAGAAAGGACTATTCACGATCATCTCAGCCCCGATATCAGAGAAGTCGCAGTATTCACCAGCAGGAGGAAAGGCGCTTGCAAGCTGTAGCCAGATCCATGTCCATGTCGAAGAGATGAAGTCGTATGTCAGATATACCCTTGCAAAGCACCCGAACCTGCCAATCAGGCGGACGTCACGATCAAAGCCAGTCGCTTTTGGGACCACTCTACCATTATCTCACTTCTTGAATCCTGAGGACCGTTAGGTCTCTAATGATACAGCGGGAAAGAAGGGCGGGTATCACCCACCCTCAATGTCCTAATCCCTGTCAACACCAAGGCTTCGTAACAGCTCATCCACTAGATCTCGTGGAAGCTCGCGTGCCTGATCAATGATCGTGTCAATCTCATGGGGTTGTACGCCCTTTGACTGAAGGTCCTTACGAAGCTCTTCTATCTCATAGTCACTAAGCTTGTCAGTGATCTTTGTCGGCTCTTCGGTGCGAATGTCCCTTGCGATGTCACGCTTCTCCTCAGTGATGGTATCTCGTTTCTCGATGATATCAGCATCTCGGTCTTCATCAGGAGAGAGGAAGATGGGTTCATCAACATCTGATTTGACAAAGACATCCTCGTCTGCAGCGGCTCCACTCAGGCGTTGTTTGGCATCTCGCTCGATCCTCTGGAGAATCTCCTCCATGCTGACACCCTCACGTCGGGCTGCACGGATTGCCTCTTGGTCGATGACCTCTTTCACGAAGGCTGCCTGCTCGCTCATCTTCATCTTCGAGATGTCAGCTTTGAACTCATCCAGCTCATCGGGACTCAGGTTGGTGAGGATAGAGAGCTGTATGAGGAGCTCGCCCATCTCGGGAATGTTGACGGGTACTGATTCCTCAGGCATCATATCAGCAGTTCGGGTGATTTCGTACTTCTTGTGAGTGTCATTGAAGAGATCAGCTATAAGTTGCTGGCGGCTCTTTACCTCATCGATTGGTTTTGGTATCTTGCCTTTTCGAAGTGCTTTGATTTGGCCGTTGATTTGTCGAAGCCGCTTTGGAATGCTGAAGATACGTACCCAAAGTAAGCCAACAAGTAGGATGACGAATAGAAGTGGAGTTCCAAAGGAAATGACATTACTCATTGTCTGTTGAGTATCTGTGGGAATTATTCTGATGCTTACAACACTAGTCTTCAGTACATAGTCTTCCTTTGTAAAGGTAATTTCTAATCTGGCATCCTCAACGGTTATTCCTACAGGAAATGGTGCCCTGACAGTTATAGCGAGCCTGTATCTTCCTTGACCCAATACCTCCCAAGAATATTCAATCTCATAGCCTGTTTTTGAAATTGAGTAGTTGGCGTCGTCTATTCCAGTCCCTCGGAGAGGCTCCCAATCTTCTGAGAACTCAAAATCAATGAAGATCGTATCACCATAGTAGATTGAAGTGGAGCCATCAACGACGTTGCTTGATACAATCGCGAGTGCAGTCGGCCTCTCAATTATCACGATAGAAATTCGGATCTCCTGAGTTAATCGATATAAAAGCTCCAATCTAATATTTAGATAGTATGGAGCATTAGGCAATGACCCAGGTATATTATCAGGAAAGAGGTAATCCTGTGTTGTATCGAAAGTGAATGTGTAGGTTCCATTACCCCAGTCTGTCAATGCAAAAGATGGAGGAACGCCAATGATACCACCAGTGATCGAAGTGATATTTATTGCACCTGAAAGCCCTCCTACATAACCATCGCTAATGTCAGTGTCATTATAGAATAGTGAGATTTGCACTATCTCACCAAATGGCACCTCCAAGTGCGTAGGATCATCCTCCATCCAATTCAATTGCGGAGTAGTGAGTAGTAACTCAGTAGGCACATTTTCAACCTTAATTTGAACTCCTGCATTCCGAGTATCGTAATTCTCTTTCAGAAAAGTGAGCAATAACCGATAGGTTGACACATCAAGAAGGGAAGTGTCAATATAGAAGAGATAGGTTCCATTTCCAAGGTCATGAATGGGTACGTCAATATCAAAGGTTAGAGTGATATTCGCCCCATCGATGCCCTTGGCAAACCACGTATCATTGAATGTGAACGAGATATTTCCTTTCCAACCCCAATAGACTGAAATCGGAGAGATTGGAGGACTAATGACCTCAGTGGATATCTTCTTCACAGTTATAGTCAAGCTTACAAACGCAGAATCGAAATTAGCATCTGTAGGTACTCCAGAAAATGTAATTCCAAAAGTACCCCATTTGCCGAATGAGGATGAATTGAGTGTCAAACTCCAAATTCCGTTGAGACCATAAGTTAAGTTGGAAAATGTATAGGGCGGCACTTCGCTGCTAGGAGCCCAGAAGACCTCTCCAGAATCTATAGGATTGCCTTCTACATCTGTAAAGTTCAATTCAAACGTAATGAAATCAGAATAGGTTACATCCATCTTATCTCTCGTAACTCCATAATATTCGAGGAAAGTCAGCGTCGCAAGCAAATCGATCTTGAACACAGTACTAACAGGATCGTAGTAATCGATATCCGCAGAAATACGGGCTGTATATACGAAACCTGGTAGGAGTACGGAAGTAGCTGTTGATGGTAAGGTATAGTAGTAGAACTGTCCGGTGATGTTGTAATTCATATCATATCGCGTGTTATTGAAAACTATGTAGATATCATTGACATATGCATTATTAATGAGAACTCCATTTAGAGTGTCATTTAGTAATATCTTGACATAGATTTCATTACCTCTGTTTTGTGCAAAGACAGCTTCTGGTTCAACAAGAGTCATATCTGAGGGCAAATCAAGGACAACAAGTGTGACTGTGACAAGCGACCGCACGTACTTATCAGCGTCGGCTGTTATCCTAACAGTTTTTGTTCCAGTTCCACTTATTGCTGTATCAATGCTTGCCTCATAAGATCCAGTGCTGCCAATTTCAGTGAAGAACCCTGAATATCCGCTATAATTCCACCAGACTGTAGCTCCTGTAGTAAGATTGAGATGTAGTAGGTTATTATAGTCTACAGAGATATTAGCCAATTGCGACCAATAGAGTGTGATCTGGGTTTCAACAGGCTCCAAAGTAGTACTAATCTCAATAACTGTGAATGATGGCTTTACATTGGATGACGTGTAGAAATCCTTTGTAGCAGTGATATTCATCACAACGCTCCCAAAAGAGTTGATATCTATTGTACTGAAGCTGATATTGTAGAGTCCATTGCCCAGCTCCGCGATGTTGAGACCCTGAGGAATGATGCCAGAAGTAAGATATCTAACATAGATTGTCGTCCCGGCACCTTCGATCCCCACCCCATGATCAAGGTCAGTGAATTCGACAATGACATAGACATCGTCTGTAATCTGTACAGATGAAGGTTGAGGAACTTCTGATTGCACCACAGCCCAGATTGCATCAACTGAGCCAGTCAGCACTATCGATGTTCTATTTCGGTAGTATGGAATTTGGGACTGGTCCCATTGTACAGTCAAATCGAACTTGTAGTCACCTAACTCGGAAGGAGCGAAGACGAAAGCAGTAGTTGGCACAGAAATGTTGTAATATCCAGCTGAAGCGCCAGACCCTACAGACAATGTCCAGAGTCCGGTTACATCAACTGTCTGACCATTGAAGAGAATTATTGCATTCTCAATTGGTTTGCCCGTACTGTCGTCATTCACAAAGATAGTGATGAGCATATCATCTCCATAGGGAGTCGTTTCTATCGTTCCAACCTCAACGAACATTATACGACCTCGAGTGGAAACGCGGAGCGAAGTGATAGCATCCTCATAGTATGGAGCTTGTGCTAAACTCCAGTCTACGAGAATTGTTATGTTAAAGCTGTCAACAAGTTTAGTGCTTAATATCGTAGAATTGATACTCACTTCGAAGATGCTTCCGATCTGGATCAAGGTGAATTCGTTAGGCGCTAGCAGTGAGCCATTGGAATAGATATCGAGGTCACTACTAGTGATGGAAATAGGCTGTCCATTGATGGTGTCAGTATATCTGAAGGTGAAAGTTACATTATCCAGATATGGAGTCGAAGAGGGTGGAGAGATAATCTCTACCTCTGTGGTTCGCTCAATAACGCTCACGGTTATATTTCGAACTGCATTATTCCTGTATGGTGCCCCTCCGGTCCAAACGGCCGTGATTTTCAGTTCATGACTGCCCAGTGTGCTTAGACGGCTAGCATTAACAGATATCAGATAGTAGCCATTTGCAATATGGGAAAACAGAAAGTCTGTTGTCAATGTGAGAGAGTGAGTTTCATTTGTAACAGTGAAAGTCGTACTGGAAGTTATACCTGCGACGATGTCTACATCCCAGTAGTATAGTGTGAAGGTGATATACTCGTTATAGGATGTTGGCTGAGCACCTTCAAACACGTCGAGTGTTGTGGTCCTAGTTCTTATGGTAAAGGTCGCGTACACATCATCCCATCTGTAGAAGGGATCTTGGTATGCATAGCTCATGTTTAGGTGTAATCGATATGTTAGACCTACCGATAGCGGCTGGCCATTTGTTTCTATGACCATATCATATTGACTCAACGCTGCATTCCAGGTGATTGTGAACTCCCAAGGTGTGCCTGTATTATTGAGAATCTCAATAAATGTCGTTGAGCTATTCGCAATATCAAGAAGGGTAAGTTGGTCTTGGAAGTAGAGGGTCAAATCCATAGGAGTCCCGTATCCAACTGACCCAACTGGGTCTGCTGAGAGAACGGTTGTTCGCAGTCTGACTGATAGCGATCTAATCGCATATGCATCATTCGCAAAGTAACTTCCTGAATACACCAAGGAGGCATTTATGGCATATTTTCCGGGATTGCTGAAGTATCCTGAATCAAACTCAATCTCATAGGTTCCCTCTCCATCATGAGTTACATTGTAATAGGACCCAGGAATCACTCCACCGCCATAATAGAGAGTGAGTACTGAATCGCCAATACCAAAGGAGCTTGCTCCTGCAATGTCAAGATATCTAATGGTGAAATTCACTGAGTCACCGTATGGTGTAGGATCAGGTGTGTCGAATTCAACTTGGGTTTGACGATAGATAACTGTCACATAGACTGTATTAGAGGTCTTATTGGCATAGTAGGGGGTTCCAAACCACTGTACACTTAGTGTAAAGGATTGCGCTCCTGTTGACCCAAATTGTGAGGTGTTAAAGACCATAGTGAAGGTTCTTGTTGGCGAATCATATGACAATGATGGTGTTTCAACCAGATTCGTTGTGATTATCAATGATCCTGATAGCTGAATATTCTCTTCAGGTATTATTGTGGAGTCTACAAATGTGAAGCTAAAGGTTGCATTCTCACCATAGGCAGTATTTGCGGGTCGATTAATTGAAACATATGTGCTTCTAACAATTAGCGTATATCGTGTTGAGGTGGAATCATCTCTATAGTAATTTGGAGCCTCAGGCCAATCGACATGTACTGTCAAATTCTGATTAGTCACCAGTGTAGAGGAAAGAAGTGTTGAGTTGATACTTATTTCGTATGTTCCTCCAAATTGACTAATTGAGAAATCACTTGAAGACATCAAAGTTCCGCCATTCCAGATTTGCAACCGATTCTTGGTCACTGCAAGTGCAGAATCTGTGCTAACATCAATGAATGACACAATGAAAGTCACATTCTCGAGGTAATTCGTTTGAGAGGGAGGAGTGACTATCTCAACATTGGTAACCCTTCGAATGATGTTGATTGTTATTGCAAGTGTTGCATTGTCGTGATATGGAGTACCAGATGTCCAATTCGCATAGACGGTAATTCCATGAGGTCCTGGAGCTCCTAAAGCTGAAGTCAGCACTGATACTCTATAAAGGCCACTGCCAAGTGCACTAAAGAGATACTCGGTTCCAAGAGTCATGAAAGAGGAACCATCATGTACAGCTAACTGAGCGCTTAATATCCCTACATCTGCATCAACATCAGAATAATAGACGGTGAAATTGGCATAGTCACTATAGGGAGTCTGTGTTGGTGCAACAAATCTCTCCAATGTGGATTCACGGTATCTCAATTCAAAGTAGACGGTAATATCATCATGCCGATAGTACGGACTCTGGTAGGCAAAACTCAGATTGAAATGCAACGGATATTGTACTCCTATCTGCAGTCCAACCTGATCAGATGTTTGTACATTTATGACGTAATATCCACTAGCACTCTGCCATTGTGAGGTGAATATCCAGCTTCCTGCGGTTAGCAATTCGATACTAACATCAAAGGTATCATTATCGATGTCAACCAAGGTAATCAAATCTTGATAGTACAAGATAACCTGAACTGGATCGTTAAAGGGTGTCAAGTCAACTGGCTCAGCTGATACCAAAGTAGATCTATATCGAATATTGAAAATCCTACTTGAGATTCTCTCAGCATAGTAGAAATCACTTGTTGAGATATTTACCGTTAGTGAATAATAACCAGGTGCTGCCTTGTATTCTGTACTTAGCTCAACTTCGTATTCACCCGAGCCAATAAACTGAACGGAATAATATTGGGAGGCAATCTCAGAGGCTCCATCATACAATAGAAGAGTAGCTCCAGCAATCCCAAAGGATGAAGCGCCAGCGACATCTGTCCAAAAGACTGAGAACGTGACATTATCCATGTATTGGGTAGGAGCAGGGGATTGGAAGTCGAGTGTTGTCTGTCGCAAAGTAACGGTAATAGAGATGGTCTTTCCAGTTTGATTTGCATAGAATGGAGCTCCAATCCATGTGATGCTTAGTGTGAACGTTTGAAGCCCCAAGGAGCCAAATTGGCTGGTATTGAACAAAACGGAGAAGGTTCTTGTTGGGGAGTCATATATCAACACGTAATCGACTAGGGTTAGTCCAATGGTTAGAGAACTTGCATTTGCAATAGGTTCTGAGAGTGTCCCCGTCACATCGTCAAAAGTGAACGAGAACGTAGCATTCTCCGCATAGGCGGTTTGAGATGGTGGATCTACTGAAATCAACGAGTCACGCGGAAGTACCCTTACAGAAACCGTATCAGTTCGATTTGTATAGTATGGCTCCACATCTGCAGACCAATTGAAGTATACTTTCATGTAGATAAGTCCGGTTATCGCAAATATTGAGCTGTTGAATCTGATCGAGTATTGACCTCTATTGGTAACGGGGTTGATCTCCCATATGTCCACCTGTGAGGTGTCTACAGTAACACCTACAAAGACCACGCTGACGAATACATTTCCAGTATTATTGAAAATACCAGTGCCATTCACAGCCGCAAAGAAGAGTGTGTAAGTCATATTCTCAAGATAAGGAGTAGGCTCTGCAGTCACAAGTAAGCTCAACCGAGAATCTTCTCCAATGATATTCACTGACGTGATCAATGTCTTGTTCGCATAGGTGTAGATAGGGCCAGTCCAGTTGAAGTAGATTGTAAATGATTGTAATCCTAATCCTCCAAATTGGGGAGCAGGAACTATGATAGTGTAATAGCCGCCACCTAGTAGTGTGTCATTGTACAAATAGGATGTAACTTCATGTGTTCCATTCCATATACGATGTGCAATATCGCGGGAGGCGATACCCGTGCCACTATCTAAGTCACCATAGAAGACAGAGATCGTTATGTTGTCATTGAAGCTAGTTGGCTCTACTGCGCTAACCAGTCGGAAATCAGTGTAGTGCGTTCTCACGGTGATAGAGATATTGAAGATGCCAAATTGATAGTTCTCACCCTTGGAGAAGTTGAAGGTTATCACGAAATTCTGTACTAGTGCATCATCCTCAAAGGTGGGGAAGTCAACACGGTATCTTTGCTGAGCGGGAATGTAGGTGAATGTCACTGTGTGAGTCCAAGTTGAAGTTGCAATAAATGGCGATGTGTCATCAATTGGTAAATCATGATCGATGTCCCAGTATTCAACATAGAATACAACATCGTCGCCTACCGGAATGTCTAGTGCACCCACTGTAGGAATTGCATATGTATATGCAATCCTGATAACTACCTTGAAGCTCAGTTTTGCTGCGTCGTATCCAGCCTTGTCAATCGTAAGATTGTAAAGATGCTCTCCTTTTGTCAGACCTGTGACATTGATAGTAACTTGATATTGTCCAGCTCCTAGGTCAAGTTCATTATAGAAAGTAATTCCCTCAGCTGAAATCGAGGCTCCTGTGATACCAATATCACGATCGATGTCCGTATAGGTAATCGATACAACGAAGTCAGTTTCATAGGGTGTTACGATTGCTCGGTCAGGTGAAGATGCTTCGCTTAGAGCTGGGCGATATCTGAATGTGATTTGTAGAGTAGCATCACCATAGATACTACTCGATGTCGTGATTTTGAGTGTAATAGTATATGTGCCTTCAGGGAAACTTGCCTCGTCAATGGTGAAGTTGTATCTTCCGTTCCCTAGATGGTACCATTCCTTGATTGTGTAGCCAGTGACCGAGAATTCTCCTTGCACGAGTCCTGTTAATGGATCTCCATAATAGACTCCATGCTCAGATACATTGACTCGAATGATGATCCTAAAGTCCGAACCAGTTGGGAAGATAAGGTCGTTTGGTTCATTATATGCATCGATCTCTAAGCTGGTTATGGTAATGCTGAATTGATAGTTAGAGGGATTGTTGTAAGTTCCACTCATTGTAACAGAGAGAGTAACCGTTTCGGAACCAACAGACCAACCAGATGTATCTAATGTAACAGCAAAGTCACCAGGTGGTGTTTCAGTCGTGTCGCCATAGCTAGCGGGATTGAGGGTCCATGAGGCTACGTTTGCCGTTGATCCTAGAACGGTGTTCGTATCTAGATCGGTTATAATAACAGAAAGGTCAGTTGTGTTCCCATAAGGACTGACCATATCACCAGTGACAGAAACAGCAGTGTAGTGTTTTCTGATTTGGATGCCAAATTGGTAGCTTGCAGGATTCTCATAGATGCCAGTCATCGTGACTGTCAGTGTTACTGTTTCCGTTGCGACTGCCCAGCTTATGGTGTTCAATGTTACTGAGAAATCACTTGGTGGGGTTTCAGTAGTATCGCCATAGCTTGAAGGATTGAAGGTCCATGAGGCTACGTTTGTTGTAGTTGCAAGAATCGTACCAAGATCACTGTCAGTTATGACAACGGTGAGGACAGTACTAAATCCATAAGGAGTCGCTAGGTCACCAATAACAGTAACGGATGTGTAATGCTTCCTTATTGTAATATCAAATTGCACATTATTCGGATTCTCATAGATGCCAGTCATCGTGACTGATAGAGTCACTGTTTCAGTCGCCACTGACCAGCTGGCAGTATTAAGTATGATAGCAAAGTCACCGGGGGGTGTTTCAGTTGTATCACCATAGCTGGCGGGATTGAAAGTCCATGATGCAATCATGGAGGTACTGGTAAGTACTGATCCATTATCGAGATCTCGAATGACTACAGTCAGTGATGTACTTGCGCCATATGGTGTTACGAATTCACCCACTACAGAAACTGCGGTCCTATGCTTTCGAATCTCGATATCGAACTGATGGTTCGATGGACTATAATAGATGCCAGTCATCGTGACAGACAAAGTTACGGTATCGGTGCCAACAGACCAACCAGATGTGTTCAGAGTCACAGCAAAGTCGCTCGGTGGTGTTTCTGTCGTGTCACTATAGGTCGCTGGATTGAAGGTCCATGATGAAACAGATGCAGTGCTTCCAAGAGCTGTTCCAGTGTCAAGGTCAATGATAGTAACTACAAGCGATGTCATTTGGCCATAGGGTATGATGAAATCACCACTAACTGATACTGATGTATAATGTCGTCGAATCTCTATGTCAAATAGATAGTTTGCAGGATCTTCATATATTCCACTCATTGTTACAGAAAGTGTAACCGTATCGGTACCAACTGACCAACCCGACGTGTCAATTGTTACGTCAAAGTCACCGGGTGGTGTTTCAGTTGTGTCGCCATAGCTGGCGGGATTGAAGGTCCATGATGCAATATTAGAAGTCAATGAGAATGTTGTTCCTGTATCCAGATCTGTTAGTACAACGGTGACATAAGTAGAATAGCCATGAGGAGTCAGGAAATCACCTTGTACAGAAACTGAAGTGTAATGTTTCCTAATTTCGATATCAAAGGAATAATCGGTGGGGCTATAATAGTTACCAGATAGTGTTGCAGAAAGAGTCACAGTGTCAGTACCAACTGCCCATCCTACAGTGTTGAGTGTCACTATGAAATCACCAGGAGGTGTTTCAGTTGTGTCAGAGTAGCTAGCTGGATCGAAGGTCCACGTAGCAACATTTCCAATACCGACAGTTCCACCAGTATCCATATCGATTATCGTGACTGTAACATCGGTCGAGTATCCAGCAGGAGTGAGAAGATCCCCACTTACAGAGATGGAGGTGTAATGCTTTCTCAAGGTGAATGTCACATTACAATATGCATCTTCTAGGAACGAACCAGCCTTTGTAGCTTTGAATCTGTACCAATAATCCCCAAAGTCTAAGGTAGTAGTAGAGATCGTAATAGCATATCGTCCACTTCCTTCATCAGAAAAGCTGACTGCAGTGCCATTATCGAATGTAATCGTAGCGCCAAGAATGGGAGTCTCTGAGTAAGAGTCGTAGAACACAAGAGTCGCTTTGAAATCGTACCCAACGGGTGTAGACACCACATCCACATAACTCATGTTTGTCGCATGATAGAGGTCAATGTCGAAATAATCGGTGGCATTATTATAGTAGGGATGGTATGACCAGATGTTTATTCTCCACTGTTGATTTGTGATGAGATCATCGGTATCAAGTGTCTTTCCATAGCGACCATCACCTAAATCATCCATCGTGATCTCTGTTGGCGTGCCACTGACAGTCCAATTCATCTTGACCGTAGCACCAGGAACTCCTCCAGCAGTAATGTCATCTGTTAGCTCATATTCAATATAAATTGGCTCACCTGCGGTTGAGTATGCGATCTTGTCTGAAACTGCATCAGTCGGATAGTTGAGCGTAAGTGTCGTATCATGCTGTACGATGAACTCACGTTCATAGAGACCTGTAGCGTTTGTTATTGAGGATCCTGTGTCATTGTAGTACATAGTAGCAGTCCAAAGTCCTGCAGGAGCAGTCGAATCTATGGTCTTCGTAATCGTCAGTTGAGGAGATGTCTTTGTAACCTCAGTTCCTTTCGTGATGAAGGAAGAGGATGAAAAAATATTATCATATGATACTTGAGTCCAACCCAAGGATTTCTGATCACTTGAAATTCTCATTTCATCTATGTTACCTAAAAAGTATGCAGAACCAGCGGCTATCTCAGATGTGTCCATAGTTCCTCCACCAAAACCCCAATCACCCGCACTTGGAATTGCTACATATGAGGCACTACCAGAATAGCTCGTAGAAGTTACATCAATGCCATCTGCATATATCTTGATATTGCTGGGAGTGTCAGAATCAAGGACACAAACGAAATGATGCCAAACCCCACTACTCCAAGATGCCCGGGTTGTCCATTTGACATATTCTGATCCTGCCGTTTCGAATCCAAAGACCAACGCGCCGTATGAGGAGAATCCTGTTTCAGTATAGTCGGTTCCTGCCAAAATGATATGAAAATTATCATCTCCACTTGCATACTTCGAAATCAAGAGACGAGAAGTTGCAGATGAGGAATCGAATGCAGTTGAGAGATAGAACCACCCTGAAATCGTTACATCACCAGAAGGATTGAACGCTTGGGATTCACTAAGCGATATGTAATCATTGCCATCGAAGTATTGGCCATAGCTAGCTCCAATCCCAATATTCCGAGAATTACCATTGTGAGTTCCAGTGTAGTTGTTCGCGGTTGAATCGTGGATAGCTTCTCCAGAGCCTTCATTTGTAACTAATTCATTCATGTGATATACAGCATCATAATTACCACCCCACAAATCCCAAGGACTCTCAGTAGAACCAACAACGGGATTTCCGTAGTAGAGCAATAGCGTATTATCAACAGTACTAGACAGGTTGCATTTTACCCATGCGATCAATGTTCCAGAGGTTTGGTCAAAGCGTTCGATTTCATGGGAAAGTATCTCTCCATTTTGAACGAAAACGAAGTCATCTCCATCTGCTTGAACCTTTGCCGTATTTGTGAAATCAGTATCTGAGAAACTAACGAGCATAGGATAATTTGTTACATCAGCATCGACTCCTGATGCAGCTACAGTCAATTGCATCCGATATTGAAAACCAGGAACATGCCAAGTTGTACCAGGGGTACCAGTAGTAGCGTAATCAGTATGCCATTCACTTCCTGTAGGATCAGTCAGAGACAAACCTACTCGTGCATTCGTAATCCAAGGTGTGGTTGCTCTAAATGCAGCTACATCATTGACATCAAAGGTAGCTGTGGTTCCGAGTGTCTGTCCATTGATACCAATCTGCATATTCTCAACATAGTTCCAGCTCTCAAAATAGAACTTCCAGAGGCCCCAGTAGTCAACTGCGGATGAGTAGACTATGATGCTTCCATCTTGGAAGTCCCAATCTGTGCCATATGTCTTGTTGTGTCCAAGGGGATTAGCCACAGCAACGGGGTTCCATTGAGTAAATGGATAATCAATGTACGCATTCAAGTCGGTCGTTGTATTTGGAGGGGAGATCATTGCGTACGCAACCCAATCGACGATGTTTGTTCCATTCCGAGCATAGAAAGTTGCGCCAGGATTATATGAAACATCAAGTGATTGTCCTACCCCTTCGATATCCATAGTTAAGATAACATCAGTAGTGATTGGAAAGGCTGAGTTTGTCGATACGACTACTCGGCCTTCAGAATCATCGACCCAGGTAGATTGGAGTGTTCTTTCAGAACCAACACTAACAAACGAGGAAGGGTCGATTTGATTATTAAATTCTGTCGCAATCCAAGCTTGTGGGAGAACTCTGTTTGCCAAGCGTGCTTCATCTAGTATTCCATCAAAATATCGGTCGTTAGTCATGTCAGTGTTTCCGAGAACGAACACATCTATGGAATCGTAAAGGGTGGTGCCGGATCGAGCTGTGTTTATCTCTTGAGTTCCGTTTATGTACCCAAGTATAAAGCCAGATGACGCGCTCCAAGTCCATGTCAGAAGATTCCATGAACCTAGGGTGAATGAACCCACACTATTGACTGAAGTACCTCCCGCATCAGTTCTTATACGTGCCGTCATTCGATTGCTTGTGTCAACTCTCATTGTGACTATATGTTCTGTTGTAGCCGTAGAGGGTGACTTCGAGAATACTCGAGCGTCCTTCGTTAAATCAGATCTTACCCAGATACTAATTGTGACCTCACTCCAGTCGTCAGTGTAAATTTGACCTATAGAAATCATGTCAGCGGTTCCAGAACCATCAAAATCGATACCTCTACCTACAAGCCCAGGAACACTATCTTCGGAGCCCATTGTGCCATATGCCGTGCCATCGTAGTTGTTTGAGGTACTATCATAGATAGTACCAGACGGGTCGTCCTTCAGGTGGTTAACTGTAGCATAATCATCCCAAACCGCTGTTGAAGATGATGAGGATGCGCTCGGATTTCCATATGCCATTGTGATGACTGTGTCAACAGTACTTGAGAGATTTGGTATTTTAACCCAAGCAGTCAAGTGAGCATGAGTTAAATTGAAATCTTGCTCAAATGCTTCAATCTCGAAGTCAAGAGCATCATCACCTAGTCTAAAGACGATATCATCTCCATCAGCCTGGACATCAGTCTTCAAATCACTATCAAAAATATCAATAAGAACTGGAAAATCAGTCAAGTCAGCTACAACTTGACTAGCTTGTATCGTAATGTCTTTCTCGTATTGCATTAGGTATACGGTGTCCTCTGATTGGGGAATCATGTATTCAACAAATAATCGTGCGAGTTCATCTTGTGTGAAACCACTAGTACCAGATGAGCCTTTGATGCCCCATTCAGCTTGGTAGTTACTTCCCCACATGTAGTCCAGCATCAGACATGTATAATTACCACTCATCCAATTACTATCCGAAACAATGGACTGAAGCAGAGGGGCGATATCAGGAGATCTTTGCCGTATCCTAACTGGTCCAATAATATCCGTGACAGTCCAATCAACGCTTGTATCGACCCAATTGAATCGATCTTCCATTATAGGGAGACCTGTAGTAAAGTTCTCGATAGGAAGACCAGACGAGTTCTGGCCAGCGGCATAGATTCTCAAATTAGCCAGTCCAATTTCCCCATCTGGTTCCACTTCAAGATATGCAGACGTAATCACTGCACCTTGAGGTATATCAAGGGGGAATTGAAATCCTGCTTGATATGATACAATGTCGGTCCAACTGGTCCCCCAAGCACCCACAAATAATACTCCAGAAGAACCGGATCCCCAAGGATAACCATCAAGGTCGATTCCATTCCCATAGTCATCATCCTGAGCGTCCCTATTGCTATCATCCTCCAAATATGGATAGATGCTTCCTTCTACTGCGCCATCAACTAGGGTTCCATTGACCTTTAGGTCAATCTGCTCTGGGAACGGTCGAACATTCAGATTGAGCTCGACATTATCAACATAAACATATGAGTTCCTTGCTGTTGATTGACTTCCAGCAACATTTGATTGTAATCCTACCTCCAGAAGAATTGAGTTGGGCATTGAAATGACATCTAGCTGGGCAGATGGGATAGTAATGCTTCCTGTGAGCCATGTATCAGTCGTGTCTCCTGACTCAAAAACATGGAACTCTGTCTCATATCCATTGAATCTGGTGAAGAGAAAGACTTGGTCTGCCAAACTAGAAGAGGAAAGGACGTGATAATTGAATGTTATTTCAGCCGAGTAGACCTCTCTGTAAGGTACATGAACGAGCTGACTCAAGTATATCTGATCATCAGCATTTACAGTAGCACTTATGGACCACTCTGCATCGAATCTCCAGCCCATTGTACCTGAATAGCCCGAACTGCCAACATCATTCATCTCAAAGATGCCATGCAAGGGGTGACCAGTCTCTCCATTAGTAGTGGCTTTGGTCAGTGTCCATGAATCAGGAACCGTCACATCCTCACTCTGGTATGCGCCTTCTTCTATCCATTTCTCATTATGATAGGAATTCATATCGCTGTTCCTTACAGCATTGACATCCAGCGAGAGAGTATCAATTGTAGTCCGCAGTCCGGAACCTGTCCAGCCATCATCGATCGTAACACTGGCAATATCGGAGGTTGATGAGTCGATGACGAATGTGTCATCATAGACATTGGTCACGATACCGGAGTATCTGATGGACAAAGAATCGCCTGAGCCAGAATAGCTTGTAGTATCAGCAAGCGCGTAATCATTCCTCGATGTCCCTTCAATTCCTCTTGGATCGACAAATTCCGGGTCAGTAAATGGTGTTTGAAGCGGCACTAGTAAGAGGAAAAGAACAGCTATTGTTGAAAGCTGAAGAATTCTTACTCTAACGTTTTTTCTCTTTTTGATGCTAATCGCTCTAACAATCATTTCTATGACCTCATTGTCATTTGTCCAGTAGTGGAACCTTCCTCCGATTGAATAGTCTCTTCACTAGACAGGAATGCATTGATTATCAAGTATATAATAATCTGTGTCCGGTGAACCCATTCGTCATTGAGGCATATCTTTCGATTTTTCGTCAGAACCAAGATAAAGGATTTGCGGATGGTTTTACTAGATATGAAGATGTGAAGAAAATCTCGTTATTTTTTCCTCTTCATCTCAAGATAGTTTGCATATCCTGTGAAACGATAACCAAGTCGATCCTTCATATCCAGAATCAGATCATATAGATTACCTGAGAGAAATGCTTTCGGATGAAGAGAAATCTGGACCGGCCCTCCAAGTTCTAGTTCGAGGAATGCATCAGCTTTCGAAATAGATCGAAACTCTTGTTCTATAATATGGTAGGCGGTCGTATGATTCATATCAGACTGCAGATCGTAAATCGTATCACTTGAAGCACAGTACCTCAGCTTCAATTCCTTGGATAGTCTGACCAAGGATTGCGGAGCAAGCCACATAGGAGGTATGAATCCTACAGGACCTCTTTCAAAACCCTTTCTCATTAGACTAATACCAATTCTTAGCCGCGAGGATATCTGCTCGTTAGACATTCTCTGAAACTCAGCTTCGCTTCCAGATTTGGTTTGAAGTGAATAACCATGCATAGATATCTCAAGCCCAAGGGAGGAAAGATAACCGGCAAACAATAGATGCTTCTCGAAGGCATTCGAACGTTTCATCTTGTAGAAAGGTGTAACCAAGAGGGTGAAATCAGATATTCCGATTTCATCAAGACGGTCGCATGTTTGTACAACAGCATCTTCGAATTCGGGAGTAACATGATGCACACTGAGTAATGCAATCCCATCATCAACAGGAATGGACTTGTGACTCATCTAATCACTCTCCCGGCAGTGCGAATTGAGTACATTACTTTGTGGGCGAAAGCCCTTAGAAAGTCCTTCGTTTTCGATAAGGCTACAATTGACGGCGCCATTGCTTGTAAGCAAGATCTACGTCCTTATCCGTAATGGTCTTCCTATCCCTAAATTCCACAAGTTCAACAGCCATCTTGGAGATGTGTGCGCCTATCTCCTCAAGGATCTGTGCAAGTCGCTCAGCACCTTTGTCGCTGACTCGATCAACCTTCGATGAGAGTTGATCCCTCATAAGTCGATCAACTGGTGCCACTGGAATTATTCTATTCTTTCTTGAACGGGGCATTGTAAACACAACCAAGACTTCTAATCACAGTTATTAGGTGCCAAATGAGGCCATACTCTATTTAAAAGATTATATTCGAGCTTATAAAACACTCAAAAGGCGCGAACAGGATATCAGGCATTTTTACGCTTTAGATAGAGAACACGTGCATTATCAACCTCTTGTTTGATAATATCGAAGTTCATTTTGGTATCTATTTCTTCCAACGCGTCCTTATCTGCATTCAAGAGTGGATACTTGGGAGCTAGTGTACAACAACTGAGTCCGTCTTCAGCGAATTGATATGTACCTATCTCTATCGCCAAGCGCTCTATGTCCACTTTATCATCACCAGCGAGAGGACGCAAGACTGGGAAATCGGTGACCACAGAGTTTATGGAACGTAGATTCGCAGTCGTCTGAGAAGCTTGTTCTCCGATGATTTCTCCGGTGACTATAGCATCTGCATTCTCACGAATAGCAACCTCCCTCGCCAGACGAAGCATGTTCCTCTTGCACATTACACATGTAGCTCGTTCTGGAGCATGGCAACCTATCTCATCTAGATCAGGACCATGTGGAATAATATAGAGCTTCACATCGAAATTGTAGATATACTCAGCAAGTTTTGTTGCCTGCCTGATTGCTAGCTCTGTACAACCCTCTCCAGAGTGAGGTGTGTTATCGAAATAGACCAGCACAGGTATCGCTCCACGCTTCATAACCTTATACGCAGCTATGGGCGAGTCTAGACCAGTAGAGACGGTGCACACAACCTTTCCCTGTGTACCGGTGGGCATTCCGCCCACACCCGGAATTGTCTTAGTGAATATGTAGGCTTTTTCATCCCGTACTTCGACATAGATTGTTTGCTCAGGGTTGGAGAGGTCCACCTTCAAATGTAGTTCTTCGAATATTCGCTCACCTAAGCCCTCTCGGACATTCTGGCTGGTGAAGTCATGTTTGCCTACTCTTCTTGCTCCAACAGCAAATGTTAGTCGGGGATCAAATTCACTCTTAGCGATATCAAATCCAATGTCTTTGATAACCTGAAGGTCTGAGGATGTGACAACAACAGGAGACGTGGATACTATTCCAAAAACCCTTGCTATGGCAGAAGATACCTCATCTGCTTGATCAGTTTGAATGAAGATTCGACCATACTCAACGATTACTTTGTGATATTGCAATCGCTTCTCTTTCAAAGCAGCCTTGACATGTTTAACAAGAAGCTTTACCATTCTTCGTCGGGTTTGATCTGATTTTATTGCAATCTCTCCATAACGAATCAAGACTGCTGAGTAAGAGTAGCTCATTATATCACAACTCCTTAACGGAATAGAGAAGTGTAATTAATCATTGTGAAATGGTGCTTGGCAGAGGTGGCAGTGCTTATAATGCAACACACGGTCTTTTCTTTGGCCTTTGTGACGATTTCTTCAGATATTGACAAGCGAGGCGATTTGAGAAAGCATGAGTAATCCTTCCAATGGTTATTCATCAGGAGGCTGAGCATTATAGAAATCAAGGTAGAGATTCTGAAATGGGAAGAGGTTGACCTCAATGAGATTTCTGCTTTTACTCATGAGTTTGGGAAGGGCATTTACAAAAATGCAAGAGATGCCATGGGGATTAGAAGATATCTTAGCAACATCGAATCCAGATTTCCATCAGAGGCACTGTTTTTGGCGTATATAGATGATACACTTCATGGCTGGGCAGCACTTGATAGGAATGGGAAGTCCTTATCTGAACTAGGGCGATGGCAGCCAATTGTTAAGGAGTCCGATTCACGAGATCAGGTAGCATACTATCTTCTTGAATCCATATTCTCTTACGCGTCATCTCGGGGTATTTCTCAACTAGAAACGATGTTGAGTGAGGTTGATGCCTCAAGTGAGAAAGAGTATGAGATGTATAGGAAGTGGTACAAAGCAAGTGATATGACTCTTCTTGAGGAGAGTGCATATCTTGTAAGAAGCCTTGATCATGGGGAATTGGAATTACGAACAATCCCTGAAGGTATTAATATCAAACCATTGGATAGCGTTTCAGAAACAGACCTATACGACTGCTACTATCAGGCTTTCTTGTCAGGTGAAGACAATGAGTTCCTAAATATGAACGAAGGCCAACGGAGAGAGAAGTTTGAAAGTGCCTACAATAACCATTCTTTGAACAGGCATCTATCATGCGTGCTTGTCGAAAAGGAGAAGGTCATTGGTTTTGCTATCTACCTATCACGCGATGAAGAGGAACATCTGGATCGATTCGGAGTGCGTGAAGAATATCGGGGAATAGGCATCGCCAAATCATTCTTAGTGCAGACTATGCATAAAGCAAAGGCAATAGGAACCAAGATGCTCAGTCTGGGAGTGGACACATCCAATCGTAGCGCCTATGGTCTTTACAAGAATGTGGGCTTTACTGTCGAATCTAGAATGATCGTTTATTTCAAGAATCTAAGATGAATCAAAGCCCAACTTTCATATCTAACACATATTCCGAGAGAGGTGCGATGAAGATAATTGGTGTTGATGTTGGAGGAACTTTTACAGACCTTATCCTGAGTGATCCAGAAACAGGACGGCAAGTAGTGCACAAGGTCCCTTCATCACCAGAGGCACAAGATCAGGCTGTTGCAAGAGGGATACAAGAGATACTGAAGAGAGAGAATATCGATCCTTCTGAAATCAAACTTGTCGTTCACGGAACAACAGTCGCCACAAATGCTATGCTTGAGCGTAAAGGTGCAAGGGTATGTCTTATCACCACAAGAGGGTTTGAAGACGTGCTTGAAATAGGAAGGCAGAATAGAGAGAATATCTACGACATCTGCGCTCAGCGCCCAAGACCTTTGGTCGGGCGTAACAATAGATATGGCATCAGAGAAAGAGTTGATTGGAAAGGTGAGGTCATCGAAAAGCTCGATGACGCCGAAGTCCAAAGTGTAGTTGAAGAACTGTGTGCAAAAAAACCAGATGCCATTGCTATCTCGCTTCTGTTCTCCTTTAGATATCCTGAGCATGAAGCGAAGATTGCAAGCAATATTCGAAATACTATTCCCTGCTATACTGTGACATCTTCAGAGGTGCTTCCTGAATTTAGAGAATTCGAGAGGACATCGACCACAGTGCTTGAGGCATACCTAGGCCCGCTCGTAGTAGGGTATCTAGAGAGATTGAACAAAACAGTTTCACTCATCTGTCCAAATTCTCGTCTGAATGTGATGCAATCAAATGGAGGGACCGTTCTAGGATCACAAGTTGCAGGAAGAGCAGTGGGACTTGCAATCTCAGGACTTGCAGGAGGAGCTATTGGAGGGTGGTTCGTTTCTAAGCAGAATGGTGTCAAGAGGGCACTGACGCTGGATATGGGTGGAACAAGCTGTGATGTGAGTGCCATAATAGATGGAGTTGCTGTTAGGTCAGATAACGAGGTTGCTGGATTGCCACTGCGATTTCCTTCAGTTGACGTAAAGACCATAGGAGCTGGAGGGGGGAGCATTGCGTGGCTTGATGTAGCAGGAGTGCTCCACGTTGGACCTCAGAGTGCAGGAGCGTTTCCAGGTCCTGCTGCATATGACAATGGAGGTGTCCAAGCCACAGTTACCGATGCAAATCTGATACTTGGTAGATTGAATCCAGAGTATTTTGTAGGTGGAGAAATCAAGCTAAATATGAGAATGGCAAGAATGGCCGTAGGGAGAATTGCTGATTCTCTTGGTATATCACTTCAAGAAGCAGCGGCTGGCATCATCAAAATCTCAACTTCGAACATGGTTCAAGCAATAAGAGAGGTAACAATAGAAAGAGGACTAGATCCCCGAACCTTTGTCTTGGTTCCTTTTGGCGGAGCAGGACCAACACAGGCTGTAGACATAGCGGAGAGTCTTGAAATCGAGAGAATTCTTATTCCTAAACATCCGGGAATCACATCAGCTTTGGGACTAGTTTGCGCGGATTTACGTGTGGACACTATGAAATCTATCATTCTTGATGCGTCGAGTGAGAATATGCCTAATGTCATATCGACCCTTGAGGGGCTAACTCGTAATTCGAGAAGGTCTCTGATAGAGCAGGGTGCGGATAACGACCAAATAATTCATACTTGGAAGGTTGACATGCGTTACAAGGGACAATCTCATGAATTGACCATCGAACTCCCCTTCGAAACCAGCGATCTGGTAATGATATCACGAGATTCCTTTGAGAAAGAACATGAAAGGCAATTTGGCTACACGCTTCAGGATAGAGATATTGAATGGGTTACTGCCAGAGTTGTTGCGGAAGCGATTCAAGCAGGTTTCCAGGAAGGTCTGAAAGACTCAAGTCTTGGAGATGAGTCATATTCCCAAAGAGAAGCCACGCTCAAATCTGGTGAGATAATCCAAGTCCCAGTGTATCATAGAGATGCGATCCCTCAAGAGAAGCAACTAGAAGGGCCACTTATTGTTGAACAATTGGATACGACAACATGGGTAAACGAAGATTGGTTATTGGAAAAGAAGAAATCGGAAGTGATTTGGCTAAGGAGGAGGGCAACATGATAGAGGACCCTATTGCGTTCGAGGTTATCAAGAATGCATTGTTGTCAACTGCCAGAGAGATGAGCCTTACACTTAGAAGAGCTTCATTCAGTCCAAATATCAAAGAAAGAAGGGATTGCAGTTGCGCTGTTTTTGATGATGAGGGACAGCTTGTTGCTCAGTCAAAAGATATCCCTGTTCATCTGGGTGCAATGCCTTGTTCAGTTAGAGCATGCATAGATGAACTCGAAGATGATATGTCAGAGGGATCAATGGCTCTTCTCAATGATCCGTATTCAGGAGGTAGCCACCTTCCTGACTTGACAGTGGTATGTCCGGTCTTTATGGCAGACCAACATGTAGGCTTCGTGGCGAATAGAGCACACCACGCAGATATAGGCGGAACGAGTCCGGGCTCGATGCCAGGACTTTCACTTGACATTCATGAAGAAGGTATAGTGATACCACCGCGCTTGATCGTAAAAGATTGGAAGCTCGTCACAGATTGGATTGATGATATCCTAAAAGCGACGAGAACGCCTGAAGAGAGACTGGGGGATTTGGCATCCCAAATTGCGGCAAACACAGTAGGCGCTAGACGACTTCAATCGATTATGAAAGAACATGGTACAGAAGGAGTTCTGAAGATTTATCATGAATTGAAGCAATACTCGATGGATTTGATGCAGAAGGCTATGATTCCTTATGCGGGAATGAAAGGAACCTCTAGAGATTACATGGAAAGTGATGGTGCAGGCTCATTCCAAATACCAATCGTCTGTTCGATCAGCATCTCTGATAGAGGAGCATCAATTACATTTGAGGGAACAGCCAATCAAGTTGCAGGAAACATCAATTGTCCAATAGCATCTACGCTTTCCTCTGTATATTATGTCTTTATAGCGGTCTTTGGAAAAGGCATTCCAATTAATGAAGGATGTTGGAGCATTCTCGATACCTTTGTACCATCTGGATCACTACTGAATCCCTTGTACCCAGCAGCCGTTTCAGCTGGAAATGTCGAAACCTCACAGAGAATTGTGGATGTTGTACTAGGTTGCTTGTCAAAGATTACTCCTGAGATGATTCCTGCGGCAAGCCAAGGAACGATGAACAATCTAACCATCGGAGGATTTGACGGGAGATTCAACAAACCCTTCTCTTTCTATGAAACTATTGGAGGTGGGTCAGGAGGAATCAAGGGATTGGATGGCGCCAGCGGAATACACACTCATATGACAAATACCCTAAACACTCCAATTGAGTCGCTTGAGATAGAATATCCTCTTAGGATTACCCGATATTCACTACGAACTGGAAGTGGTGGAGATGGTAGATGGAAAGGAGGCGAGGGATTGATTCGGGAGATTGAGCTTCTTGATGATGATTTCATCGTGTCCATACAATCAGAACGCAGGTTTCTTCGCCCTTCAGGATTGGCTGGAGGAGGAGATGCTCAAGTCGGAAAGAATGTTTTGACGTTCGAGAATCAGGAATATGTAATTCAGTCAAAGACGACTGTGAAGGCACTGAAGGGATCAAAAATTAGGATAGAGACCCCCGGAGGCGGAGGGTGGGGATCACTATCTACAAGCAAATAGATACTATACCTTGAGGGCAACATTACCATTCACTGCATTGATGCGAAGGATCTTTGATTTTGCTCCAGCTGTGGCAGTGACATAATAGGTCGGAACATAGTATCCTTCAAGTGTTTTGAAAGTCAGACTGTGTTCAGCTACACGCTTGGCATCCTTTGGAATCTTAGATGCGTCTACTGCGATGGCTTTGACGATTTTATCCAAGGAGTTGAACTTACCAGGTGATACTTTCGCCTTTGTAATCCATGCAGAAGTTGCTGCTTTCTTGCCAGGACCTTTCAAGAGTGATTCCAGAGTCCTAGCAGCAAAGCCTGTGGAACCATCAAGAATGTAGGAAGTAGTATTTGATGTTTCATAGAGTTCAATGATGTCTAGGAATATGGCTTTTCCAGGAACATCCTTTCCCTTCTTTGGAAGAATGACATCCTTCCCGACCATTGCGCCTTGCAGCTGTTCATAGACACCAATTTCCTGTTGTCGTACACTAAGGTACTTCATTACGACTTCAGCATCATATATTGAATAGAAGTCATACTTGAGCGCGGGTTTGCCTACTTTGATAGAATCCGCACTGACCTCCATGATCTCAGCGGCAGTATCAATAGCCAACTTGGCTGCTTTGTCAGGCTTCACTTTCTCAGTGAAGTAGTAAGTCTTCTTCTTTTTGTCGTCAATTTTCAATTTGGCTGCTGCACCTGTTAGCTTAAACAATGATGCAGATAGAGTTGGTTTCGCCGTTTTCTTCTTCTTTGACATTTGAAACCCCATTGCCAGAATGGAGAGCCTTCCCTTATTTCATCTTTGGCGACGCATTATTTGTGAGCAAAGGCTACTTGTATGATGTCAGACTTGTCAAAGATTCTGGCAAACCCAACTCTTTCAAACTGAAGGAAAGTCCCAGATGGGTACTGAGTGATAGCAGGCTCAGCAAGTCCTTTGGCAATAGTACCATCAACATCTGTTAGCTCGATAGGCACACTTTCTTCCTTTGGAATCCAATGGATAATGGGACCGTTGACTTTCCGAACTTCTTCAACATCCAAACTATGAAACTCTGCTCTTGGTGTTGAGTCCTTTCTCAAAGTAAAGTTCGCTAAATCCTTCATTCGAAACAGACTTCCATCCTCGATTCGGTCAAAGTCCTTGATCGCAATACCCAGAGTGGGAACTCCTGCGGTGAAGGTCAACGGGATCTCACGATTACCACGATCAGGGAAATCAGGATGGACAGGAGCTTCGGCGACCTTTATATCACTTGGAAACCCAATGGATTCAATCCAAACGGGGTTCTGAACGAAGAACAAACGCGGAGCATCAGCATCCCTCAGCTTTCTATTCTCAGAGTAGACTGACTTCATCGATATAGAAATATCAACGATACTCAGACCAAGATCTAGCATCGCTTTTCGTATCGCGGCAGGATGAATTCCCCTACGCTCTAGAGACTGCATACTCCAAGTCCTTGGATCAGTCCATCCAGAATAAACACCACTTAGAACCTCTTGTCGTGATTTACTCTTGCTTAATTTAGCATCTTGAAACTTCAATCTACCATAGTATAACAGCTCGGGGTCTTTCCACCCATATAGATTCCAGATAAACTTCTCAATCTTCCCTTCCTTAACGAGATCCTTTCCTCGTATTATATGGGACACTCCAAGTTCATGATCATCGATGCCCCAAGAATATTCTAGAAGGGGCCATACTCGATATTTGGTACCCACACGAGGGTGTTCAGTTTCTGAGATCCTTAGAATCACATGATCGCGCATCGCAGGGTCAGGATCAGTCATCCCAGTCTTAAGCCGCACAGCAGCGGATTTTTCGGGATAGGTGCCATCGAGCATCTTTTCCCATCGGGCCAGATTCTCTTCAATAGGAAGTGTTCGACAAGCACAAGGCTTTCCAGGTATCTTGTGCTCAGACCTCCAAAGATTAGCATCGCAATCACAGACATATGCATGTTCCTTTTCTATTAGGTCAATAGCATACTTGTAGAATAAATCCATCCTATCCGACTTGTATACGGTTTCATGAACATCCACATTTAGGTAATCTAATCCTTCAGGGATAAGATCGAATGCTTCGGTTTCCACTTGTTTCTCTGAAGACCCAATCGTATCATCAAAGACTAGTAGCAATCTGCCATTATATCGCTTAACATAATAATCATTCAAAACGACCATTCTTGCATTGCCGATATGTAATGGACCTGATGGAAATGGAGCAAGTCGCATCACGACCCTGTCCCACTTAGCCAGATTGGGAAGATCGGGCATCTCTTTGTCCTCTTGGACTTCTGGCTCTTCCTCATCCAATGCAGATGGATCGAGTTTTAGAAGTTGAACTCTCTGTTCAGCAAGGGGTAGTTTCTCTATTTCTGAAACTAAAGTAGTCACCAATTCCTTTACTTCTGATGCACGAGAACGCAAATCAGCTCGAGAACCCATTATCATTCCCATGACTGATTTCGTGTTCGGTTTACCATCATACTTGACTGCATTTTCCAGAACTGCTTTTCGAACAAAGACTTCAAGGTCATCCATTGGAGGCATCTCCTTGACAAGAAATCAGAGATTTTCATTTAACATTGATGGATAGACCTGTTTTAAAAGGGTACAATGTTAGAAGTCCAGCACGGAGACGCTTATTTGGGGAATTGACGGAATTCATTACTTGAAATACGATTCAGGTGCTTTATCGTGTCAGAACTAAAATGTTGCAAGATTTGCGGTGCATTTCTTACCTGTGAGCATAAGGGTGAGTGCTGTCCTGAATGCCAATATTTTGACGAAACAGATAGCATGTGTTTGGCACCTGAAACCTTGAAGAAGGCTGCCAAGAAGACGAAGACACCTCCGGTTGTCGAGGAACCTGAAGATGATGACACCTTCCTCTTCGAAGATGATGAAGAGGAAGATGAAGACCTCTTTGAAGAAGATGACGATGATGAAGACGAAGACTTTGATGATGACTTCGACTTCGATGATGAGTGGTAGGAATAAGCCACTGGGATATGGTGTCAGCTAAGGCGCTAGCTGGAGGTTGTAAAAGTACAACGCCATTAGACCTACTGCAACCATTACGAGTAAGGACGCATTCCCAACCAGCCAAGACTTAGCCGCTTTCTTACTGATTGTGATAGGACCCCATGGTTTTAGTCCAGTTGGAGCTTTGTCTGAGGGATCAACAACACGCCACAGGATTTCGAGGGGACTGGCATCACTCGGAAAGATATCTAGATACAGATGGCTGGCATACCCAAGCAGGAACAATGCTGCAAGATAATACTCGACGTGTGCGCCAATACTAAAGGAAGTGGTAGATATTATCGCGTTGGCGACATTGACCAAAGTCAGCAGAGTGATCAGAAGTGGCAGGATTACTGAATGGAACACAACATGTCTGTGCTCAGAAATTCCCAAGAAGATGATATCCCAATCAGGCATCAGTGCTCCAGACATTGTAATGAAGGCGCCAATGAAAAGCGATACATGTCCAATGAAGGGGATACCATGATACCAGAGATAGATGATACTTCCTGCGAGACTTCCAATTGCAAAGACAACATAGGCAACTGCAAAAGCAGCACCTCTGTTTGTAACAGTTCTGCTTGCGGAGTCTTTGTTAGGAGCTTTCCAATAAAGAAGAGGTGTAACAATAATCATGAAGGCGATTCCACCTACAATATAGTATAGAAGGAATTCAGTTAGTTGCCCAAGATCAGATTGCCATACACTGAAGGCAAAGATTAGAGAATACAAAGCCACAAACAAGGAAAACGCAAATGTCAGATGAGATAGCCTATTCATTCGATATACCCCTAACGATAACCAACGGTTTGAAAGAGCTTTGAAAGACCTAATCTTATGTCTTTCGACCCTTGAGACCTGGGAACCAGTATTGTGTACTACGTGAAAAGCTTCGTTGTAGCTTCGCCACACCGTTCGCAACGAGTAGATCAAGAGCGTTTCGCACTCTTTCCTCAGTCCAATTGAGCTCTACGACAGCCTCTTCGATGGAGATGCGACCATCATTCTGAGATGCAAGACTCAATATCTTCTGAGGATCATCTGTAAGAGCTACCGGAATGAACTTGACAAGCTTCGCACCATTTTCCAGACTTGTCACTCCTTCCAGCAAGCCTTCCTTTGCCATATCCTTAATCATATTCTCTAGAAAATCTGCACTGATTTCCCAACCAAGGGAATCCATTCGAAGAATCAGTTCTGAGAGTAGCATGATGCCTCCAGCTTGCTTTGATTCCTCAGCAATACGCAGAATGTCACGACGAATTCTCTCTTCCCTTTCGTCACGTCGGAGGAGTCGCTGCATCATACCTCGTTGTTTCTTTGCCTCTGCAATCCAGCTTTCGGGTTCAAGCCCTAATTCGATGAGCATCTCAACGAGGACGTTTCTATACGCAGGGATTTGGAGTAATGTGTCGCCATGCTTATCAAATGCCTCAGCCAATCGTGATTTAATTAATGCGATACGTTCTGCTCGGCCAACAAGAGAATCTAGTTCCAAATCCAACTTTTCTTCATGTGATAACTCAGTCAGCACCAATGGAAGCACAATATCTCCAGTCTTGCTCAAAGTGAAGTCAAAGGATTTTCTCTTGTACCCTCTGGCTTCAACTATTCCTTCATAGTTACTAAAAGCTAATACTACATCAGACCTTCCAGAACTATTTGTCTGTAATCGGATGGGACCTATCTCAATGACTGCATTTTCTACGGGACTACCAGTATCATCAAAAACACTGAATATGACTTTGCATGCGTCTCCGCTTGAGGTGTCTCCCGTGATGCGTTTTGGCACCCTTAATTCCATGGATTGAGGTGGGACATTGGCAAGATAACTCTCCAATTCCTGAATCTCAGAGGGTTTTGCCAAACCATCAGCTAACAGAAGTCCAGCTCCTTCCTTCAATAGGGCTCGTGAAGGCTCTAAGGCCAGTAGATTCCTCTCGCGAGAAGCATCTCTAAGGGTTTTTCTAAACGCAATATCCTGATTGGCACGCTCAGTGAGTATTCGTATTAGAACATCTGCTTGAGAATTAGCTGTGGCAAACGGATAGACGAAATCACGTCTCAGACTTACTTTTTCTGGATCCTCCATAAGCTGTTTTGGAGGGACAATGACAACACGTAGTTGCCCCTTTCTGGATAGTCCTGCGAGATAAAGCGGAATGAGAAGGTAATCGCCATCGTCTGTTTCGTCACCAGATGCATACTGTCCCGTGACACTCTCATATTCTTTCTTGACCTTTTCAATGTCAATCCATACTTTCTTGATAGTACCTCGAAGCTTATCCTGAGCCGTACTAAGAGAATCAGTTGTGTCTGAAACTTCCGCTTCCAGCTTTTTCTTGCGTTCCATATCTCTCTCATATGCAGATGTTCGAGCTTTCAAACTGGACTCGATTTCATTGATTCTTTTCTGAGTATCGGTACTGATGTCCTTTCTTGAAGAGAATTGCTCCTTTCTGGACTCAAGATAAGATATTTCATCCTCTAAGGTTTTCAGTCGTTCTTCCAAACGTTTCAATCGTCCGGAAACAGAGGAAGATGTCTTGGCTGAAAGAAATGACACATGTCTATCTAGGACCTCATCAAACTTTCGAGTTGCTTCTCGAAGTGTGATAAGATATTCATGAGCATGTTTCATAGAATCAGAGATTATTGATAGATTCCGTTCATTGACTATTGAAGGAAGTACGAAGGCATAAGGTTCTAAATAGGAAGTAGTTGGCCATTGTAAGAGGCTGGATAAGGCATTGACATGATGACCACCTATAAGTCCAACCACGGATTTTGGTTTAGCGGATGCTGTCTTGACAAGTGCCTCAATCATTTTATCTGTAATCTTCTCAATTGCATTTGAATTACTAGATTCTTCTAAGCTGGTTAGGAGTTTCTGTACATCATCAGGTTTGAACAACCGAACCTGTGAAGAAATAAGACCAAGCATATCAATAAAAGCGCATGCTGAACGAGATAGGCGTAGCAACTTTACTGGCAGATACGCTTTCATGAGGAACTCCAGATCTTCCCCTTTGCTCATATTCAAGAAGAGCAAAGCATTGGCAGCAAATACATATTCCTCTGGAATCGCTTGTACCATTGGAGGGCCGCCATCTATTGCCAAGTGGCGAGTTGCGGTAATTGGAATGATCAAGTTCTTGCCTTCAAGGTCCATTTCTTGTCCACACTATCACAAGAAATGAGAACCCTTTTCATCCTTTCTAGCAGTATACTTGACGACTGTAAAACACGGGAGTGTGCAAATTTTAGCTAAAAGAGCATATTCACCAGAATTGGATCCATTCTGCAAGATATGTGGCTGCTATAAAGGGATTGGAACTTGCGAACGGGAAGGATGCGTTGGGAGTACTGATACTACTAGGAATCCAGTATCCCAACAGGATTCAACTCTCGCAAGATGTTGGATTTGCGCTAGGCAACCGACAACCTTTTGCGTTCGATGTTCCAAAGGATACTGTGCAGAACATTCCTTTGCGATGGAAGAGAACAAGCTTGGAACATTCACACAATATCTTGGTACGTGTTCCATCTGTGGAAACATCGTATGCGAAAACTGCTGGATCTTAGATGAGGCAAGTCTAATTAGATGCATTAATCATGATGTTGATACACTAACAAACTAGTGAACCATTCATCTAGGGAATAAATATTTGGAAAATATATTCACTCTGACAGGAGGCTAATCATGCTAGAATCTGCATTCGTTGTTCATCTTGATGATTATCATGGTTTCATAGTTGAGAAAAGGTATCCTGCTTCGTTGTCACTAAACGAGAGACTAATCAACGAATTGTACTTCGTTCATCAGGGGGAAGGACAATCAAACCTCAAATTATCTGAGATTGACGGCAGGAAGATTGTATCTTACATGCACAACAACTATCCTAGCTGGATGATCTGTTACATTGTATCCGATGAAGAGGATGTCAATGCATATGCGAATCTGATATCTGGAATGAGTAGGTTGATTCTTGAACTATTAGCCACAACTCCAGATGTAATAGATTTGCAGGAGATTCTAGAAAATAGGAGCATTCTGCCTAGGAAAACCGAGGAGCAGAGAATGGCAGAGGTCTTCCTTACACCATCAACAGCTTTGATACTAGAGCGTATGCAACAGGTATGTGTCGAAAGCGCAGCGAAGCTATCGATTTGGCTTAAGAATGAGATTCAAAGTGATACAGTTGATATCAGAGAGGCGGTTTCGCCCTTAATCAAATCAAACATAGTAAAAGTAGAGATGATAGGCAAGACGAGAGAAATTGTATTTCTGATCAAGGATATTTTCTGTTATAGGTCCCCACCTGTGAATTCACTTACAAAGGTAATAGAAGAGGATTCAACACTTGCTCAGAAGTATATGACCTCAGTAAAAGCATTCTTTTCTCCTCCACCACCTGAGAAGGGATACAATCCTGCTCTACCCGTTGATGATCCCAATTCGCCAATCGTAGATGATCGAGAGATGATTGCGAGGATACTTGCCAATAGATTGCACTATGCGGTACTATCAGCAATCAGAAATGAGCCTCTTTCAGTGGAGGGAATTTCCAAAATAACTTCCTTGCCCATCAAAGTTGTACAGAACTCGTTATGGGCACTTGAATCAGAACGTATTGTTTCTTACTTCGAGACGGAGAATTTATGGGGATTAATTACTAATCCAACAATTGAGGTATTTATGCCAGAATATGGAATACCGATTGTATCTCACAAATTGGTTGATAAGGAGATAAATATTGAAACCGCTAGCAGATACTACGACTTGTTAGCTGAAACGTGGAGTGAAAACTAGTGATTAGGAGTGTCTACATACTCGAGAGTACGGGCAATATTATTTTCACAAAAGAGTATGCAGAGAGCGACTCAAGGAGTAGTCTTATTGAGTTTCTAGTGAACTTGACAAATTTTCTCGGAACAGTCGATCTAGATGGTAAAACTGAGTTCATGAATCTATCATCAGCTCGTTTCTTCTATGCGGTACGCGAAGAATTCACGTTTATTTTCATAGCTGACAAAGCAGATGATTCTTCTCAGATTGAGGAGAAAGTGGGTCAGCTTGTTGAAGCGTTTAGACGAGAATATATCGAACTTGCTAGAACTCATCAGCCACTTGACGGTTTCGACGCAAAAGTAGATGAAATCGCTGTTACGATGGTAAAGGTTGCTATCTTGGGATTCGCGGGAGTCGGAAAGACCACGACTCTCCACCTACTCAGAGGGGAAACCCTTCCGCTAGTTCATGATCCAACGATTGGGGTAAGTATCAAGAAACTTCCTGAAGAAGTAGAGAATGCCAACATTGTGCTATGGGATTTGGCAGGACAATCTAGATTCAGTATATTATGGGCAAAGATGATTGCGAATGCACAGGTGGTTGTGATTGTAACGGATAGTACCCTAGAGAACGTTCTTCGCAGTAAGAAGTTGGTTTCTCTAGTAAAAGAGGAAGTTCCAGATGCCAAAGTAATCGGTATTGCGAACAAACAAGACCTCCCAACTGCTCTTACACCTGAACGGGTCGGTCAAATCCTAGGAGTAGCAACCTACGAGCTTGTTGCTATCGACATTTCGTATAGAGATAGATTGATTCAGATTATACGAAGAGCAATTCTTGAAGGAAAATCCGATAAGAAGGATAATTAGAGAGAGAAATTGCCCAAAAATAAGATATAATATGTATAGGTCATGACAAAGGTTAAGAACGTGGACCAAGGAATTAGTCCAGAAGGGCAATTAACAAGGTGACAATTCATGGCCTTTGACATTGGTGAGATATTAGAGAAACTAAAAGCAATAGAGGGCTTCGCTAGTAATGTTGCAGAAACTAAGAAGCTAGCTGATCAACTCGCTGAGAATTTTGCAAAGATGAAGATGTCGATAAACCAGACAATCAACGATAGCTTCACAGAGATTGCAAATCAAATAGATTCATTGCGGAAGAACATGGAACAGATGGAAACTGTCCAAGCCAGCAAAGCCCCAAAAGTTGACGCGGCTCCGACTCCAGCACCTCAACCTACTGCTGTTGCTGAGCCTGAGCCGATTCCTGAACCAGAGCCAGCCCCAGAAATTGAGCCAGAACCTGAGCCCGAGCCAGAACCTGAGCCAGTTCCTGAGCCAGCACCAGTAGTAAAACCTGCTGCGCAAGTGATTACCGAACCACCGAAGGAGAGTGATGATCAACTCGATTTCCTTCTTCAGCAAAAGGATCGTCTTAAGGCGGCACTTACAGATTTGCGATTTGATTACATGCGGGGATACATACCCGAAGATGAATATAAAACAAAGGAAGCCGAGCTTGATTCGCAGCTTGAGGATTTGGATAAACAGATTGCGGCACTCAAGTAGATCAGAAGATTTGAATATGAAGGAAATGAGCGGCTTTTGCTGCTTTCCTTCTCTCTTTTTCTTATTCGTATAGCAAATACAAAAGAAGAGAAAAGGAGGCTAGTGTGCCTCCAGTTCCAATGTTCCTTGAAGGATACTATTTCGATTTCTCATATTCATCGATTAGCTTTTTCGCTGATTCGATGTATTGAGTTGCAGTTGTTTCTGCAATGCCATCAACCTTCTGGGAGAGCTTTTCAACAGTGGCCTTTGATATTGAGGCTACTGTTTTGAAACCACTAGCTCGGAGAGTTTCTGCAGTCTTGGGTCCAATGCCATCGATATCCTCAAGCTCAGGCTTCTTGACCTTCTTGGTAGTTTTCTCCTCAGCTTTCTTTGGCTTCTCTTCGACCTTCTTTGGCTTCTCTTCGACCTTCTTTGGCTTCTCTTCGACCTTCTTTGGCTTCTCTTCAGCCTTCTTTGGCTTCTCTTCAGCCTTCTTTGGCTTCTCTTCAGCCTTCTTTGGCTTCTCTTCGACCTTCTTTGGCTTCTCTTCGACCTTCTTTGGCTTCTCTTCGACCTTCTTTGGCTTCTCTTCGACCTTCCTAGGTCTCTCTTCGACCTTCTTTACAGGCTCTTCTTCTTCCTTGGTCAAAGGTTCAACTACAATCTCAGGGCGAGACTCTTTTCGTTCCTTACGCTCTCCGACTTCACGTCGTCTATAGGCAAGTTTGCTTGGCTTAACAACTGTACCAGCTGAAGATGCTGCTGCAGCCAAAGCCGCTTCCATATCATCATCGACGACTGATTCGTGTGTAACAGAAGCAGAAATTTCTTCGAGAACATCAGCTGTCATAATAGGAGCTCCACCTTCCCTCTTAGCAATCTCCGCGGGGGTCGTGTAGACAACAAATCCACTCTCTCGAATATATGGAACTACTGAACCATCTGATTCTTTCTCTCGCAGAATCTTTCGAGCTACACTCATACGAATCCCGAATCTGTTCGCTAAGTCAAAAGGTGTAACAGACCTTGCTTTTGCTAGGTATTGATTAATCTCACTCAATGTTTCGGTTTTTGGAATCGCGTCACGAATCACCTTATCGGTTTTCGTGGCTGATTTTCCCCATTTCTTGCGGCTAATAGTAATTACTCTCCGTTATCTTGCTCCGCAGTTCATCGCGATTGTCTAGAGTTTGGCTTAAAAAGATGCGCATAGGTTAGTTGGTGAGGCAACGATGCAAGGTGAGAAAAAGTCAGTTTCCACAAAGCAAGACCCTGCAGGAGTATATCGAAACAATCAAAGCATATGCATATCCTGAACTATCAGAGGTCGGAGTACTAGGAACCTGGAAAAGAATAACATCCTTTGCATTCGTCGAACTGGGATCTAGCATAACTTCTACAATTCGATGCAATTTAGTAGTCAAGAAGTGGCCAGAACCTGCGCTAATCGGTTTGCTCGCTCATGAACTCAGCCATATTGTTCAAAGGAATACTAGTCCTGATGAACAGAATACAGATCTGGACGCAATTTCAAGAGGATTGGGAGTATACCTTGCTATTGAGAGAGTATACATTGGGAAATACTTCGACCATGTCATCAGATCAGGAAAGGATAGATACTTGGGATATCAAGAGATAAGGAGCTTGCTCGATGGACATGAAATAGAACAGCTTGATGCACTTCTAGAAATGCTTGGAATGCTACCTTCCTTACACAATGATATGTGATTCTTAGATGGGCCGGAATGGACTTTTATTGACAAGTTAGCTCTTTCAGCATTTCTCGGTCTTTTCGCGTTTTGAGATCACTAGGTCTTGTTTACTGCGAACCTCGCTAAACGGGGGAATATCCCTGTCAATGACACACCCAGGTGCAATAAAGCTACCTTCGCCGATTCGTCTTGCAGGATATATCGATGAATTCACTCCTATAACTACATCATCTCCAATTATAGCACCAAACTTGCTCAGAGGGATCTGGACCGACTCATCGCCAACATCCAAATGTAAAGGCTTGTTGCCAGGTCTCCAATTCCATAATTGAGCACCTGCTTCAATGCAGCTATTGGCTCCTACAAGAGAATCTGCAATATAGGTCATCCGTCCAATATCCACTTTGTCAAATATCATACTATTTCTTATCTCAACGGCATAGCCGATATGAACGTCTTGGCATAGACTTGAATAGTCTCGAACGAGAGAATTATTCCCAATATAGACTCTTTTTCCAATCCAAACGGGACCCCTCAGAGACGCATGCGGACGAATCACTGCATCGTCATCAATATAGATGGGACCTTCTAATACAACGCTGTCATGAACTTCTGCGGACTCTGAAATGAAACTGCCTTTTCCTTTCAATACTCGATCCATCACTATTCTATTTGCCTTGAGAATGTCCCAAGGCCAAGTGAACTCCGCCCATTCCCTTTCCCAAACACACGCGAGAATGTTATGATTTTCCTTAATCATGTGCTCAATTGCGGACTCCATTGTATCATATCTTTCAAGAAATGCGAGTATCTGAGAGTTGAAGACAGAAACTCCTGCGACAGCGTAATTGCTGACATAGCGATCAGGTCCACCTTTTTCCACAAGCTGCTCGACAATACCATTTTTCCCAATTTTAATAGTTCCAAACTGCTCAGGATTTGATACCAGAGTTACTAACATCGTAGTACTTGCGTCCATAGTCTTATGATTGGTCAAGGTTCGACTGACCATCTCTGGTTCCACAAGCACATCACCATTGACAAGAAGGAACTCGTCTTCAGACTCGAGCTCATTTCGTGCAGACAGAATAGCGTCCTCAACTCCCTTCTGTTCGAGTTGAATGACATAGCGAATCTGAAGGCCAATTTCTCCGCCGTGCTGAAAATGACTAATTATCTCATCTCTTCCATGCCCAGCTACAACGATGACATCCTTAATTCCATTCTGCTTAAGACTCTCAAAGATGTAGTGTAAGACAGGTTTTCCAGCTATCATCAACATTGATTTCGACCGTTTCTCCGTCAAGGGTCTAAGTCGATTACCGAGTCCAGCAGTTAGCACGAGCGCCTTCATTTCACTCACATTGTTTTGAGAGTACATTTCAGACATAAAGATGTTGGCAACCATGTAACCAGTTAGCTAAGAGAGAAGTAAATCCGTCGCTTTCCCGATCCAACGTTCTTTGCTTTCCCGATGCGTATAGTTCCAATCTCTTTTGTGTTGGCGACATGAGTTCCTGCACACGAAGCCGCATCATAGTCTCCAATTGTAATTATTCTAAAATCCGTAACATGTTGGGGAACCATCTCAAGATACCGATATTGATACCCTCGCTCCTTCAAGAATTCTATTGCATCGCGTCGAGGCATAAACTGTATATTCACTGGCAAGTTCATTGCAAGTATTTCATTCACGCCTTCAGCAACACGTTGCTTCATATCATCATCAATTTGATCCAAAGGTGAGTAGTCAGCTCTACTTGTTCCGCAGGAGATCTGATTCCCAACCGTTTCTAGACCATAGTTAATCTGAAGGTATCTAGAAAGGATATGCTGCGCAGTATGGAACCTCATGCATTCGTATCGCTGATTCCAATTCAAGACTCCTGTAACTGAATCTCCAACCTTGAACGAATGTACACCGCTAATAATATGATGAATCTCTTCCTCTCGCTTCAAGGTGTTTAGGACTTTGACTTCGAAACGGTCATCTTTCAGAATCCCAGTATCGCCAATCTGACCTCCACCTTCAGAATAGAATGCACTTTTATTGAGAATGATTGAGTCCTTGGTTACTCCGGTTATACTTGCTTCAAATTCACGTAGGTAGTTGTCTGTCATGTAGAGTATTTCTGTCATGGACCAACACCTCAGTTTGTTTCAATCTGCCTTCGTTTTTTCCATTCCTCAACCGCGAGCTCCTTTGCTCGCTCCAGATACTCTCCATGCATATCAATATCAGGAGTATCTGCGGCAGCCTCAATTACATCCCTGACAGCTTTCGCAGTTTCCTCCTCTCCCAAGCCTGTGAGGATTGCATCTATAATGTCATCAGAAACTCCAAAACGTCGCAGATACTTCGCCAATGGTGTTTGGGAGGATGGAATATATCCAGAATCGGATGAAGCCTGAAGTCCAATAGAGGCAAGATCTTCACTAAAAATTGATGAAATGATATCTTGACGAGATTGTGTTTCAGGAAGCTTTGGCATTTTTCCTTTCTCAATCTCTACTTGAATCTTCTTGAGTTTCTTAATAATTGGTTTATCTTTCGAGCGTCCGAAAAGCATGACAATCACCCGCGTTCAGTTGTAATCCTCGCACTGACCAAAGACTGTTCTACATCAACGGGGCTAGGCCTTTAATCTTTCTCATGAAGATTCCACCTCAGAGATTTTATCAGCTATTCTAAGATAGATTTCAACTGATTCCATCAATTGACTTACTTGTATGTATTCATCTGGTTGATGTGCCTGTTCGATTGATCCGGGACCACAAATGACATTCAGAATTCCAATACGAGGTTGGAGAACTGAGCAGTCCGTGCCATAAGTTGCAGCGGATAGAGGGTGCTTCTTACCAACAACTGATTCAACAACATTAGTAGTCACAGTGACAATCGTGGCATCTTCTGGGGTCACAACGGCAGGTTTACCATGTATGTACTGGATTGACACAGATTCATCCAAACCCGCAATTCTTAGGACATGTTTCATCTCATTCAGCATCCTTTCTGTGCTTTGTCCTTTGACTGTTCTCATATCCAAGCTGGCTTCGCAATAATCTGGAACGACATTGATTTTTATGCCGCCTTTGATCATTCCAACATTCAATGACATCATCCCCATTAAGTCATTGAGTTCATAGGGATAATCGTGGGATGATAACGCTTCAATTGCTTTAGAGCACAGTTGAATTGCATTAACACCTTCACTCGGGCGGGAACCATGCGCAGCTTTCCCGTGTGCAATCACCTTTGTCCATAGCATTCCCTTTTCGCCAACCAATACATGAAGATCAGTAGGCTCAGCACACACACCGTATTTGACTCCAGAAAGGATTCCAGAATCAGCTACTGCTTCAGCTCCAGAGCACCCGCTTTCCTCATCAGAGGTGCACAATAGCACAAAAGGAGTATCATTCTTCTTGTCATTATACTGGATCATCGCCTCTGTCAAGGCTGCCAATGGTCCCTTCATATCACATGCGCCTCGACCGTACAACTTACCATCGTGAATCTCGCCTAGGAAGGGATCATGACTCCACCGCTCCAAGTCACCAACGGGAACCGTATCCATATGACCGTGAAATACAACTGGACCAAGAGTATCTTCATTCGTAGAGAAGATGAGATTTGGGCGGTCATTGGGTCCAACAGAAGTACATGAAATGCCATATTGTTCTAGATGCTCTCGGAGGAGGTTCGCCACCTCTCGCTCTTGCCCAGGAGGACTTTCTGAATTCGTCGACACAAGTGTTTGTGTGAGTTTTATCACTCTGGAGGAATTGGACATATTCTCGCTCACCCTATGATTCGCAAACCATAGATAACATCCTTCAATATGAGGCTATCCTAGCGATGAACTATCATTTTCTCTATCAAAAGCTGGAAGATTTAGGAATAATTCTATGGGCTGAGTGATTGCATCCTCTACAGAAGCAGGCTCCAATTTAACAAATGGATCACGCATCCAACTGACGAACCCAAAGAGAGAGGGAGTAAGTGAGATCATCGTTAGAATAATAGAGAATATCACAACTGAACTTGATTCGAATCCAAGGAGTGTGCTGAAAATAAGGAGAAGCATTCCTTCTCGTACACCAACCCCTTGAATCGAAATAGGCAGAACAGTTATCATTGATGTCAAAGTCAAAGCCAATGCTACATGATACCAAGAGATATCAAGCATGAGGACTTGAGCAAGAAGCCATCCTTGAACCGAGTAAAGAAACCAAGCAATTCCGGAAACAAGAGCTGCTATCAAGAAAGTTGGGAACCCAATTATTCGAATTGACTCACGTAAGTTCAAAACATATCTCCCGACGGCACCACCTTTCTGAATCCGTCTAAGCCTTGCTTGAAGGACCCAAGGACGAAGAACGATTTTCAACAGACGATAGAGGGCATAGCCGCCACCAAGCAATAGGACACCGAATACAAAACCTGCAACTATAAGGATCACATCAAGGTTGAAGAATTCGATCAATGCAATTAATGCAACTGAGTATGGAATAATCGCGGCTGCAATGGCATCGATGAAGAGGCTTAGAATAGAACGGTCAGAAGGATTCCCTCTACACTTCAGAAAAGGCACCCGGATGAGGTCACCAAGAGATCCAGGAAGTGAGAAACCAGTCATCTGAGCAATGCACAAGCCTTCGACGGCATCTGTCGCTTTGAGGTTTATCTTTAATCCTCGTGCAATGACATACCATCGTAATCCCTTGAAGGCCATTATTGGAAGAACCAAGAAGGTCAAGAAGAGGAAGCTAATTACATCAATATTGAGAACTAGCTCTTCTGCGTTTGTGAAATCGGTTCCAAGTATGATTACCACAAAGAGGATGAGACCTATTAATCGGATAAGGTGCTTTCCGAGAAGATTTCGATTCATGCGGCATCCCCTTTCAAAGAATCGTGCTATACATTCACCTTCAAGAACCTATCTGGTCTAGGTTGTGTGTCTTATTCGAATCCTTATTAGGATTCATCAATTATGATATATTGTGGCTACTATCCTTGTGATAGGTCTATGAAGCCGTTACCCCTGTCGGAGCAAAAGCGATGAAGATCCAAGAGCAAGCTGAGACAAGCCACACTCTTCATGAAAGAATTATTTGGCTGAAACCTTCCGACCTTCATGCATTCAGACAGTGTATAGACGCACAGCCCCCGTCAGAATTTTGTGCGTCTACACTCTTTTCAGGTTTTAGAACCAATTTATTCCGTTTTAGTTCAACAGAATATAGTTGACCCGAAATGTCCTGAACGAGTACATCATCTCCTTTAACGAAACTTTTAACCTGCTTCCTCAAATTGCGTGAAGGTATCTGCTTCAATGCAATCTCGCAGGTTTCAGCCATGTTTAGATCTCCAACGGATGCGGTGGATAGCGCGGCACCTGAATGGGATGCTAGACTTGTTTCTTGTTAATGCAATCCAAGTATATATAGGACGATGTCCAGATAGCTCCTTCTGGAATTGGTTTTAATGGCGTTTTAACGTGTTTCTTCATGTAGTGTACCATAGAACATAGTATACAGAAGGATGTGATAATATCTGAGACAATCTTGAATTCAGTCGCTTAACATATGGCCAAATTCAGTTTTTTCTTAATCGTATAATAGAAAAAGTGTAGGGGCTCAAGGCCCCTATATAGTGAAATCATGGATTGTATGCAAACGGATGCCGTGCAGATTCCTTCCTAGCAATTATCTCATCAGTGGAGAATCTGCCTTCGATTGCGCGTCTAATTGCATGACGGACAGCACGAAAATTGTTGATATGCACTCTTCGAGGATTAACGGCATTGGGATGCACAAAGACATTCGCCATAATGAGAATATCAGGAACCAGTTCATCGGGAATGACTCCATCAGTGATACTTCTCTTCACGGCATCAATGACGGCCTTCTTTGCAAAATCATGTACCATCTTCTTGTGGTGCTCATGAGTAATCGTAACGGTTGGTGCAAAGACAGTCGTTGGCTGAAGATCCTTGATGATCTCCGCAGTATGATAGCCTTCGCGAATCGAACCAGCGCCTTCCAAAGCAGTACTCAATGGACCATCACGAATTCCTAGTACAAGATCAACATGTGCCACCTCATTTCCTGCACCACAAAGAGACTCTCCATGCAATAAAGTAAGATCCTCGACAATACTAGGGACCATTCCTACAGCTTTGGGATAGGTTTCTGAAATGACAGACTTCTTGCCCATCTTGAATGTCACAGGACCCTTAGGAATCAACTGGAGGTCCTCTAAGCAAGTCCTTAGTTCATCAATATCCTCATAGGACATCGAATCTCCTTTCAGAAGAGGTTTCCTAGCCAGACCGACAGGGATTCCCATCATATTTAGAGCAACCTTAACTGCTAGTCCACCGCCCCGATTAACAATGATTCGTACAGTCTTCTGAATGCTTCGTTGTACCAGTAATGCTTCCTTCAAATCTCCATTCGCGAGTGCACTCTGCATTTTGATGTATCTGTTCGGGAAGATGTTTGCACTTGCTAGAATTGCACCATCACACCCACTCGCCAAAGCAGGTAACGCAACTTCATCATGTCCAATAACAACTTGGAAATCATCCGGTCTTCGCACTAGGATGGTAGTCAAATTGACCAAATCACCACTTGAGTCTTTCATTCCGATAATGCCATCAATCTCACGAAGACCATCAACAACGGTCCAGTGTATTGGCACTCCAGTGACTTGTGGGATATTGTAGAGAAAGATCGGAATATCTGAATTGTTGGCAACTCTCTCGTAGTGCTCGAATAGTTCTTTGTTCGAGGGTTTCATGAAGTACGGTGAAACTACTAAGGCTGCATCAGCTCCATACTCTGCAGCCATTCTAGTAATCTTTATTGCGTCACCAGTATATGCAGCACCAGTTCCCGCAAGGACTGGGACCTTTCCTTTTGCGGCATCGCATGCAATTCGAATGGCCTCAACTTTCTCCTCAAATCGCATTGAAGTGAATTCACCAGTTGTGCCACAAGGAACAATCCCGGTAGCTCCAGATCTAATCACGTAATCGATGAGAACACGATATTTTGCTTCATCTATCCCACCTTCATTGAAGGGCGTTACCAATGCGGGATAAACACCTTTGAACTTGAATTTCTCACTCATCTTATTTACCTCCAGATTTCCTCCAGCGCTTGCGACACAACTTGCTCTGTTTCAGATGTGACTTGTCTTCTATTGTGGGACTGAAGGTCGACATCCACAGCAAGGATTACAACATCTTCAAGAATCGATTTTGTGGGGATTTTACCATGCTCCAAGATTCCTGCAAAAGCCTTTGCAGCACCTGACTGAACAGGACCATAGAAGAAAGAGGCCTGTCTCATAGAGGTGATGGTCTTCATTGGTACCATGAGGCTGCTCGGTTTAACGGCAAGATTTGGTTCCAGAATAACAGAAAGTGCTTCGTGCCCAATTCGAGGCGAAGTAAGTAGCTTCACAAAAGCCCTACCTAGGACACCCTTCTTGGGACCAGCGGCGACACTTACCGCAATCCTTTCAGACGAAGCGGATCCCAGAAGAACCTCTGAGCCAACCTCAAAACCCTCATCTGCAAGCAGCTTCTCAATACTTATGTTTGTATCAATGGATGAAGTATGTAATGGCTCAAGAAGACCAAGGGTTTCGAGTTCCAATCGTATCTCATCCTTCAACTCCACTGATAATGTGCCACCCGTATCTAGCGGCATTCTTGATTTGCCAGCTTTGATGCCCATCATCTTGAAAGCGGCCTTAACAGGAGGAGCTCCTCCATTTCGAGTTACGATTCTGGCGAATGTTTGAGCTGAGTGTTGAAGTTCCATTGCTCTTGGGATATCACCACTCTGAACTTTTTCCATGATCTCCAGCCATATATGGGGGATAATATTCGCAGATGCAAGAATTGCAGCTTGTGCACCAGCAGCAACTGCAGATAAGAAGCACTCATCATGACCGATGAGGACAGGTATCTTTCCTTTTAGTTTCTGAATCAATTCAACAGTATGTGGAATCACTCCACTACTATCTTTGATTCCAACGACATTGTCAAGCTCTGCCAAATCTTCAACGACTGATGAGGTGAGAACACCAAGAGTGCATTGAGGTATATTATAGAGGATAATTGGCAAATTACCTTGATTAGCAACATTTTCGTAGTGCTCATAGTAACCTTTGTCACCGGGTCTCAAGTAGAAAGGAGAGATAACTAATGCTGCATCGCATCCTATATCTTCAGCATACTTTGTCAATGCGATAGTAGCCTTTGTGCTATTCTGTCCCGTACCGGCTACAATTGGAACACGACCATCAACGATGTCCACTGTCAAACGAAGAAGCTTCTTCCGCTCTTCTGTTCGCATATAGACGAACTCGCCAGTTGTCCCTGCTGGAACAACGCCAGTAGCTCCTCGGCTTATGACATAGTCGATTATTTCCTTATAGCTGTCTTCTATAAGATCTCCATCCTTCGTGAAGGGGGTTACAAGAGCAGGCATAACGCCTCTGGGCACAAATTTTTTCCCCATATCATTCACCCGATGAAGCAATTGCGAAAGTACCTTGTGTATATATGTTTCCAAGCTGACTAACGATACACCAAATTGGATAATCATTCAAGGAAAGAATAGGTGATTGGATGACTAAATACATCATTGCAATTTCTACTTGTAAGAATGAAGACGCTGAACGTATTTCCCGATTACTAGTCGATTCACGCAAATGTGCTTGTGTGAACATCATTAAAGGAATTAGAAGCATCTATCACTGGAAAGGAAATGTCGAAGATGAAGAAGAATGCATCCTCTTGATGAAAACTGAAGCTGACATGGAAGACGAGCTTAGTGAACTCCTTTTCAGAATCCATTCGTACGAAACTCCGGAATTCATCACGATTCCCATTCGAACAGGGTCTCTTAGCTATTTGGAGTGGCTAAGTTCAAACCTCGCATGACAATCTCAGCATTTAACCTATGCAATACCAGCTCTTCGGGCAGCGTATTCAAGAGATTCATTGAAGTACTTGCCAATAATCGTAGCTATTGCTGGACCAACTATGTAATTGATCTCTCCAGGCAGCATGGCTTTGAGATTGGTTTTGCTAGTTATCTTACCGCGTCGTCTAAGGTTTGCGATTTCCCTTTGCACAATTTGTCTAGATTCTGACCATGTCAAGGGTTCAGCTTTTGCGCCTAGCAATCCTTCCTTGATATCCGTAATAGCACGCATAACGAACCAAGATAGATTATCGACATCATTGGAATCATTCATCTGACCTTTTCCATGAGTACTGCATTTCTTATCATCTGATATTTCCCCACAAACTTGGCAAATAGGACGTGCACGACTGGTCTTCAGGAAGAATGCAAGTAAATTGGCACACTTTGCATCATCATTGGCGTTCCATTCCAATCCTCTTGATCCTACTCGTCCAATAGCTCTGAAGACAGTGTGCGCTTTGGTGTAAATGAAGTTCATCACATCAAGACCGGACTTTGCTGATTCTCTCTTTTGTTCCTCAGCTAGTTTAGCCTCCGAAACCAGCTCAATGCGAATGTCTCGCTCTGTTCTCTGTTGATTTAAGAAGCGTTGCATCAAATCATATGCTATTGCATAATTATCAAACGTAAGTGCAGTCAGATTAAGAGGAGAACTCACAATTCCTGCAAACACAGGAGATATGCTGTTCTCTAGAAATTCTCTTGCACTATCCAAATCTGTATTTGATAGTCTAGCCTGATACCAAGTACAAACTGTGCTAGCATCAAGTTCTGGATGAATCATCTTCATCTCATAGAGCCGCATTGAGAGTAGGTCAATCAATATCTCCTCTCTTAAGAACTGCAAACTAGATTCAGAGTCTTCATATATACTCTTCAGAAGTGTTTTTGATCTTTGAATATCGTGCTTCGATCGAATGTATGTTTCGATCACTCTAGCGAGATTCTTCAGAATCCCAATAGTGAAGTACCACACAAGGTCATTCCTTAATTGAACGATTGACTTCCCATGTTGAATTTGTCGACCCAAATCAGAAGATGTTTTCATCTCGACACCTGTAAGTAAACCACTTTTGAAATCCTCTCGAAGTTGGAGAAGACTAGAAACCTCGTCAGGATCTGGTACACGAGTTTTTTTGCCTAATTCCTCAAGCACCTGAATTTCGAATCCGAGAAGAGATGCTCTGGGCTTTGTCAAGAATTCAATAGATATTTTGTCCAATTCCACTGCCCTGAGACCTTTTGCCTTGAGCATGCCCTTTACAGGTTTTTCTAGAGTGTCTTCTAGTTTCTCTAGGCGTCGAATCTTGCGAGTTATCTCCTCGAGATCAACTTTCGTAGATGATTGTGTATCATCTGATTCTCCGGATCCCTCTGTTTCAACCTCATCGATACTGGCCTTCAGTCCTTCGACAATTGTTGCAGGATTCATAATACCGTTTGTTCTGAGTTCAGCAAGGACCTCATCGGAGGGAATAGAAACGAAATGCGATATCACCTCAACGATATTGATATCTGGAGAAGTTTTCGAAATCTCCCCAATTATAACCTTCCCAATGAGAGATTCGTATTCTTCTAACGATGTGGGCATCTCAATTTCCTGTTCCATCAAATCTAGAACAGACATTCGAATCTCATACGCAGTACGGATGGAGTCCAATGAACTACCGCTATTCTTGAGATAATCAATCACCGCGGAACCAATCTTCATCCAGATATCCTTTGGTAGATTGTCTGTAAGGAGTCGACCTTCCCACAAACGCATACTTCCAGTTATCTCTTCAACTCCCATCTTTAGAACAGCTGATTCTGCAATCTCTTCATGATGAGTACGAAGTAGCTCCTCCCTCAAAGACAATGAGGACTCTTTCAATCCTGAAGCCTTTACGTACAGCTCACGACGCCATTTTGTCGCCCATCCTGTAATCTCATTAATGAAATCAATTTCACTATTACTTGAATAATCAGTAGGAATCATATGGGCAAATTTGCGAACCAAATCAATTATTGAATTCGTCAAATCGATTCGTTCAGATATGGGAGATTGTTTTATCAAATTACAGGCTTCAACAATGAATTCGCTAGCTATTCGACTAACATCGATTTCTTCTCGTTGCTTCTCCCCCAACATCATCCGGACTTCGATTTCGAGTAGCTCCCGTTCCTTCTTCGTCAAAGCCTCTCGTTCTTCTATCGATAGGTCATCTGAAGCATCCAGCTTTAGCAATCTTAGTCCTTGATAATGATACAGGTAGAAAGCACCAAAGAATGAGATTAGATCTTCTAGAGGGTGTTTCTCAGTGAAGGCACCCATAACTAACTGTCTATCACGGGGACTTCTCATATGAGTCGCCAGAGCTTGTGTTAGGATGATCTCTTTACCAGCTTCACTCATCTGTCGAGTTTTTAGTAGCCATGAGCTTGACATTATTGCTCCCTCCTCAGTAGGTTGTTTCCGATTGACACAGTAAGTATTGAGCCTTTAAACTCGTAGTTAACTAGATAGACTAAGCTCGAATCCTCAGGGTCTCTTAGATACGCTCTTTTCGCGCGAGGCAATAGACGACCCAATTTTCGTATTGCTGCATTCATCAAGTATTCGAGAAATTCAGAGCTGATACCAATCGTTATCTCTTCAGTTATTCTTGCACCTTCGGATTTGAGCGCTCGGAGCTTGAGTGTAAAGACCTGTTCCATCCTTTCTTGACTTCGTTTCATTCGTTCAAATTCCTTATCCAAGAGGTCGCGAAGTTCGATATAGGTTAGAATCTTTTCTGAGGGCTCAGGCTTGGGAGGTTTGGGTTTCTCCTGCAATAGGGGGATTTCTTTCTCTATACGTGCCTTACGCTCTTCCAGACTTTCAGGTTTCTTTGGTGGTGCTGGAGGAGTTGAATCAGTAGAATCTGCTTCGAGTTGATATGCTGCAAGAAGTTGCTTGTGGGTTTCAAAAGCCTCGGTGTATTGCTTCATCTCTTGTTCAAATAGAACGACAGCTTCATTCAGTTTTGCTGAGCGTTTTTCATTATTTTCACGAATAGGATGATTCTCTTGCTCAATAACACTGCATTTGTCTTTCCACTCAGAAACTACTTCGTTATATTCGGATTCTAGGTCCTTGGCTTCTTCCCTAGTTCGCTCAAGGACAGCCTCAGGAGTGGCTCCTTCGCCTAGCTGAAGATAGCCCAACTTGATAAAAGTGAAGATCTGTTCTGAAAGGGGCATGGATTCATCAATCAGTGTGCTAAGCTGATCAATCCATAAGAAAGCCTCTTTCCTCCATTCATCAGGCTTCTCTGTTTCATTTTCTACTATTTTGGTGAGTGTTTGGTGAAGATTGATGCCAGTTTCAGCAATGGTATTGATTACAGAACGGAGAGATTTCTTGGAAAGGAATGTATCTCCTACATCAGGCAATGTTTCTCCAACAAATCGTTCAAACTCGGATAATAATGCAATAAGTGATTCAGCGGTAACTTTCGCCTCGGGCGATTCCACACGATTCCTAATCTCAGCTCTTGCAATTTCAGCAAGATCATTGAAGTCTATCAAATCCCAAACATCTATTTTCTTGAACTCGTCACTAATCTCACCAGTGATGTCCTCAATCACAGACTCAACCTCTTTTCGTTGAATTCCTTCAAAGGAGATTCTGTCAATGATTGCGTTCAGGAGAGAATATAGCTCTGAATAGAATTTTTGGAAAAGAAGTAGTTCTGTACTATTTGATGATTGCTCTTCTCCCTCTTTCCTAAATTCTTGGAGAGTTTCTCTCATGACCTTCTTGACGGAGTTGATCAATAGGAATTGCTGCAAATCGTTTGCGATGTAACCAAGAACTCTTTTTGTGAAGGCAGCAAAATATGAGAATGAAGCTTTGAGCTCCCAAGCACGAATTTCACCAGATATTGGGAACTCTCGTCTAATGGATGTCATCATATGACCAAGTAGAGATTTAGCGAATCCAATTTGCAGTGCGTCTAAGGACGAAGAGTGATCTTCAATATGATTTTTGAGAGTCTGCTCATGATCATTCAATGCGAGGCGAGCACCTGAGGTGGAATGTTTCTCTAGGACATCAGAATAGACTTCAGCGACTTCTGACATCTTCTCTGTGAACTCAGCAGCTTTTATCGAAAGGTCATTCAATTCTGCAGGTCGTACTTCATCCTTTCCAATGAAGGACGTCAATGCAGCAATCGTAGCTCTAGCTATATCGACCTCTTCAATGCTGAATGCATATTCGTTCAATTCGGACAGGATATCGCGCCCCATATCAGGAACACGAGAAGCAATTGCATCAAGGCCTTTGGGTGAAATGATTCTATTTTGAAGATGGAGAAGAAGCGCATTCTCATTTCCTTCTGGAAGATTGAAATCAGCAGATTTACGTCGCTGCAATCTTGGTCCAGGAGGATTTGCAGAATAATCATCACGAAACTCGTACTTCAGAATAGTTTCTATATCGACATTCTCGGGTTTAAGTTTCTGTGTTTCCCATGTTTCTTGGAATTGACGATCAAGCATTTCAACAAATGTGACATTGTTCAAACGATCAGAGAATCTTCTCAGAACATTGATACCTTCAACCTCGTAATCCAATTCATTTCCTATAATCGATTTCTCAATATCTGAAAGCTTCTTCGCAATTGTCGCAATATAGCTATCCATCCTAAATGGATCAATAACTCCGGTTTCCCAGCTCAGTGCACACACATGTGATGCTACATCTCCAGATTTACCACCAGCAATTATCAAGTGCTCTGGTAAGACCTCTTGACTCTGCGTCCGCTCAAGGTCCCATTCCAATGATAGTAGCTCAAGATTTTCTGATGCAAGCATCTCATCTCGTAGTGAAAAAATTAAAGGAGTTACACTAAGTGCGACTGTTTCAGAGTTCTCCTCCATCATACTACCAGAACCAGTTGCACTACCCAAAGGATAGCCCCTGCTTGTTGTGGTTCCAAGTATGGATGCTGAAGCCATTCTGATTGCTTCAACGGTGCTGGGTGTTTGAACTCCACGTTTCTTGCTTTCCATCGTAGAAATCCCTTCTGCTGAATATTCTGGAAGAATTGCTATGCTCTACTGACAGAAGTAAAGCCACAGCGCCTATCAATAGAACGACGCTTTTTGAATATAGCTTGAACGTAGTGATTAGGTTGGTTTCCAAATACCCTTATCATTACGTCTGATCAAACCTGCTCTTGATAGGTCCTTAAGACATACTTCTAGAGTTGTTGTAAACAAAGAATAGGCATCTGTTGGAATTGGAATGCTTCTGGCTTGCTGTATATCAAAAATTAGCTGCTCTATATCAGCTTCACCTCTTGAGGTGAGATGACTAAGAACATTATCTTGAAATTGCAATACTCCATCAGCTACCTCTCTGAATTGCAACCCCACTTCACCCAACATATGTGAAACATCATGGGAAGGAAGAAGGAATTCAACATTTAGCTTTTGTAATGATTCAAGTGAAGATCGTTTTATGGCAAGACTCCCACTCAGATCAACATAGAATTTCCGTGGATCATTTGGAAAGTTGTTCACCTCATCACCGGAAAAAAGGACTTTTCTCTCGGAATCATAAAAGACGCAATGCCCTGCAGAATGACCACCAGTATGAATCACCCTTATTCTAGTGTCGCCAATAGTAATTACATCTCCATGGTCAATCAATCTATCTGGCTCAACTGGGTGGTAATTAACACGAAGTGGTCCCCTATCGATCTTCATCGACATCCTACCAGCTAGGTCCAATCGTAGCCGGGATTTGATGAACTCTGCTGGTTCAGAGAGTAATACCGCATCGTCTTCATGAATTAAAATTGATGCACCAGTGGCTTTCTTCAGGATTCCGGCACCACCTATATGATCAGGGTGACCATGTGTACAAAGGATGGTTGTAATATCGCTTTTCGGATTGAGTCCAAGATCTCTTACGAACTCCAATGTATCCTTTCCAGGATCTCCTGCAGTTCCAGGATCAATTATTGCAGCAGTTTCACCGTCTACTATCACATAGCTTGATATGAAACCAAATTCGTCTGCGAATTTCCCTTTGACTACATAGATGCCCGGGATTATCTCACTACCATACATTGTCAAATTAGTAACATCCAAAGGCCTTATGACAATATCGACTATATGTCACATTTGGAACGTGGATGGTCTTGAATATGTCTGTTGAATCAATTGAGAATCTTGTCATATCGATTCGAGAGGAATTTGGATATGCGAGGGGGATTCCTCCATCAGTTGTGGAAGTGATTGAGAGGAACTCGACATCTCTCCACATCATCGTTTCAGATCGATCAGAGAAAAGCCTCATGATAGGACCAGGGGGAAGGATTGCGGCAGAACTATCAAAGAGACTGAACCGAAAAGTAAGCATCCATGGTGCAGATGAGCTTCTGATGAAGGTTCATAGATTGAAGCTGACACTGATTAGGATTGAGGATCTAATATCAATCGTAAATCAGAGACAGAAAGAATTCCTGACCATCCTAAGGAATCTGGTCATTCTGGAGATGAATTATCCTCGTAGCGACATATCAGATTTCAATCAACTGCATCGCGATATATCAGTTGGCGTTGCATTCTCTGGAGGCATAGATAGCAGTGCGGCACTTCTGACTACAACAAGAATAATCTCATCAGTTACAGCCCTCACAGCTAATATGGGACCAAGATTCATTGACCCGAGAGAGAAGGCGCGTATCAAGGATATTTCATTTGAACTTGGCAGTGACATAGAGATTATTGAGGACCTCAGTGAGAGAGAATCTCTCATTCAAAATGTGGAAGCTGGAAATATTCATCCTTGTGGTACTTGTCATGAGATCACAATGAGGAAGCTAAAGGAGCATGCTACCGAAAAGGAACTCGATGTACTAGTTACTGGAGAATTACTACCAACTGGAAGACAATCAATTGAATTCGTGAAGGGTTTACTCATCGTTCATTTTCCTGCAGCCCTTGCTCTTACAAAATACCGCACAAAGGAAATTGGGCACACCATTAAACCCAGCAGTAATATGATGCGATTTGGATGTACTTTTCTAGCTTCTCAACATCGAACAGGTTGGAGCGCATGTGGACCATCAATATTTCGTGTACTTCGCGAATTACAGGGAGGAGTCCTATCCACGGGAGAAGCCTTGAGCCTCATCAAAAGCATTCTGCTTCCAGCCATCAAAGTGTCGAAAGAAGAGCAAGAATCAAGCATTGTGGAATGATAGAAGATGATGGGAGTTTATTCACTTATAATCTACATTCCTGAAAGACTTTCAATAAAAGTGGGAGCTAGACAAGAAGAAACCTTTGATGATGGCTATTGGGTGTATATTGGCTCAGCTCAAGGAAAAGGTTCCACAACCATTGAAAACAGGCTACGAAGGCACTTTAGAAGAGAAAAAAAGATGCATTGGCATATCGATTATTTGTTAGACAGCAACGTGACTCTTCTTGATGCAATATGGTCAGAATCGAAAGAGAATCAGGAATGTAAACTAATCGAGCAGCTACTTGCGACACATCGATTCTCATTAGGACCAAGGAGTTTTGGTGCAGGAGACTGTAAGCAAGGATGTGGTTCGCACATTCTCAGAGTCAATGATGGAAAAAACCCATCTAAGAGGATTGAAGCGTGTTTCGAAAGATTGGGGTTAGCACCGAAAGTGTATGCGCAAATAGACAACACCAGAGCAATTACACAATGAGCAACTATTAAATGCACTCAAGAGTCACTGGTTCTATATCAGGAGGTACTATGTTGCCCAACTGGAAAGCTATCTTCACAGATCTGAAGCAGACTGGACAAGTCTTCACGGTATACTTGAGATACACGCAGAAAGACACTCTAGCAAAAATTCCGAATGTAAAAGTCAATGAAGCCTTTGATGATGTGGTTAGGCTCGAGAATCCTTCAGGATATGGAATCCTCGGATACGAGGATGTTCTCTATATTTCTATCCCTAGAAGCGGGTCCTGAGAAAATGTGTGGGACCTGTCCTAGCTCAGGGATAGTCTCTGTAAAGTTTCCTTTGTAGGCAGACCGGTTTCTCTGTCCCACCCTCTTAATTTGTAGTAATCGTCAAGGAGTGATTCCAAATCCACCACTTGACCTTTGCCGGGACCTTCAGGCATAGGTTCATGTGTGAACCGTTTTGGCAGATTATCATCCTTTCGAGAGATGCCCTCTCTTGCATTGAACAACCGTTTCAGTGCGAGTTGACGTTCGCCTATTTCTGACAGCTTCTTCACATCTCCAAGGCTGGATTCGCCAGTAACAAGGGGCAGCATTTCAGCAAAGTCCTTCATCCAAAAGATGGGAGGCCATGATACTGAATACCAGCAAACAATGAGCGTGTCTCGAATGCAGTACGCATTCTCAGTTTCGAATACAGCAGTGGCTTTGTATTTCTCGGTATAGGGATTCAGAATTTCTGGGAGTTTGTCTGCACCCCAGCGTTCAGTTGCTACATCTTCATATCCCAGTTGATCAACTACAACAAGAGAACGAAGGTGGTCTGCACCTCGTGCGCCGGTAGCGTGGGATAGTCCGATGCTTCTATGTGTTCGACCATCCTGTCCAGATATTTCTAGTCCTTTGACATGCATCGCTAGCTCTTCCGCACCCCTGCCAATCCGTTCCGCAGCTACCTTACTTCCCTCAGCAAGTAAATCACCAAAGCCTTCACGATCAGCGATGTTTTGAAGAATCTTAATTGCAACCTCGGGATTGCTCCATTCCAGATGAAGGCCATTTGTATCATTCTTATCAATAATCCCATTCTCATATGCTTCCATGGCAAACGCAATGGTAGCACCAACTGAGATAATATCCATTCCATACTTGTTGCAGATTTGGTTGGCCTTCAGAGTTGTGGCAAAGTCATCTATTCCTAGGAGAGACCCAAACGCCATCAAACCCTCATATTCAGGACCCTCTTCAAGAGTTCCTGCAAAAGGTCCCTCGCGTATATAGTTCATCTTCTTGCATCCAAGACTGCATCCAAAACACGCCCTATCACTAACGGTAAATCTAGGACGTATGTATTCACCACTAAGAGTTTCCCATCCTGAAAAAACACCAGTTCGATGATTATAGGTTGGAAGCTCTCCGATTTCCTGCTTTACTGCAGTAAGAATCCAAGTCCCCCATTTTCCCATCTCCCTGGCTTGTGGATGCTTACGTACTCTGTTGTGGGCTCTCTTCGCCAGATTGACAAACTCCTCATGCTCAGCTACTTCAACTGCTCCATGTCCGCGTATTGAAATGGTCTTTACATTCTTCGACCCAAGCACAGCACCCATTCCAGTACGACCAGCTGCACGAGCGTTGTTTACTATGACAGAGGCAAATCGGACAAGTCGCTCACCTGCAGGTCCGATTGCAGCCACTTGAACATCTGGGTCTGAATGGTATCTTCGAACTGCAGATGTAACTGCATCAGTTGTCATTCCCCAATGATCATTTGCATCGAGCAGTTCCAAATCCTCATCATTAATCGAGATATGAACTGGGGAGTCGGATTTCCCCTCAACAACCAACATATCATATCCTGCATATTTTAGCTCGGGGCCAAGAAATCCCCCAACATGACTCTCACCCCAAATTCCAGTCTGAGCAGCTTTTGAAATAAAGACTGTTCGGCCACTCATAGGCCAAATAGTACCTGTAATTGGTCCTGTTGCCACAAGTAGCTTATTGTCAGGGCTTAGTGGATCTGTTTTGGCAGGCACTTCGTCATACAGTAGACGAACTGCGAATCCATCGCCGCCTATATAGTCCTTTATCCATTGCTTGGGGAGAGGATCAACTTTAAAGTCACCCTCTGTTAGTTTCACTCGGAGTATTTTTCCAGAATAGCCACCCTTTGTCAAACTATGCATCCCCACTCACTTTTTCAGCTGCTCGCTTGATTTCCTCCAGATATGTTGCAAGCTTATCATGGCGCCCTAGAGTAGTAAGTTTCCTTATCGGTCCATACTGAATAGCGTTCGTTGGACACACTTTGGCACATTCGGGGTCTCCACCACAATGGTCACATTTGATAATCTTCATACTGCAAGTGTCTAATAGAATCACTCCATGCACACATACACCGACACACGACTTGCAGAGAATGCATTTGTCCGAATCAAGATAGGTCATTTTAGTGATTGGATCTCGTCGCATAGCATAGACAGGGCAGATATCAACACAAGGAGCTTCATCACAAGGACCACACACATGAGGAATGTCAAGTCCGAGGTCATCATATTTTACAATCTTTAGACGAGCTAGACTGGGCTGAAATTTCCCTTCATTTCTTGCAGTACAAGCTAACTCACAAATCCTGCAACCTGTACATTTTGTATAATCGACGGATAGCTGTGACGGCAAAATCTACACCTTCGCAGTCCAGCACTAACACACAACCACACTATAAGCTTTGGGACAGAGAAAAGCAAGTGTGAAGTCTTTATTAGGATACCAGCTAATGCCAAAATTGGGTAATCGCATGAGCGAAGAAGAACGGGATACAAAAGGAAAGAAGGATAAGGGTGACTATGCTGAGGTGGAATTCGAGATTGGGAACATCGAATTCGAGGCGAAAGGGCGAAGCATAGTTGTCGAAAGGATGTTCAGATTACTTCTAGAGAAGATAGAAGAAGGAAAACTTGTCGCTACTCTTCGACTTCCAGCGGAGGAAGAAGAAGAAGAGGAGGAGGAGGAGGAAGAAACTAGTCTTGATGACTTAATGCTGGAAGAGGATTTGCCAGAAGAGGAAGAAGAAGAATTCAAGAAGGAAGAGGAAATAAAAGAAAGAATCAAGGGAACCCTTGAAGACACTTTGAAAGAAATCAATGATGCAGTCCCAGAGGAGGACTCCTCAAGGGATGAGTATGATAGAGAGCGGACCATTCCTTCAGAAGCGTACCTTGATCCACCTCCAGCGTGGGATGCTTTGGATGATGAATCGCCACCAGAATCGTCAGCTGAAAGAGACTCCTTAGATGAATCTCCATAAACAAAGTTGAGGTCATCCGACTTTATGAACCCAATTGAAAGGATCTTCTCTTTCGCCACATTGGATTCCAGTTAGTTCATCAAAGAGTTTCTGTGTTATTTTTCCAATATTACTATTTGCAATCGGATATGTCTCCTGTTTGTAATGGAGCTTACCGACCGGTGCGATGATTGCCGCAGTTCCACATCCAAACATTTCCTTAACTCTGCCAGATGCTATACCTTCAATGACTTCGTCAATTGATATCTGACGTTCAATGGCATTGTGGCCCCAATGCTTTAGCAAGGCAAGAACAGAATCACGAGTTATTCCAGATAAGATTGTACCACTAAGGGGTGGAGTTACTATTTCATCGTCAAGAATGACAAAGATGTTCATAGTTCCAACCTCTTCGAGGTATTTGCGTTCCTTGGCATCCAACCAAAGCACTTGTGAATAGCCAGCTTTCTTTGCCAGAGTTCCAGCCATCAATGAAGCTGCATAGTTGCCCATTGTCTTTGCTTGGCCTACCCCTCCATCAGCTGCTCGTACATGTTCGTCTGCAACATAGATACCTACTGGTGCAAAGCCTTCCCTGAAATATGGTCCAACTGGACTTAGAATGATGTAGAACAAATACTCGTCGGAGGGCTTAACACCCAACTTGGGTTCAATTGCAATCATTGTAGGGCGAATATAGAGAGAGGTGCCAGATTGAGATGGAATCCATTGCTTCTCAATCATGAGAAGATTCTCTAGTGCCTTCAGAACAAAATCCGAGTCGAATGTTGGCATCACCATGCGTTCAGCCGATTTGTTCATACGCTCCATATTATCCCTAGGTCTAAAGAGGTAGATGTCTTCATTCCTTCTATAGGCCTTCATTCCCTCAAAGATGCCTTGGCCGTAATGAAGCACTAGTGCAGCGGGATCCAATGACACTGAACCATAGGGCGTAATTTTCGCATCATGCCATGAATCATTGGAGTACTTCATCGTGAACATGTGATCTGTGAAGACGGAACCAAATAGGAGATTCAAAGTATCCTTGGGAATTGGTTTCAACTCATTCGAGAGTCGTTGTTCAATCTCGAGCTCCATTGCTGACACGAGCTAAAAAGTGCAAATCCCCCTTTTAAGAAGATAGTTATAAAAAAGCTCCAAATCCTTAAGTCGTTGCAAGATATGAGGTGAACATGTTTGGAGGCATTTCTTCATGAGCCATGGTACGAATAGATCCCCCGATGACCCCTATTATATGGACCCAAAGGAGGTCTTGTCTCAGTTTTCTGTAGAATGGGTTTCATTGAGGAGCTCATTGGCTGAAGTGAAAAGCAAGCTTGCCGAAGTTCAATCAGATCTATCTGAGCTTGATGGCAGGCTTGAACGCAAAGAAATCACTGAGAAGGAGCATGTTGACCAATATCATGAGAAATGGCTCATGTCAACACAAATAGTACAAGTGAAGAGAGAAGTTGAAGCAAGACTCTTCGAGATTCAGAGAGAAATTCGTAAGGCGAATAAAGAACTGAAGCAGAAAGAAGAAGAGCGCCTCAAGAGGGAGAGAATAGAACAGGAACGAAGTAATGCCATGATTGAGTGGATGTCTTTGAAACAAGGATTCGAGCTTGTTAGGACACGCAGAAAAGAAATCAATTCAGAGATGGACAAGCTGGAAGTTCAACGCAGAGAAAGAAAAATCTCAGATGATACATATCGAAAATCTAGAGTGGATCAAATAAAGAAACTTGCAGAGCTTAGTATCGTCGAGAGTGATGTGAAGAATCGTCTCGCAGAACTGCTAGAGATTATTCGAGGGTAGAGAAGCAAAAAGAAAAGGTAGGGGATCCAGTATATGGATCCCATTACTACAGAATTCTACATGAAGTAACCTTGGTCAACCATTGCATTGGCAACCTTCAAGAAGCCAGCGATGTTTGCACCGAGTACATAGTTACCCTTCTGACCAAAGATCTCAGCTGTATCATGAGCAGCCTTATGGATGTTGACCATGATTTGGTTGAGACGCTGATCGACTTCCTCACGGGTCCAGAAGTAGCGCATGCTGTTCTGAGCCATCTCTAGTCCAGAAACTGATACACCACCAGCATTTGCAGCCTTACCGGGACCATAGAGAATCTTGTTCTCTAGGAATATCTCGACACCTGCAGGAACAGTGGGCATGTTGGCGCCTTCTCCAACGGCAAGCACACCATTGTCAACGAGAGCTTTCGCCTCATTCGCATCGACTTCATTCTGTGTTGCACTTGGGAATGCTAGATCAACCTTAAGCTGCCAGGGACTGCCAGAAGCTTCAAAGCTTGCACTCTTGAATTCATCAGCGTATTCCTTGATTCTGCCTCTTCGGACATTCTTCAAATCCATGATCCACGCGAGCTTTTCTCTGTCGATACCCTCGGGATCGTGAATCCATCCACTTGAGTCGCTCATGGCTATGACCTTTGAACCCAAATCAAGCAACTTCTCAACAGTATATTGAGCGACGTTACCAGATCCGGATACAGCAGCCACCTTGCCCTTCATATCCTCATTACGAGTCTTGAGCATCTCTTGGACAAAGTATACACAACCATATCCAGTTGCTTGAGGACGAATGAGCGAGCCACCCCAACCAGCACCTTTGCCTGTTAGGACACAGGTTCCATGGTTGTTAGTTGCCTTTCGGTATGCCCCATAAAGGTACCCGATTTCACGACCACCTACGCCGATGTCGCCTGCTGGTACATCAATGAATTGACCGATATGCCTGTATAGTTCAAGCATGAAGCTGTAACAGAAGTTACGGACTTCATCATCAGTCTTTCCTTTAGGATCGAAGTCAGAACCACCCTTAGCACCACCCATAGGTAGACCAGTTAGGCTGTTCTTGAAAATCTGTTCAAATCCAAGGAATTTCAAAACGCCAAGGTTAACTGTAGGATGGAATCTTAGACCACCTTTGTAGGGACCGATTGCAGAATTAAATTGAACTCTAAAACCTCTGTTGACCTGTATCTTGCCATCTCTATCGACCCAAGGAACTCTGAACATAAAAACTCGCTCAGGTTCAGTGATTCGTTCAAGAATGGCCTTCTCCTTATAGATAGGATACTTCTTGATAGCAGGCTCTAGGGTTTCGAGAACCTCCAACGCAGCTTGGTGGAAGACCTTCTGATCAGGATCTTTTTCCACCACTTTTTCGTAGACACTTTCGATGTAGCTATCCAATGAAATGACCTCACTATAGTACTAGTGAATCAGCGAGAAGCCCCGCGTTATGGGTTCCGTATAAATGAATCGGATGGGGATGCACATGCGAATTTCAAGAATGATCCTGCTTTTTCCTATTCTGAGAATCATTTATTGGATGTAGCTACGTTAATCAATGAGTTATTAGATGAATTATTATCGAAAGGATTGCAATGGAAATATTGATTGCGAGGGCTCCAGAATATGCCAACGTTTGAACAAGAATGGATTTCGCCAATACTTGAAGTGTATAAGAAAAGAAAGATTTCTGAAGAATACACGATAATTCTAGGCTTGAATCCATTGGGTCAGGCGGTCTGCCGAAGGTTATATGAGAATCTCCCATTCGAAACCATCTTTGTTTTCAATTCGCCAAGCTTTTCGACATGGAATAGATATCCAGCAGATATGAAACCACCAGTAATCCCAGTTCAAGCAATGGTATCAGAAGATTTGATGATTATTTTTGGGGATGTCTTTGTTAAAGAATATGAATGGATGACAGATATGCTCTTCTTTCTTAGAGGTCATGTTCCTTCACGGTTCGTCGTGGCACTTGTGAGTTATGATGGCCCTACCGTAGGACAGGTCATATCAAAGAAAGGCGAGCGATTGCTACATAGAATGAAGATACCAATGGGCAGAAGCGATTTCTATGATGGATTATCTGCACCCTTGATTAGCCTCGGACCCACGACAAATCTCGATCCTGTCATTCTATTCGTTGAGCAAACGAATATGGGAGAATTTGCACTTCAGGTTGACAGCGTAACTATCTATGAAGAACAGGTTAGTGCTACATTGGACATGCTCAAAGCAGGTTTCGATTTTCATCTAGCGATATGAGAGTTTGAGTATTCACTTCGTTCGACCATAACCAGTTCGATCTTTAGTATCACCATTCTCAGAAAAGGATGATGAACTAGTCGATATCTCAGAGTCACATTCACTGCAAAGCAATGCTCTTGTTTCACTCGCATCGACTATTTTTCCACAGGAAACACATGCCCACATCCCAGATTGAAGCAGTTTTGTTTTTCTGAAAACACTCCGCGCCAAATCATGTAGAGATGACGGGCAATCCTTTGCGACACCTACTACTCCGGTCTCACTCCACTCACAGATGAGAGATACAAGGGTAGTCGTCAATTCAATGATTCTTGTTGTTGCTTCATCTACGTTCTTTGGTGGTTCGGACCCCATTCTTCGAGGTGCTTCTTCAATCTCAGCCAGTATTTCTAGAAATGTGAAAAATGCTGGGGGAGGAAATCTTTCGTGCTCTTTGGATTCTACTAGCTGTCCCAAAACTGCAGAGATCATGAGCGTTTGGGAATAGTCCTCTTGAAGGATTCTTCTAATCTCCTTCACGATTTCGAGAGAATCTAGCCTATAGTCAGCAGGATTCAATCCTTGGTCCTCAACTAATATCTTGACAGATTCAAGAAACCCTTCACCGTTAGCCATAGAGGTGTTTATTCGCTTCGCTACTTCTCGATACGGCATTCCTGTCTCTTTCGAAATCTTAAGCAGAAGGTCTCTAGCCGTCGGGCTCACGCTTAGCACTTCACCTTTGGTGGCTAGTGGATTTGATAGGTATATCGCGTTAAAGGTTATCGTATGAGAAAACGAGTGTTTTTGATTTCGACAGATTAAAAGGAATCCCACTCCTCACATCTGATAGATCAAGTGGTGAAACAACATGCTCTCGGATCAAGATATCAGAAAAGCGATTGAGGCTGGAGAGATATCCATCACTCCCCAAAATGATGATGCAATCGGTCCCTGTAGTATCGATCTGAGCTTAGACAGCGTATTCAGGGTGTATCATCCCGGGGAACCGATTGATATCCATTCTAATAAACCGCTAGATAGTGGAACAAGGTTAGTTAACACTGGACAAGATCCGTTCATGATACTTCCCGGTCAATTCATTCTTGGCCAAACGATTGAGAAGATTTCTCTCTCTTCGAGATATGCAGGATTTCTGGAAGGACGCTCCAGTATCGCAAGACTTGGAATCATTGTACATGCAGCAGGTCTCGTGAATCCCGGTACAGGTATAGAAAAACCTGGCAAACTCACTCTAGAAATATTCTGTGAGAATCTGAGTCCTGTTTTACTCTACCCTGGAATGAGGATTGTACAGCTCATGTTCATGCCATTAAGTAGTGAAGCAGGTACTGGTTATGATAAGCGAACTGGAAGTCGATATGTCGGACAGGATAAACCGAATATAGATTGAGGGAAAATTCCTTAAGGGGGAAGTTGAGCGCATCGCACGAAGGTGCAGTTATGATGAAGGACTATGAGGTTGTACTTGCCAGTGGAGCAGAACACCTTGGACTTCGGTTCAAAGAGCATGGTTACACCGTTTATCGTTCAGCAGCAAATTATGATAGTAGAAGGATGTTTCCAAATGGTGACCTCTATGTCAGAATCCCTCGGATTTCAAGATTATCTGGGAGAAGAGTTGTTGTAGTTCAAAGCTGCACAGCATCAGGACCGGATGAACAAGAGCAATACTCCACCGCGGATAGGTTGATTGAACTTCTTCTGATGCTTGATCTGTTGAATAATCCAATTTCAGTTGAAGAAGTGGCACACAAGAGTTACTGTGCTACACCAGTAGAACCCCCATCTCGAATTGAGGTGGTGTTGACATTCCAGCCATTTGCACTCCAAGATAAGGCATTCAAGACAGGAGAAGCAGTTTCAGGTAAATGGGCAATGGAAATGATTGCGAAGGCGTGTGACAAGATATGGGTATTAAATCCTCATGCACCGGATAGTCTCGATTGGATGAAGAACCTTATCGATACAGGGAAATTGGAGATTGTGGATATCGTACCAGATCTTGTTGAATTTGCTGCAAAGCAATTCGAGTTCAAGGAATATCTCGTTATCACTCCTGATGAAGGAGGACAGGAAAGATTTGACTGCGAGGGGTTTGGTAAGAGTCGAACGAATTCCTTCAGTGTTGAACTGTCTGGGGATTTGGAAGTAAAAGGAAAGAATATTATCGTCATTGATGACCTAACAAAAAGCGGAAGTACTCTTCTCAAAGCTGCAGACAGATTGAGGAAGCAAGGATCTAAAGAGGTGGCACTAGCTGTTGCGCATGTACTTCCTCTTGTTGATTTAGGTGAAGAACTACTAGAAAATCTAGTGATGAAGATAGAAAGTAATATTGTAGCATCAAATACTATTAGGACCCATGTATTCTCAGTGAAGAATCCCGAGCTAACCTACAATGTGGTTGATAAGCTAGTAAAAATCCTATAATCAGCATCTGTTGTGGCATCTAGTGATCGCTACACGCCTATACGATATATTCCTCAGCTTTGCCCTTGGCAATCCATGTCTTTGGTGAATAACGTTCAACTAGTCCTTTCTTTTCAAGAGCATTCAGAGATTGAACAACCGAGTTTTGATCACAGCTCACTTGACGACCCTGAAGAATTCTTGTTATTGAGGCGGGTCGATGGCTATCCTTGATAATAACTGCCAATATCTTTCGTTCTAGGTCTGTGACATTTTCGCTCATGGTCACCACTCATGAGCGCCGTCATGTAGAGTTCTTTTAAGCATGTCGGAGAGACCTAAAGATACATGTCGAAATGATTTTTAGTAGCCCGTACTCGAAGCCAGAAGGTTGGTAGCATATGACATCAGAGATTCGAGAATATCATATCGATATAGCACCAGGAGAGATACCGCCATTAATTCTTCTACCAGGAGACCCTGACCGTGCAAGACTCATAGCAGAGAATTTCTTCGAAAATTCAGAGGAAATTGCTCACAAGAGAGAGTATTGGAGTTTCAAGGGCACCTACAAAGGAGTGCCAGTTGCAGTTTGCTCAACAGGGATTGGATGTCCTTCGGCAGCAATTGCGCTAGAGGAATTGATCAGAGTTGGAGGACACACCTTCGTAAGAGTTGGGACTGCAGGTGCAATTGATAATTCATTGAAGGCGGGAGATGTCATCATCTTTTCAGGATCAGTGCGAGACGATGGGACTTCTAGGCAATATGTGCCTCTAGAATTCCCAGCTATTTCTGACCCGTCTCTTCTCAGATCGCTTATCGCCGCTGCTGAGAAAAGCGATGCGTCGTATAGGGTTGGAATTGGACATAGTAAAGATGCTTTTTATAGTGAGTTTCCGAATCTGGTCGCTGACCGTCATAGAATGGAAGCAAAATGGGATTCGTATCGTAGAGCTGGAGTACTAGCTACTGAGATGGAAAGTGCCGCTCTTTTTGTGATTGGACAATTACGAAGGGTACGAGTCGGCACGGCATGTGTCATTGTTGGAGAGCCTATTGAGAAAGAGGCGAAGATCATCGACAAGCCAAAACTGGATGACTTGGTAACGATAGCGCTTGATGCGATGATATCACTCAATGAATGATGAATTTCGCTCTATTCGATACCACCAAACCAGACCTTCTTCTGGACAGAAAGGTGAATGTCTTGAGCCATCTTCACATCTATTCCAGCTTCCTTTGATAGTGTTTCGGGGCTAGTTGCAATCAAATCAGTCACCGTCGCGTATCCAGCATTGATTAATGCTTCAATAATTGTGATGGGTACAGATAGATCTGTAAGTAGCTTTCTTAACTCGTTGATGCTATTTGAATCAGCAACTGGAGGTGCGACATCAGGCATCTCATCATCCTCTTCTTCAATCCGGGGCTTTTCCTTCAATGCCTCAAGCTCAGCGGGAGCAGATGTTGAGGGTACTTTCTCTATAAAGGAAGGTCTGAGTAATGCAAGACCCACTATCATTCCTGTGATAAGCATAGGGATTAGGAAAATAGGTCCTATATTGACTCCTATCAATCCACCTGTGGGACCAGGAAAAGCGATTCCATTCTCAACTCCTTGAAATAGGACATCGATGAAAGATTCTCCCGTTATCTCAGTTGTAAAAAAGAACCATAGTGGAGAGAAGAAGAGTATACCTCCTGCTTCAAAAAGAAAGATAGACCTAAAGCTTGGCTTCAATTTTGCATATGCTACTACTAATGGAACAGCAATAATTAGTATGGAAATGAATGTCCAAGCCACGAATAAGTTCCATAATGATGTGAGAAGTTCCCCATCAGTCACTCCAATTCCTGCAAGCTTGATAGCACTGCTACCAACGAAAATGATGCCAGGAATGAGAAAACCCATTAGGAGTCCATGTGCATAACGCAACTCTTTGAATCACCCCAAGCGATTGCAGCTTAATTGTAATCAAAGTATCTTAAAGGTGTTTTCGACATAAACCACCCATGAAGTTTATGAAGGGAGTAGCATTTATCTAAAGTAGGTGCTGGATGTGAAGGTTCTCATCGTTGTAGGAACAAGACCAGAGATTATCAAGATGGCCCCATTAATCCATGAATGTGAGAAAAGGGGTACGGACAATTTCTTCCTACACACGGGTCAGCATTTCTCAACAACCATGAGTGACCAATTCTTCAAGGATCTTGATTTGCGAACTCCCGATCAGAATCTGAACATTGGCTCAGGAACTCATTCAGAACAAACTGCGAAGGCTCTAATTGGTATTGAAAAAGTATTGATTCGATATCAGCCTGATGTGGTACTAGTGCAGGGGGATACAAATGCGGTGCTCTCGGCTACTATTGCAGCAGTTAAGCTACATATTCCAGTGGGGCATGTAGAAGCTGGATTAAGGAGCTATGATATGAGGATGCCTGAAGAGCATAATCGAAGGCTCACTGATCACGCTTCTACTTTCCTTTTTGCGCCAACTCAGACTTCTGCAGATATTCTGATGAAAGAGAATGTCTGGGGAGAGATTCACGTGACCGGAAATACTGTTATTGATACTCTGGAAAGCGTTGTGGATAAAATCAGAGAACGAGTAGTCAATGATCAGATACCAGAAGATTTTGCTTTGCTTACTCTGCATAGAGCTGAGAACGTCGACGATAGGAAGACCCTCTCAGGCTTAATTGAGGGACTGTCTGGATTAGGTCTTGAAATCATCTTCCCAGCGCACCCAAGGACAGTAGCTCGTTTGAAAGAGTATGACTTATGGAGTCATATACTTGCGGAAGGTAAAATCAAGATAATTGAACCAGCGGGATATAGAGACTTTGTGGAAATGATGTACAAGGCACAATTCATCATCACAGATTCCGGGGGAATTCAAGAGGAGGTGACATCTCCATCTCTCAACAAGCGCGCCTTTGTTCTACGAACATCGACTGAAAGACCTGAAGCTGTAACTTCAGGACATGTTGCTGTTATAGGGGTGGATCCAAATGAGTTTCCAAAGAGGATCACTCACATTCTTCAGAGGGGGGCACTGCCTGATTCTCCATGTCCCTATGGAAAGGGTGATGCATCCATGAGAATTATGGATATTTTGGAAAAAAAGCTCAAAATTTGAGCGCAAGGCTGGAAATAGCCTAGAAATGCATAATTTTGCATCTCCTGAGAAGCCTTATAAGGATGGAGAAGTGATTCTAGGAACAACGTTACGCTATAGGAGGATAGCAAATATGAGCTTCGTTGTAAAGAAAGCAATACAAGACTACGCAAAGAAGAAGAATGTTCAAGTCGGTGGAGACTTCTACCCAGCACTTGACAAGACGATTGAGAAAATCCTAGATGGTGCAGTCAAGCGCTGTGGTGAGAACAAGCGCAAGACTCTCAAAGCCTATGACCTATAAATTTCTCGATCTGTAGACCTTATGGAGGAATCTGGAAGTCAGAAACGACTTCCGGGTTCGTTTTTCTTTTCTTTTACCTAACGGCATTCTTATCAAGTAATCCTTCTCTTGATTCTATTCCTCAGAGGGATTCTCCGTGAAACGTGTTTGTTTAACAAACGATGATGGACCACAAAGTCAAGGATTACTTCGTCTTGCAGAAGCTCTTTCAGAGTTTTGCGATCTTTCAGTTGTGGTCCCAGAAGGTCAGAGAAGTGCCACAGGAAAGTCACTTACATTGAATCGACCATTGAGAGCTACAGATAGAGGTGATCAAGGAGGATATAGACTAATCACACATGACGGAACCCCTGCAGACTCTGTCGTTCTTGCATCTCATTTTATCCATGATATAGACCTCTTCGTTTCAGGGATAAATGCAGGAGGGAATATAGGCTACCAGAGTATGTTTACAAGTGGAACTGTTGGAGCCGCATTTGAAGCCGCCTTGAAGGGCTATCCATCTATTGCATTTTCACAAGAAGCAGCTCCCGATGATTGGTTCAATACAAGTGGAACATCACGCAACTATGACATCGTCTGTAGAATAGCAGTCGATATCGTGAAGAAGGCACTTGAGAAAGAATTCCCTAAGGAATTTGATGCTATCAATGTGAATTTTCCATGTGATGTAAATGAGAGTACAAAAATCATCTATGCTGTGCCTGCTCGAGTTCGAATGACGAACAATGTTGTTCATCGCGTAGACCCTCATGGTAGAGACTATTTCTGGTTCGAAGGTATTGAACTTGATGGGAAAGAAGGAGATGATGTAAGGGTCGTGATGACTGAAGACAACATTGCAATCTCGCCCATTCTGATTGAATCGATAACTGAAAGAGAAATGGAAGCTCTACGAAGATTTATGATGTAATTCGCTTTAACCCATCCCATAATGCATCTGTTTCAGGCCGAATCAGTGTGGACTCTTTTTCCTGAAGTGATATGATCCGCTTTGTAAAATCCTTCTCAATAGTTCCGATGACTGCAGCTTCAATGCCGTTATGTCGAAGTGCATCGAGTATTTTTTGAGCGTTCCTTGCTTCACAGGTGATGAGCATAGTACCACTACTAATCAACTGGAGCGGGTCGATTTCTAGAAGTTGGCATAGCGCTCTGGTCGATTCCTCCACTGGTATTTGCTCCTGCACTATTGAGCATCCTACCTTACTTGCATCACATATCTCATGAATCCCATTTGCAAGGCCACCTTCTGTGGGATCATGCATTGCCGTTACAAAACCTGTCTTGAAAGCAGTTATTCCATCCATAACTACACTAATTTGATTCCTCAAGGCAATTGCTTCGTCAAGCAACTGATATCCGAGTTCATTTCGAAGAAAGTCGTGTCCTTCGGATGCTAGAATAGCAGTTCCCTCAATTGCGACGGATTTCGTCATAATAAGGGCATCTCCAGGTTGGGCCCCCTCCGAGGTCACATAGTTATCATCTGTTGTTTCACCAATCATGAAACCTGCGATTATTGGTTTCTGAATCTCATCTGTGACTTCAGTATGTCCCCCAGCGACAGTAATACCAAGAGACCTTGCGGCCTCATCAATTTGGATCATTATTTTCTCAAGGTCTTCTTCTGTGGAACCAGTAGGAAGCATAATGGAATTCAAGAACCATTTTGGTTCTACTCCGAATGTCGCGATGTCATTGGCATTCACATGAACAGCTAACCAACCAATATCCTCTACAGAGCCAGTTATCGGATCCGTTGAGGCGACGATGATACGGTCACCAATACGAATAAGTGAGGCGTCTTGGCCCAGAGCGGGACCAAGGATGATACTTGGGTGCCCGGTTCCTAGATGCTTGAAGACTCGCGATTTCAATGCATCGGGGGGTATCTTTCCATGAAGCATTCAACGTTTCACCAAGATGAGTAGTGCGCTCAAGTCCTGTACCTAGAGTATGAAAAGTACCTTCATCGAACACCTAATACTAGGCTCTCGGTACTCACTATGACACTAGGCATATCTCGGACTTGATGCGCATGTGACTGTTAGGACATTCGTTAATAATCTAATTGAGAAGGCAGATATCACGGTAGATAGCTTTCTGCAGCTTTCAAAGTCTTAGCATCTAGCTTTGCCTTTGATCTTACAGTATTCAGAATTGTGCTAAGGATTGATCGCTGTCCAACGAGCTCCTCTGCAAGGAATGCTCTTCCTCCACTAGTTTTTGCTATGAGAAGAGCACCAAAATGCTGTCGAAACTCATTCACATAGAGTATCGTTTCTATAATATCCGAATGCCCTTCCTTCTTCATTCGTAGCATAGCTGCCAGTTCTAGTGCATCGTGGAATGGTCTTCTCAATGCGCGCGACCACTTTCGGTGTTCTTTTTCGACATCGACAGCTGCTAACCTCACGTTCTGTTTTCGTAATAGTCGAGAAGCCTTGACTAAATCTTTGATAGGTGTGTATTGAGCATGTCCAGGTCCTACGGATTGTGCAAGGGGAATGTTAGGAGCAAAATCAGATATGACAATGACGAGCGGTTCGATATCAGGATTCCTCATTCTCTCGCGTTTTATTGCTTCAAGCGATTTCATCAAGCCCTCTGCCAATGGGGTCAATCCCGATATCTTCAATCTTGCAAGAGCGCGGTATATCTTATTCCAATTTGTTGTTGGAGCCTGAACTTCAATGGCTCCACTATCTTTGAAGGCAACTATCCCAACACGGTCCTTTGAGCCTCTTGTTTCCCTTTCAATCTGTTCAATGAGTTTTCGAACATCAGATAGACTTCCCTTCATTGAGAGACTCACATCTACAACCAATATAATGGTCATAGGAGTTTTTCCTGAGTAGACGCTTTCTCTAATGTCCTCAGGTTCTATTCGTATCCTCTCACCTTTTGGAATCTTGCCAATTCGTGAAATGGCAGCTATGATAGTAGATGGCAGATGGATAGAACTAATCTCGCCGACAGGCTGTTGCCATCGTGTAGGTCTGCCGGTCTTATTTGACTCCATTGCCTTTAGCGATCCAACAGCTCTTGAGCTCACTCGTTTATCGGACCAACTTCCTGAAGAAACTCTAGATCTAATCATCGCTTTCTTGTGTAGCTCTTCAGATTCAAAGAGCGTTTCACCAGTATCAAGATTTGGCAGCTTGATGAAGAAGGCTGAATCAATGGCAAGGGCTGCATCTCGTAAATCTGATTTCGAACCAGTTATTTTCGTTTCAATATCGCCAGTATATGGTCGTGTGGCTCGACCCCATTCATCGCCCGGTTCAGGAGTTGCTGGACCTGACTCCACAGTATCAATACCTGAAGCCGGTCCTGATTGCCTTTTCAACATGGTCTTGAACCAGCGCTTTACTAGGGTGTAGATGACAGGGATGTAAAGAATTGAATCGATAATTAAGAGAGGGATGTTGTCAACAGGCATTCCACCGGGGGGATATCCAAATAGCAGATTCAAAGGACAAAAAGCAATCCAAGCGAAATATCCAAAGCCAACTACCATCATTACCGCAATAATGGTTCCCTTAATGGGATTACCACGAGGATTCCTTATTTTCTTCGGAGTTTTTTTTTGCCTTCCTCACCCATGCCCATATCAGCGAATTGATCCTGTCTACCGAACTTGCCTCCACTCATCCGAGCTCCAGATTCTCCACTTTCTTCATTATTATCTTCAGGAGGAACCTCAGTAGGGGATTTTCGACGATCCTGTTTCTGTGCTACTTCATGAGCTCTGGTTATTGCCTCATTGATATCCGAACCAGCAGGAGGTTCCAGAAGTCCACCTCTACGGGTTCGATGACTCAATGTCAATTGAGCAGCTAGTTGCATATCCTTTAGCTCGACTTCGGTTCTACCGAAGAATGCTGCAATTGTGATTGCTGTTTTGCTGATGATGATATCAGGTCTTACTCCATCCACTTCTAATGCATCTGTAGCCATTGCAATGGCTCGTAGTTGACCGTCACTAAGAACTACATCAGGAAGTAGGGACCGACCATTGATTATCTGCTCTCGTAGTTCGCTTTGCTCTGCTTCCCATTTATCGATAAATGCATCAGGGTCATTCTCAAAATCAAGATTTCGTCGAACCAATTCCATTCTATCTTCAATAGAATGCTCAGAGCCAACTGCGACATGTAGTGGAAAACGATCTAAAAGCTGTGGTCTCAGCTCACCCTCTTCAGGATTCATAGATCCCATCAAGACAAAATCAGAGGGGTGTGAAATCGAGATACCCTCTCTCTCAATGACATTGACCTTCGTTGCTGCAGCATCAAGCAAATCATCAACTAAATGATCAGGAAGAAGATTAACTTCATCAACATAGAGAACATTCTGATGTGCTTCAGCGAGGATTCCAGGTTTCAAAGCTTGGATGCCTTCGGAGAGAACTCTTTCGATATCAAGTGCGCCAATCAAACGATCCTCAGTTGTTGATAGGGGTAGGTTCACAACTCGCATCTTTCTTCTCTTTGATGAGAGAGATTCACCCTTCTCAAGATGAGCTTGACAGTCAGGACATAGGGCATCCTCTCGTTTCGGATTACATCCAAATCTGCATCCTTCTACAACATCTACTTCAGGCAGAAGTTCAGCAAATGCACGGACGAGAGTCGTTTTTCCAGTACCCTTTGGGCCAGAAACTAGCAAGCCACCAATTCTAGGATTAACTCCATTCAAAATTAGAGCAAGCTTGAGTCTACTCATACCAACCAATGCAGTAAATGGAAGAACCATCCGCTTTAGCTGACCCATCGTATGTACTCCTGCACAATGAACTTCAATGTATACGTACATATAATGGTAATTGTGCAAGTAATATCGTGGGAGAAAATGATTTCATATATATCTCATCTGGAGTGTCCGGAGTGCGGCAAGAACTATTCTTCAGACCGTCCAGCAACCTTCTGTATCTGTGGCTCTCCGCTACTGGCCATATATGATCTCAATCTAGTTGCGGAAGCTGTTGATTGTGGAGAGTTTCCTGTCGATGACAATTCTATGTGGAGATACTCCATGCTGCTACCAGTAAAGTCACCGTCTTTCATCCTGAGTTTGGGAGAAGGATGGACACCTCTAATTCTAACACGGCGACTGGGAACTCACTTAGGACTACGTTGTCTAAGGATCAAAGACGAGTCTCGAAATCCAACTCTGAGCTTCAAGGATCGAGGTCTCTGTGCGGCAATCTCGAAGCATGTCGAACTTGGAGCCACAGCCTTCGCGCTTCCTTCAGCAGGAAATGCTGCAGTATCAGCGAGCGCATATTCTGCTGCAGCTGGGGTGCCCTGTCATATCTTCATGCCTGAGGATACTCCATCACAATTCTTCAAGGATTGCACGATGTATGGGGCAATTACTGCATCAAGTCCAGGTACTATTTCAGATAGTGCTAGCGTGATGCGACAGCAAAATGGGAACTGGATCGATCTTTCAACCACTAAGGAACCATATAGAGTCGAAGGTAAGAAGACCCTAGCGTTTGAGATTGCCGAACAACTCAATTGGGAAGTGCCTGATGCTATTATCTGCCCCACAGGGGGAGGTACAGCATTGATTGGAATATGGAAAGGACTTGATGAGCTTGAAGCAATCGGGATGATAGGAAAGGAACGACCTAGATTGTATGCAGCTCAAAGCGAAGGTTGCGCTCCTGTGGTCACAGCTTTTGAAACAGATGCGGATACCATCGAATCTTGGCAAAATGGACAGACGAAGGCATATGGACTGAGGGTACCGCACCCCTTCGCAGGAAGACTCATTTTAAGCGCTTTAAGGAGATCCGGCGGTGGTGCTGTCGCAGTTGCAGAGATTGAAATTGAATCAACAAGAAGTATCGCTGCGAAAATGGAAGGTCTTGACATCTGTCCAGAAGCGGCGGTTGGACTGGCAGGACTAAGGAATCTTGTTGAATCGGGAGATATTGACTATGATGAGGATGTAGTCGTCCTAAATACTGGATCAGGAGTAAAGTACTAGCCAAGAAAATCAAGCGCTGAAGAGGAGCATTAATAGGTTAGAACCGTTCCGAGGAGCAGAATTACATCAACCAGCAATACGAGGTACTCGATTTGGAAATCGACCATGAAACAATCCACAGTGAATACGAACCAATCCGAAGGGCTCTAGGTGCAGGCAAAATTGAATTTCTTATTGTAGGGATTCTGATTATATCATATTTCTATATTCGTCTGTTTGCTTTTGGACATGACATAATTAGTGTGATAATCCTTCTTGGTCTGGTCCTAGGAACATGGCTTGCGTTTCGCCCTTCTGAATGGGCTGTCGAAGGATTGGAAAGTGTTGCTGGTCATCGTGGATATAGCGCCTATATTGCAGGACTCCTATCAAGTCTTGCAAGTAATATGCCGGAAGCAGTTGTAAGTGGATTAGCAGCATATAGTGGATACACGCAAGGAAGTCAGGACCTTCTTGATATTGCGATACTATCTGTTTTAATTGCAGCGGGTTTTAACATGCTTCTGCTTGGAATTACCATTGTCATATCTACAAAAGGGAAGGCAGACATGGAAGTTCCAAAAGAAATCATACAAAAAGACTCAGTTTTAATACGATGGACTATTGTAGCATTAGCAAGCATGTTTGCTTTGGGTATTGTCGATCTTGCTGTTACGGCTTCGACTGGCGACGTGAATTATTTCCCCCGTGAAGCCTCGTTCGTACTTTTCCTTTCATATGTTGTTTATGCATATTCCCTGAAAGAAGGAGAAGTAGGTGAGATTGGAGAAGCAAAGATAGTTGTACCTCATTTCTCAAAGAGGAATTCAGCCATCCTTACTCTGATGGGATTCATTGGCATCTTCTTTGCAGGAGAAATGCTAACTTTCAGTGTTGAGCTTCTATTGGAAGAACAGCATACTTTGATAAGCTCTATAGGAGACCCTGTGTACATTGCCGCCCTAATACTTGGTGCTGCAGGAGCATTGCCTGAGCATGGTATCGCTTTAATTGCTGCTTCAAAGGGGAAGGTAGGATTAGCTGTAGGAAACCTAGTGGGAGGTGTTCTACAGATAGTTTTACTTGTTGCAGGAGGTATTGGCATATTTGTTCCAATCCCTCTTGACAGATATGTTCTATTCCAGATTGTAGTTATTGCTGGAAGCCTATGGTTCCTAAAACGAAATATTACGGATGACAACAAGTTAGACTTATTCGAGGGAATGATGATTATTCTTCTACAGGCATATGTTTTTGTCCTACTAATCACAAGTTGAGGATATGAGGAAGGATTTGTCTGAGATCCTTCTCTCTGATCACAATGGATGCGGCTTGCGCGACTTCCTCAGTCTCTGGATTAATCGCAATGGATAATGCCACAACAGAGAATGCAGGAATGTCATTCTTGCCATCGCCAACGAAAGCTGTTTCTGAGAGTGGAATATCGAAGTCGTGGGATATCTGCTCAATTTCCTTAGCCTTGCCCCCCCAACCCACGAGTACGTCAACATCTCCAGTTATTATCCCATTTTCGTGAGATATTCTATTGACAAGAACATACTCGATACCAACCCTCTTGGCAATCTGTTCTGCTAGAATATCAATACCACCGGATAGTATTGCAACCTTGAACCCACGGTTCTTCAATTCTTCAACAACCTCTGCAGCGCCGGGCATAAGTTCGGTTTCATCCACAATCCTTTGCACCTCAGAAAGAAATCGTCCCTTCCACAGTCCTGCATCGAGCTCAGCCCATTCTTGGTAGGATATCTTACCAGCAAAGTATTCGTCATAATATCTACTACCCTCTTCTTGTGTGCCAAATACTTCATGCAATCGCCACCACGAGCTGTTGTGAGTGGTGAGGGTGCCATCTAAGTCAAAGACTACTAGTTTAATTGTCATATGAGAACCACACCGAGATGCTGAGTGGGCAGACTAGCCTTCTGCTTCTTTCTCCCTTTCTTCCTTTGCTTCTCTCTCTAAATCAGCTAGCAAATCATCCACTCGTTTCGTATCGGACTCCTTTGTTGGTACAGTTGTTCCTGTGGTGGATTCAGTCTTTAGAGGCGGAAGTACACCTTCCTTCTCAAGAAGAATCTCAGCTTCCATCGCATCAAGTTGACGCTCGATACGATCCTCAGATTCCAGAGTCATATCGCCTGCCGAAAGATCTTCTGACAGTAACTCACCAGCAATGGATATCTCCTCAAATGACTGAGAGAGCTTGTCAAGTTGAGCTTGAATCTCAGCGGGTTTCAACATGGCACGCGCTGCAGTCAGGGCATCATTTGCTATGGTAAAGGCCCGTAGTACTTCGGATTGATCCTTTGCTTCTTCTATATTCATCAGAGCGGTTTCTAGAGTAAGGAATTGCTGTTGATATCGCCCTCGTCTATTCTCAAGATCGACTACAATGCTCAGATGATGCCGTGCAATCGTACGGTCACCTCTGCTCATAGCTTCCTTAGCTTTTTGCTGCTCTTCGATTTGTCGTGTTTCGAGACGTCTAATCCGTAGAGTTAGAGCATTCATTGTACCTTTAATCTCTAAGATTCCGCGTTCAGCATCGACCTTCTTTTTACCGCTTAGAAATCCCATGATAATACACCATAGTAGCCCTTACACACAAAGCTCAACATCAGCGTATTTAATGATTTGTAAGTAGATGGATAGTGTTATAGAGACCACTCTATTAGCACCAAAAGGTGTTTCATCATGACTGTTATGAGCGAATTATTGAGTGCGGTAGGAGCAGCAAAAGATATCGTTCTTAATAATCTCGATTCTGTTGCAATGAAGACAGGAGGACAGAATCCTTTTGGAGATAACACACTATTGCTTGATCAATCTGCAGAAGATGCCATTATCTCGGTTCTAGAAAGCGCGGATACTGTATATATGATTCTGACAGAAGAACGGGGATTGATAAAGCCAAAAAAGACACCTGAATATCTAGCAGTCATAGACCCTATTGATGGTTCTACGAATTTGGAAAGAGGAATACCGCTCTGCGCCGTGGGAATATCCGCTTTGCCATACTCAGAAACAATGAATACTGATGATGCAGAGATTAGTATAATTGACTCCTTCTTTACCAAAGAAACCTATATCGCTGAAACAGAAAAAGGAGCACGGCTCAATGGAAAATTAATCTCACCTAGGGAGGATATTGATCTTTCAAAAGCCATCATCTCATATGATACAAAGAAACCGATGAGAGATGACTTTGGAAAAAACTCATTGCAGACTCTTCAAAGCGTATATGATATGCGAAGGACAGGCAGCAACTTGCTCGATCTATGCTGGACCGCAAGCGGAGCCCTTGATGCAATGGTCGACCTTCGTAATATTCTACCGATAGTCCATGTTTCTGGGACTCACATGGTCTTCGAAGCTGGGGGTTACGTATTAGACGCAACAGGCATCAGATTCCTACAGGATTTCGATATGAACAAAAGAATGAGCTTTGTAGCTGCATCCAATGAGAGGATAGCTCGTTCCATTCTTGGTGCTTTCAATGGGATTTCATAAATCTTAGTCGCATCTAACTCTTTAAATGTGGGAGTAGTGCATCTGGACCTTGGCGAGTTTCATGGCGTCAGTAACAATTCCAGAAGAAGTACAAGAAGCGATGAAAAGGGTCAAGCACAAGATAGTCGTTCTTTCAGGGAAAGGTGGAGTCGGTAAGACGACAGTATCCACCAATCTGGCGATGGCTTTCGCCAAAAGAAATCTGAAAGCAGGTATTCTTGATGTAGACATTTACGGACCAAACGTACCAAAATTGCTGGGACTCGAAGGACAACATCCAACAGCGGAAGGAAACAAAATCCAACCCATTGTTGGACCTCTTGGAGTGAAGGTCATGAGTATGGGATTTCTGCTCAAGCAAGCTGATGATGCTGTTGCTTGGAGAGGACCTCTTGTTGCAAGAGCCATTCGGCAGTTTCTTTCGGATGTAAGTTGGGAAGAGCTCGATGTGATGGTGGTAGATCTTCCTCCAGGGACAGGAGACGAGATTCTAAGTATTCTTCAATCCATACCCGATCTATCAGGAGTGGTTATCGTATCTACTCCTCAAGAAGTCGCGGTGCTAGACGCTCGGCGTGCGATACAATTGGTCATGAAGATGAACGTGCCAATTATTGGCATAGTAGAGAATATGTCAGAGTTCATTTGTCCGAAGTGCGGTGAAGCCTACAAAATCTTTGGAGAAGGAGCCGCAAAGACTGCGGCAGAAACCTACGAAATTGAACACCTTGGTACACTTCCATTAGATCCTCGAGTAATCACTCTTAGTGACGAAGGAACACCATTTGTAGTAAAGGAACCAAACTCAAAGGTTTCAAAGGACTTTGAGCGTATCGTAGAAAGAATAGTCAATAAACTTGGTATCGAAGAAGTTTGAATTAAACACTCATGGACAGGATATGTTTATCATATCCGTCCAAAGTGCAACTAATTATCTATGGTTGAATCAGATACGTCTTCTTCAGAAATCTCATCTTCGTCTATGGAATCCGAGAATTCCTCATCTTCTAATTCCTCTGCGTCGTCAATCTCTTCTTCATCATCCATTGTTACTTCTTCTTCTTTATCATCCTCAACCACAGTTCCATTTTCAGAGGTTTTTCCAGGAATCAGCTTCATGAGGAAGGGATAGCCAATGATGATACTAACGACAGCCAATCCAGCGACAACGAGGATTAAGCCAGCAGACCCGAACCATGCCAAAGGATTGACTAAAAGTTCATTGACAGGTGTGCCAAAAAAGACTCTTTGAATCCACATAGGTACTGAAAATGCGAGTGGTAAGCAGATTACAATGAGCAAGATGATTGATGCAATAATCTCACCAGTGTATATGAGAATCTTCTTGAGGGTGCTATCGACCGCTTTCTTCGCAATTGACATTTTGCGCTCTCCATGGCTTGCGAGTTCTATCTTGCTTTTAATGTTTCCTCAGGAAAAGAAAAGATGCATTGGGGCCCACAGAATACAAGCGACGAAGCCTGCAATAAATAGATGGATTTGAGAGAGATATGTAGCGGTTGGCTGTGAGCCCCGCTGATTAATATTATATCATATTAGGATATAAGTATTGCTGTGAGTTAAGTGGGGGAAAGTCAATTGTGAGAGAAGAAAGAAGAAAGACAGAGAGCGATCCAAGAGTC
>JBHLQH010000004.1:0-179367 GCA_048884965.1 Candidatus Thorarchaeota archaeon | reverse complement strand
GGATCCGTTTACAAGAAGGGGTTCATAAATGTAGATGCATTTGATAGCTCAGTTGCAGATAAAATCATGAATGCGTACGATCTGGATTTTGAAGACGGTTCTGTAGACTATATCGAATGCAGCCACGTGTTAGAGCACATGGGTGCAGTCCAAGGTGTATATGCGATATCTGAATTCTACCGAGTGCTAAAACCAGGTGGGGTTCTCAAGATTGCCACTCCTGATATTGAGCAATCTTTTCATAATTTCATTTGGAAGGAGTATGAGGACCGAAAATACATGATGAATTGGATCTATGGTCTTGATGTTCCGGGGATGAATCATAGATACGCATATCCCCAAGAACTACTGCAGGAAATCCTATACGAATCTGGGTTTGTGGAAATCGAAATCAAGAAGCGAAATGAAGATTCGAACTATCCTGAATTGATCGCACGAAGTAAGAAACCATTGGGTACTGATCTCTTTGATATGATATCGAAGTATAGGCATGTCCTTGTAAGGAGTAACGTAATCCAGCTAAACGATCAAATCATTGGACTTGATCAGGATCGTCTGATTCAGCGCACTACACAGGTAATGCTTGAGTCTTCACCCAATGAAGAATTTCCCCTTCATGTCATAGCTGATATCTGCATCGAATCGCCTGCAATCTGTGTGGTACTCTTGAGATTCCTGCGTGAATCTGGCTATCCAATCTCACTTGAGATTATTGATGCTACTGAAAGACTCCGTGAGTTGGACTTTCCGGAGATTCTTTCTTTTATGCTTCAAAAGCTTCCAGATTCCTTTGACTCTCCAGATGAATCACTTGGTAGCATATTGGAACTAGCACGGAAGAGTGTGATGAAGGTCCTAGACCCCGATCAAAGGGATTCTACACTATCGCAGCTTCATGAAACAAGAAGGAGGATTACTGCTCCTATTGGAATTCCACTCTTCTCTGAGGAAGCAATCCAACGAGCAGCAAAACGGATTTTCTCTCAGGGATTGAAATCCTTTGCCAAATCGGATTATGAAGCAGCACAAGACTTGATGATGAGAAGTCTTGCACTGAATAGAAGCGACCTGCTTGTGAGATGGAATCTTGCTAGGCTAACAATTATTCTTGAAGGAACTGGAGTGGGATTGAAACGACTTGAAGAACTTCTGCATATGAGGTCTGTGTTGAGTCTAAGGCAGGACCCCCTTAATGTGCTCTTAAGAAAGGATATCCAATCGATAAGAGATGGTGATTTCGAGTCGTTGCAAGAACCACTTTATTCACTACCTTAGTGGTTCTATGCACTCTTGCGAATATTCATTATGGATTGATGTTTAGAAGAGTGGAAACATCTTGATCGAAATTCTACAGGCGTCATCCGCTAGTATATCCGATATTACAGGACTCTTGAAAGAACTTGATTTGGTGATAGAAGGAGTGGAACAGAATATAGATGACTTTCGAATTCTGGTCGAGAAGAACACTCTCATAGGTTGCATAGGTCTAGAGATTTATGGCTCTATGGCACTTTTGCGTTCTATTGCTGTACATCCAGCTTATCAGAAAAAGGGGTATGGGCAGATGTTGCTTCAAGATATCGAGAGATATGCATTGCAAAAAGGTGTCGATGAACTTTTCTTACTTACAGACACTGCTGAGAGGTTCTTCAAGAAGTATGGATACTCACTACATGATCGTTCTAAAGTTCCTCCCTCGATAGCAGCGACTCAAGAGTTCTCCAAGCTTTGTCCAGCGAGCTCATCATTCATGAGAAAGGAACTCAAATAAAATAAGAGAGAGTGGAAGCACTGCACTTCCACTGAATCATCATAGCCTAGAGGCTCTTAGCAACAATTGCAGTGAGATCTGCAAGCCGTGTAGAATAGCCCATCTCGTTGTCGTACCAACCAAAGATCTTCGCCATCTTACCTTGAGTGTCTGTAAGTAAGGCATCGAATATACAAGAATGTGTATCTCCGATATAATCCGATGAAACAAGGGGTTCTTCCGTATACTTAAGGTATCCTTTCAGCTCACCGTCTGCCGCTTTCTTGAAAGCTGTATTAATCTCTTCTTTAGAAGCACTCTTCTCCATGGATACAGCCAGATCGACGATTGAAACATCCATCGTCGGGACGCGGATTGCGATACCATTGAGCTTGCCGTCAGCTTTCGGGTACACAAGCCCGATTGCCTTTGCTGCACCTGTGGTCGTAGGAATGATGTTCCATGTAGCAGCCCTTGCCCTTCGGATATCCTTGTGCTGCATATCTAGTATCCTTTGATCATTCGTTACTGAATGAATGGTTGTCATTAACCCAGATTCGATTCCAAAGTTCTCGTCCATGACTTTGACCATCGGAGCGAGGCAATTAGTGGTGCATGATGCATTTGAGATGATGTGGTCCTTTGCAGGATCGTAATCACGATCATTGACACCTAGGACAACCGTGCGCATTGCATCCTTCCCTGGCGCACTGAGAAGAACCTTCTTTGCTCCAGCCTCAAGGTGCTTCCCTAATTCCGCTGCTTTTCTGAATAATCCGGTTGAATCGATTACTATATCGACACCGAGTTCTTTCCATGGTAAACTTGCTGGATCGCGTTCTGAAAGAACCTTGATTTCTCTACCATTCACTTTGAAGGCACCATCAATCACATCTACAGTGCCATCAAAAGGACCCATCGCAGTATCGTACTTGAGGAGATGACCAAGGGTCTCTGCATCGCTCAAGTCATTCACTGCTACTACTTGAAAACCACTTTTCTTGAGAGCCGCACGGAGGTAAAGCCGTCCGATTCTACCAAAGCCGTTAATACCAACACGAACTGTCATGTCCAGATACGCCCTATTGAGTATGTTAACCCTGTGTGAGTTTCCTAAATCGCTCCGCTATATATTTTATGCACGGAGAACTATAATATCAACCCTGCAAAGCTTTCTGATATTGCTTTATCCCAATGTAATATGCTGGAATCAGCAGCAATTCAATGAAACCAACAAAGATGAACGGTGACATAGGTCCAATTGTATCCCAGAAGACTCCTCCAACGAGAGGTCCCATAAATCTAGACAGACCAATTACAGCCTCAAATTTACCAAATCCCTCTGCTGCCCTACCTTCATATGCGGTACCAAGGACAGAGGACATCACGGTATATGCCGCAACAGCTGCGACGTTCTCCAGTGCGAATAAGGGTGCGACAAGAAACATGCCATTGGGAATATCTGCAACAAGTATCGGGAGAAATGCAAGAATGAAAGTTGTAAGTGATACAACTAGCGCTGACCCTGCTACTATTGCCACTTGATTCGAGCGGTCTGCAAGTCTACCAAGCTTTCCTCCTAGTATCGCTGTCAATATTCCTCCAGGCAAATACAGTAAAGCAACCATATCAACCTCCGTGGTGAATGACTCAAAAATGTAAAGTTCGACGAACGGACTAAGTAGAGCTAAAACGAACGCATCAATCGCCGCTGCAAAAATAAGTGCTGCAATTCCCAAGCCTAGTACTCTATTTGCTGTTTCCTTTAGAGCTTCAACTTTCAGTAAGAACGGTCTCTTATCAAGATAGACGATTAATCCCCCAAGAATGTTCATTGCTGCATAGAAAAGAAAAACAGTGTAAATGTCAGTTATGAAGAAGATTGTGAAACCAATGAACGTACCAAGTATTTGTCCTTGGGCATTTGTTGCACTCCTCTTGCCAAAGGCTTCTGCTCTATTTTGTCTTGTCACTCTTTCCGAGATTTCTGCATCACTTCCTACTAGATAGAAACCAGCCCCCATCCCCCAAACGAGGCTATTCAGAATTAGAAAGTCTATACTGCCAATTAGGAATGATGCAGACATTCCAATATAGGCGAGTGCTCTAATTGAAGATCCGAAAAATATCGCCTCTCTGCGCTTCCCACCTCGTACTATTCTTCCTGCTATTGGTGAAAAGATTGCTGAACCCAATGTGAGAAGCGCAAAAACTAAAGCAACCTGAAATCCAGTCGCTCCTAGGACATTGGGATCGTATGCTGCAATAGGAATAATAAATGAAACAAAGAAGAAGCCCAAACTGCAAAGAAATGCTGAATTATAGACCGATTTTAGGGCAGTCCAATCGCTTTGGCGTGCTTCATTTTCCATCTCTATCATTTCTTGAAGAATCCTGTATCAAGAAAAACATTCCACATACTCTCTTCTGCTTGTGTCCCAACAAATATCAGTGATGCAATTACTCATCAAATTGGTTGAAAACAACATCGGATATATTATTGATTGGTGGAGTTGAAAATGAAAAGCGTTCTTACATATATTGATGAGAATCTTGACAGATCTATTGAGAATCTCAAAGAAGTCTTGAGAATACCTTCTGTTGCAGCAAAAGGGGAGCATATGGAGGAAACCGCTGAATGGATTGCTAAGGAACTAGAAGGAATAAAGATGGATGTGACCATCCACAAAGCTTCCGGACAACCAGTGGTGACAGGGTTTCTTGATCTAGGTGCGGAAAAGACTTTGATGTTCTATGATCACTATGATGTTCAACCTGCTGAGCCTTTTGATTTATGGGACTCCCCACCATTTGAACCTGAGATTCGAGATGGTAGACTTTATGCTCGTGGTGTATCAGATAACAAAGGTGATACTGTTTCTCGCATCTGGACCATCAAAGCTTTCCACGAAACAAAGACCGAGCTTCCTGTCAACATTAAATTCATCGTCGAGGGCGAGGAAGAGGTTGGCAGTCCGACGATGCCAGAATTCGTCAAGGCAAATGCTGAATTTCTCAAAGCAGATGGTGGTATTTGGGAATTTGGAAGTTCTAGTATTGATGGAAATCAAGAAGCGTGGCTCGGGCTCAAAGGTCTTCTCTATGTACAACTGGAGGTTGAGCGTCTGAAGATGGATGCTCACTCTGCGTATGCATGTATATTACCTTCGGCGACATATCGTTTGGTGTGGGCATTGAATTCACTAAAAGACATGAATAGTAGGATCATGATCGAGGGTTTCTATGATGATGCAAAGGATTTGACAGAACTCGACACGAATGCAATCGCAAAGGTCGATATGCATGAAGCCCTCACACGCGACCACTACGGCATTGAGCAGTATCTCAATGGTATGACTGGGGCTGAGTTGAAGGAATGGTACTACAATGCGCCAACCTGTAATATAGCTGGAATTGGTGCTGGATGGCAAGGTTCTGGTTCTAAAACCGTTCTCCCGGCAAAGGCAATGGCGAAGATTGACTTCAGGCTTGTTGAGAGTATGGATCCCGAGGATATCAAGGACAAGCTTCGAAGTCATCTTGATTCTAATGGATTCTCAGATATCAAGATTGCATGGTATGATGGATATCCAGCAGCAAAGACACCAGTCAATCATCCATTCGTTGAGCTAGTAAAATTGGCAACCAAGAAGGTTTATGGTCATGATTTGGTGATTCATCCCACAAGTCCAGGTTCTGGTCCTCTCTACCTGTTCATTGAGCATGTGCCAATGGTATCTATAGGTGTCGGGGATTATAATTCTCGAGCACATTCACCTAACGAAAGCATAGTGATTGAGAACTACAAACTCGCCATGCATCGGATAGCAATTCTACTGGATGAGATGGGTAGGTGGCAGTAGATGCCAAAGCTTGCTGCCATAACAATCTATGTTGATGATCTTGAACAAGCACGGGATTTCTACTGTGAGAAGTTAGGGTATGACATTGCCTATACATTCGAGAATGGTATCGCATTGAAAAGCGAGGGTGTCTTCATAGTACTTGAAAAGACTGCTTCGAGAAGTATGTCAAAATACCAAGAAACAGCTCAAATCGTGTTGGGACTGGAAACCGAGAATCTTGACAAGACAAGAGAGGTCCTAGGTGAACTAGGTGTTCTGTTTGTTCATCAAGAGCCGCTCCCATTTCCAAGAGGTCGATTCATCAGTATCTTTGATCCTTCAGGAAATGTAATCGAGATTCTTGAGTTCAAAAAGGAAGAATGAGGTGCGGCAGGAATGCCGCATCACTCATTTTATGGCAAGGGGGGTTGGATTCTGATGTCCTTCTCCCATTCTGCTTCGAAATTATAGGTTAGTGTTGTCTTCTTCTGAGGTGCTACTTTAACCTCCCACTCCAGCACACCAAGTTCGCTCTTCTTAGGAATAGGTACCGGGCTCAGAAGCTCAATGACGATCTTCTCGGAAGTACTGTACGGAATCCTATCAACTACCATAACCTCGATTTCGGACTTAGCAAAGCTCTCAAGCTCAAGTTGGTATTGATACTCACGCTTGGTCTTTCCTCTGGTGATGCCAGCCTTATCAGTATCTTTTGATATGAGTTTCTTCGTAGCCTTGACATCATAGGATGTTCTTGTACCTAGTCGGAATTTCTCTCTAGGAGAGATGCTTCCGATGTTGGATTCTCCAATGAAGTCTCCAAGGGCATAGACCTTGATCGGTCCGGGGAGAAGCACTGAGTCACCATTGGTTATCTCATCCTGTGCAACGACCTCTGGCATTGCATAGGCATTCCAGAAGTGGAGCTTCCTTGAGGAGAAATTCTCTTCTGTCAATGTCACAGGGTGTGGATCATCATCCGACTTGATTGAGATCTCTCCAGGGACTTCGTAAATTACAACTCCACTAAGTGATTCTGATACCTGGGCATATGATTCAATAATCTCCGGCATAGGTTCTGCCACCTCTTCTTCTGACTCCTTGAAATCCATAAGGTCGTCCAAATCCATGGCTCCTGCCTTTTCTCGATCCCTTTCGTCATCCATTCTCATAACCCCCATCCCTGTTGACGCTGTGGTCACAGGTAATGGTCTATAGATATCGACATAGAATGGCGAGGCTTCAACTGCCCTGACTGGTCGTGCGGATGCCGTTGAAACCGATAGGGCGACGTCCTGCCAATCTTCCAACGAGTTGTTGTATATCATTGCTATTCGTTTAAGGGATGCTTCATTCTCCCTAAGATCAACATCATATGTCGGAGACCATCCAGCGTACGAGAGCTGATAGGTGACTTCCAGATCGAGCTCGGTAGCTTCCTTAGCATCAATGAGTATGTGGACTTCGAAGTGAGTTTCTGTCTTCCGTTGTCCCTGTACCTTGTTGATATTAGCCTGAAGAACGGAGATTTTATTCGATAGCTCCTCCTCCTCATCCTGAATAGTCCTTAGCTTCTTCTTCGCATCCGTAATCTGCTTCATCGTGGTCTTATCCATCTCGTCTAGTTGTCCAAGTGATGATTCACCAGCGGCAAACCATTTCCCGAACACACTAGCGAAGTTTGAAGCTATAGTATTGAGATGGGAAATTCGCCCTTCTTGTATCTCTGCTTTAGATGTTAGGACTTCCTGTTGCTTTTCAAGAGCCTTGAGATCTTTGAGCAACTTCTTCAACTCTTCTTCAGGTTCGTAGGTCTTAGTTGTCCTCTTCACGTCTATCCCGCGTAGGACTGCATGGCCTTTTCCCTTGACTCGAAAGCTATCTTCTTGCGCATAGTGTGTAATCCCACCCGCAATGATTGTTTGCTCGCCTGCCTTTACTTTTGCAGTGCCTTTTCTGACAATCCTTGCTCCATCTCGGAATACTGTTACTGTTTTGATTTGAGTAGTTGTTTTTTCTGTCATTCTTTCACCTCCTATGGTAATGGTGGGGTAATCGTTACACCCTTCTCCCAATAGACTTCATAGTCATAGAGAATCTCAATCTTTTGACTTGGTGCAATTTTCTTCGTCCATTCCATCACACCAAGTTCTTGTTTCTTGAGACCAAGCTTTTCCCAGTCTATCTTTACCTCAATAGATGTGCTGTTGCTGTGTGGCACTCGGTCAATGATCTCGATTTCTACTTCTTGTTTGGAGAAGCTCTCGATCTCAAGCCGATACCTATAGGATCGTCTTAGTTTTCCACGAGTTATTCCTGCTTTTTCGATCTCCTTTTCTACCAGCTGCTTCTTGGCTTTGACATCATACGCTACTCGGGTTCCAAGCTTGAATTTCTCTCGAGGTGATATCTGGTTGATTGTCGTTTCTCCAATGTAGTCACCTTGAGCATACACCTTGACCTTTCCGGGGAGGATAACATTGTCCCCGTTAGTGACCTCATCCTGAGCAACAACTTCAGCCATGGCATCTGTATACCAATAGTGAATGGTTCTCGTTTCCAATTCCTCCTCAGTCAGAGTGATAGGATGTTTCTCATAGTCGAATGGAATAGTAACAGGCTTTGGCAGCTCATAGATTGCTATCCCGGAAGAAGATTCTGATGCCTCTGCAAATTCCTCGATGATCTCTGGTGGAGGTGGTGCATAACCTCCCATGCCTGCGCCTCCTGGGGCTGGAGCCATCGCTGGTTTTGGTGCAGATCTCTCATACGCCATCTTCTTCATTTTTCTTCCTTCTCCACGCATCACGGGTCGTGGAATATACTCAGAAACATAGAAAGGAGTACCTTGAATCGCTTCAACCGGTTTTGCTGTGGCAGTTGAGATCGTCAATCCAACCTCTTTCCAGTTCTCATGCGTCTGATTGCTAACCATTGCGACTCTCCTGATCTTCGCCTTCCCAACAAGGAGATCGACATCATAGGATGGAACCCAGTTCGCACCTCGTGTTTGATAAGTAACCTCAAGCTCGATCTCGGCTTCTTGTCTTACCTCGAGTGATATATCAACTTCAAAGGTTACAACAGATCGTTTCTTTGATGCTATCTCACCAAGATTCTTCCGTATCACATCTATCTTCGTAGAAATTTCCTCATCTTTCTCCTGAAGCTGACGTATCTTCTCGTGTGTGTCCTCTGTGATTTTGACAGTTTTCGAATCCATCTCAGTGAGTTGCTGAATCTTTACTTCTTCTGCTGCAAAGGCTTGTCCAAACATACCTACAAATTCGCCCATCATGCTGTTCATATGTCCGAGTCTGCTATTGTAGATGTCAATCTCGTCTTGAATTGCCCTTTGCTGTTTCTCTAGCGCTTTCCATTCGTCGTAGAGACCCTTTATGTCCTCCTCTGGCTCAAAGACCTTCTCAACTCTTCGTACATCGATCGTTGATAGAGAAGCAGGACCTTTCCCTTTGACGCGGAAGCTATCCTCTCGTGCAAGGCTTGTGATTTCAGGCACCACAATCTTATGTGGTCCTGGACCAAGCTTTGTCTTGCCTGTTCTAGTCACCCGAGCTCCATCGCGGAACACAGTGACGCGTGCAATTTCAGTTGGTAATTGGGTCAAGTGTATCACCCCTATTTTGATTGGTGTTGTGTAAACATCTAGCCTTAAGTAACTTCATACTCCATACTCTCCTACTCAACTCTATCTGAGGTTATATGTCCATACATATACAAATTATCATGAGCAGCAAGAAGTGGCTACTAGCGAATGGTCAGGTATACAAGTTGTATGAGGATAATCTGAGCCTGCGTCAAGCTCTGGAACTTGCAGCTGTCCTCAGTGTCGATCGACATCTGCTCATAAAGAATGAATTCAGCACGAGTTGGGCTGTCTATTGGCGTCATAGGAAGCAAACCTTGGCATGCCCACTACCTGATATGCCCAATATTTGAGTACCTGCCACATTTTCAGAATTAGGTGTATAGGACAGTCTTTATTTTAGATTCAATTTAGTATCCACTGATTGATGATGAATTTTGATGAAGAAATTGATAAACTTGAGGAGCGGTTTAGAGATTCCGAATTCCGAGCAAGCGTTGGACCAAAACAGCTACGAGAGATTGAGTCGACTTTTATTGCTATGACTAAGGATCTCTATGAGCTGAGAAAGTATGAGAAATCTGGCGAAGAAGAAAGTATCGAAGCTGCCAAGCTTCGAGTTTCAGTTCAAGAGAAAATTGAGCAATGTCGAACCATGGCAGGGCTAGAATAAGGAATCTGTTGCATGATTGCCATTAGTATTGTGCATTCCCCTTTGCCTTTGTTTCTCTGTACATCTTTCTCCCGAACCAAGCTACAATAATTCCAGTTACTGCTCCAATGACAATAAACGGCGATAAGGCTGCTATGAAACCTGGGATCAAGACCGGCATTAGAAAGGATAGCCATAGTGGTCCCACAAGTGATCCAAGGACCACTAGAACTCCACCCCACATCATGATTGCCCAGATACCCAATTCACAAGAAAGATTGTCTCGTGATTGGGGCGATCTGCTTTGTCTCACACATGCTGGGCATAGACCATTGAAGTTGTCTGCCTGTTGTTCATCAATCGTTTCTCCGCAATTTCGGCATCGATTCATTGAATTGAAACCCCCTAGCATCGTATTATGAGTCGTACGGACTTATAGATTGATTGAAACCTCATATCTTGATAGAAGTGCTTTCATGGTTCTTTCCAACTGCTTCTGATATTCTGATTCAGGATCAGTAGTGGGCGGTAATGATAGAATTGCATTGACTCGCCGTCTTGCTCGTTCCTGTGTAGTCATTGATCCAGAGGCCAACCATGAATCTTGGGTCATTCTATCAATGATGTCTAATGGCATGAAGTGTTCTTGTCGAACCTTCTTTGAGGTATGTCGTTGTTTCAGGAAATCTCCAGAATGTCCAACCTTGGCGATAAGTTCTGCGATGACTTGGAAATCCTCGAAATCGATTCCTCTCGTTAGTCTGAATGCAGTGCCACATATCTCATTATCAATCACCAGTTTTTCTAACGATTGACAATTTATGAAGGCTAAAGCTCCAGGACCTGAGATGATGTCGATTCGTGCTAGCGCGCCAAGCATTAGTCCCAATGCTGATTCGAAGCCTAGCTGTGCATCTATGGTCTTGGAATCTGAAATCCCGAGATATGCATGAGTCGGTAGACCATAATGCTTTCCAATCTCTGCCGCAGCACATGCTGTCATCATAGATTCAATAGAACCATAACGTGGTGTAGCAAGGATCATATCTAGGGGTGAGGGTGCCCCGCCATAGACCACCGGACTTCTGGAACTCGCAAGCTGTGCAATCACTATTCCGCTGAGTATCTCCGCATTTGTCTGTGCCAAAGTCCCCGCAATGGTTATTGGACTGGTCGCTCCCATTAGTGGAGCTGGTACAATCTCAGCAGGGATTCCTGAACAAGCACAATCGACCAAGTTTTGAGCTGATGTATCACTCCATGTCAATGGGGATAATGGACAGCAATCAAAGATGGCAGTAGGCTTCTTTCTCCATTCTTCTAACGAACTACCACAGGTGAGCAATGTGAGCATATCCTCGATGCCCTCTTTTCGAAATGCTCCACTGATGATAGGCTTCTTGGAATACTTGAGAACAGTATAGAGTCGATAGAAATCTGATGTTAGATTTGGAATATCAGCAGGAATCATTGAGGTACTTTGTGCTGATATGTGGTCCATCACTTCAGTGATCTGTATCGATTCGATTAGGTCTTGAGAGGTGGCTTTACGGATAGCACCTGTTTTATGATCTAACACATTGGAAACTGAAGAACCTGGGTTGAAGATTACATCTCCTTCTCCAACTAACCTCTCTTCCTCCCCATCCTGTGAATATATCTTGAAAGAGCTTGGTGTCTTCTTCAAACATTCTTCAACCAGATTGGAAGGAATTCTTACAACCTCGGAGATAGTTTCACATCCTGCCTCAACTAGTAGACTCAGAGCAGCAATATTTCGGACAAGAACGCCAGTCTTCTCTAGAATCTCAAGTGATGTAGAATGTATTTTCTCGATATCACCCGCCGAGAGAAATTCTATTCGCACCAAATTGAAACCTCAGTATCCTTTCAGTCATCTGAGAAAAAACATGGGTACATATAGCCCCTTTCATTCTTTCCTGTGTGTTTGCTTCATGTGACGGTATTAATCCGTCAGATTAAGACATTCGAAAATTGTAAATTGGTGAAAGTGATAGATAGATAGATGGTCGATTCAGAATTAGAGAATGCGTTCGAGGAGATAAAGATTCTATTTGAGAGAGGGGATTTCGATTCTGCTGAAACTAAGCTACAGGCTTGTATTGATAGATGGCGAGTTGATACTGAGCGATTTATGAGGTTATTTGCAGAGGAAACAACTTCCAGGGAGATTAGAAGTCGTCTGACACACATGTATTTCCTGAATTACGTATAGGGCTTCACATACCTTTGTAGAATAGCTCTCGTAACCTTCTCGAAACATCTAGCCATGCTGGATTACTCATATGATAAAGTGATACCATCTCCATGAACAGAACTAGATCATACGGAGAGGCAATATCGCGCAAAGCCATTCTTTGAATCTTATCTATGGTTTCTGATTGATTTTCGATATCGTTTCTCTCAATGAGCAGATCAATCCCCTTCTCATATTCCTGCTCTGCAAGTTTGATATCGAATAACTCCACAAGCTTGTCTATGTAGACACGATACTGACGCCTCATGATCTGGTCGTGCTGTTCGCCATCAGCATATGTTGTTTCTGCATTAGGAATGAAGATTATGACTTCAGCTGTTCTTCGATAGTAGTCTGTTGTTCGCCCTCCTTTCGTCACAGTCCCATATTTTATGATATATCCACTCTCAACCAGCTTTGGCAGGTGATGATATATCTGGCTCATAGATACAGGGTCAACATCAAGAGAAGAATCATTGGACAGGTTCATCAATTCAACGACTGACAATGCATGTCGTGTGATGTTTCTCTCACGAATTATAGTATCTCCTGTTTCTTCATCGATAGTCTTTGTTGTCATCCTATCTGGAATTCCGATTCTAAGAAGTGTCATGATGTTTATCCGAACCGAATCACTTAGGACATCTGCCATCTCAGAATCTCCAATAACTAGGAGCTTCTGCATGGGTTTTTTCCCTTCTTCTGTTAGTCTGATACCCTTCAGACCATCTGGTTGATTGGATTCCATCATGTTCGCCGCCTTTGGACTCTTGTCCCGCTTTATATTCTCTTCTGAATGCTATGCAATACACAGATTAAATTCAATATGGTTTGATAAATAAACCAATATTTCAATATTACTCTGATGTGCATATTTAATAAAGAATTAGCTACGACTATCATAGTATAGCATCGATTCGTTAAGAATTCTATGACTATCGTAGGAGCACAATATAATGCCTGGAATCAAAATATGTAGTCTGACCAAAAGAGCGGTCGAGGTTTTTGATTTCATTAAAGAGAACGGACCTGTCACACCTAAACAGATTGCACTGTTTACGAGTATGCCATCGAGAACGATTTTCTTCGCGATCTCCAACCTAGTTGATGAGGATCTCGTCAAGAAGACTCCTGATCTTACAGATATGAGGAATATTTCATATTCAATTAATCCAGATAGAATAGCAGAGCTTCAAGAAATCGTGCTTGGTCTGATATCATCCTATCCTCTCCAGGTAGACGACGAACTCAAAGACCTCCTTGATTTAGACATCGACCCAGACAAAGGTATCATATCTCTTGTCATAGGCTAACAACTGCCAATAGTCACATAGCTCAACCATAATGGTTGAGCTCCTCTCTTTTTTTAATTCATACCCTCCTGAACCTAATCAAGCCTATCAACTTCTTTGTGTATTTTCAATGCAAAACTGCCTGCAGCCGTGACTGTCCTTAATATTCTATCATGCTTCTTATTCTCATGAGTTGAGATGTCAATTCATGATACCAATCGAGCACGTACAAAATGTCTGACAGCATTGTGATGTACTCAGAGTCGAGCGATTCCCTGTTTCCAAAAATCCATACCGAGTCCGCTCATGTATCATGCGACATCTCTCTCCTCCTCTATCTCCTGACTTCGACCGGTTTTTGGAGAGAAATGAAAAATGAATAAGACGAAGATATTGGCCTCAATCATCACGACTGCTTTTCTCTTGATGGCAGTATCACCGATACTTGTATCTGCTCAGGATACACTGCCAGGCTCTACAAAAAGTGGACCCTATGTTGAGAAACTGGTGTTCGATGTCATCACTGGCGATGACCAACAGGTTCTCGCATTGCAAGATGATGAAATCGATTTGATTGGGGATATGGTTGATCCAACGTTCCTTGACACTCTTGTTGAGTCCGAGAATATAGATGTCGCGAATGTGCTGAGGAATGGATATGGATACATGGTAATTAACTGTGCAAAATATCCTTTCAACATAACTTCCTTCAGGAGGGCACTAGCATTTGCTTTGGATAAGGAGGCAATCTCAGATGATGTCTGGGGAGGGCTTTCAGTCCCACAGGATAGTGTAATACCTCAAGTCAATCCCATGTCAATAGAAGGACAACTGCCCTACACATACTATGAGGCAAATGTTGTGAAAGGAAATGAGCTGTTAGATGCAGCGGGATTCATTGATATTGATGAAGATGGATACAGAGAAGCGCCCGATGGCTCAAATTTTGATGTTCTTGTTGAGTGTGCTCAATCATCAAACATCGCGATCGAGGTTGGACAGCTCGCAGCTGCGGCATTGACAGACTTAAGCATTGAAGCTACATCCATCTCAACTGACTTCTATGAGTATCTGAATCGTTTGTACTTCCATGGAGATTTCGATATTGTTTTCCTTGGTACTTCATTCAACACATTCGATACTGATTTCCTGGCATACACATACGGCTCTGCTTACGCAACTGAACCATACCTGAATTACCCAATGTTCCGGAACGCGACCTTTGATAGTTGGGCATATCAACTGCAGCATGCCACAGACTATGATGAAGTACTCGAGGCATGTCAAGAGATGCAGAAAATATGGGTCTATGAGTGCCCGGAAATCATCTGCTATGAGAACGTGCTCTTGTCAGCCTATAGGACAGACAAGTTTGATGGGTTCATCAATGATGTAAGCAACGGCGTTCCGGGATGGTGGACTAATTATAAGATCCACCTGAAGACTTCTGCTGGTGGTCCCTTTGGTGGAACATTTCGTTGGAGCAATCCTTTGGATTTGGATACCTTCAACTTCATGGCAAGCACCTCTGCATACACTGCTAATGTGTTGAATCAGCTTTATGATCAACTCATCGTCCTAGATCCAGCAGGCAACGATATGCTCTGGTTAGCAGAGTCCTACACCGTCGAGACGCATGATGACAATCCTGTGATACCAGATGGTAGCACCCGAATTACATTCCAGATTATCCAGAATGCTACTTGGAGTGATGGAACTCCCTTAACAGCAGAGGATGTAGCTTTCACATTGAACTACTATCGGGACTCTCCCGGAAATCAATTTGGAGCTGACCTGTCATCCATGTCCGCAGCTTTCGCACCAACTCCATATTCATGTATCGTGGAATTCGATACAGAATCCTATTGGCATGTACATGTTGCTGGCTACAAACCCATTATTCCAAAACATGTGTTTGAGAACATAGGTGTCGAGAACTGGAATACTTGGAATCCACATCCTCCAACCGAGACTATGGTCACATCGGGTCCTTTCAACGTGTCTGAGTATGTTGCAGGAGAGTTCTGTGAGCTAGTCTATAATCCGAACTACTTCTTTGGTATCGAGCATATAACCTCATCAACCTCCAATACTGATCCCTCTGGTGCAGCAGACCTGACCCTAGCGATAATTGCTGGAGCTGTAGGCGCAGCAGTCGTGATCCTTGTTGGTGGATACGTTCTGCTCAGGCAAAGATAATTCATGTGAGGGGACTCACTCCCCTCATCCTTTTTTTGTCATATTTTTGGCTCTATATGGTCTTGAATTCATCAAAATGGCCCTATTAAGGCCTAAAAATGAGGGAATAGGGTTATATCCAAGTTATGCCACACTATGTCCAAGGTTGCTTTTGTACAGTCTGTGGAAATCAGAAAATCTCCCGGTTGATGATTTCTTACTCTCCTAGGCAAAGGATCCTTTATGCGTCCATAGAGGTGAAAAGATGTCTAAGGACAAGAAGCCAATTACTCCTCCTAAGAAGGAAGAGCAAAAGCAAAAGCCGAAAACCTCAACTCCAAGATAAACTTGGTAGACTCCTTTTGCAATTCTTAACCCCTAGTTCCTAAGTGGGAGCAAGCGAGCTGATCTTTGCTCCCACCCACCCCCCATTCTTCTCATTGTGTATTAGTATCTCTATTTCCCATATTCAGAATTACATTGTCAATGGCGTCTGGGGCAAGATTTGAACTTGCGTTTCCGAGAAGGAATCTAGCTTAGCAGACTAGTGCATTATACCTCTCTGCCACCCAGACATATGGCGAGACACGGGGGAATCGAACCCCCAGCCAAAGCGCGACAAGCTTAGATGTTACCATTACACTAGTGTCCCATGATGGCGATCGGAAGAGGATTCGAACCTCTGGCAGTTTTACCTGCGCTGATTTTCAAGACCAGAGCCTTAAACCACTCAGCCATCCGACCGAAGATGGAGCAGGGAGTCGGATTCGAACCGACACATCCCAGATCAACAGTCTGGTCGTCTACCCTTAGCGTATCCCCACTCAAATGGTACCGGTGTTCGGAATGGAACCGATGGAGAGCTTCGAACTCTCGACCACCTGCTTACAAGGCAGGCGCACTCTTTTGGTGCGTTGCTTACTAGGCAGGCGCACTACCAACTGTGCTACACCGGTATTTGTGTTGCCAAAGGCGCGTGAGGTTCAAGGCTTCGTCTGATAGGACTTCTTCTCATCACGCGCACTTTAGGCAAGTTCTATACTAGGTTTGGTGAATCCTCGGCAATGATTCATAGGATCACTGCTTGCTCTAGAGATTCTCCCTTGGGTCATACACTTTCAGATGTCGACCTCGGATCTCAATCTCTTGTGTCGTCTTAGGAACAAAACTTCGGTATTTGATCCTACCATCTGGGTAGAGCCAAATCTTTGCAATCAGCTCTGTTCTATCCCAAACGAAGAGATTTGGAGTATCACTATGAGCTCCGCTGATTGTCACCTTTACCTGTGCTTCGGCTTCTGTACCGATGAGATGTTCATACGACATTGTTTTCACCTTTCATTTTTGGCGACCCTGGTCGGACTCGAACCGACGTCCCGCCACGTTAGAAGCGTGGTGCCCTATCCACTGAGCTACAGGGTCATGGTTTTGGAGGCGCTGCTCGGAATTGAACCGAGACCTCCATCCTTCGAAGGGATGTGCCTTGATCCGTTTGGCTACAGCGCCAAGGTTGGCGGAGTGGGCTGGATTTGAACCAGCATCTCTTGGTATGAACCAAAAGCAAACTGTCACTCGATGCCCTTCTCAGGGATCACGGTATGAATGACAGTGAAACGCTATCGCTCTTGCCAGATTGAGCTACCACTCCACTGTTTTGACCTATGCATGGAGAGCCAAGCGGGATTCGAACCCGCGTCTAGGAGGTTAAAGGCCTCCTGCACAACCGAACCGTGCTCTTGGCCCACCTTTACTGGACGGATGAGTGCAAGGGACGAGAGAGGGTCTCCCCCTCTTCCTTTGCAACATGCCCTCCAACAAAGAGAAAATCCACTATCCCTGAAGACCAGCAGACTTGAAAGAAGCAGTGATGTCCAGAGATTGTGTACTCACCCTAGTCCTTATTCGGACTATCATGGGTGGAGCGTTCGAGTGTCGTCCTTGACGACGCTATCAAACTATTTTCTCTGAACATTGGTAATCCTCCAGTGCTTTTCATGAATGTATATAAATTTTCACATGAATTTTGGATAATTTGGTAGGAGCTGGTGGATTCGAACCACCGATCGACTGTATGTTAGACAGTTGTCTTACCGCTTGACCAAGCTCCTATGGTCCCAGAGGCCAGACTCGAACTGGCATCACAGGCTTTACAGACCTATGTCCTGGCCCTTAGATTCACTCTGGGATGGTAGCCCCGCCCGGATTCGAACCGAGACCGTCGAATTCAAGGTCCAACGTGCTTTCCGTCTACACTACAGGGCTATTGGTGCGCAGTGGGAGACTCGAACTCCCAGCTCAGGGTTGGAAGCCCCGTGGGTTACCTTTACCTCAACTACGCAGTGGTGCTCCGTGGGGGAATTGAACCCCCGTTCCAACCTCGAAAGGATCGAGTGATTTCCACTACACCAACGGAGCAGATGGTGACTAGGACAGGACTTGAACCTGCATGAACTTCCGTCCAAGGGAAGGGCACTCGCTATTATGCTACCTAGTCAAGTGGTGGGCCATGTTGGAGTTGAACCAACGCAACCTCCCTTATGAGAGGAGTGCAATTCCGCAACTATGCTAATGGCCCTTGGTGGGCATGAGAGGAATTGAACCTCTACAATACGATCTGGAGTCGAATTGTCTGCCGTTAACGTACATACCCATAGGTGGTGTGAATGAAGAGAATCGAACTCTCAACTCCAGCTTCACGGACTGTTATGATACCTTTTCACCACATTCACCCCAAATGATGGTGGACACGGTAGGATTTGCACCTACATACTCAAGATTGCAAGTCGAGCGCGTTAACTACTTCCAGCCACTATGCCCTCATACTCTAATTGGTGGAGCCGTAAGGGATCGAACCTCAATCGTCTACCAGCCAAGCAGATATGTTACCATTAACACCACAGCCCCAAGAATTAGAGAAACGACTACATATGCTCTGCCCAATATTGGGCTATCTGTTCACCGGGTTGTGGTACTGAACACATAGTAATCTCCCGGCAAGAGATTTGAAACTATATAAATTCTTGTACAAAATTAGTTGACCATTGTCTGATTCGGCTCATTCTGAACTATTTGTGCCCCAGAATTGAACATGCCCCGGGTGAAACTTGATAATCCCAAAGTCCTCAAACATCTTCTCGAACAGGTCGCAGACCTCTTGTCCCTCTACTACACCAAGCTCTGGAAACAGATGTGATGCTGTTAGCCTTAGAAACGATTCTAGAGTTGGCTCAGCAGGTTCATCAAAAAAGGCGAATGGAACATGCATCCTTACCGTTCCGCCATTATCCAAGATGCGCTTGCTCTCGACTAGAGTCCTTGGGAGGAGTTCTCTTGCAGGCATACCGAGAATCCAGTATTCATGGTAGTGATTCTTCTTGCAAGGAATGTCCCAAGGGCTACCTTCGATGAGTATGAATTTCTTATCCAAACCTACTAGGTTTTTGGGGTCCCCCATAACATGAATGCTATTCTCACCAGCTCGATTGGTGATGAGCTTCATGGTATCGACTTGGTCTGCCATAGAGGGCGTGACTATAGCTACAATGATTCTTCCTTCAATTGATTCTTGACCGTGTTCGGAACTCGTAGCGTTACTCAGGCTCTTCGCAAAGGAATAATGCCTGAACTCGTCATAGAAATGTAAAATGACCCTCATCGAATCACGTAGGACCTCTCTAAGATGACGCTCACCTCTTGATCCCATTCTGTATTCTTTTCTTTCAGGACCATGTGGTCCTTTCTTTGCTTTACTTTCAATAAGCCCTTCCTTTTCCATTTCTCTTAGCCATCGATACAATGTTGTGACTTCTATATCCCCAGCCAAGGGAACAAGTTGACGTCTAATCTCATATCCATGGATTGGATGTCTATCTAGCATCAACATGATGAGGTTTCTTACTCTTTCACGAGAAGGCATAATGAGCTATTGGTAAAACTGCCTATAGAACTTACTGAATAGTATTTTATATTCCTATTACGCTGTAGGAGGTTTTAGTGAAAGCATATGGCAAAGCATTGCATATCGTGTGGAATGGGAATGACCAAACCCGAGGATTTTGGTGGAAAGAATACGGACAACAAGAGCTGTGTGTATTGCAGCACCGAGGATGGCAGCCTCAAGCCTCGAAATGTTGTACGTGAGAACATGGTGAATTTCTGGATGTCCCGTGAGAATCTAGATCGTTCCTCAGCAGAAGTCAAGACAGATGAATATATGTCTCAGATGCCAGCATGGAAGGGCAAGTGAAACTAAGAAGCCTCGGACCAAGTGTCTGAGGTTCCATTATTTTTGAAATTCAATCAGGTTTCTGCGAGAAACAATCTTTCCTAGAAGGCTATCAATCTTCAGATGGTTGCCTTTCATCCTTTCTGTATATTTTCCAATAGTATCCTCGATAACCCACATAGACGAAGCAGAACGCCAGTGCAGCAAGTGCTGTATAGAGAGGATCGAATGGTATGAAGCCATAGTACGCTAACAAATATCCCAGAATTGGTGAGAGGATGAATGTTATTGCCGCGTACTGCGGGAATGTATAGAATGGCTTGGTCCTAGGTTGGTATCCTGTTGAGGTATTCTCTTCGGACATTGTAATCAAGTATCCCTGTGAGGTGAATATCATTAGCCTATCCTTCAATGCAAATTTCGTCGAGAAATTGGTATACTCTTGAAGTTGGTTATATCTATAATCTAAATAGGATAATCTAGACGATTTGGGGAGCAATTTATACTCTGAAGTGAACCACATGCTCGGTTTTGGATTTCTCATTTTGCATGTCATAATCTATTCTTCAATTGGAGTCTTCCTTTATGCTATGAGAGGTCATCTTTCACTCATACCATTCTACATGTTTCTTGGAATCCTTCAGGTGTATGTATCGATAATGAGCAGTTTCTATGTCATTGATCTTGGATTTGGAATTCAAGTAGGTGGAGGAAATATCGTCTATGCAGCGGTCATCTGGTCTATCATGCTTCTATACATAATGGAACGCGATCCTGAACTGACAAAGATGGTTGTGTATGGTCTCATCGCGATTCAGATTGTATTCCTCCTTGTCTATCCTCTAATCTATTTCACTCTCGAAAGTACTGTATCAATCAATCCCCTCATGATTCCGAGTGAGATATTCCAGACAAGTTTCTGGATCTTCATTATTGGCAATCTACTTGCTTTGGTCGAACTACTAGCAATGGTGTATGTACTCGAAAGACTATCTACTCGATTTCCCAAAACGCCACCATCCGTCCTAGTGATTATCACCTATATCTTGACGCTATTGGCAGATGGCATCCTCTTTCCATTGCTAGCATTTCCAGCAACTCAGTCAATCTCTGTAGTACAAGGAATTGCATCAATTTTGAACAAGCTCTTCCTAGGTTTCCTATTCAGCATTACAATGTTGATCGCGATATTCATACTGAAACCGAAGTTCACGATGACGATGGATGGTCCTCGATTATCGCTTTCAGATCTATTCAGTCTGCCAAAGAGAGAGGTTGTTGATGCACTTCGTAGATCCGAGGAGGACCGAAAAATGATTCACCTACTCCTGAGTCTGCTTAGTCATGATATCACTAATCATAATCAAAGTCTTCAGACTTATCTTGAACTAATAGAAATGCAGAATCCAAATATCGATGAGAAGTCGCTCCATATCATTAAGAGTGCCAAGCAAGTGGTATGGGAATCGACCGATTTAGTTCGGAATGTGCTAAGTTTGAACCAAGTTCAGGAAGAATCCATGAAAGCTGTACCGGTATCTTTGGCCACAAAATTCGATAAAGCCTTGGAACGCACACAGCGCACTTACGCAACAGTTGCTCTCAAAGTGAACAACAGGAATTCAATCGAGAACATCAATGTGCTGATGCATCCGTTGCTTGTAGATGTATTGTATAATATCCTCTCGAACTCAATAAAACATAGAAATGAGAGAGAAGATCATGTGGAAATAGATCTAAGCCTGCAAGAAATGGAGAACTTCTATATCTTTGGAATAGCAGATAGAGGTCCTGGAATTCCTGATGAGATAAAGACCATTGTGCTTGCTTCAGTAAAACCAGAGGGTCAACGAGGTCTTGGTCTTTCGATTGTCAAATCCATTCTCCTACGATTCAATGCAGAGATTTGGATCGAGAATATATCAGGTACGCCTAACGGCCATGCCAAAGGGACGATTGTCTACATCAAGATGCCAAAGGCCAAGTAAAATGAATTGAAACTTGATTTCAGAAATTTCGGAATATTTTAATGTCGGTGTTTTATTTGGCGTGACGAACTGAGATAGAAATGAAGGGGTTCGAAGTGAGTTCCATAGGGTATGAATCATGTGCGCTTTGTGTTCAACTAGAAGTAGCAAAGCTTCTATCTCTTAGTATGGATCTTGGGATTGACCCGAAGACTAGAGAGGACGTCTTGAATCTCATTAGAATAAGCGACTACTCGTCTCTGAATGAGGATATCCTGTTCATCGAGAGTGTCATTGATGCTTTCATGGAAGCCGCATAGAGATCACTTTGTTCTTTGAACCACTAGGCGTGAGAATGTGATATTTCTACCAGCATCTTCCTCTGCGATCTTTTGAGGATATCCAATAATTCTTTCCCACTCCAAGTACGTCTGATAGCCTTCCTTATCTGGGAAATTATCTGCGAGTTCAATCTCCACTGAACTAGTTTTAAGCCAGTGCTTCCTCCACCATTCTGCCGAATGCCATGTATACAACATACATGATTCCCAATATCTCCTCAAATGTTCAGGAATACAATCCGGTACATCTCCTTCGAATTCGTGGTAGAATCCTGGCACAACGCTACCTATCTGACCGCCTATCTTGACTCTTGGAAGTAGATGGTGCCGGAGATATATGTCGTCTGTTGCGAAGAAGAAGAGAGAGTTCACACATATTATCGCATCAAAGAAGTCCTTTGGAAATGGCAGTTCGCGAGCATCAGTCCTCAAAGGGAATACTAATGACTCTAGCCCCATCTGTTTTATTCTTTCCAAATTCTCGGTCTGACTTACACCAATGTCAACCGCCCACACTTCCACATCGTACTCTTTGGCAAGAAAGATGGAACCAGCTGCTTTTCCACAGCCTAGATCCAATACTCGCATATTCGGTTCTAGTCGCATTCTCTCACATAGTCGCTCAAGCAGCCATAGTGTTGGGCAACCCATGTCCTGTTCTACAATCCATTCAGGGTCGTATGTCATTGTACGAGGAAACTTAGGATTTGCAAGTAGTTCTCGAGCTAGGTCTATATTCGGTGTGGTTGACATGGGTTTCACCTTCAACTCTATAGAAGTATGAATTTCATCTGTATATATACCTGCAAGAAGAACGCAACATTGTTGCTTTGCTAAGAAAATGTGTCTTATAAGAAAGGATAGTGAGCCCCAATGCTATGGATATTCTTGAAGCATTATATACAAGACGTAGTATTCGGAAATATACAATGGGCGATGTTTCACCAGAAATTGTGCAAAAGATACTCAAAGCAGGTATGAGCGCACCAACTTCTGGGAATCAACGACAGTGGCAGTTTGTAGTTGTTAGGGACCGCGAGCAGATGGAGAAACTCATCGAAGCATATCCGTATGCCACCATGCTCCGCGATGTTCCTGTTGCAGTAATTGTCTGTCACGACAAGAGCCGCGAGAAGTGGGAAGCTCGTTGGCAGATGGACTGCGCAAATGCGACACTCAATATGCTCCTCGCAATTCATGGACTAGGACTTGGAGGTCTCTGGCTTGAGATTTATCCCATTGAAGAAAGAGTACGGATGGTACAGGAGTTCTTTGGGATGCCTGAAGGCATCGTACCACTTGCCGTTGTTCCCATCGGACATCCTGCTGAGGAGAAGCCATCTGAAGATAGGTACGACGAATCAATCGTTCACTATGATACTTGGTGACTTCGCTAGCTATATCTGAAATGATTCGCTAGTACTCATTTGATAATAATGCCAATTATACATGTTCATGTTTGGGAAGGATTTGGAAAAGAGAAGGCAAAGCAAGTCTTGGAAGGAATCACCAAGGTCTTTGTGGATATGGAAATACCTAAAGAAGCTGTACATGTTGTGATTCATGAAACGCCAAAATCCCACTGGGGTATGGGTGGAAAACCTGCTTCTGAGAGGAATTAGACTAGGTACTATTCACAGGAGCAAGACTTTGGAATTTCATCAAGACGCCAAAAATGGGGATCTGAACTCGGCAAGATTCCAGATATACTCTTGAAGTCCTAAGGAAACAGTCTTTGAATATCTGAACTTTTCCGCAGTAGATGTCTTCAGATCAAACCCTAGATCATGGAACGTGGCTGTAACTCGCTCATAGTCTTCTTGATTACAGGATATTCCAACCTTCATCGAATCGAGTATTTCATTACCATATGCAGTTATCCATAATGGTCTGAGGTCATAGATGCCCTTTGACTCGGGGATCACAACCCTTTCGATTTCTCGTGTCCTTCCATCGATAATGGTTTGTAAACGCATCACCAAATCTGGTTCTTGCTTGGCTTCTTCGATATTGAGAAGAGGACAGGATTTTCCCTTGTCGATTTGTTTGCAAACTTGCGCAACCAACATCTTACGCAGTCTTCGGGATGCTTTTGATCTATTGCTGGTCCTCTTGATAAACCTCAGAGTCTTATCGATATCAACCTCTGGGATTCCTATCCAGTCCAAATCGAGATTTCTTAGAGCTTCACAGAGGATATGGTACTTCTTCCAAAGCGGCTCTCCTTTTCTAAGGGTTGAGTAAAGTTGTCCTATCCAGCTGTAGTCTGATATTCGGGTTGGCACATCAAATTGAGTCGTCGCATCAAGAAGGGATTTACATGTAGCCATCTCATATGACGCTTTACTGACCAGAGTTGTTGCTTTCACATCTTTATCGATTTCCACATGTGCGGACGGTGAATTATAGAGAGGTGTTAGATCAATGGAGTATATTTCATTCTTCGAGAGATCGAGCTTTGCCAGGAGATGACATGCGCTCAAAGGTGAAAGATCGAGCTCTACCAATCGATTACTATTAAGATAAAGGGAAGTGAGATGGCGTAATGTACACAGTGGGTTCAGATCTATACTCTTCAACAGATTTCCTCGAAGATAGATCTCCCTCAGTTCCTTACACGAGGCCAGAGGTGAAAGGTCAATTGATTCAATGTGATTGTATTGAAGTGTAAGTATTCTTAGACGTCTTAGTGATGAGAGCGGTGCTAGTGAGGTTTCGGCAATACCAAGGTATCCCATGCGCACCTCCGTTGTGAATGCACTCACATCGAAATGCCTTTCGCTACCATCTCGTATTGTGTACTCTATACGAACTCCCATTGACACTACTCCAACAGTAAAAGATTAGCGGGAATCGAGATTAATATTTCATTCGAGTTGGTATATTAACTATTGTTTATATTGAATGGCTCTGAGTGCTCATTAGTGAAATCACATGACTCAAGGTAATCTATTTGAAAATCTGGTATTCTCATCAAAGGGTCCAGATGCTAAACCACTAGCTCAAACTGCGAAGTACAAAATCATGCGAATCGTTCTTGGGAAAGGAGCTCAAATTCCTCCACATGAAGCGAATCATTCTGCATTCTTCTTGGTTTTGAAAGGACGTGCAATTATCACAAATGGTGATGAAAAAGTAGAGCTTGGTCAGGATCAATTCATAGCTATGGAAGCGAATAAGATGCGCGGCATTCAAGCATTAGAGGATTTGGTCATTCTAGGTGTGCGTGATTAGGCATTATACAATCCATACTAGTTTCTGGAAATCTCAGAAGTGTTAAATATCTCAAGCACTATCGTAGATGAACTCCATTTAAGGAGGCAATGCATCCTGAACTCATATAGACTTGGAAATCGAGCTATTCTGCTCAGCGCTCTAACTTTGATACTTCTGCCCTTGATATACACTCCAACATTCGCCGGAGCTGTAACACCGCTTATCCTACCTGTTCAAACCCCCTCAATCAACAGGACATGGAATGATGTGCAGTTGCTCTATCCTGATGAATATCATAATGTATCAATGCTTGAGGAGGAGCTTGAGAATATCCAACTTAATGTGCCCAGTCTCATCAATGTCGAGGAGATTGGTCAATCCTATCATAACTTCATCATTAATAGCGTGTGTATAACAAATGAGAATGCTCCTCAACAGAAGGCGAAGACACTAGTTGTCGCTCACCATCACGGGAGAGAGAAGGTAACTGTGGAAGTCGCTTTGCGCTTCGTACTCTGGTTGGTCAATAACTATGGTGTAGATGATTCGATAACTCAATTTGTCGACACTCAGGAAATCTATGTTATTCCTACTCTCAACCCCGAGACTCTCGACTGGATCTACATAACTGGTTCTCCATTCCTTAGGAAGAATATGCACCCGTATGATGATGATGGTGATGGCCTATTCGATGAGGACGATTTCGAGGATGTCGATGGTGATGGCCGTATCTCCCTCTACGAGGTATATGAGAAGGATGGGGAAGGAGGACTAAACTGGCTATACGATTACTATGAGGGTATTGATAGCGATGGCGATGGTTTGGTGAACGAGGATGTCGTTGGTTATGTTGACATAAACAGGAACTATGATGCTGATTGGGACCTTGATCATCCATCTCTCACAGAACCGAGAAGTCAGCAGTACCATGGCACTTCTCCTTTCTCAGAGCCTGAAACCCGAGCGTTCAGAGACTTCGCTCTCGATCATAGATTTGCAATGGCCTATTCTTTGCACACAGGAATCAATGCAACGCTCTTTGCAAGGAATGCAGAAAACAATTGGGCTGAAGAAGAACTCTATTCACTACTGTGGTCTGATTATCAAGAAATTCTGCCACCCAGTTTTCTTACCAATCCTAATTACAACCCTCTCTCGGGAAAGGACGCAGATATGACCGCAACACCTGGAGGTTGGGACTCATGGATGTACACCTCTCGTGAATGCATAGTACCCATTTCTCTTGAAATCTATCAGAATGCCTCAGCCCTCTCAGAGGATTTGTACTTCGTTCGAGAGGAGAACGCTACTCATGTCATCAAAGAATATGCTGGAATGTTCGAGCTCTTCTCACCCTATGAATCCGCTATCAATAGACTGTGGTTAGAACTCCTTCCCTCATTCGAGTATCTCCTTGAACAGACGCCACGACTATCTGTACAATTGAACGCCACTTCAAGCGATGCTACTGCTATCAATGTTAGTCTTACTGCTACCGATCTCAGCCCAAGGATCAATACTATCAATACCGTTTCAATTCGGCTACTGAACGAAACCGTGCTTGAGAGTATTCCTATCATAGATGCAGACTCAGTAGTAACGACTGATATTGAACTTGAGTTCGATGACAGCCTGGTGACCACGAACTTCCAAATCGAGATTGGCAACGAGTTTGTTGGATTCTCTCGATTTTCAGTCAACTTCATCTATGGGATTACTTACATCCCCCTTGTCCTAGGTGGTGTGACTGTTGCAGTGATTGCGGTTGTCATTGTTTTCATCATTCTTAGACGAAGATAGGGTGGAAGAGTGTTCTGTGGATTTCAGGGTGCTGGTTTCAGGAGTATAGATGTGGAATATACTTGTATGATTTTCAAATAGGCAAGATCTTATCTGGTTTATCTTGGTGAATCAGTTCCTATTCTCCATGCTCTTCATGCTTCTTTAGTCAGCAGATTGATTCACTTATTAGAGTGTAAGAGAGTTGTAGAAATATGGATCTAAAGGACATTCAAGCAATAGTGTTCGATATGGGTGGTACACTTTATGACACCCCTCGCGAGATAATCTTGATGACCCGTTTCATTTTGGATGCGCTTGGACTTGAGGAGTATGCGAACCTAACAAAGAAGCAGATTGAGGATGTTTCGAAACAAGTTGATAGGATGTTCGACCAGAGGCTCGTTGATTCCAATGTGGATCCATACTGGTTGCCTTCATTTGATGATTCGATCGTCTATGATAGGGTGATTCTAGAAAGACTTGGAGTGGAAGGAGATCTCGATAAGATGGCATCTAGAGCTCATAAGGCATGGACCAATGCATTTGATTCGGTCAAGCCAAAATTCCTAGAACCTTGTAGGGAGGTTCTAGAATCACTGCATGAGAGAGGATACCAATTAGGAATCGCATCAAACCGCCGTAATGACCCAATCCCACATCTTGAAGCAGCAAATGTCTTGCATCTCTTCGATGTCGTAGAGTATTCTTGTGTTCCTGGTTATAGGAAGCCATCTCCATTCATGCTATTGCAAGCTGCCTCGAAGTTGGGGATCAATCCACAGAAGTGTGCTTATGTTGGTGACAAGGTCGAGCATGATGTTGGTGCCGCACGAAGAGCAGAATTCCTTCCGATATTGATAGTCTGGTGTGATAAAGAGGAAGCAGGATGGGCATCAGAAGATCTCCTTGTCATAGACCATATCGATGAGCTTCTCGAGCTATTTCCTTCTATGCATCTAAAATGAGACTACGGACCTGCTAACACAAATAGAACCCCTTCGCATTTCTCATAATTCGATATCAATTGGTCGCATCATAATCCCTTGCTCGCCTATCCTCTCTCTCCCACGTATCTATTGCTTGGTCAATTATGGGGAGGCTGAAGCCACAGATGGGACATCTTGTTTCACCCTCATCCTTTCTGAATATCTTCAAAGTCCTTTTACATCTTGGGCATTTCGTCTTGATGTATCCTATATCCTTGTCTGTTCGTTCCCAAGGTTTCTGAAATACGATTAGCATACCAACTATCACATATAGCGGAAGCGATATTGATGCATATGCTAACAGGAGATTTCCAAATTCATTGAATACGAACAACGGGATCAATGTCGCGATTGGGATTAGAATTGAGGGATATAACCAACAATCTCCTATGCCTTTCAGATTCAGCAGAAATCCTCTCATTCTCACAAATACCAGGATGAACTGCAGTCCTGCAACTATGAGTAGTGACAAACAAAGTAACCAATTGATTATCACGATGGCAATGGCGATAAGTAACATAGATTGCGTGATTCTTGATAGCATGTGATAGTAATATGCTTGTTCGACAGGCATTATTACATTATAGCCAAAGAAAAGGTACAGAGGATATGGAATCATTACAAGAGCTACTACAAAGAAGATATTTTCGGCTGTTAAAAGAACCAATAGGGAAGCTAGGGCAATTGAAAGCCATAAAGCAGCTTTATTGTTTTTCGTCTTTTCAGGTATCTTCTCCGCCCTCGCCCAATTGAATTGAAAAGAAAAGGGATGGCCCCTTATCGAATGTCTTGCAGGGGCCTGTGCTGATTGGTCTACTCGATCTTCTCGAAGTCTTCCTTTGCAGCACCGCACATCGGACAGACCCAATCATCAGGTATATCCTCAAACTTGGTGCCAGCAGCGATACCGCCATCTGGATCGCCAATATCTTCATCGTAGACCCAACCGCAGACAAGACATTCCCATTTAGCCATGTGTCTATCTCCACTTTTGTACTTCATATTTACGGATAAATTCCGATTCATCCGTTTCTAGGTTGTGGAGTAAATGCGATAAAAGCCTTCGGTTGCGCCGTACTTTGGTGCATTTCTAAAAAAGAGAGAAGAGCTCCAACAGTATTAGCTATTGGAGCATATGAAATCAACTAGATGTCGTCATCCTCGGGGTCGCCAACACCGTAGGAGTCATCCTCTTCGGGGATATCTTCCTCAGGTTCCTCTGTAACCTCTTCCACTTCGTGAGTAGTTTCTTCGATGACTTCTCCTTTCTCATCGGACACGGTTTCTTCAATTGGAACCACTGGGATATCATCAGGAGTTTCTGGGGCTTCAGTTACCTTTCGGGACCTCCAGACGAATCGAATCTCTACAACCAGGGCGATGAGTGGGAATAGCCAGAGCTTTAGCACATCGCTAAGTGGGGCAATTTGCTCTGGAGCAACGCCTGCATTTGTCAGTAGTAAAGTAAACATCACATCCACAAATACGTAACATGAGGCAATGAAGAATGTAAAGGTAGCTGCCAGCTCCTTCGACAACTTGAATCTAGATTCCATCTCTGCACGACTTGCAAGACTTCTGCCCACACCACTCATAGTGTAGAGAAGGAAGAAGATTGTAACCAGTAGTCCGACAATATCTCTTGCGCTTAAATCCAAGGGTTTAATGACATTGTATATGAAATAACCAGAATATAATGCTATGAAGAGCCCTAGCAGTGTCAGATTATCTGCTGTCTGTCTGTTCCTCTCCCGCGTAATGATCAATCCGTTGATGAAATTAAAGAATGCCGCAATTCCCGCACCGATGGCTGCCAATCCAACCGCTACCCAGGAAGAGAATCCGATGAAGATGATTGTTCCAATTATCGCTCCCACCAGAATCGCATAGTTGAAGATATTCGCCAATCCAAATAGGAATGTCATAGCTTTGGACCTGTGTTCTATCTGGACTCCAGAAGCAAGCCCAAGACTTGTTCGAGTGGAGAAGTATCCCTGGAAGCCAATCCACACAAAGAATCCTAGAAATACAATGGCCAATAGCAATCCCCATACAAAGAAGAATGATACAATGAAAAGTACTGTACTGACAATGATCCAGATTACTGCAAGAATCGCAGATCTTGAGTATGTTTCCTCACTGGCGATAAATCTTTGAAAACCAAGAAGTGCCACAAATGTTGTCAACATCCAGAAGAATGGGAATATCGCAGAAACAGCAAGAAAGAACATTGCTGCGCCTGGAACCCAGCTGATCAGCCGCTCCATGAGATATATCGCAGCTGCTCCTACAAAGAAAATCAGGGTTAGCCATTTCAATCTCTTTGATTCAAAGAATAATTTCAATCCTTCAATAAATCTTGTAAGTACTGGAATCTCCACTTCATTACCTCCTGAAGGTAGTACTACTGCATTCTATACATTCTACTATTTATGCTTGAGCACGTAGAGTATTTCTTCCTCAAGGGTTTCTTTGATGGTTGGCTTTTCAATGAGAACAGTCACCTTCTCTCCATCGTCCTTATTGAAGAAGAAGAAGTACGGTATCGCCGTAACACCCCACTCATTAGTTTCTGGAGGTGAAGGTGGTACCGCCCACTTAACGTTGGGATCTAATGGTGCTGTCTTGATAGTCCCAAAGATTCTTACATCGAGACCAATCCTTTCTTGCAGATGACGCATGACGGGCATAGCATTCTTGCAGTCCTTGCACCATGCAGCACTAAACACAACGACACAAAGATTGCTGGTAGCCTCTTTCAGCTCGTCAAGGATATCCTCTTTCAATACGTATTCTTCATACATCTCTTCAAGGATATCTCTATCTTTTCCGGAGAGAGCTTCATAGTATCCTAGAACATCAGTTGTTCGTGCCTTTATGTCATCAAGATTGGCCTTCATACCAAAAGTCGCTATCCTAGTTCCTTCTAAAGATTTTGAATTGGTCTTTTCTCCCTGATAACATGGCAAGAATCCTCTTATACCTATGAAACGTCAGAGAAACTATTGGTGGGCAGCTTGTCAACTGAGGTATACAAGGCAATTGTTATTGGCCCTAGGAATGTGGGGAAAAGCTCGCTTGTTAGAAGGTACCTTGAAGACATCTTCTTAGAAACCTACACTGCTACTATAGGAGCTGATATGAAAGCAGCTAACATGGACTTTCCTGATGGTACTGTAGTACTGAGTATCGTGGACCTCGGTGGACAGGAATCTTTCAAGATGCTTCGTTCGAAGTTCTATCAAGGAGCTCACTATGTCATGCTGGTTTATGATAGTACCGAACGCGAGACCTTCGATCAGATTATCGATTGGTATGAGAACCTCGCCTTGAGCTTCTGTGAGAACGACAAGAATCCTGTGAATGGAGCTCTGGTAGCGAACAAGTGCGACATGACAGATTTCCTTGAGGTGGAATTCTCTGAGGGCAAGCAACTAGCTCAGGTGCTCTGTCTAGATTTCTACAAAACCAGCGCAAAGACTGGTGAGAATGTCGGAGAGTTATTCATCAATGCGGCCATCAAGAGCCGTGTGGCACTTGGTAAGATGTCAATCATCTAAAAAATCAGGAACTCAGGAGCCACAAAGGGCACCTGAGATTATACTCTACTATTGTGTAGCTGCAGACATTCTGCAATCTTTAACACGCATGGATGGGATAAAGGTGGGTGTAGCTACTTCCCACCAGAAAATTTGTTTCCGATCATTACCGAGAGCATCAATGTTTGCAAACATTCGCATTGTGTTATCACTAATCCTCAGGTTCTTGATGGGCTTCATTTCTCCGTTCTGGATTAGGAACATTGCATCTCTTGGAATTGTAGAAAACTCCCCTGTCTGGTAGTTTTGGAATCTTGTGTACCAGTTGCATGTTACATAGATTGTAGGTTTCGAGTTCTCGATAAGATCCTCGAACTTGTGGTCTCCGTTATCAAAGACTAGATTTGATGTATTTGGAAGCAACATCTTGAGACCCTGTCCAAGCTCGATCATTTGAGAGCTTCCAGTTGAAGCTGTTTCATACATTCTGGCGGTGGTTGTGTTGTGAATGAATGATCTGAGTACTCCGTCCTTCACAATTTCTGTCTGCTGAGTTGGAGTGCCCTCAAAGTCTGATGCTCTGCAGGCCAGACCATTGGGAATCCATGGATTATCAGTTACGCTCAAGAACTCAGGAGCTATTTGCTCCCCAATCTTGTCTGCTAAGGGAGAAAGACCAATCAAGACCATGAAAGGATTGGCTGAATCAGGTATCCCTCCTAAGACATTCGCCGCAACAGTTGGACTAAGCACAAGATCATAGGTGCCAGGGTCCCCTTGAATAGAGCCAATAGATTCCTTCGATAGCCTGCCTGCTTGGGCTCCCGCAGCAACGATTCCTTTCTCCGAACCAGTTGGGATCGTACCACATTCCAGACCCTGCCCCGAATGATCTAGCTCTTCCTGAAAGGCTCTCACATTCATATCGAATGTAGTCATCTTTGTGGCGCCTTCAGGTCCATAGCTAGATTTGAAGAAGCTATGTTCCTTTGAGAATCTTAGTGCTCCTGCTACTCGTTTAGCTCCTTCTGATACAGCTGCATCGATTGCAGAATTGACAAAACCTGGCGCAATGACAGTAAAGTCATCTATCTTGGAATCATAAGCCCCTTTGAGGTCTCTATAGCTGTGAGTTTCATTCTCAAGACCTGCAAAGAACATCGATTCTGGTAGGCGTTTTGAGAAAGTGATTGTATCTTCGACAGCCTTTCTTGCCTCATCTTCGGAAGTAACAGATCTCTCTGTGTATCCTACCTGCGCACCTTGGATGATAACAAACAATTCCAACTTCAGCTCATCCCATCGCTTTCCAATGTCGATCGCATTCTGACTAAAACGAATCTGTGATCCCGATGACATGATTCCTCGGGCAATTACACCCTCAACTTTGCCTTTACAATGGTCAACAGCAACATCGACGTAGGTCTTGAGATCTTCGTAATTACTCATTAGCCAACACCTCCTAGCTTGATATTTCTGAATCGAATGTCGCCTCCTCCTGCATACACTGGTACTCCTTGCATAGGATCGCTTTTTCCGCAAGTTCCTGGGAAGTCAAATCGAAGGTCTTTTGAAACCGCATCTATCGCGCTGAGAAGACCAACACTTGTTGTTTCTAGGACAGGACGTTTGACCATTGTATCCGTTATCTCGCCATCTTTGATTAGATATGATTCTGCGCCTGAGTACTTACTCTGATATCTACGGTCATCGATATTCCATTCCATGAAGGACCGCATATACACACCCAATTTTACATCTTCAACTAGTTCCTCAAAGGAATGATCACCAGGTTCGAAGTATGTATTTGCCATTCTAATGATTGGTTCCCGATTGTATGCAATTGAACGGGCAGCACCATTAGAGCCCATTCCAAATCTAACTCCGAACTCTCTATTGAGAAGAGGTTCGTTGATTATTCCATTCTTGATAAGGATTCTTTTTCTTGCTCTGACTCCTTCGTCATCATAGATGTAGAAACCTGCTGTGTTCTTGATTGTTGGGTCCTCAGAAACTGTCACTGCATCTGAGCCGACACGTGATTCACCCATCTTGAGGTCTCTCCAGAAGCTCTCTCCCGCTTGCGCTCCTTCTCGACCTTTGATCCGATCTCCCTCTGAAGGATGTCCAACGTTCTCATGTGCGATGATGCCTGCAACCTCTGGACCTACAACCATGTCAATAGGTTGTTCCATTAATTCGGGAACATTCACAGCGAGATCAGCCGCCTTCTGTAATCGTGCAACTTCATCGGCAAGGTTTTCTATTACTTGCCCTTCCTTGATTCTTTCCCAACCACCACATTGGGTCATGTCAAGCATCCGTTGTTCGTTGCCTATCCTTCCTTTTGCAGTGAGAAGCAAGAAGATACTGATATGTGAATTGAATCCTTCAATCTGTGTGCCCTCACTAGTGACAAGATACTTCTCAGTTTCATATGGATTCAACATCATAGTATACTGAACTAGGCTGCTCATCTGCTGGTTCATCTCATCAGCAAAAGACATCAAGGTATCAATATCAACATCCTTAATCCGTTGTTTCAGGTCAACGCTCCATTTCGCTTTGTTCGAAACAACATCACCAAGGTCAATCTTGTCCTTTCGCTTCGCTGCTTTTGCCATATCGTAAGCGGCTGAGATGGCTTCCTTTGCTACTGATTTCTCCAATCTATCAAATGAAGCGAATCCCATATTGCCATCAACGAGGATACGAACTCCTATACCAACAGAGGGTGTCATTCCCCCTGAAACAGGAGCTCCATTTCTGTAGGCTAGTCCCCGTGCAGTTTCTTGAACGAATCTGGCCTCAACATAGTGGCCACCGAGATTCTGTCCGAACTCAACACAGAACTCTGCTAGGTCTTTTCCATTTATCATCCGGGACCCTCAAGGTTGTGGAACTGGTGATTCTAGATAAAGGCTACTAAACGCGCTGCAAGTGCCAATCTTTATGTGAGGAAAGCGTTTCCAAGAGAATGGCTATAATGAACGAGAGGTATGGTTTAGTTGTCGATGGTTGAGGAAATCCGAATGAGAAAATGGATAACATTGATCGCCTTCCTTGTTATCGATATTCTACAGATACTAGTCGTTTCTGTGCTAACGCTAAATGAGAGCACAGACTGGATTATCGGGTTTGATTTCTCTCAGAATAATCCTATCATCTCCCTCAGCTTGTTTCTTGGAATTGGCATCTTCCAGATGATCATGCTATACTACGTATCTCTTGGTATGCTAAATGGAACTATGATGCGTGAGCTGCACCCCAAGTTCGATGACACGAAACCATGGCATTGCAAATACTCAAGGGATGAACTCGTACAATGGTCTCATGAGATTGCCGAAATATCGAAGGTGAAGCTCAGTCGAGTATATGTCATGCAATCTCCTATCCCGAATGCATTTACATTCAGTCTTCCCTTCGTTGGGTCCGTGCTTGTGATCTTCAGTAATCTCACAGACTTGCTTGATGTGGATGAAGTCAAATCCATTATTGCTCACGAGATTGGTCACATTAGAAATCATGATTCGTTGGTTTCAATCTTCTCCCAAATGCCGAATTTCTTTGTTGATATCATATATCTTTACATCTATGTGAGAATTGGACTCGGTGTCGCTACAGCATTACTTGTGAACTTCGACGTTCCTGTTGCTGGAATAAGAGTCATCGTGCTCCTTGCCTTCTTCTTCATATCTCGACTTGTAATGACTGTCGCCAAGTTGTTCATTCAGAAATCATCTCGGGCAGCGGAGCTTCTTGCAGACCATCACGCCGCAGAGACAATTGGGACCGTACCCACTATGAATGCGCTAATAAGACTCGGACAACGTGTAGAAGCAATCACCGCCCTAACAGCTACGATCAGATGGTTGGAATCGTTGAATCCTGAGCGCGTCAATCCAATTACCCAAGCAGAACTTGGTAGAATGCTATTAGCATTCCCGCTTGATGGTATTGATGAAAAGAATGCGGAGTCAATGGCTCCCTGGGTGTATCTCTATACTAAGTTAAAGCATCTTCGAGAGGTCTATGGTGTGGAGCTATCGGATCAACAGATTATTGATGCCATTACTCCAGCCGCCAATACCCTCTCAGAGAAACGTGCAGAAAAAGTGACTGAGGAAAAGGGCGAGCAACCAATCAAAGTGGTTGATTGGAGAGTAGCTGATGCCGATGGGGACAGTCGCCTCTCAACTGATGAATTAATGGAACTCATCACGATGCTCCGCAACAATCCCAAGAAGTTGATGTTCGATAGTGAGGTAGGGAATAACTTACTCCTTCTTGATCATCCTGATTTCAGAAGAAGAGTTCTCTTCTTGGCAGATACTTGTGATCTCTAGCAGTCTAGTCATTCGCCTGCTCATGCTCAAAAATCACCAATTGGGAATCATTCCTTTCCAGAAGGACCTCTGAGGGACTCAACCCTCTAAATGCTGAGATAAAGGCAGCTATAAGAACTAGAGCACAAGTGGAGTAGATAGCAATTTGATATGCTCCTGCATAAGCAGCAAAGAACACAGCTCCAGCAATCTCACCACCTGGGTTCAGGACTAAGAAGAAGTATGAGAAGATAGTCGTAGCAATCGCGGTCGAGATACTGAAACCTGTCGTTCGTGCAATATTCGTCAGTGCACTCACAACTCCCATATACTGTTTAGGCGCAGAGGTCATAACAAAGTTACCATTGGCTACCGAGAAGAATGAGAGCCCACTGCCCATGATGATAATGCCTATGAGCATGAATGGGACATTTGGAATCGATGTGGCGATGAACACAAGTCCGATTGTTTCAATAAGTAGTCCTAAGGTGGTCTGGACATTGCCATTCACTCTCTCTGAAACATATCCTGCAATGGGACCCGTGGCAAAGATCGTTAGTGGATGCGTGATCATCAAGATTCCCGTTACTGATTGGGAAAAGCCCATTGCTTCTTGCAAAAAGAATGGGAACAAGAAAGTGACTGGGATCATGCCGAAATACGCGAGAATTGCGGAGAAGACGCTGGCACTTATTCTTCTATCTGCAAGAACTCTTGTTGGAATGATCGGGCTGACGAAGGTTCTTTCCCGATAGATTAAGCCGACGAATGATGCAATAGTAGCTCCAACCAGAAGAAGTATCATCCAGGATTCTAGAGATGTCAATGCTGATACTGTATAGACAAATAGGAATAGCAAGAGAAAGAATAGTACAGCACCAATTGTATCAAATTTGGTTTCTTGTATTCGTTCAGTTTGTGGAATGAGCTTTGACACGGCAATGAAACCTATGATGCCAATGGGCAGGTTGACCAGGAAGATGCTTGCCCAGCCAAAGAATTCACTAAGGATTCCTCCGAGAACCGGACCAACTGCAAGAGCTACCGCCAACACGACAGAATTCGTACCTATTGCTCGACCTCTATTCTCCGGTGTTGTAAAGTATGTAACAATTGCGAGACCATTTGCTGACATCATTGCAGCGCCAATAGCCTGGAACACGCGCGATGCGACAAGAAAACTAAGCGTTGGTGAGAACGCACAAAATAAGGATCCAACAATAAAGACGATCATTCCAGTCTGAAAAACAAAGGTCTTTCCATATCGATCCCCAAACTTTCCCATCAATGGCATTAGGGACGTGATGATTAGAAGGTAGGCCAAGATAACCCATTGAATGGATGCCATGTCCACTGAGAGAGACCCTGCTATAGTTACCAGTGATACGTTGACGATTGAGGAATCAAGGGCGCTTAGGAATATCCCAAAGCTTGTACCTAAGATGATCGAGCCCCATCCTGGCGAGGTTTCTTGTTGTCGTTGCATAGCGTAACATCTCAATCTGAATTAAAATCTGCAACCTGCAACTCTATCTTAAGCTTATGGCTTGGTCGTGTTTTCCTATATGCTAGATTTTAATGTGGATTCAACATCATAATTTGAGGTCTTTCCTTGGAATCATCTAGAAACACACGTTTTATGCGGTATATTGAAGGAGAATTCATTGAATCTCCTGAAGTCATTGTGTCTGAATCATTTCTCGAACTCTGGTTGGATGATATGCAACTCACAAAATTCACCTGTAGCCCTGGTCATGAGGAGCAATTAGGCATTGGTCATTTGATGACATCTGGCTTGATTTCAAGGATGGAGGAAATTGAAATAGTGTCTTGTGAGTCAAATCAGCTTATTTTCACCTCAAAGAAGAAAGCTGATTTGGTCCGGAGATTCCTTCAATTGCAGACAGGAGATTCTGCTTTTCCCTATCACCTCGAATCGATTGAGGATCTTAGTATTCAAGTCAGTGATCTTAGACAATTAGTGAAAGAACTATTATCCAACCAAGGATTGCATGATAGGACTGGAGGAGCACATGGCGCCCTGATTTATGACATTGATACTGATAGGCATTTCATTGTTGAGGATGTCGGTAGGTTCAATGCTGTTGACAAAGCAGTAGGTCTAGCAATGCAGAAGGGATTTGACTTAGGTCGATCGCTACTACTAGTAACGGGTAGATTGACATCTGAAATGGTTTCAAAGGCAGTCCGAACACGGATACCTGTAATGGGGTCATTGGCTATCGCGACCGACATGGGAATTCACCTTGCAATGAACGCGCATGTCACTCTTTTGGGTCGATTAAAGGACTCGAATTTCTGGCTATATAATCAGGGTCATGTCAAGATGCTCACTTAATTAGAGGTTCCGTAAGACTGCCGCTGGTTCAACAGATCCCACCTTTCTCGCTGGTGCATAGCAACTCAGAATCATAACGAGTAACTCCACAAGAAACACTACTTCTATAGAGATAATTGGAAAACTCAGTTGTACTGGGAAAACGGTCGCAAAAGGTGCTACTCCGATTGCAACTAAGCTGAAGGTATAACCAAAAAGAGCCCCTAGAACCAAACCAATCCCTGCAGATGATAGGACTATGCCAGAGAACTCTCCAAACGCAAGAGATACTACCTGATCTTTAGATGCACCTAACGCTCTAAGGATCGCATATTCTCTGTTTCTGTCTGAAATATCTGAAGATAGGAAGAATCCGATACTTGCAAGACCTAAGGAGATTGAGATTAAAATGATCACACTACTTACGCCGTTGAAGGCAGTAAGGAATAGAAAGACATTGTGGGCTTCTGAATAATCAAAGGTACTTGAAGTATATACTTCAAAATTTGGTAGAGCATCAAGGCTAGCTATGATATGTTCGTCTTGTGCCCACCATGCCATATCAATGAGGAACATATCTGGAGTTTGAATCCCTGTTCGTTCAATTAGAAAATCCTGGTTGACTAAAACGAATCCACCTTGGGCTGCTTGAAAACCGAATTGAGCAGCAAAGGATTCTGCAGGCATATCTTCTGTAGAGGCTAATCCAAATCCTGGCGCGCTTCTGGCTATTCCGACTATCCGCAGATTTCCATACACAGTTGAATTCGCTCCATCCATCTGGAGATAAACTGAATCGCCTACAGTTTTATTCCACTGTTCTGAATAGTACTCACTGATGACTATTCCTTGTTCTGTATTTGCTAGGGTTTGCATGACACTCTCAGGCGTTCCATTCACAAAGCAATCGTTCCGGAAAATTCCCACCTTTAAGTAATCAAGTGGATTGATTCCTTCCACAAAGAATGTTGATGTAGCAATTTGACCTGTCGTTTCTACAACAGATGTGACAACTCGAACGCCAGAGTAGCGATACAGTGTTTGATTATAGGAAAGAGGTATATTTTTGGTCTCTATTCGAATATCTGCGCCTATGGAGAATTCTAGCTCACTTTCTACAGTCGATTCAAAAGAAGCCACCTGAATCAGTGTCATGATAGACATCGTGAGTGTTAGTGTAAGTATGATAAACAGTGGGAGGAACTGTCCCTTTCTTCTCTTCAGACTCTGACGAACGTACGCCTGCTTTTCACCCATCACAAGGACAGATATGCCTGAAATTGATGATGTGACCTTTCGCATCACAAAGGATCCAAAGTATGTTGCTGCAAAGAGGAGAAGAGTAACAATGATGATTTCCAAGTATACGAAAATGCCGCTGGGTTCGAATGTGAATGGTAGGATAAGCATACCTGCAATGATGATGAATAGAAGCAATCCTGGTTTCCTAATCGATGGGGATTCAGCGATATCATCTGATTCCAAATTTTTCTGGATTCCAATCTCTGAAACATCCAGCTTTCGTGCGATTTGAAGGAGATAACCACCGGGAAGGTACATGGCGATGAAGCCACCGATAATGATTCCAACCAACGATGGCCTTAGATGTTCAATATATTGTATGAAGAGTTCTGTATTGAATACAAGCAGTCCTATAGCAGATCCCATCATGGGACTGAGTATCAATGAGAGTAAAATGCCTGCTATGATTCCGGTTCCTGTAAGTATCATTGCTTCCCACATCATTGATGAGAGGACTTGATTGTAGGAAGCTCCCTTTGACCTAACTATACGAACATTTTCTCGTCTTTTCTGAATTGAAAGGTCCGAGATATAGACCGTAAGCATTACACTCATGAAAAGAACAGGAAATGAAAGGATAATCAACCCTCTACTTGTAATGAAATTATCAATATATTGCTGAAGATCGTTGATGTTCTGAGTCCCATAGATTTGCGTATCTGGAACACTTGATATCACCTGTTCCATAAACCCCTGAAAATTGTCAGCTATCTTTTCAGGTCCGAGCTCCATAAGTTTGTCAGTATCGCCTCTTATGAGCCCTGCAGGGTAGAAGATACCATATTCGTAGAGTTCCTCCATCTCTATGTCCGTGAATGAATCCTCGTGAAACATTACAGAATCAGCGATACCAAGTACTGATTCGCCTCCCGCAAATGGGTCCCAGTTTATCCTTGTGAGGGAGGGAAACACTTCGCTAATCAGAGATCGCAGTGATTTGATTCGATATATCCCAGCAACGGTGACATTCCTCTCTGTATGTTGATTCCAATATTCAGGTGTCAATGTTCCATAATAGTGGTAGTCTGGGTTTCGGCAGATATTCACTGAAATTGAACTACCTACGATAATATCAAGACCATGGACCTGTTTGGTATACTTGACAAAGTCTTCAGAAACCAGAACTTCACCTGGACGAAGGGAGAAATCACCTTGGAACTCAAATTCGTTGCTCCATCTACCTAGCAGTTCGTTATTCACTACGATCACGCGACAGTCCTTGAAACCCATGGCGTAGACAGTGTTCCACATCCAGTAATTGGGATTCGAAGGAACCGTTGATTGGTTTTCTATGGCAGACAATAATCCAATAGTTGTAGGCACGAAATCCACTCGTTCAACGAATGGGAACGTTTTAGCATATTCCAAAGCTTCAGCTTGATCTTCCCTGAACTCATTGAGGTAGCTTATGTAGAGTAAATTCGTATCAGGAGTTGCCATAAATGAATGGCCAATACGGACTTGATACGTATTGTCCTCGAAGTACTCCTGAACAGTGATCCAGATTCCCGTATTACTCCAAGTGAAGACTGTCGCTGGAAGAGCGACACTAATTGCCAGCATGAGAGCGATCCCTGTAGTTCTCAATGAGCTTCTCCTTAGCGACTGCACTGCGTAAGAAATTGGCCAAAGGTTACTTCCTTTATGCAGAGTGGTGCTTGGTTGCAAGAGTCCATAGTGCCCCCGGTTGGATACTGAACCATGTCCCATCTCTATTTGATAAGGTTTGATACCAGCGTAATCTACAGATTCCTCAGTACGACTGCAGGATCCACGGTACCTGCTCTTTTTGCAGGCAAATAGCATGAGATGATCATAACAGATATATCAAGTCCAAAAGATATCCCAATGAGTAGAGATGGGAATGTGAGTTGAGCAGGGAATGCACTAGCGAATGGAGCCACACCAACTGTCAACAGACTCATGGTGTATCCAAAGGCAATCCCTAGTACAAGACTGATTCCGGCAGCGGCCAAAACTGTTGCTGCAAATTCTCCAAATACAATTGAGAACACCTGCCCCTTTGACGCTCCTACTGCACGAAGCACCGCATACTCATCCTCTCGTTCAGCTATATCAGAACTGAGAAAGAATCCGATACTTGCAAGTCCCATGGTTGTTGAAACAAGAATGATGACAGAACTCACTCCTGTGAATGCCGAAAGGAAGAGATTGATGTTGTGTACCTGTCTGTATTCAAAGTCATCAGGGTCGTAGACTTTGGTATTGATATCTGCTTCCACATTTTGAATAATCTCATCCTCTTGAGCCCAACATGCAGTATCAACTAGGAATAGCTCTGTGGTATTGATCTTCGTTCTTTCAACTAAGAAATCAAGATTCACCAGAGCAAAACCTCCCTGTTCAGCTTGGAACCCAAATTGGGATGCGAAAGAATCCCTTGGATTTTCTTCGGTTGATGCAAGTCCAAAGCCTGGTGCGCTCTTGCAGATTCCAACGACGACAAAGTTTGCACTTGTGTCGCCAACACTGCCTTGCATGCTTACGAATACATTACTGCCAATGGTTTTGTTCCACATCTTAGCATAGTATTCACTGATTACAATACCTTGAGAGTTCTGGTTCAGAGTATCCAATACCTCCTCTGGAGTCGCTCCAACAAAGCAATCTTCTCTAAATATACCAACTTGGAGATACTCGTGAGGTCTCACACCTTCAATAAAGAACGTAGAAGAAGCTACACTTCCTATTGTTTCAACAACAGGTGCAACGCAGACGACTCCTGGATATTTGTAAAGTGTTTCATTGAATTCTAGTTCTTTTGGCCAGCATTCGATTCTCAGGTCAGCTCCAATCGAGAATCTTAGCTCATTATCAAGCGTGGCGTTAAATGAGGAGAGCTGTATTAGCGACATGGCGGATACAGTCATCGTCAGAGTGAGAATCAAGAAGAGTGGCACGAATTGTCCTTTTCTCTTTCTGAAGCTCTGCCGGACATATAGCTGTTTTTCACCTATGATGAGTAGCAAAAGACTGGATGCCATTGTTGTGATTCGTCGCATGACCGATGAGCCAAAATATGCTCCAGCAAATAACAACACTGTCACGATGAGGATTTCTACATAGACAAAGGCACCACTAGGTTCGACCAGAACTGACATCAGAAATAGTCCGACCATAACTAGAAGAAGCGCAAGACTTGGTGTGCGAAATGATGTTGATTCAACGATGTCATCATTTTCAAGTGACCTCTGTTGGCCGATCTCACTCACATCGATTTTCCGAGCTATTTGAAGAAGGTAGGCACACGGAAGATAGAATGCGATTAGAACCCCGACAAAGATACCCGCCAGCGATATCTTTGTGTTCACTAGATACTCTGTAAATGCATCGGTATCCATCACAAATAGATCGATGGAAGACCCCATTAAAGGGCTAAGGAATACTGAAAGAACTAGTCCTGTTATAATTCCAAGGAATGTGAGTATCATCGCTTCCCACATCAGTGATGATAGGATCTGGTTGTAAGATGCTCCCTTGGCTCTGACAGTTCTTACGTCATTCTTTCTTCTCTGGATCGAGAGGTCAGAGATAGTGATTGAGAGCATCATACTCATTATTAGCACTGGGAAGGTGAGAACGACCAGATTTCGACTTTGGATGAAATTATCCACAAATGATTGAAGCTCATCCAATCGTTGTATTCCATCAAAAGGAGTATTCTGAACTTGTTCCTCAATTTGGAGCTTCATGTCAAGCAGGGTATCTTGGATATTCTCAGCTCCAAGCTCTATGAGATTATCGAAGGATCCCCGAACTAGTGCTCCAGGCCAATAGAAGCCGTAGGTTTCCATCTCAACTATATCCTCATCCGCAAAATGCTCCTCTGAAAGTAGAATGCAGTCATCAAGACCTAGAACTGGCTCTGCAAGTCCTAGTGGGTCCCAGTTCTTTCGCATAATCGCTGGAAACACTTCACTGATTAGAGAACGTAATGATTTCGCGTTGTAGATGCCTACCACTGTCAGGTTGTTTTCGTTCTGATGCGACCATCCCCAAGGATAGCCGCTCCCATAGTGTTGATAGTTCGGATGCCTAAACACATCAAGAGAAATTCTGCTACCTATAGTGATATCAGCACCATAGACATCCTTTGTGTACTCTATCAGGCCCTCTGATACAACTATCTCATCCTTTGCCACATTGAACGTGCCGTCGCAGAGAAACTCAGGTCCCCACAAATCTAGCAAGCTGGAATTAACTACGATGACTCTGCAATCCTTGATTCCATCGCGATAGTTCTGACCGTACATTGTATAGTAGGAAAGCATAGGAAGATAACGTTCACCATCAATTGAGTTCACCAATCCAAGAGTTGTGGGAACGAAATCTACTCTTTCAATGATCGAGTAGGAACGAGCCAATCGCATCGCTGCGACTTGTTCATCTCTGTAAGTGTTGAGATATGCTATTTGCGTCGGTGTCATTGTATCCTGAGGAATTGCAGAATGTCCGATGCGCATCTGATAGATATTGTTCGCAAAGTAGTCTCTTGTGGTCAACCAGATTCCAGTTGAACTCCATGTGAAAACAGTTGAAGGTAAGGTCACTCCAACCGCTAGCATGAGGGCTATACCTGCTGTGCGCAATGAGTTTCTTCTCATTGAGGAGAATGCATATTGAAGCGGCCACCGATTGCTTCCTTTGAATCGATGACCATTGGATTTCACTATGATACCCTCGAATAGACATTGGCATCGTAACAACTTGATAAGTATTCACACTGACGTAACTGGATTTGCATGTTCCAACTCTTGAACAAGTGGTTCCAAAACTTGAACCAAATGTTCCATGATTAGAATCAATATCAAATTAATCAATAGAAAATACGACAGTCACAGGATCATGCGTGAATTTTCAACGCAGTCAATGTGTTGCAAAATGCACCAGATGAAATATGATTCAGTGTGCTATCTATATTTGGGGGTTGATTTAGCTGAAGTCGTTCTATCGTGTAATGGGATTCGCGATTGTATTTGTATTGATGTGCAGCAATTTCATATCACTGCCAGTTGCTGGGCAAACAACTTTCCTTGGGCCTTCAAGTATAGCAGTTCGGGGTTCAATTGCTGATAACTATGCCAACATGACCTATGAATTTACTTTTGACAATACTGGATCGAGTGAAAGTAAGGAGGTCAACTGGTTCTTTGGCCTTCAAGAAGGACTACGTCTAAGCAATATCTCCATACTCCTCAATGGTTCGATATATTGGGGACGTGTAATTGTCGAGCAGGAAGCAATTGAAACCTACGAGGAGGAGGTTGAAGCTGGGCATACCGCTGTCCTTGTTACACGTAGCTATGGAGGCTACTCATTGAGATTCAATGTGGCAAATGGAACATTCGCCTCCTTGCAAGTTTTTATTGAGGGTCTGTTGACTAGAAGAACAGGTCTCTATCACATTGACATCCCTCTCGCACCATCCGAAGGAATGCTTGCTGATTTCGATGTAGACGTTACAGTAACGTCGCAGTATGGGGGTATCTCTGGCTATGCAGTTGCTGGATTGGAGTCAGTCATTATCACTGACATCTCAGCAGGTATTCGTATCCAATATTCAGGCACCAGTGTTTCAATACCACTATCTCTTTCTCTTACATATGCGCTATCTCGTCAGGAAGGTGGAAGTCAGTTATTGACCTACTATAATGGAACACAGAATTTCTTTGCTTATCTGCTTGCACCTCAAATTTCTACTTCGAGCGAAGTATGTCCTCGAGAATATGTCTTTGTGCTTGATAGGTCTGGCTCTATGTCAGGAACAAAGATTTCCCAAGCAAAGGAAGCATTTTGCTCAATGATTGACGATATGAATGAGAATGATATCTTCAATGTGGTAGCATTCTCCACTGAGGTCTCAACTCTCTGGCTTGAACCATATGCAGCATCGGATCTGAATAAGTGGTTCGCAAAGAACTGGGTGAACGGTCTATCCGCAGATGGCTCAACGAATTTCTATGGCGCTGGTGTAACTGGTCTGGAAACCTTTACTGATGGTTCATACACGAAAGCGATGCTCATCCTTTCTGATGGATTGCCAACATGCGGAGAATCCACAAGTAGTGATGCGATTCTTTCAGCAATTCAGGAGACAAATTCTAAGGGAGTTTCAATCTCTACCATTTCCTTTGGTACTGATGCTGATGAAACACTTATGGCAAATGTGGCATCACAGAATAGTGGTTTCTTTGAGCTAATTCATCCTGATGATGATGCTGTGACAAAATTACTTGATTTTTACAAGATATGGTCCAAGCCTGTTGCCAGTGGCTATACCATCTATGTCGATGGTGCACTGGATTACTCAAGTATGCAACCTACTGGGGGTGCACCTTTCTTCAATGGGAGTGAGGTTGTAATTTCTGGTCGATACCTATCTAGCATCTCAATCTCAACAACGGTGGATTACCTTTCAGGAAGTGAAACCTACTCCAACTCTGCTGGACTGGCTGGAAGCGAGAATAGTCATGTTGAGAGGATTTGGGCGCAGCAGCGCATATCATGGTTGCTACTACAGGTCCGACTTGAGGGCAATACGAATGAGTTGCGAGAGCAAATATCAGCTTTGGGAGTACAATATGGGCTTGTGGTTGAGGGTTATACTGGTATGATCTTAGTCACCGAAGTTCTATCAGAGGCTGAAGAGCAAACTGGCGAACTTGCCACATACTTTGATGCTCCCGCAACCTACGCCACTGCTACACCATATCCACCAGTGTATACTGATGCTGCACCAGCCGCAGACATGCTCCTTGGAGTTGTTCTGGCTGTTCCTATAGTTGCAGTGGGCGGAGTCGGTGTATTCATCTATCTCTTTAGGCATGTGAAACGAAAAACGGAATGAGGCAGTAGGAGGGGGACCTTTTCCCCTCCTCTTTAGAATTGTGACAGAGCTCCACGAGACCTGACCTGCTTCTCAGTAACACGGAAAAGCAACATCCCCAGCACGAGGAACACAACATCGAGAATGATTAGAGCAGTGATGGCAGTCACTACTCCGCTATACCCCAGACCCTGCATTAGAAATCCTCGAAATCCCTCCACTGTCCAGGTCAATGGTGATGCTAGCGATACATATTGGAGCAGTGGTGGTAGGACTGCAATTGGATAGGTCATCGGTGCAACAAGTAATAATGTACTTGACATCAACTCGATGATCATCCAACCTTGCTTTGCAACAAGAACGATACACACCACTGTGAAGACTAATCCTTGCATTGCAATGATAGATAGTCCAATCACTGCCAGTGCAGGAAGCACTCCCCAAATATTCAACGAAACACCGAAGAGAAGGATTGAAGCTCCAAGTTGCAATACAACTCCAAGCCCTCCATGCTGTAGATTATGGAGCATTGCTCCCCAGACTAGAGTTTCGCGGCGCATTGGCGTTGTCATTAGGGTCTCGAGAGTTCCAGCATTCTGCTCCCTACGCAATGCAAAGCCAGAACCCCACATCAAGCTGATAGCAAGGCCAGTATATGCACTGCCTAAGGCGATGAAGGTCAACCAGTCTCCTGTACCTACTAGTTCGGCAAGAGCTGCTGACTCAGGTCCGCCGCTTATTGCCGTGCCAGCTATCAAATAGGGGATGAACCAAAGGAAAGGCATCACGATGAACCATAACACGCTCAATGGATAGCTTAGCTCTTCCTTCCATTGTTTAACAGCAAGAGCATTTGCAGCTCTTAGCTCTGATCTGAGACCTTTTCGCATCCATGTCTTATCGAAGAATGATTCTGTTTCAGTCATCCTAGAAGCCTCCCATACTTCCTCTTTCCTTTGTCCATCGTTCTGCATATCGGAATGATAGGATGCCGAAGGTCCAAAGAACTACTGCCAAGATTCCAAGAGAGCCAATTGAGATCAAGAAGCTGAATATATCGAACAGACCTGTGATTGCGATCTGCCTTACCGTGACGATGCCAATGGTCGTCGGGATGATGTATGCAACGAATCTAACTTGTGATGGTAGTGCCTGGAGCGGATAGTTCACTGGAGAGATAGTATAAGTCGATTGCGAGATAAGTTGCGTAAGTACACTGGGGTCCTTGAATACCATAATTAGTCCAGCAATCATGAAGCTGAATCCATAGAGTGCGATGACCATCATCAGAAGAATCAGAATCGTTGGAATGATTGCTACAATACTATATGAGACTCCGAAGATCAATGTCGCAAGTGTGAGCAAGATGATAGTTTGCAACGAGATGAACACAGTATCAGAAAGCGCTGCTCCTATGAGAATGCTGATACGCGATACAGGTGTTAGGAAAAGTGGTTCCAGTGTCCCACTGAACTGCTCCCATCTGAAGTTGTTACCTATCGACCAGATACTAGCATCCAACCACATGTACACGAACCATCCGATTATACTGAATTGAATGAAGTCACTGAAGCCAGCTAACTCGGTAAAGCTCGTGCTTGAACCTGCTCCAGCTAGTGCATTGAACATTAGGATAAAAGGTGTGAACCATAGAATAGGTAGGAATCCCCAAATTAGGACATTTGCAGGATATCTGAGTGCAATTCGAAGGTTCTTCTTCGCGAATACAAATGCGGCTTGCCAGTCCATGATTCTTGGGCTGAAGGTCCTCAGATACTCTGACTCTACTACTCTCTCATCAGTCGTGGTTCCTTCACTGGTCTGCACTAGTCCTCGATCCTCCGTCCAGTTAGTTTGAGGAAGACATCATCAAGAGTCGGTTCCTTTACCTCAAAATGCTCAACCTTCACTCCTGCAGTTTGATGAAGTCTATTCAGGAGATGATGTGCCATATCATAGCCATCACTCGCTGTAACAACCAACTCTGAGTGTCCATTGTGCTCTGTCATGGCTGCTGATAGCACATTATCTAGTGCACGAATGGGCTCAAGCTCAACATTTCCCAGCACTCTAATGTGAATGCTATCATAGTCTCGAACACCCTCCTTGAGTTCGTGAGGTGTTCCGAACATCTTAATCTCACCTTCATTGATGAGGGCGATCTTGTCAGACAGCATGTCAGCCTCGTACATATAGTGCGTTGTCAAAAGGATGGTCTTGTCCTTGAGCTCATTTCGCATGAACGTTCGCAGATCAGTCGCGAATGTTGGGTCTAGACCTTGCGTAGGCTCATCGAGCAACAGCACAGGAGGTTCATGAATAAGAGCTCGTGCAAAGACTATTTTCATCCTCATGCCATGGCTCAGATTTTCTGTCTTCTCATCTGCTTTTTCAAGAAGTCCCATTCTTCCAAGTAGCTCATCTGCTCGCTCCTTCGCTTCGTTATGGGTCATTCTATAGAGCTTTGCGAAGAATATCATATTCTCTCGCGCTGAGAGCTTCCAGTAGATTGACCGTTCATTACCCTGACATACGCCCATTGAGGCGCGTGCGTAGGTTGACTCCTTTAGTACATCATATCCATTCACACGAGCTGTTCCAGAGCTTGGAAGGACAAGAGTTGCAAGGCATTTGATTAGCGTTGTCTTGCCAGCTCCATTTGGTCCAAGAAGTCCATAGACCTGTCCTTTAGGAATGTCAAGAGTCACATTCTTGAGAGCCTCTACTTTCTCTTTGTTCACAGGAATAACGATAGCTCTCCTATGTACACTAACGAAGGTCTTTGATAGGTCTTCAACCTCGACAGCATTTCTTGACATCTGGTCTTACCTCCTATGGTTGTAGTTGGTTTACTATATAATATTGAGGACTAGTCTGGAATTGAACTTCGATAAGTTTCACTCGCTCGGAATTATTGAGTTGAGAGGTACACTTCCAGGAACGAACTCAATCATCAGCTGGGTTCTATCTCTTGAATATAAGAATTTGTTACTATGCCAATTGTTTTTCAGGCAATTGACATCGTTATACATGATAATAGCCTCTTACGATAAGGTCTTAATGAGGCTACAAACAACCTCGTTTATGCAGCTCACACCTGACATCATATTCGGAAGTGTTTCAATCCTTTTTGGAGCAGCACTGTACGCATTCTCTGTTGTTGCCTACAGGTCACAGAGCAAAGAGATTCGTCCCTTGGCTATTGCCTCCATCAAAATGTGGGTTGCTCTCGGTTTCATGCTTCTACTGGCGCTGATCCCGCTGGGCATCAATCCCCTTGCTGTCGGGTTTGATCAAGTCCTGTATCTCTCTGGATCGGTTATCTTAGGAGCAGTGATTGGAGATACATTCTATTTGATAAGCCAAGAGCGAATCGGAGTATCATATGCATTCCCTATTGCCATGTCATTTCCAATATTGACCTATTTCTTGACTGTGATTTTTCTTGGAGAGCCTCTTCTTCTTAGCAGATTGATAGGTGTATTCATCGCAGTGGCAGGAATAATCATTCTTGCACTGGAACAAGAAAGTGATGCAAATGACAAATGGGAATCAGCAGAGATTCGAAGAATCGATTGGATCGGAATATCTCTTGCCATTCTAACTGCAGTCCTCTATGCTACAGGAACTACCATTCTCCAGATTGGGGTTGAAGGAGTAGACGCTCTTTCAGCAAACTTCATCCGGATGGTGGTTGGATCAATAGCCTTTGTTCCTATGGTCTTAGTCGCCAGAGTCAAAGGCATGCCTATACCAACTCGGAAAGCAACTAAGCTTGTAGCAATTGCAGGTCTCTTTGGCATGGCCATTGGTTCAATCTTCTACGTTACAGGGGTAAAGTATGCAGGTGCCGCGATTGCTTCTGTTCTCGCATCAACTGCTCCATTATGGGCAGTTCCTATTTCAGTATTCTATCTTAAGGAAAGACTCACCAGACTGGCGGCATTTGGAGTGTTGGCTACCATCATTGGTGCAATTCTCGTCGTGATAGGTATTTGATCATGGTGCAGCTATCAGCTCTGTATAGACTTCGAATGTATCCATTCTACGTTTGAATGTTACACGAATCTTGTCTCCGACCTTCTTTGAGAGAATGACGCTTCTTATCTGTTCCATTCCATCAATTTCTTGGTCATCTACGGCAACAATGACATCGCCAGGTTTCAATCCCGCCTTAGAAGCTGGTCCTCGAGGTATCTCAACCAGAAGTGCTCCTCTCTCAATTGAAATCCCGTAATTTGCTGCAATTGCTCTATTCAGTGTGACTCCCATAATTCCCATCCAAGGTGTCTTCACAGTTCCTGTCTGGATTAGTTCTTCGTAGATCTCCATTACTTGGTCAATTGCTATTGCGAAACCAATTCCTTGGGACCATGGAACCATTGCCGTCGGAATTCCGATCAATCGCCCTCGCAGGTCCACTAATGCGCCTCCTGAATTTCCAGGGTTGATTTGTGCTGATGTCTGAATCAGCCCCTCTAAATGCACTCCTCTTCCCCCAATATTTCGTTCAAGTGCGCTGACCATGCCAAATGTAACTGTCGATCCAAGACCTAGGGGATTCCCGACAGCTATGGCGAATTGCCCTACACTCAGATCACTTGACTTTCCTATCTCTAATGGATTCAGATTATCGGCATCAATCTTGAGCACTGCCATATCCCTAACTCTTGACTCGCCGACTACCACTGCTTTGTAAGTACGACCATCATGTAGCGCAACATCAACATCCTGAACGCCTTCAATGACATGAGCGTTTGTAATAATGAAACCGTCTTTACTGACAATGACTCCAGACCCTTGACCTTTAACTGGTACCACTTGAGAAAATTGGACTCTCTGCAACTTCGTTGTCGTGACACTAACGACACTAGGGACGACTTCCTTTACTACATCAACTATCTGATTTTCCAATTCCTGAATCATCTGATTGGCTCTCCCTATTTTAACAATCGTTTATTTTGAAAACTTATGAATATAATGATAAGGTTACATAATCTAAGATATGCAAAACAGTTATACTGGTTTATTCCAAACCTAAGCACCATTTTATAGTTTCAAAATTCGCTTTGAGATTTAGGAGAGAATGCATATGTCAAAGACGTACGTAACTGTACTAATCGTCTTTCTATTTCTTGGTCCTCTTTTAATTTCACCAGAAATAGTGATGGTTGCAGATCAGAATGTGATTTATAATCCAATTGAGCATGAAGGGTCAGGAATAGTAACTTCCGCTGCGAATGTTGCTGACGACAGTCTCAATGTACTCAAACGGAATTGGGATTTTGAGGAATCCGACGATTTTGGCGGACCTCAAGGCTGGGATTATTACCACACTACTTGGTCTAGATCAAATGATACATACCAAGATTTTGTAGCAAACGGTTCTTATTCGGGTAGGATTCAAGCACAAGGGTCCGAGTTTTCTGACAGCTACGCAAACCTACTTCAATACCCTGGTGGGCTATCAGCAAATATAGATGAAAGCCTTGAGCTCGAATTCTGGTGGTATACCGTTGCTATTCCTGATATTTCAGTAGGTAGTTCTTGTTTCTTCTCGGTCGAGTTTTATAATGGATCATACTACTATATCGTCTATTATCTAGCCGCTGGTAATAGCTTTGGCTCAAATTCGTCCATTACCACTAGATATCTACTAAATGAATCCATGCTACAGTGGAATCACTTCAATCAGAATCTGTTTGATGATTTCAATGCTAGACCTGGATGGTCAGCATCAGGCAATCTCTATATCACTCAATTACAGTTCCAAGTTTATTCTCAAACGAATTCAGGTGGAATTTCAGAAGCTATTATCGATGATGTCTCTGTAACTAATGCCACCGCGTATGATTATCTACAATCGAGAAATGGCAACTTTGAAACTGGGGATGGAGGATATTGGGGGTCGAGTGGTCAAACCGATGAGAGCTATGTTTCTTTATCAAGTGACAGTATCCACGGTGCGAAAGCACTCAACCTTACTGCTTCTAGTACGGTAGATGGATCCTATAGCAGTGCTTGGATTCATCAAGATCTAGGCAATCCACTTGGAATAACTCCATACGCTCCTGATATCTTGCTTTTTGATTTTGATTGGAAGTATCAGGACACTTTCAATGGACTTAGTCAATCAAGTTATTTGAGCATCTATTTCAGCAATGATACATATTGGTCATCGGTGAGCTATTATTTTGGCAACAATATGAACGCCAGTATAGGAGGGAATTATTCTCAACCGACCTATTCATATTACTACCTAGAAGCACCAGGGTTTGGTTCCAGAGGAGAATGGAATCACTTCCACATAGATCTCTATGATTTTGTGAACGAAATTGGTTTTACGGATATTGGAGTCTATAGTTATGAGTTGTATACATATACTCAAGGATATTCAAATGCCACAGCTGAAATCTTGATTGATTCTTTACGCGTAATTTGCTATCCAACTGGTGATCCTGGCTTTGAAATGGAAGCAGATGGAAGATCCACAACATATGAAATTCCAGGGTGGAACAATTTTGGCACTCAGTCGAATTTCAATCACACTCATGATTCACATAGTGGTAATTGGGCAGCGAACATAACACCAGCTGCTGGTGAATCAGCCAGACTAACTCGAGATCTCAGATACCAATTGGATTCAGGGGGATGTATTGACTTTTGGTGGCGCTTGGATGAATTCACATCTTCAATCAATGGGTTTGCATACGTGGAAGTTACTTTCGAAGGGTATTACTATGCATATTACTATCTTGCACTCGACTCTGGGCTGTCACTTACAAATCAATCGAATGAGGTATATTACATCGTACCAGAAGTGAATACCACATCAACATGGATTCACACAGTAAGATATCTCGCAAGTGATGCCGAAGCTGGTTTTGGTGCCAACTCTTGGAATGTAACATCGATTCAACTTTGGGTGTATTCAGATGGAACGGGGAAGACCTCTATCCTTTTCGATGATGTGACCATTACCGATTCTGTATCACCAACAGGAATACCAGTAGTAGTCACTCCCGTCTATCACTCACCAACCACAGTGAACATAAACGCGGACGACAATAGAGCCGGTGTTGAAGAGGTTTTGGTATACTACAACTCAGGGTCTGGTTGGCTTTCAGTACCAGCTTCTTATCAGTTCTCACACTGGACGGCAACAATTCCTACGCTTCCATGGGGTACATCAGTAGACTATTTTGCTACAATAGCAGACTATGCGGGGCACCTTACAGTTAGCGATAATGGAGGAAATGACTACAATTTCATCGTGGGTGATGACATCAATCCATCGGTGACATTAGATACTCCTTCTGACGCAAGCATGATTGTAGATTCAACATTTATCAATGCTTCAGCAAGTGACATTGGCAGTGGCATTGAAAGAGTTGAGTACCTGATCGATTCGACCTCTGTATATAATGACACAACCTCACCATATTCATTCATGTGGGACTCACGATCTGTTTCTAACGGTACACATACCATTTCAGTAGTGGCGTTTGATAATGAAGGACTCATGAGTGAGGATTCTGTATTAGTGAATGTTCAAAATGATGTTCATTCACCTCTTGTCTATTCGCTCATGCTAAATCCCAGTCAACCCGACTACGGAGAAGATACCACTGTTTCTGTCACAGTGCTAGATGTATCTAACATTAAGAACGTGACACTATTTTATGCCGTCGAACCATACACGGCGCCGCCATCATTGATCTTGAGTCAAGCTTGGATCTCTCTTGAGATGGGTAATAATGGTCCAGTATATACAGGAGTTATTCCAGCACAAGACTATTGGAATACAGTACTGTACTATGTGGTTGCATACGATATCTATGACCAAGCAACTTACATAGGTTCAGATGCTGAGCCACTGGAGTACAATGTTGGTGATACTGACAATCCTTCACTAAGCCTCAATGGGCCTACTGAAGGAGCAATTGTAAAAGGACTTGTTACATTCTCAATTTCAGGTTATGATGCAGGAAGTGGAATTGAACAGGTTCGTTTCTATGTAGACGGCAGTTTTGTTACAACAGAAGATGGTGTCAACGATACTGTTTCATGGGATACGACCCAAGTAGAGAATGGTGAGCACACCATTGCCTTCGAAGCAGAAGACTATGCAGGTAATGTGCTCCGTATAGAAATAATGTATGAAGTAGCTAATCCCGATCTAATTGGTGCAATAGCAGAGAGCTTCAGTACTATCATGTCATCCTATGGTTTCTTTATTGGAGCTGGGACAGTAATTCTAGGATTTTTGCTAGCTAAATTCATCATGAATCGTAGAGCAGCTGGCAAGCCAGCACAACGGAAAAAGAAGTAATCCAACTAGGATAGACGAGGGGCAAGCCCCCTCGTTTTTTCTTTTAATTGAATGCATCTATTTCACAAACTATTTTGGTATAAACTCACTAACACTGAGTGGTAATGATGTTGGGAACACCGTACTCCGAGAATGGGAAATCTCTTGTAGGAAAGGTAATCGTGTCAGGAGATCTGAAGGAATCAATCGATAGAGCTGTAGAACTAATCGGGGGATTCAAGAAGGTAATAAAGGAAGGGGACTTGGTGACCATCAAACCCAATCTCAATACTGCAGATCCCTACCCGGCATCTACCGCTCCTGATTTCCTCAAGGCTTTGGGAGAATTACTCCTTGAGAATGGCGCCGGAAAGTTGAGGGTTATCGATAGCTCCACACTCCGAGTATCTGCACGTGAAACAGCTGAGAAGATCGGATTCTTTGATGTATTAGACTCTCTGGATGCTGAGTTTGTTTTTCTTGAGGAGCATAAGTGGATCAAGGTCAAGTTTCCAAAAGGGAAGTATATGAGGTCCGGTTCTCTTGGTAGTCCAGTTGTGAATCCAGGCACATTAGTTCTCGCTCCTTGTCTAAAGACCCATCGTCTAGCCCGTTTCACTGGAGCAATGAAGCTGTTCGTAGGCTGGCTAAAGAAGACTGATCGAATAATGATGCACGCTCGAAAGCTTGAACAGAAGGTCGTAGACTTGGCATCATACTTCAGTCCATCATTGATCGTCATGGATGCTCGAGAGTGTTTTGTGACCCAAGGTCCTATGTATGGACAGGTTGAATGTTCAGAAGTAATCCTTGCTAGTGGAGATATGGTCGCGATTGATGTTGAAGGTGTAAAGATGCTGCAGAGCTATGATGCGGAGAATCGGCTTAACATGGATGTATGGGAGATTCCACAAATCAAGCATGCTGTCGATCTGGGTATTGGATCTAAATCTGATGAAGAGATCGAGGTTATTATTGGCTCTTAGTATCCGTTATCCCATTCTTTGGGAATGACATTTGGAACTTTGCTCCATTCCCCGGCATACCTTCCACACGATCCATCACAGTGATACTGCCACCGTATTTCTCAATGATCTGGTTTGATTGATGTAATCCTACTCCACCAAACCGTCGAGCCATATCAAAGAGCTCGGTCTTTCGTTTGTCGCCTATTCCCGGTCCATCATCTGCTACCATCACATAGTAGTTGTTATGATCTTCCGTTATATCAATCCAGACATTCTTCTCTTTCTTGGGATTATGTTCGATTGCATTCATCAATATGTTCGTTATCAATAACTCAAGGAAATCATCTGCCAAGATTATGGCATCCGACACTTGCGCGCTCAGGTGAAATTGTGTGTAGGTTGAGTGTGGTGCGAGAGCTTGTATGCAGCCTTGAATTGCAATAAGAAGATTCTTACTTGCCATCGGCAGTGTCATCAAATACTCTGTCGCTCTTACCTCTTCAATCAGTCTGGAGCATCGTTGAACAGCCTCCTCAATGATGCCAAAGAAGGAGGTCCGCACATCTTCTTCAGTAGCTGTCCTGAGAAGCGTAGCACTGTTCATGATAACTTGAAGTTGCTGACGAATATCGTGACCCATCAGGTCTAGATATAGTGTTGCCCGGTCCTTCTCAGTGCGAACCTCTTTCTCAGCCTTTCGTCTCTCAGTCACGTCAACCCATACTGTTTGAATTGCCACCAATCCTTGGTAGTCGATGGTTTGTGCGTACGCTTCAAGCCATCTCAAGGAACCGTCAGGTCGTAGGACTCGATATTCATGGCGAGGAGCCAACGCTCGTTTCTCTATTCGAGCTTCCATTCTTTCTTTCAGGATTGGTCTATCCTCAGGATGTAGGACCTCCCAAATCTCATCACCGACCATCTCAAGGAGTGCCTTCACAGGTCTCCCTACCATATCTGCGAACGCCCTATTCACGTAGGCAAATCCATCAGTAGTAACGATTGTAAGTCCTTGAATGCTCTGCTCAGCAAGAGTTCGATATTTGGTTTCGGATTTCCTAATGGCCTCTTCTGTTTCCAATTTCTCAGTGACATCTTCTTGAGTTCCAAGTACACCAATAACATTTCCATGCTCATCCAATAATGGGACCTTGGATGTCCTTAGCCATGCTTCTCTGCCGTCCGCACGAAGCTGAAGTTCAATGATATCGTATATGGGTTCCCCCGTTTCCATCACTTCTCGATCGCTTTCACGAAATGTTTCGGCTTCTTCTCTTCTCCATGCAAGGTCAAAATCCGTCTTTCCAACAATATTCTCAGGAGTCTTTACACCTGCAGCTTTTGCAAAAATCTCATTGCAGCCCATATAGATGGAAGAGGTATCTTTCCAGAAGATGAATTGAGGAATGTTATTCATAACAAGTTGGAGCATGTTTTGCGAAGCTTTCAATTGCATTTCGGCAACTTTTCTATCAGTAATGTCGATCACATGAATCTGAGTTGCTTTCTCTCCGCCAAAAACGGTATTGTTAGCAAATGCCTCTACCCAACGAACTGTACCATCTCTTCGTACCAATCTGTATTCATATGGATTGGGAGTGGGTTTTCCATCATTCCTTAGTTTTGCCAGTTCCAATAGATATGCCCTATCGTCTGGATAAATCAACGTGGTCCATGCTTCATCTGACTCCATTGCCAGGATCTCACCTGGGGAGTACCCAACTATCTGCGCAAAGGCTGGATTCACGTATGCATAGACTCCATTCTGGATAACTGAGAGGCCTTGCAATGATTTCTCGGCCAGTGTTCTGTAGTTATCCTCTGATTGCTTTATGGCATCTTCAGCTTTTCGTATTTCACTCACATCATCAAATACAACAAGTATACTATCAACAGTATCACTCTGAGAAATCATAGGTGAGAGCTTGTAGTGCAAGTAAACCTCTTTTCCCCAACTAGAACGATATCGAAGTTCACCTTCAATGATTCTCTTTTCTTCGATAACCTGTTTGAACGCTTCAGGAATGCCTACATCGATGAGCGGTTGAAAAGAGAATATGTTGATCTTTCTTGTTTGCTCTTCCGACTCTGAACCTATGATTTCTAATGCAGTGCGGTTAATTCCGCTTATATCACCCTTAACAGTAGTTGTAATAATTCCAATTGGAGTTTCTTGGAAGAGTGCTCTGTATCTCTGTTCGGAGTGTTTTAGTGCTTCCTCGGCTTCCTTTCTTGCAGTAATATTCACAATAACACCAAGGATTCCTGATAGACTTCCCTCGGCATCAAAGATGCCTCTTGGTGTTGTGAAGGTATAAACTATCTTACCCTCCTTAGACTGCCAAGCAATCTCATAATTCTGAGAGAACTCGGTCTTTCTTTGATCGACCCAAGTGGAAACCTCATCCTTCATGTTCTCATGGATGAAATCGACAATTGATCTACCTATTACTTCCGCTTCGCTATAACCCATTATCCTGAAGAAGCTTGGATTTGCGTATGTGATGATATAATTTGGATCTACAAGGAGAAGACCCTCGTTCATGGTTTCTACGACTGATCTGTATAGCTTTTCGCTGGTTTTAAGGGCCTCACTGGCATACCTAATAGCTGAGATGTCCGTGACTACTGCATATGAACCTCTATGAATTCCTTCCTCATCGACCAAAGGGGCACCAGAAACTATAGTCGGTATCTGCTTTCCATCGCTAGTAGTCCATTCAATTTCATACTGGGATGAAAGACCTTGTTCCCTCTTTCGAATATTGTTTGCAAGGATTCCTCTATTCTTCTCATCCAAAAAATCCGTAATATGCCTGCCAACAATCTCTGTCGGTGCATAGTTTAGTAACTCGCCAAATCTCTTGTTTACATAGATGAAAATTCTATTATTATCTACCACTCCAAACGCATCATTCATAGAATCAACTAGGGCGTAATACCTAAGAAGGTCGTCTGCATCCTTTTGATTCACTTCGGGGTTCATCTCTAGCCATCCAATTGAATTTTGGTATAGAAATCGGACATTGAATACAATCTAAGTAGTCAAATGACTACATAACTGTATATGGGTATATCTTTGATAGACCACAAGATTTTCAATCAACATTGTTAGTAATTGCTTATTATCGAAAAGTGAGCTTGCTATGACATACCAAAGCGAAGATTGGGCATGGATTGGTCAATGGTCCAAGAGAAGAGCGGAACTGACCCCCAATAAAGAAGCGATTTTTGATCATGCTATGGGGAAAAGGTACACATATGACGACATGGATGATCGTGCCAACAGACTCTCTCGAATGCTGCACGATTTCGGTGTACGGAAGGGTGACCGTATTGCCGCATATTCCAAGAACCGTATCGAGATGATTGATCTCTTTCTGGCAACAGGGAAGATAGGAGCTATTATGGTCCCCTTCAATGTCCGCTTAGCAGCCCCGGAAACAGAATATCTTCTCAAAAGGACCTCCCCCAAAATACTCTTTCTGGATCCTGACTTGGTAGAGGGATTTCGTCCATCAGAAAACACACTTTCTGAATGTAGGATTATACTGATGAATCAAGATCTTGGTGACTCGATGAAAGAAACCAGCGCTGACCCAATTGAACGAGAAAAGCTTGATTTCAATGATCCTCATCTCATCGTGTTCACTGGGGGAACGACAGGTCTCCCTAAGGGTGCTATCTTATCACACCGGCTAATATTCTGGAACTCAGTGAACACAATCACATCTTGGGAGCTTCGCTCTGATGACACTCAGCCTCTTCTATTTCCGCTATTCCATACCGGGGGGTGGAATGTCCTCTTAGTGCCCTTCTATCATTTAGGAGCTCGTACCATCCTAATGGGAGATTTCAATCCCAGCGAAACCCTTCAAGTTATCGATAGAGAAATGTGTAGTATAGTCATTGGAGTGCCGACTATGTTTCAGATGATGGCTCAAGCAAAAGAATTCGCTACATCCTCATTCGATACTGTTCGCATCTTCATTAGTGGAGGTGCCCCTTGTCCCGTAGCAATAATGGAGAACTATTGGAAGAAAGGTAGACACTTCAAGATGGGTTACGGTCTAACAGAGGTAGGACCCAATAATTTCTACCTCCCTGAATCTGACATCAAACGGAAGCCGAGCTCTGTTGGGTTTCCGGTTTTCCACTGTGATACCAAGGTTGTTGACGATGATAACAATCCTGTTCCTTTTGGTTCAGCTGGTGAGTTGCTTCTACGAGGTCCCCACATTTTCAATGGCTATTGGGACGAACCTGAGGAAACTGCGAAGACCATTGAACCAGATGGATGGGTACATACAGGTGATTTGGTCATAATTGATGAAGAGGGCTTCTACTATATAGTAGGAAGGAAGAAGGACATGTACATCAGTGGAGGCGAGAATGTCTTTCCTACGGAGATTGAGGAGGTTCTTTACATGCATCCTGCTATTCTGGAAGCTGCTGTGATTGGTATCCCCGATGAGAAATGGGGGGAGGTTGGAAAAGCCTTCGTATCCCTTAAAGAGAACTCCTCTATGGAGCTTGATGAAATCCGAGAATATCTGGAAGGTAAGCTGGCTCGCTATAAAATTCCGAAGTATTATGAGATTCGCAAAACCCTTCCAAAAAGCGCAGCTGGAAAGATACTGAAGCGTGAGCTAGAGAAGGAGGAGAGAGCATGAATTCAAGGCTCATTGGAATCGAATCTGTTGGAGTCTATATACCAAAGGAAAGACATAGTGCAGAATTCATCTCTTCGCAATCTGGGACTCCAGTGGATGTTATCATCTCAAAGATGGGGATGAAGAGCAAGGCTGTTCCGGGCCCTGATGACCATACTGTGGCAATGGGCGTGAAGGCCGCGAAGGTGGCAATCGACCGTGCAGGAATCAATCCTTCAGAAGACATAGACTTAGTGATATGGGCTGGAGAAGTGTATGCGGAACATCCAATGCAGACATATGGCATCAAGCTCCAAGGTGAGATAGGTGCAGTGAAAGCGTGGGCTTTTGATGTGAACCAGCGATGTGGTACTTTCGTTGTCGCTATGCTATTGGCAAAATCACTCATGGACACTCTCAATTACAAACGAGTTCTGATCGCGAGTGGATATCGCAATTGCGACCTAATTGATTATTCTAACCTTTCAAGTCGATTCATGCATGATTTGGCTGCGAGTGGAGTCGCAATGATTCTTCGTGCCGACTATCCACATAATGTTGTCCTAGAGGGCAGTGTCATCTCTGATGGGCAGTTCTCCGAGGATGTGTATGTTCCTGCCGGTGGGACGGTAATGCCAATAAGCTGTGAGGCAATAGAGAAACGACTGATCTATTTGAACGTCCCAGACCCAGAAGGCTTGAAGGGCCGTCTTGATAGATTATCTATGGATAATTTCGTTAAGGTAATTGACCAATCCCTTGAACGAAGTGGATATACCAGAAACGATATTGATTATCTTGGTCTGATCAGGATGAAAAGAAGTGCGTTCGAATACGTGGCGCGAGAGATTGGAATTCATCCCTATGATCAATCAACGTATTTCGACGAGTGGGGCCATATGGGTCAAAATGATGCAATCGTTTCTATCGAGGAAGGATTGAAAACTGGCAAGATAAAGGATGGTGATGTTGTGGTTCTTACAGCTGCAGGAATCGGATGGTCTTGGAATGCAATTACCATCAAGTGGGGTGAATGGAAGGTATGAGTGAAATCAGTGTAACAAGATACGAGGATGTCAAGATAGGTGATAGTGCTGAAGTAGTACACACCATAACTGAAGATGATATACAAAGCTTTGGGAAGCTTAGCGGCGATTACAATCCAATTCATTTCAATGAAGAATGGGCGAAGAAGACTCTATTCAAGAGTCGAATTGCGCACGGTATTCTTACTGCAGCTTCCATTAGCACTGCAATTGGCATGCATCTTCCTGGAGCAGGTACAATCTATCTTGGGCAATCAATGAGATTCGTGCGGCCTGTACGTATTGGTGATACGATCACCACTACTGTTGAGGTCATTGAGAAGATTGATGAGAAGAAGCACATCAGATTGAAGACGATATGTACCAATCAGGACAAGAAGATCGTTCTTGAAGGAGAAGCCCTTGTGACCCTTATGGATCTCTGAACGTTGGAAGTTCGACTACAAACTTTGAGCCCTTGTTATGCACTCCAGGAACTTTGTCCTCTACCCATGTTCTACCTCCATACCGCTCTGCGATATGCCTGACTAGTGTCAATCCCATTCCTGAACCCAATGTCCTCCCTTTTTCCAATCTACTGAATAGGTCCTCTTTTCTATCAGGAGGTATACCTGGCCCGCTATCAATTATGGCAACTTCGACAAAACCTTCCTTCTCTCCTCTACTAATCTCAATAGCTATTTCGATTTCATTGCTGACATCGAACTTCATTGCATTGTGAATCATGTTATAGAACAAATCAATTAGAAACTCGTCTGCCAATACAATGACCTGTCCTGGCTTGAATCTTATATCAAAATGAGCATTCTTCATTGGGAATGCATGTTGTGCTAACATCAATGCATTCGCCAAAATGGTGTGAAGGTCGACTTCCATTAATGCTGGAGCTGTATCTGCTTCCATTCTAGAGAGTTTCCTCACGTTTTCAATGAGATCTATCCCTCTTGCTACTTGATCCCTAATCGCTATTCCATGGTTTCTTGGTACCTCTTCAAGACTTTCGTTTAAAAGAAGAAGCTCAGCACCTACCAGAATGCCTTGATGCACATTGTTCAAGTCGTGTGCAAGTAGATCCGCATAGAATTCAGCTCTCGCTCGTGCCTCTTCTAACTTCTTCCTTGTGTGATTCAGCTCAGTGATGTCACGGATTGTAGTTAGTCGTACTATTCTGTCATCGTAATCGACATAATCCACGTTCAGTAGTGCATCTATCTTCTCTCCATCCTTCTTTTTGAGTACTGTTTCCAAATTTCTGACTTTGCCCTCACTTTCAAGGACTGAAGAGAGTCTATCTCGTTCCGAAGAAATCGCATATAGGTCACGAACTGGTAGCTTTTGAAATTCCTCCAATGTGTATCCTAGCAACTCTTGAAATGACCAATTCGCATCCAATAACTCTCCCTCATCAGTTGTTACAGCAATCGCAATAGGGGCTGTTTCGAAAAGGATCTGATACCGTTTCTTCTCAGTCTTCAAGGCATCGAGAATCTTCTTCCTATCAGTAATGTCCTCGCCCGAGCTGAGTGTACCCATGATGTTTCCGTCTTTGTCCTTTAGTACTTCATTTTGCCAATAGATTAGACGAATATCCCCTGTTTTTGTAACAACGGTATTCTCAAAGCTAGTGACTGCCTCTCCCTTGCCTTGCATGAGGAGTGCGAAAGCATTTCTTGTAGCTTCTTGATAATCATGAGGGACCATCACGGAGAACCAATCTTTGAGTATGACCTCCTCTTCTGTATACCCAAGGATCTCGCAACCCTTTTGATTCAGGAGAATAATCTCTCCCTTTGAGTTCAAGGCAACCAGCATAACTCCAGCTATATCTAGATACATCTGAGCTCTGTCGTGTTCTTCCTTGATAGCACTCTCATTCTTCTTCCGTTCGCTAATGTTTCTGACAATTGCTTGGCAGTAGATTGGGCGTTTCTCTTGATCTCGTACAAGTGAAAGCCTAACTTCACCAGGGAAGCGAGTACCATCCTTCATTTTAAAGTCAAGTTCGACAACTGGCATCTCTTCTTCGGATACGAGAGTGTTTGTGACGTATTGAATAAAGGACTCATCAAGATCGGTAAGGAGCATCCGAAAAGGACTGCCCTCCAATTCCGATTGAGTATATCCAAAAATTTCCTCAGCTCGATGATTCGATTCAACCATTTCCCCCTCTTGACCTAGTATGAATACTGCATCATTATTCTGTTCGAATAATGCACGATATTTCTCCTCTTTTTGCATAATCTCGAGTTCAGCTCTTTTCATCTCCGTCACATCTCTAACAAGTGACTGATAGCCAATGGGTTTTCCATTATCGAGAAGAATCGTATTCGTGATATGGAACCTAAAGGTTGTACCATCTTTCTTCATCCCTTCAGCCTCTATACCCTCTGGATTGTCCTCCAAGGAAGATAGCCGTTTTCTGAATACCTCCATTATTCGAGGGATCTCAGAAGGTGCCAACAGCTCAGTGAAGCGATGCCCAATCAACTCATCCTTCTCATACCCGAAAATCGCCTTTGCCCTCTCTCCTGCCATAGTAATTGTACCCGAGGTGTCCGTTTGAAAAAGTGCATCAGAGAGATTTCTATAGAGCCTCCGATATCGCTCTTCAGATTCTGAGATCATCTGTTGCGACTTGATTTGCTTTGTAATATCGCGTAGAAGCGTGATGATTTGGATAACTTTCCCATCTTCAGTGACTGGTATCTTTCTGACCTCAGTAATGACTTCTCTTCCCTCAAGGATTGTATTCTCAGTCACAAGATGCGTGTGACCCGATGAGAAAAGTCTCCTATACTCATCAAGAGTTTCCTCAGAGATGAAGGGGAACGCTTCTCCAATAGTCTTTCCAACAATTATTGTCTCCCGATTCAAAGAACCAAGCCACTCTGTAAAAGCTGGATTCTGGTAGATGATTCTCAGATCTCTATCGACAACATGAATAGCATCCCCCAAGGCATCTAGGATTATTTTATACCTGGAGTCATTTTCACCGAGTTCTGTTGGTGAAGGTACCTCCTCATTATTCATTGTTGCTATCTCCACTGAAAGGATACTGCCTACAATATGCAGGGCATAGACTACGAATCTCCCGAGGGCGACATTGTACTTGCTCTGATAAAGGTCCCTGCTTTCTCGTATGTTCCACATCCTTTTCAATTAGTCTTTATGTATATAGAATAGAAATCGAGTTCCCTGAGTATGATCTCCTTTTACTCTATCCTCCACCAAAACCTTCCCCTTATAGTGATCAATGATGGTCTTGACCAAGGTCAAACCTATGCCTGATTGCTGATATCTACCAGTTGCAAAACGATCAAAGACTAGAGGCTTGATGTCATCAGGAATTCCTCTTCCATTGTCCTCGATTGACAATTTGATGAAATCACTCTCTCCCGAATTCTCTACATTCACGTCAATTATAACAGGATCATTTGCAGTATGTTTCACGCTATTGTGTAGGATATTGTAGATGAGGTCCACCAATAAGCTATCGGCTGCCAAGAGGAGGTTTGGATCAATATCCGATCTGACATCAATCTCTCTTTCGGGAAAGCTTTGACACACGAGATCAATTGCGATTTTCATGGAACTTCGAAGGTTCACCGGCACAAGAGGAGATTCGCCACTTTCAATCTCGGAAATTTTCCTTACATTTGCCATCACCGTGATTCCTCTCTTGACCTGTGCCGCTGTCTGCATGAGTAAATCACGAATGCCTTCTGGTAGGTCATCCATCAAAATCAGTTCTAGACTTGCCAACACGCCTTGGTTGATGTTTACAAGGTCATGAGATAACAGATCGTTGAAGAATTGAGCTCTTGATTGTGCATTTTCCAGTTGTTGATGGCTTGCTTTTAGAGTCTTTTCAGCTTCTTTTCTTTCAGTGATATCTCTAACAATGGCCTGTAAGACATGCATCTCACCAAACTCGATTGCGTTCAAGCTTACTTCTGCTTCAAAGGGTGTACCATCGAATTGGATGTGACGCCATTCAAAGAACTGAGGTTCTCCCGCAAATGCCGCATTGATTTTCTCCAATGCTTTCTCTTTTGAGTCTCTGCCATCAGGTTGAGTCAATGGTGAGAATCGATATGGTGTATTTTGCAGTATTTGTTCTCTTGTGCATCCGAACATTTCCAAAGTCCTATCATTGCATTCTATAAACACATCATCCTTCATGAGGAATATTGCATCATTGGCATTCTCGAATAAGGTTCGATATTTCTTTGCACTCTCTTCCAATGCCTTCCTTATCTGATCGCTTTCTGTAAGCTCTCTGGATATTGAAAGATGGCATTCAAGTGATTCCTCATCATTTCTTATCTCAAAGATATGCATCTCGACAAGAATACTTGAACCATCAGCTTTCTCAGTCTGGATGTTTCCGATGAACACTCCTTCATTCTGTATGCTGTGAGTTACTTTTTTGAAATCCTCCTCACACATTATCATAGATAGGGAGTTCCCGATTAGTTCCCTGTTATCGAAACCCAATAACTCTCTATGTTCCCGATTCTGCTCAAGATAATCTCCTGTTGGAGATAGAATACTGATAGCATCATGGGTATGGAGGAGCAGCTCGCGAAGGATGCGATTCCTTGCTTGATAGTTGATGCTGCCATTATTTTTTATCTCAGCATCTGGCATATCTTTCTCCCTTCAGGTTTTGCCCACTTGGTTTCTCTCAAAATAAGGAATCCTCGTGTGGATTGCAGCTCACTTTTCAAGGAATTTTGCCACTAATGTATTGAATTCCTCAGAGTGATCAATGATAACTAAATGCGCTGCTCCAGAAATCACCTCAATTTCAGAATGAGGTAACCATTCGTGTAACATCTCAGAGGCCCAAACTGGTGTTGTGATATCCTTCTCTCCTACGATAAGGAGGGTCGGGATGGTCAAATTCCTCAGATTCTCACAAATATTGAAACCTGCTGAGGCTGCGGTAGCAAGTAGGGCATCATTACTTGTAAGGTGATCGCTTACCTGCTTGGCAATCCATTGTGCATCCTCCTCATTGTAGGGATTCAGACCCCGTTTGCCTATGCCTAATCCAAACTTCTCGATGGGATTGCTGTTGACTCGTCCAGCAACATCTGTAATAGCTTCATTGCTAACGAAGCAGTAGGAGCTAGAAATGACGAGTTTGCTAACACTTGCTGGGTTCTCCAAGGAAAAGACAAGAGCAATCATCCCTCCAAGTGAATGCCCCATTATGACAAGGTCCTCAACCCACCCAATATGATTCAGAAGGTTCACCATATCAGTTACATAGTTTCTAATAGTAAATCTCTTGCCCGGCTTGTGAGAACGTCCATGTCCGTACAAATCAAATCTCATAACATGGTAGTTCTTTTCGAAGAATGATAGCTGATCTCTCCAACAGTCACTGTTAACGAAGAGTCCGTGGATTAGAATCAACTTTGGACCTGACTCATTACCACTTATCTTGTATGCTATCTCTCTTTCATCAATCGTTACTACTTGCATGGTTTCTCACCAGTCTAAGAGTGTCTTTCTACCTAAAAAATGCAGAGTTAGCAAATTGCTATTACTATGGATGGATACCAAAGATTTGGACTCAGACCAAGAAACCCATAGGCTTGTTAGTGCTTTAATCAAATTCCCTTGATTCTTGCTCTTCAGACATTGGTCCTACATCATGATGATTCTGACAGAGAGTGCTTTAGGTTCCCGTTGCTCAAATCACTATTCGTTTTAGTTTTCGAAGTCTTAAAGTAGGGGGAATGTATTAGATTTTAGCTAATCTCCTTTTTTGAGAGAGGTGTAGAGATTTGGCATTAACGGGTGATAAAATCGGAATCCCTGAAGCTGAAGAAGCACCGTTGGTAATGATGCCGCGCTGGAAACAACCTATCGCAGGTATTATTGCATTGATCTGGACATTCCTTGTATCAATCGCAGTATGGTATGTGATTGGCTTTTCTCCATTTTCTGCGGCTATATCATTATTTGGTGGTTTTGGCTTGATGGCTGTTCTTTTTGCCATTTGGTTTGAGAATTGGCCATTCTATAAATTGAAGACACCATGGAAGGTTGGACTAGCAGCTACTATTCTGAATGTAGTCGTTGCTCTCGTCTTCTTCTTTGTGGCAAATGCGTTTGCTGAGGCTTACGCTTCAAGTTTGGGTATTGTAGACCCATTTGTTAGACTTGGCGTTGGTTGGGCAATCTTCGGGTCTCTTTCCGGAGCCTGCTTCTCCTTTGCAGTACTGTGGGTTGCGGGAACAATGTATTGGCCTGTATTCGACAAGAAGCAACCAGTACGTGGAGCTATCGTGTTCATCATTGGATGGATAATCACATTAGTGACCTGGTTATTCTTATTCTTCCCATTTGGAAATCCTGCGGCTGTACTTGCTGATCCCCTATCATGGGTACTACCAGCATACGGCATAAACATGGCTTGGACACAATGGACGATATTCTTCTCACTATTGACATTGATGGCATTCGAGTATTGGCCATGGAATAAAGCGGGCAAACAACCTCTAATCGGTATTGTTGCCTTCATCGTCTGTATAGTCTTAGGTTATCTTTGGGTAATCGTAGCAGGATATGTTGGCTTTTTCATAACTGTTCCAATGTTTTTTGCCTTTGGTTTTCCTGACCCTGGACTAACTCAGCAAGCTGTGGCAGTAGGATTGTGGAATGTTGCCTATGCGGATTGGTTGATAATGGCTGTAATTGCGGTATCTCTTTTCATGGATAACTGGCCGAAAGGCTACAGCCAAAGTAAGAATTTCCTGATACGCTTGATATTCATTGTTGTCTTAGGAACTATCTTCTTCATTGCATCTTACTATATCGCACCAATTCTCTCCATCCTGTATGTAGGTAATCCTTTCTTCGACAACCTGACTCCATTCCTACTGGTCCTTCTCTGGGTTCAGCTGGTATTCGCATACCTTTGGCGAAAGTGGCCCTTGAATAAACCAATGCAATAGATCGATTGTGGGGTCGAAAGACCCTCTCTTTTTTTCTTTCTTATTTGAGTTCCACTACCTGATAGTCTATAAACGGAAAATGCTGATATGTCTGTACTCACATGTTCTGTTGATTCAATAAGCAAAAAGATAAGGAACATAGAGTATTGAAATAGAGAGTGTGGTATCGTGGCTGAACAGCCAGTGGAGGATGTAATGCCTATCATTCACCTGTCAGTTCGGATAGCTCATCCGCTAGATGAGGTATGGGAGAGCTTCCTTAATCCTGTCATTATGACACAATGGTTGGGAAATGAAATCAGCGCTGATTTATCCCCCCATGGTTACATTCGCTTCTCTGGTAAGAATGCACCCACAACGCCAGAGATGGAGAACACCTGGAATATTCGGCGCTATAAGTCCCCTAGGGCTATACTCTTTAGCTGGGGCATCCTCGGCTCCGAAACGCTCTTTGTCATTCGGTTCGTTGCAATCCCCATTGGAACGCAAATAGATGTGAAGCATGGGGCGATACCAGATGGAGCGAAGGACCTTCATCTTTCAGATCACTGGAATATCCTTTTGGCAAATTTCAAGGCTGTGATTGAGCTAGGCGAACCTGCTTTCAAGTTCGATTATACTGATTATCATCCTCTAAGAGTAACTCCGTATGATTCTCAGGATATTCGGCTGAGTGTTCTCATACGAGCTCCTCCAGTTTTGCCTTTTGATGTTTGGGTGAATCCAGAGAAGCTTCGACATTTCATTCGAGCTGATGATCCAGTCGTTGATAGACAATATGCTGGTATCTATACATGGTGGGCAGAGGGAAAAGGTCCGCTAATATTTCGCAAAATGATTCCCGAGAAAGAGCTCGAATTCACTTGGGTCTACGGAGATGAACCCGAAACATTGGTGAATATTCGCTTTGAAGAGGTAAAGGATTCGACCCTTGTTAGCCTCCATCATCATGGCTTTAAATCTCCTGAAGCTGCGGTTGGTTATGATGTCGGATGGACAAGTATTCTTGCGGAGCTGAAGCTAGTCTGTGAGCTTGGTGAGAGTGGCATCACTCGGATTATTGATTGGGAGTAAGCCAGTTTAGGCCAGAAAGAGTGGCATCCCGGGGAATATCAGGAGCCACATGAGGAAAGCTGTTGCTAGAGGAATAAGGAAGTTATCAGTCCATCCAATACTGAATAGCTCGATGATCATAATGACGATTCCTATAACCGCTATTTGACCGATTACACATAATGGACACGCATCTATAGAGTACAGAAACATAGCTACCATAATTGACACAATAGTCATGGTCCAAACGCCAAAGCTTCCTTCAACTGATTTCCCTCGGAATTTTCTACTAGAAATCGTTCCTCCTACAGACCTTCCCACAACCTCACCTGCAGCATCACCCCAAGCCACTGCCAAGATTGCTGCAACAAAGATCTCTGGACGTTGGAAGAATAGGAGAAATGCCACCATGAATGCAATCATTCCCATGAATCCCGAAGCGAAGGTATTGAGAGAACTCTCATTTTCTCTACTTCCAGCAACTAGTAGTTCCGCGATTAAATCACTCTTATGAGCCCATGCATACATAAGAATGGTCAGGAAGATGCCTGCAGCTAAGGCCGGTCCACTGATGGTGGCATAGGCATGAACAGTTAGAGCAATGATTGAGCCCATCCCGATATGGACCATTTTCCTAGGTTTCCAATGGTCTACACCTCTCTCAGCCATCACATATGCCAATGCCAGGATTATGCCTCCTGCCAGACCAGTGAATAGTGCTAGGATGATGTCAGTCTGTGTGAGTTCTCCAATTATCAGCTCTACCATGTTCCTCACGTTTCCAGCATATTGAGTCCCATTTCTTTCTATCTGTGGTCAATGTGTTGATGAAATGAGATATTTTAGATTTGACAAGATGGACAAAGATAGGTAGGTCCACCACCGAACATCAACCTCTCGATGATCGTACCGCACTTTGGACATGCCATATCTCTCAGATGTCCTCCAATCAGTGGAACATGATTTCCTTTGTTCCCGAATAGATCGGTGAATGAGTCCTTTCCTCCCTGCTTGATTCTCATATCTGTGACTCTTCTAATAGCCTTGAACAGAGCCTTCTTTTCTGTAATGGATAGTGTCGAACTCTTTCTTTTGGGATGAATTCCAGAATCAAATGCGATCTCTTGGAATCCTGCATTACCATATCCTACAACAATGGCTTCTTTCCCTACGAGTAGGGTCTTCAGATTCCTATCTTTCTCTTCAAGGGCTCTCTTTACATAATCAAGTGTGTAATCCTCTTCTAATGGTGAAACTCCATTAAGGAAATCTCTGTTATACGAGTAGACATTGGAGAGATTCGAATCATTTGAGGCATAAACTAATCCATACCCTTTCAGATAGATCGAGAAGATACTGCCATCTGTGAAGTCCACTCGAAGATGATATTTCTTAGGCATATCAGCTTCGTTTGAGAACAATCTAAGCTCTCCGCCCATTTCTGGAGCTAACAAGAGATTCCTTTCTTTGTCCATTCTGATTCTGATGACGGTTCCTCTTCCTGTAACTTCCCTAATTTTACAACCAACAAGATTACTGTACGTAGTGGTATCCTTATTGAAGAAGCTTGAATTCTGGAGCTTTTCGTAATTCTCCACACGCACATCAGATATGCTCTTTGAAGTCATTATCTCATTCATCTGTTTGGATAGAATTTCTATCTCAGGTAATTCTATGCTCAATGGATAACCTCCCAATACACGTGAGTATGGTATGCATTATGTTCTACTTAGTTTTGTTGACAGGACTACAACCATTAGATGACAAAGATATCTTCATGATTATCTACAAGGTGTCGAAGAATCCGCGTGAAGTTTTCAACCTCGTTCGAATCAAATGACTTGAGAAATTGCTTGAGCGATTTGATTCGATGATCTCTGAAGATCCTGAAGACTGTAAGACCATCCTCAGTCAATTGAAGAATGATTTCTCGTCTATCTTCTTCTGATCTTGCTCTTTCAATGAATCCAGCTTTCACGAGCTCGTCTACCCTTCGAGACGCTGTGCTTGGAGGGAATTTTGTATTCTCATAGATATCCTTCAGATTACACGGTTCATTATTCCCAATATAATCGATGATGAAAATACCTCTCCCTACCTGATGCTGATTGAATTCCAGCTCTTCAATGGCAAAGGTGACTGACTCTAGAATTTTCGTAAACAGTTCCACGATCTCTTCAATATTCGACATCATTTCGCCTCGCCAGTTCTATCCATACTAAATTATTTCCACAGTGGGAATATTTATATATATCGTTATTAATTCCACTGTGAAAACATTCCAATATGGAAATAAAAGTGATTGAAATGGAACGAAATATACTACTACTAAGAATCAGTTATTGGGCAGGTGCCCTAATTGATGCGTTTGTTGGTTTGGCGATGATCTCTCCAGATCTCTTTGCAGTTATGGAGGGCTTCGAATCATTTGCTCCGGGCTTTGATTATATGTTTGCGATGGGTATGGGTGCCCCACTCATGTTTGGTTGGACCCTACTCCTGTTATGGGCTGATAGAAAGCCAATAGAGAGGAAGGATATTCTCTTGATTACAGTGTTTCCTGTTATAGTAGGGATTTACATCAACAGGTTAATTGCCATATCCAATCAATTTGTCACCATAGAAGGGTCTCTCGTGTCACTTGTTATACCAGTGATCCTTGTCTTCTTCTTACTGACAAGCTATCTCTATTCAGCACGGTATCCATCCGAGAATTGATCTTCAATAGCCTGTTAGATTTGAGAAGAACCATATCATGATCACAACTAGTATTCCTGCTGCTAGTGTCTTCAACCCATAGGCAAGCATATTCGATTTCGAGATCCTTCCCAAGAAGAGGCCTAGGATGAAGAGCAGCAGCATTGCAACGAGAACAGAGAATGCGAATGCGGTTGCTATTGGTAAACCAAGAAATACCAAGAGCAAGGGAGCGGATGTGATCATGGCTGCACCAAATGGCGAAATACCATTTATGAAAGATACCACTAATGTTGTTGTTTTTGTCGCCTTTACAATTATACTACCATCAAGGCTTTTCAGCAAGGCGCGCTCTAGTTCCTCGATATCTCGTTTTCTCTCCGCTCCTTCGGTAAGATAGGATGATGTTATGCCTGAGATGAGCATAGCAAAACTCGTTGCGAAAATAGCGAGAATCGAAGTTTCAAATATTACTAGTGAATCTTGGAAGGCTAGGGACGCAAATCCGCCCATAATGATTCCCAAAACTGGAAGGATGCCGTCAAATGCATTCATCGCCAGATATCTTCGTGCGATTTCAGTGCCTTGTGTCAGTCTAAGTTGGGCCTTCACTCTGTCAATGAACCCACAAGTTTCATCAAAATAGATCGGGTCGCACTTGGATTCCTCTGTCAAATGATTTCGCTCCTATACTACTTGATTGCCAATTCTACTATTAATTTATGGAATCCGCAAAATATATTCTTGGCTCTAAAAAAGGATGGAGAAGCTCCCTACAGGAGAGCTTCTATTCTTGCTAGTTCCGTCGCCTACACGCTACTATGATGATCAGCAGCAACAGGATTGTTCCAGCAACTAACACCAAGGTCATGTTTTCTTGAATCCATTCTGGCAAGTTGAAAGTCGTTGTCGGTCCAGTAATAGTATCCGAAGTAGTACCTGTATCTGTTGTAGTTGTTGTTGTGGTCGTTGTGGTTGTAGTGGTTGTAGTTGTTGTCGTAGTCGTTGCCGGTGTCACAGTGTACGAGAAGCTGGATGTCCTTGCTATGTTCATCGCATTATCCCATACCGCGACTCTGAACTGGACAGTGAATGGTGCTGGTGCGGGGGTTATCATACCAATCCAATGGGTTCCATTGTAGGTCATTGTGATGTAGTTTATAGATACCCAGTTATCCAGTGTGAACTCTATATCCACTGCCCATATGCCTGATGCGTTTACGGGTTCCGTTGCTTGGATGGCGATGTCTATGAATGTTGGATCAACAACTGTCCCTGTAGCGTTATGCCAGTATGAACCTATTACAGGAGCAATAGTGTCTACAACAGTGTAATCTCCACCATATACTGGTCCTCCAATAGCAGAGGAGTTGATCGGTATCACTTTGTATTCTATAGCAGTTGAGTACGCATGACTAGGTATTGAAGCTGTATACACTCCACTAGATAGAGTCATGTTTGAATGAATCATTGATGACCAAGCGTTGGAAGTCCAATCGAAGACCACAAAATCAGCATTTGACACATTGACTGTTACAACGAATGTTTCATTGTATTCTGGTGGCAAGGGATTTTCCTGTACTTCCCAGATGACGGGGAGCTTCATCGTTTCTTCTATTGCATTTGAAACATTAAGCTTACCATACCCCCAACCGATATTCGCTACCCCGGGTGGCGGAGGTATCACTCCTGTAAACCCGTCATTATATGCTGTGGATTCGATAATGTCCTTAACAATTGAACCACAATCTGCATTGAGCTGGAGGATAAGTGCTGCTGCCCCAGCAACATGAGGTCCAGATGCTGAAGTTCCGCTAAAGAGTCTATATCCTCCAAATACGGAATCTAACGCGAGACCTCCGTAATTATCATACCATGTTGCCCATGCAGAGTCACTTGACCATGCTGAGATGACATCCCATCCTCCAGGCGCAGCAATTGACATCTTACTATTTCCATCAACTCTGGGACCTTCTGATGAGAACGACGCCAAAGAACCTGCTGTTGCCCATATTGATCTAGTGTGATATGATGCAACAGATATTGCTGTATCCGCTGTTGATGGCCATGTAATCGTATTTTGATTCGTGACTCCATGTGGTCCATACCATTCTGCTCCTCCACTCCATGCACTTGCGTCATCAGAGATGTAGAAGTGATATTGAGCATTCTGAGTATTCTCAATATCAATAGACCAGTAGGATGTGTCCTTTATAGTTCCTCTAATATCAACAGCAATCATGTACCAACCAGCTCTCGTTGAATTCGCAATGAACGCATCTATTGTGACATTAACGCCATATGATGCAGTGGTCCATTGATAGTAACCGATTCCGAAACTGAGCTGGTGTACAATGCTGCCTGAGGAAGTTGGCTCGGTGATATTCACTTGAGCATTATTCACCAATTTGTCACAAAGAACTGTGAGATATACTTCTGTCGCTCCAAGTGATGTTGGGATTCGGAAGTCCGTTGATTGTATGGTATTGGCTGTTCCAGTTCTTGCTGCGTGTCGATTTGCTCCTCTAAGGTTTCCAGCCGGCACAATAACCGGTATGCCACTTGCTGTTAGTGTATCAATCATTAATTCGACATTACTGGATCCATCTAAGAACTCATACGTCCAAGAGCCTACCTCTATGAGTATCACATCTGCTCCATGATCTCTTGCATAGACAAGCCCTTCCTCTACTGTAAGGCCATCATTACCAAAGATATTGATGGCCATGAGCTCTGCGTCAGGTGCAACTCCGACATATTTTCTATACCCTAATTGCCCTCCATTTAGAATTCCTGCTACACCAGTACCATGTCCATCCGTATCATAGAATGTACTTGAAGTTAAATTGACTCCTCTCTCCCAAGCTTGAATGAATCCAGACACCTTGTGAACGAGATACTTCGTCTTAGGTGTCTTTAATCTGACTAAGTAATCAACACCTTCTACTACATTATCGGAGTCTGTATCGTTTACTGCAAAGAATGCATCACCATCATCAATAGCCCCTACTGTGGTTCCATTATCTAACCATATCCAATCGACATCAGCATCTATTGCGGCATTTTCATTGACATCAATTGCATAGAGCTTCTCGTTGCTTTCGATTGCGAAATTGTTGTTCAGATCTACTCCATCTGTTCCATTATTGAAAATCCACATATTCGGTGGAGTCCCTGAAGTTTCAAAGTAGTGTATACTCGGTCCATCGGCAAAGAAGAAATCCGGGTGTCTCCACTGAACGCCAGTGTCTAAGTCTGCAACTAGAATCCCTTCTCCTGTAAGGTTGCATCCATAGTAGTCCTGCATTTGTTGAGCGATATCCGCATAGCAATCAGTTATCGAAACATCTCTTGGCATTTGATACCTTGGTTGTTTCAGTGGTTCTGTGCTCTCAAACCTAGTATCCTTCCCAAGATTGTCTAGGGCAAGTTGTGATGCTTTCACAATGTATATTGAACCGATGTTCTGAATCTTTTCTCCGAAGTCTATACCTCTACTCTCATAGTATTCTATCTCTGATAGAGTTAGCTCTCTATCAAAGCGGACAGTCACATCCTGCTTCTCTCCACTATCATTGAAGTCTTCAATAATAGAAATCTCCCTTCCGAGTTCAACAAAAGGTGATTGATTCTGTGGGGTTGGATTGAAGACCATGAATGTGGATATTACTAAAATGATAAGAATAAGCGTGCGCTTCATCTTACAACCTCTCCTAACTGATGAATAATGGCATGGAAAAGTGGCATATAAGGTTCTGCCGGATTTATTTTTCGAATGGCCAAATACATCCTCCCTTTATAAGGAGCTAAAATGAAAGAAGCGTCGCTGAAAAGCTCTATATAATACGTAAACATCCCTTTTGTGGGTGTTTACATGGAACTCAATGTCGCACAAATAGGCATAGCTTCAGTTGAGATTGCAGAATGCAACCTACTTCACTCTTTGATGGGTCTTTCATCAGATCAAATATATGCATCAGCTTCACCAATGCTGAATTCTATAGGATGGATTTTTGGTCATTGCGCTGTTCATTACCATTGGGTTGTGAACTTGACATGTCAAAATACCCGGTTCTATTCTGAAGAGTTGTGTGAATACTTTCGCTATGGAACAACCAAGGATGAGATTTCACGCATCCATCCTCCTTTATCATTCCGTAATTTACTTGATACTTATCTCAATATGAGTGATTGTAACAAGGAGTATCTTCGTGGATTAGAGCCCTCCGAATTCTACCAAGCTTTTGCAGGTAATCCTAGTGAATCATTGTTAGAAACCCTGTACAGGATGGCCTATCATTATATGGGTCACATGGGGCAAATTGTGATGCTACGACGCCTGCTTGGGAATCCTGGGCCTTCTTTTGTCGATGGCATTACACTGTCCGGACGAGAACGGATTATGAAAGAATGGCGGCAATGGTGGGAAGAAAACAAGCTAGAATTTGACATCTAGAGTTTCCATCGGATAAGTGTACAGTTTTCGAGAAACTCTCAGGCATTCGATGAAGATGAAATTGTTCAGTAAAAATAGTACTTACGTTCAAAGAAATGTTTAATAATAAATGTACTTAATCTCTGTATCGTGGTTAAGATGAGCAAGGTGAAAAGACATCAATGGTCATCAATACTTGATGATTTCACTAATGATATAGAATATCTCCTCTCCTCTATCTCCAATCGGTCCCGGCTCGAGATGCTTTCCTCACTTCTTCAAGGTCCCAAGGAATTTGATGATCTTCTTCATGTTGTTCGTTTAAGCAAAACAGCCCTTGCTCATCACCTTTCAAAGCTATTATCAGCTGAGATGATTTCTAATCCGAAACGCGGTCTGTATGAAATAACCGATGATGGAGTTCTCTTCATATCTGCAATCGTTGAGACCTATGCAAAATCCGTGAGGCGTAGGAATGCGGAATCCGCGAAACGCGCAGAGCTAATACTGAAGGCTCATTCAAAGAAAACAGATGATATCGAAGAATCAGATGTTCGCATAGTGAAGCTCAATCCTCATCGAGTTGTAAGTGTTCGAGTAATAAGTCGTTCCCCAGAGAACGATGCATGGCAGAAGATGCGTGAGTGGGCTGAACCTCTGGGTTTGCTTAACAAACCTCGGAAACACCCTGTCTATGGTTTCAACAATCCGAATCCTGAACCTGGTAGTTCGGAGTATGGATACGAGTTCTGGATGGTAGTTGACAGAGAATATGAGCTCTTGGAGGGTATGGAGTATAAAGAGTTCAAGGGTGGGAACTTTGCTGTCATTACGTGTAACTTGACAGAGGAGCTTGAATCTGAATTCTTCAAGGAAAATGGGTATCTTGAAAGCTGGAAGAAGCTGGATGAATGGGTTAGATCAAGCAAATACATGATGGCTAAAGGACCTTGCCTTGAACATGCACTATCACCGGACGGAAGTGATGGTGATTTCATGCTCGATTTATATCACCCTATAAAGGAGAAGTGATTTAATGAGTGTGGACAGACAAAACGATATAATTGCTGAGTATACCTCAGCCCTTGATTCCTTTGTTGAACAACTACAAAGAGATTCCAATATCCTTGCGGCAATTGTCTATGGGAGTCTGGTGCGTGGGGATGTGTGGTCTGAATCCGATATTGACATGCTAATCATAACTAAGGATGAATCTCTTCCATATCAGCAACATTGGCTGAAGGATGGTGATATCCTGATTCAAATTGATGTCCATTCAAGGAAGAATTTTCGAGATTGGATGGATGTTCCTTTACAAGGCTCTGTTCTCCATCATATCATATATACTGGTAAATTGCTATTCTCTAATGATGATACGATAACAGAATATTATGAGAATCCCTCTCGGATTGGTGACAGAGACAAATCACTTGGGATGATGATTTATGCTGACAACGCGCTTGGTTACTTGAGTAAAGTTCGCAAGAGTATCGTACATCAGAAAGATGCCATGTTGGCATTCAGATGGCTTAACGGATTGATACTTCAAGTAGCTCATCTGGAAGTTCTGTCACATGGTGATGTTCCATCTCGAGAGGTCACTCTACAAGCAAGGAAATACAATCCTGATCTTTTCGGGAAGAGCTATTTCTCTCTGCTTGAAGAAGGTGTGACCCTGGAAGCTTGCGAAACAGGCTATAATCTCTGCCAGAGTTATTTAGAGAAATACGCTGACATTCTCTTCGAGCCTATTGCTGCTTATATCCTTGAACAAGGTGGTCATTGTGGCATATCGCAGATTGACAAGCATTTTAGAAAGAAGCTTAATCGCAATGATACCTTCACACTGATTTCATCCTGCGAGTTTCTTGCAAGGTTGGGACTACTCCAAAAGATGGTGTATCCGTTGAAGCTTACAAGTAGGAGTCGATTCGAGGTTTATGAGGCAGGATACCTATGCATGGAGAGTGAGATGCTATGAGCAAAACTGTGCGTATCAAAGGAGCTCGCGAAAATAATCTGCAGAATATAGATGTCGAGATTCCTCGTGACAAACTAACCGTGGTTACAGGTGTGTCAGGGAGTGGAAAATCATCACTTGCGTTCGATGTTCTGTATGGAGAAGGTCAACGCAGGTTCATGGAGTCGCTCTCTGCCTACGCAAGGTCTCGCATACCATTGATCAAGAAACCAGCAGTGGACTCGGTAAAAGGTCTCTCTCCTGTTCTTTCGATCTCTCAAGCTCGTGGGGTGAGAAATCCAAGATCCACCGTGGGAACCCTAACAGAGATACAGACATACTTACGCTTGCTATTCTCAACAGTAGGTATACCTCATTGTCCATATTGTAAAAGTCAGATTCCCGCGAAGACTCCACATCAAATCGCTGAACATATTCAATCATTGCCACAAGGAACTACCATCGAGATTCTAGCTCCGTTCTTCAAGGTATATGGTGAGAACTATGAGTATCTCATCGATGAGATACGAAATCATGGTTGCAGAAATATCAGGCTCGACGGTGAACTAAGAAGCACCTCTGATAATATAGAGCTTGACGAGGAAGAGGAGTATCGTATTGAAGGAATCTTGGACAAGTTCACAATAAATGGAGATCAGACAAAGCAAATCGTGAATTCTATCATCGAGTGTCTGAGGATTGGAGAAGGATTTCTCAGACTGAATATAACAAATCCGGAGAATGCTCCGAAATCCTCGGAATTCTACTCATCTTTGTCATGCTCTGAACATCATATTCTAGCTGGCGAATTTCTCCCATGGTACTTCTCCTCGAATGAAGGTGATAGTTCTTGCAGAACTTGTGGGGGGTTAGGCACTCATATGACAGCAAATCCTATCCTTATGGTGGCAAATCCCGATAAGAGTCTACGAGAAGGAGCTATTGATAGAGGTTCATGGAATATAGATCCCAGCACTTACAAACGCATCATTAACTGGCATTATTGTATGGCCTATAGCATGGGGGAGCACTTTGGCTTCTCATTAGATACACCTTACAAGGAACTATCTGAGGATGTAAAGCACAAACTGTTCTATGGAACAGGTGGTGAGAAGTTTGAGATGCTACGTCCTCCTGATGAGCTTAGGGACCACGAAAACTTTGGGAAGATGTTCTCTTTCAGAGGGATTGTGCCCCGATTGGATGCATGGTATCGTCGTTTGTGTAAGGAACGCAAGCAGAATGACCCTGGGTACAATTGGGTTGAGAAACGCATGGTCGAGAGTCTGTGTCCTGATTGCAAAGGTACAAAGCTTCTTCCTCAACGGATGCTTGTGAAGGTTGGCGACAGGACTATCCATGAATTATCTATCCTGCCCTTGCAGGAACTACGGTCATTCCTTGATAATATTCAGACTCCTGCAGAGAAGGAGCATATCGCAGGTCCTATTCTTGATGAATTGAAAAAACGGATTGACCTGATGCTAGACATTGGTCTCTACTACCTTAGTCTGAATCGTCGGGCTGACACTATCTCTGGTGGTGAGCTGCAGAGAACTAGACTAAGCACCCAGATTGGATCGGAGCTTATGGGAATGCTTGTTGTTCTTGATGAACCTTCAATCGGACTTCATCCTCGAGACGGAACTAAAGTAATTGATACTCTCAAAAAGTTACGTGACGTCGGTAACACGGTAATAGTTGTCGAGCATGACGTTGAAACGATGAAGGCCGCAGATTACATAATTGAGATGGGTCCCGGTCCAGGAGTTCATGGAGGGAGAGTTATCGCTCAAGGGCTTATTGCAGATATTCAGAAAAATGAGGACTCTGTTACTGGGCAGTATCTTAGAGGAATGAAAAGGATTGAGACACCAGAGCACCGTCGACAGTCCAATGGGCATGCATTAAGGATTTTCAACGCACAAGAGAACAACCTGAAAGGTGTCGACGTAGAGATTCCTCTCGGTCTCTTCGTGTGCATTACTGGTGTATCTGGATCTGGAAAGAGTAGCTTGATCAATGAGATTCTCTACAAGAAACTGCACTCTGTCTTCAGAGATAGGCGAATCATCCCGGGTAAACATGATAGAATTGAAGGAATTGAGAATCTTCGAGATGTGAGGAATATCGATCAGACGAACATAGGGCGATCTTCTAGGTCAAATCCGGCAACCTACGTTGGTTTCTTTGATAAGATACGTTCACTATTTGCTGACCTCCCTGAGGCAAAAGATAATCACTACGAGATGGCTGATTTCAGCTTCAATCAGAATAGTGGTGGTAGATGTCCTGAATGCAAAGGTGAGGGAATAGTCACTACTCAATTGCAATTTATGCCTGATATCGAGAGCATCTGTCCCGCATGCAAAGGTGATCGATATACAAAAGAAATCCTTGAGATTCAGTACAAAGGAAAGAACATTGCACAGGTCCTCGACATGACTGTAGAAGAGGCAATGACCTTCTTTGAAGATGTAAATCTGATTCATCACAAGCTTAAGACCATGGATGAGTTAGGTCTTGGATATCTCAAGCTTGGGCAGCCATCGAATCAGTTGAGTGGAGGCGAATCTCAACGTATCAAACTTTCAAAAGAGCTTGGAAAATTGAAGGCATCGAGTGATACATTATACATTTTCGACGAACCAACAACAGGTCTCCATCTCGCTGATATTCAAAAGCTCTTAGATTGCTTGAATCGACTTGTAGAACAAGGGAATACAATACTAGTCATTGAGCATCATATGGACGTCATAAAGAGTGCGGATTATGTCATAGATTTGGGACCATCAGGTGGCGATGAGGGTGGAGAGGTAATAGCAACTGGAACGCCAGAAGATGTAGCCAAAGACAACAAATCATTCACTGGCAGGTTCCTAAGTGATGTCATTCAGGAGGGGTAAGGATTGACAGGACTGATTTCGATAGAACTTGCAAAACCGCAAGATGCTGAGATTCTTGCTAATATCTCGAAACGAGCTTTTGATTCTGATGTGGATGTCGGAGCACCTGGTCCCGGAGGTCCAGATGGCTATGACTCAGTTGAAGCACATAGACGAGATACCAAAAGCGAGAGAACAGATTATTGGAAATTTCTTTTCAATGGGCAGATCGTTGGAGGCACACGAGTCTACAAGGTATCAGAAGAGCATGCATACATCTATGGTGTATTCATTGATCCTGAATTTCATCGTAAAGGAATTGGGACAGGAACATTTCGACTAATAGAGAGCAACTACCCTAAGGTAAAGAAGTGGACTCTTGATACACCTGAATGGAATGTTAGAACAAAGGGATTCTATGAGAAGATAGGATTCAGACAGGAAGGCATTCTACGATGGGTCCCGGTTTTCGATTTGCGATATTACGTGAAGATAACCGATGACTCCTATGAGCCATCATATGTTTTGATAAAAGACCTTCAAGATGGGATGAAAGGACTAAAAATCAAAGGTAGAATTGAAGAAGTATCTGAAACAAGAGACGTAATTTCAAAAGACGGCAAACCGCTCCAAGTTGCAAATGTGACATTCACTGATGAAACAGGATCAGTGAAACTGGTTCTGTGGAATGATACTATCAGACAGGTTAATGAGGGTGAAGACATCATACTTGAGAATGCGTATGTCAACGCCTACAAAGGAAACCTGCAACTTGGTGTAAGTAGACAGGGGCAAATAATAGTCATACGAACATGAACTCTGTTCCTACGATTCCAACTCCATGAAAAACCATTGATGGTTCAAAGGAATTGGCACTTCGGACTCTGTATATTCAGGTATTTTCCTGAATCCGACACTAGTGTAAACATACTGTGCAGTATCCATGAATCCCCCCGTATTCAATCGTAGAGCAGTATACTCAAGATCTTTAGCAATATCAATAAGTTTCATCAAAAGCTTCTTTCCAAATCCCTTTCCCCTATACTCAGGTTTGACATACATTCGTTTGATCTCGCCTTCGTCCATATCATGTTTGGTAAGGGCACCCATTCCTATTACTTTTCCAGAATCTTCAAGAATCAATAGTCTCCCTTCTTCTACTGGCACAGATATGAAATTCTCGTAATTTGTCCGAACGTACTTTTCTACAGACATTCCCGTAGATTTCAGAAAATCAATTCCATAGCGTTTGAGTACTTGGTCTGCAATCCATCCTATGTATTCGATATTGAGTTGAATAAAATCTCGTTCATGTTTGATCGGATCGTATACTGCGAAGACTACCAATCTAATCCCTTCGTGAATTTTATCAAATATGGAATCAGTTGTAATAATGTTTGTGGATTACATGAGGGACGGTGGCTAAATTCATTCCGCTCTATATCAGATACTCTAACGTTTTATCTGTCAACGCTATCAGACCTAAGCCTGCTAGCATCATCAATATGCAGATCAATAGGGAAATCAGGTCTGGAATCATCGCTCTCTCATTTAATTCGACAATTAACGTATTTATGTCTTTAGTTCTATTATCGTTGAATAGTAATATTTCGATGGGGATTTGTCGAATAGAGAAGTCAATAGTAAGAACACCCTTCTATCACGTCATCATTGAATATGATGTGGAATGTGGATGAGATAGAAAAGATGTCAGAGATGACTGGTATCAATATCATCATCGTCTTTGAAAGTCGTAGCAATTCCTAACTTGATTCTGCGAATCCAAAGAAGGAAGTTATCTTGCTCAAATAGGCAACGTAGTGACTTAGTTATCTTCTTAATCAATCTACAGTACTATGAGAAGACTTAGAGGATAGCTCGTCAATAGAGAGTGAAATAGACATATCTCGGTTTACTGCATTCAAAGTCCTTAACGAGTTGCCGTCCCATGAAGATCAAAGTCAGAGGTGCACGAGAGCACAATCTAAAGAACCTGTCCATCGACTTAGGAGATGGTCTCACTGTTGTGACTGGGGTTTCAGGATCTGGGAAGACCTCATTGATCTTCGATACTGTTTATAATGAGGCAAGACGTCGATTCTTAGATGTTTACAATATGGGGCGAGCGACATCTAGACTTGCTTCTTCTGATGTTGACTCAATAACCGGTATTGGTCCGACCATTGCAGTCGAGCAGAACTTGCTTAATCGAAACCCTAACTCGACCCTCGCCTCTGCATCTGGGATGCATCCCTTTCTTCGGATCCTGTTCGCTCGTTTTGGTGTGCGGCACTGTCATGTTTGCGGATCGCAGTTTTCCAAATTAACAGAAGATGAGATTGTTGAGCAAGTGCAGAAAAGCCTGAAGAAGGAAGCAATTGCTCTTCGTGCAATACTTGTTCGTAGGAGCAAAGGTAGTCACAGAACGCTACTTGCGCTCCTTAGGCAAGAATTCGAGGCGTCCGATGTTCTCGTTAATGGATCTCCTGTCATTTCGGACCTTGACAGCTCATCTGAGTATGATATCGAGGTGGTTGTAGCAAGATTCTCGAGTAAGGTCCAGATTGGGGACCTACGGGCTGCGGTGAATAAAGCGGCAGCATTAGGCTCAGGGGCAATCTCTGTTCGCGGTAAGGAAGCCAGAATGGAATACGCGCTCTCGAATCAGTGCACCGAATGTGGAACTTACTTTGGAGATCTTGAACCAAAGCATTTCAATAGGTCCTGTAATTCGTGCAATGGAACTGGTTGTGATGATTGCAATCAGACCGGTCTCTATCCACAAGCAGCCTCTGTAACCTTGGATGGACTTAGATTCACAGACATCCTAGAACTCAGTGTTGACGACCTAAAGATTCTATTGACGTCACTAGCCCTACCTCGAACCGCAGCTCGTCTTCGGACTGAAATAGAGAGGCGACTAGTTGCTCTTCAGGATGTGGGATTGGGGTACATAGAGCTAAATCGCCCTTCGCCAAGCCTATCCCGTGGAGAAAGTCAACGTGTTCGTCTAGCTATCTCACTAACTAGTCGTTTGGAGGATATCGTGCATCTGCTTGACGAGCCTACAATTGGACAACATCCAAAGGACACTGAAAGAATTCTTCCCGCCTTTAGAAACCTCCCAGGTCCAGTCATCTATGTTGAGCATGATTCAATTGCAGCCGCTCATGCAGACCTCGCGGTAGATCTTGGACCTGGTGCAGGTATCAATGGTGGCGAAATAGTCTATTCTGGTTCTCCAAAAGGTCTCTGGGAATCAGGAACTGTGACTGGTCAGTTCTTCAGTGGAAGACAAGAGGTCTTCCGTCCTACACCGAGAGACCCTCCTAAGGACTTCATCACGATCAAAGAAGCAAAAAAGTTCAATCTCCTTGGAATCGACGTTACGTTTCCCTTGTCCCGGTTCACTGTCATTACGGGTGTTTCTGGGTCGGGAAAGAGCACCTTGGTCAATCATGTACTTGTACCAACTCTTCATGAAGGCAAATCAATCGGATGTGCTGGCGTTGAGGGCCTCGCACCTTCTCCAATCATTGTTGACCAAAAACCGATTGGCAAGAACCCTCGATCCAATCCCGCGACATACACAAAACTAGCGGATATGATACGGGACATCTTTGCAGCGGAAACCGATCTTTCAAAATCGCACTTCTCATTCAATACTCCTGAGGGAGGGTGTACAGAATGCAAGGGTATGGGTGGCATCGAGGTAAAGATGAGGTATCTTCCCTCCGTCTGGATTACATGTTCAGAATGCAATGGTAAGCGATTCAAGGATGAGGTTCTAGAATCTAGAGTCAAGTTTGGTGAACGAAGCTTGTCGATTTCTGAGATTTATGAACTTTCTATTAGAGATGTGAGGGACCTATTGAAGGATGAAACGCGAATTCCTGTAGCCAAACGGACAAGTGCGGTTCGAGTACTTGACGCACTAGTTGATATTGGTCTTGGTTATCTATCCCTAGGGCAACCTTCTCCCACTCTCAGTGGTGGAGAGAGTCAACGCGTCAAACTTGCGAAATATCTAGGCATGCGTGCTCTGAAGGACAAGATGATCATCCTTGATGAGCCTTCTACTGGCTTGCATGCTGCTGATCTGTCTGGGCTCTTGCAAGTGCTAGACCGATTGGTCAAGGCTGGAGCTACATTGGTTGTAGTCGAACACAATACCGATGTGATCAAAAGTGCTGATTGGGTCGTTGACCTTGGACCCGGTGCAGGTCCCAAGGGAGGTCAGTTGCTCTATGCCGGTCCATTTGATGACCTTATGGATACTAGGGACAGTCCGACGGCCCAGGCGCTGAGAGAAGAAAAGACAGTTGAGCCAAAAGATGGGACCGACTTTGAGAGTCATTATGTTTCTGAAAGCATCTCGGTTAGGAAGGCTTCTGCTAACAACCTTCGAGATGTCGATGTTGATATTCCAAAAGGGAAGATGACGGTAGTGACTGGTATCTCAGGTTCAGGAAAGAGTTCCCTTGTCCGCGATGTCCTTCAGGCGGAAGCTGAGCGACGATTCTATGAGACCCTCTCCGTATACGAACGACATGCCACAAGTGAGGGTCCTGAAGCACCGGTCGAGAGTGTGTCAGGTCTTGGAGTAACACTGTCGATCAGCTCCCGAAGAAGACGAGGAGCTGGTTACTGGTCCGTCTATGCTCGTCGAACGACGGTAGGAACGGTGACTGAGATAGCTGAGAATCTCACCGTCCTTTTCGCTCAGATAGGTACGAGAACATGTCCCTCGTGTGGGTCCAAACTTTCACGCTTGGATAAGTGGGTCTGCAAGAAATGTGGATTCACTCAATCTCTCTTCAAACCAAGGGATTTCAACTCTAGAACCTATACTTCAGCATGCGAAACCTGTAGTGGCGTAGGAAGTCAACAGGTACCTATGCCTGAGAAGCTCATCATACACCCAGAGAAGCCTATCTGTGATGGTGCTATGTACTCTCCGGGATACTTTCCCAAAGGATACTTCTGTACTCCAACAAGCTGGGCTGCAGGAGCACTTAAGGCGCTAGGCCAAAGATATGATTTTGATCCAAAGATGACTCCTTGGGATGATTTGTCTGCGGAAGCAAAGAATGTCTTCTTGTATGGGGACCCGAACCAAGAGCCCATGGAGATATCCTATATTGGAAATCGAAGAGGGAAGAAGGTCGAAGTAACAGGGAAAGGAAAATGGGCTGGTTTCTACAAATGGGTGAGCGACTGGGATTTTGGAGGGACCTACACAAGGACTGAACCGTGCAAAAGTTGTAGAGGTACTGGATTGCGAGATACATATCTGCAAGTCAAGATTCTGAAGCATAACATCCATGAATTGCAGAGCATGACACTATCTCACCTACGAGAGTTTCTTATTCCGCTCACATCGGAAATCAACGATAATCCGATTTCGGTTTCTGCACTTCGCAAGATTATGACCAGATTGGAGTTCCTAGAGAAGGTCGGTCTGGGATATCTTCACATAAATCGAGTTGCTTCTACATTGTCCGCTGGTGAAGCTCAGCGCCTAGTCCTATCGTCATTACTTGGCAGTGGTCTTACTTCCCTCACGATACTTCTAGATGAGCCGACTCGAGGTATGCATCCTTCAGAAGTGAACGCACTGATAGATGTCCTCAAGGATCTTACCAATGAAGGCAATTCAGTTATCATTGTAGAGCACGACCACGATGTCATCAATTCTGCTGACTTCCTACTTGATATCGGGCCTGGGTCTGGTCGAAATGGCGGCAGGGTACTAGTATCTGGAAATCTTGCTGAGCTTCGAAAGAGCGATACAATTACTGGACTTTGGCTATCAGGCAAGAAGCGACCCGCAACCAGAAGGAACTACCGCATCTCAAGATCATGGATGAGCATCAGTGGTGCAAGAGAGAACAATCTGAAAAACTTGACAGTGAGGATACCTACAGACGTTCTCGTTGGTATTTGTGGGGTGTCTGGATCCGGAAAGAGCACCTTCATGATTGATACCATTGGTCGTGCAATTGCTCCAAAGAAATTCACTACAAGTGTTTCCTATGAACCGCTGGAGCCGGGTGAGTATGATACTCTCGAGGGCACTCCTCAGAAAACAATAATACTGGATCAAGGTAGAAAGGGAATCTCTAGTCCCGGTCAGGCGTTGGATCTTTTCAAACCCTTAGCGAAGATATATTCAGAGAGTGAGGATGCCATGGGACTAGGCTATGATGTCGAGCAGATAACGAAGCCCTGCACAGCATGTGACGGAAATGGTCGAATCCGTATCGAGATGGGATTCCTTCCTGATCTCTTTACTGATTGTGAGATATGCAATGGTACTGGCTATTCACAGGAAGCCTGGAAAGTTCGGATCCAAGGTATCTCACTGCCGGAATTGAATGAGATGACATTGGAAGAAGTCTATGAGATTTTCAAGGATGATGTTCGTGTATCGAATGAATTACGAGCGGCGTTGGATGTGGGACTAGGTTACCTTGGTCTCAGGCAACCCAGCCGAACCTTATCAGGGGGAGAGATACAACGTCTCAAGATTGCTCAAGAAATATCAAAGAAATCAAGTCCCGGCACATTGTTCATATTCGACGAGCCCACAGTTGGTCAACATATGGAGGATGTTGAACGCTTGGTTGAAGTATTGAATAGACTGGTCGATAATGGGAATGGTGTAGTTGTAATTGAGCACCATCCACATTTACTGGCCGCTTGTGACCATCTCATCGAATTCGGTCCGAAGGGTGGTCCTGAGGGAGGGTATGTCATTGCCCAGGGTACTCCATTGGAGGTTTCTAATGGTAATACCCCAACAGCTGTCCATCTGAGAAATCTGCTGGAGGTGAAGAAATGACTTGGATACCTCTATTGCTTGCTGATCGTTCACCCAATCTTCGATACCTTATACTTCGGAGATTATTGAACTTCTCCGAAGACGAAGAGGAAGTGCTGGAACTTCAGGCGATGAGAGAGGATGATCCTCTAGCGAGCTCGATCATCAAGTCGCAAAACAAGGATGGTTCATGGAGTGACTTGGATGGAGCTGAAGCTCAAAGGAAGAATCCAGTGAGATCAACTGCCCTTTCTCTGCTTCGCTTAGGCTATTTGGGCTTTCCAAAAGAACATCCTACAATTCTCAACGGTGTAGAGTATATCTTCAGAGCGCAACAGAGGAACGGAACTTGGCCTATCCCGCATGCATATGATGGAATCTCAGAACCGAAGCGGCAGTACACCATGGTACCACTTCAAACATCACTCCCTCTTCTAGGGATTGCAGCGAGTGGTCACAGTACTGACGAGAGAGCTGAAATTGCGTATGAATGGCTTTTGGATCAACGTCTTGATGATGGATCTTGGCCTGCGGGCAAAATTGGCGAGGTCTATGGGTATCAAGCTGGGTATAGAAAGATGCCTCATACTCAATGGGGCTGCCGAACCAATACAACACTTGCTCTGACTTGCTTAGCCTATCATCCTCAAAGAAGAACAAGTGCCGAGGCAAAGAGAGCATTAGATCTGTTACTTGCCAGAGAAACTCGGGATCGAAGAACTCTGGGTTTCAATACCGCTAGAATCATCGGGTTCGAACAACATCGTGGCAATCTCACATACCATGCGAACTTTGATCCCGCATTAGTCTTGGACCTTTGTGGGCGTATTGGTGCCAATCGATCTGATGCTCGAGTAGATGAATTGGTCTCTTGGATACAACAGCAACAGAACAAGTACGGTCTTTGGGAGTACGAGACTCGACCAGAAGCGAGTCGTTGGATCTCATATGATTTGTTATACTCATTATCAAGAATTGATGAGCAAAGCGAATGGTTCTCTTCAGAACTTCGCACTCGTTATGCTTCTTACAAATCAAAGAAGAAGCGGTTCTAGACTACTCAGTTTCGTTGAGAGAACTCTACTTAAGAGACATTGAGTCGTTCAACTTTATGCTTCAAGCATCTCCAGAACACGTCCGTAGTCTGATTTTGGACATACAAGGATTGAGGACAGACGCTCCCAGCAAGTCCGTTCTTGATGTTGCAAAGCGCATTCACAATATTCAGATCGATACAATCTCTGTTGTGAGTCGCAGTCATAATCTCATTACCTATAATCGATTTCCTGACTATCGAGAGGGAGATGTGTGGAAACTAGAAAAAGAAGGCAAGTTGTTCGAGTATTGGTCCCACTCCATGTGTCTGATGCCAATGGAGTCTTTTCCTTATTACGCTTGGAAAATGGAAATGATGAGTAAGCGAAAGTCTGGATGGTATGTGAAATGGGGCTTAGATAACAAGGAAGTTGTTGAGGAAGTCTACAGAAAAATAAAGAAAGATGGCGCTACAAAGAGCAAAGACCTCGGAGAGCGTACATCACAAAGTGATGGCTGGTGGGATTGGAAGAAGGAGAAGCGAGCTTTAGAGTATCTTATGACCATTGGGAGACTGATGGTTTCGCATAGAGAAGGATTCCAGAAGTACTATGATATCCCTGAACGCGTTGTTCCAGCTGGAATCGATACAGAACCGATGGCTCTTGATGATATTCCTCTTTTTCTGGTTGAAACGATTCTCAAGTCATTAGGAATCGCTGATTATAGGGACATTAAGCTTTACACAGGTGGAATGGCTGCAAACCTGATTTGGAAGAATCAACGGAGTGCCATAGAGATTTACCTCGATACTCTGCTCGGAGACGTAATTGAAGAAGTAGACTTTGGACAAAAGAATCGGTATTTCATTCACAAGGATCATCTATGCCGGCTTGAGGATGAATACTCGCCTGATGGGCAACATCCTGTTAAGATCCTAACACCCTTCGATAATATTCTCCGAGAGCGTCATTATCCCAAGAGTATCTGGGATTTTGACTATAAGATAGAGTGCTATGTACCCAAGCCAGAACGGAAGCATGGATACTTTGTTCTGCCAGTCCTTGATCAAAATGAATTTCGCGGAAGGGTTGATGCTAAGGTTCACCGAAAGGATGGTGTACTAGAGCTCATCTCACTCTATCTCGAGCATCCAGACCTCCTATCGGAGGAAGGAGTTCTTCGTTTGCGAGATGGGTTGTGGTCATTCGCTCATTTTCATGATTGCCATGCTATTCGATGTGGTACAATTCACCCGAAAAAGCATGCAAAAAAGGTGAATGATGCCATTGTATCCTTCAATAGTTAAATGGCCTTTGTAACTAGCACTAACCTTATTTTGATGAATGCATGAGTTGTTCATATTACTGTAATGAGGGGTACTTGCTGAGATGAAAAATCACAATGTTCCCCCGAAGAGTTGAGGATGTAGCTGGATGAGAGATCAGGACGACGGTAGCAAAGTAATGAAAGCTGTCCTTATCGGTGATGGGTCTGTAGGCAAAACATCAATCAGGCGTAACTATCTTGGGGATGAGTTCATTGAAGGCCATATCGCTACGATTGGTGTTGATCTAGCTACGAAGCGCGTTCTATTTGATAATGAGATAATTAAATTCATCATTTGGGATCTTGCAGGTCAGCCATCCTTCGCACAAGTTCGTGGACACTACTACCACGGCTGTAATGGCATAATCCTTGTTTATTCAACTGTGGACCGAGAGTCCTTTGACAATGCTAGTAAATGGCTTGTTGAAGCATACAAGAATATGGGCCCTCTGCCTCCTACAGTGATTGTGGGGAATAAGACTGACATTCGAGAGGGTCGACCTAAATCCCAGATCGTTACATCAGATGAGGGGCGGAAATTCACTGAATATTTCATCGAGAAGCTAAGCGTCCCTGCTGTTTTCAAGGAGACTTCTGCAAAGACCGGTTACAACATTGAGAACACATTCACTGATCTTCTCAAGATGATGTCAGACGCCCATGAAGACAAGCAAAGTGACCTCTTCATTGGGTGATTTCTCACTTCACTAACAAATCGTTTCTCACCACATCAGTAAGTATATATATCGTCCCCGATATATAATATATCCGTACCGATATATCTATCGGGATACTATAGGAAGTGAGTCCGTTATGGAGTTCTACGATGCAAAAGACAGTCAGTCTGGAGAGATATCATCCATTCTATCAGACTTCTCCCAGTTCTATATAATGCTCCTTCTACATGAAGGACCAATCCATGGCTATGGAATCATGCGTGCTTTCAAGAATCGAACTGGTATCTCTCTAAGCGCTGGTACGCTCTATCCATTCCTACAGAGATTGGAGGCTCTTGAGATCGTGAACAAGACGGACGAAGCTTCAGGTAGACGACCGAAGATCGTATACTCTCTATCAAAGAAAGGCGAGAAGTTCACAAATCGTCTCTTCAAACGGTTTTCTGCAATCACTGCTTCTGCATTGGAACCTACACTGGAAACCTGTGCCAGCTGCGGCGCTAGAGTCTTTGATGGAGTCCATCGAGAGGAAATTGATGGAGTCATGCTTGGATTTTGTTGTATCCATTGTGCTAGGGCGTATAAGAACGATCTCTATTTGGAACACGAACATTAGGGGTGATAAGAATGAGTCAAAGTGAGAAGAGCACAACAGGCAATTCACGGATGTCTATGCGAATTGAAGGGATGCATTGCGCATCATGTGTAGCAACGATAGAAAAGACCTTACTATCAAAAGATGGCGTGATAAAGGCGACAGTGAGCTTGCTTGATGAAAAAGCAATCATAGAATATGATCCTACATCAGTAAATCGGGATACCTTGGAAAAAGCTATCGAGTCGACAGGGTATCGTCCCAAACGAGCTGTCATGGCTTTGACCATTCAAGGCGGTCCCAGGGAAGAAGATTGGACACGAATGGGACAAGAGCTGACTTCACTTGATGGTATCATTTCCGTTAAGCATTTTCCAGAATCAAAGAGAATGCTTATTGAATACGACGAATCGCTCGTGACTTACAAGATTATTCGAAAGACCCTGAAGAGCATTGGGTTCGAACCAGAAGATTCGGAAGGCGTCAGAGCAGATAGGGAATCTTTAGCTCGTGAGAAAGAAATCCGATTCTATTCCCTCTTGCTAATATTCTCTACAATACTCGCAATTCCTGTTGTACTAATTCATTTCTCTGTATTAGATGCCATAATACCTGATGAGATGCTTAGGATGTTGATTATGTTCCTCCTTGCAACTCCTGTACAATTCATAGGCGGCTATCCATTCTACAAAGCCGCACTTAGAGCTGCAAAACATCTCAAGACGAACATGGACACGCTAATAATGCTTGGTACGAGTGCTGCCTATGGATACTCAGTTGCGACTACATTTGTCCTAACAGGCTACAACTCCTTTTATGATGCCTCTGTATTGTTGATCAGCTTCATTCTTCTAGGCCGGACTCTTGAATCAATTGCAAAGGGTCGCACTTCACGGGCAATTCGAGGGCTTATGGACTTGCAAGCAAAAGTTGCCACTATCATTCGCAACGGGGAAGAATCCGTAGTACCCATTGAGGATGTCGAGGTCGATGATTTGGTCCTAGTACGACCAGGCGATAGAGTACCCGTCGACGGTCAAGTGGTTGAAGGTAAGTCATCTGTAGACGAGTCCATGATAACCGGAGAACCTGTTCCTGTAGAAAAGAAATCTGGGGACTCAGTTGTTGGAGGGACAGTCAACAAGTATGGTGTTCTGCAAATACGCGCGACAAATGTTGGAGAAAACACTGTCCTCTCCCACATCGTAAGGATGGTTGAAGAAGCTCAGACCAATAAACCACCTATTCAGAGAAAGGCTGATGCGATTGCAGAGGTGTTTACGCCAATTGTTTTACTCCTTGCAATTGCGACCTTTGTGTTCTGGACCTTCTTTGCATATCCAATCTTTGGCATTGCTGCCGATTGGACACTCGCTTTGAATTTCACAATTGCTGTACTCGTGGCAGCCTGTCCTTGTGCACTAGGTCTTGCAACACCTACTGCCATCATGGTTGGAATAGGAAAAGGTGCTCAGCATGGTATATTGATTAAGACCGGAGATGGTCTTGAAACAATTCCTATCGTTGATACAATAGTCTTCGACAAGACGGGGACTCTGACTATTGGTAGACCTACTGTGACTGATATAATGACCCTTGGTGAAGTAAGTGAAGATGAAGCACTCAGACTAATCGCTTCAATTGAGAAGAACAGCGAGCATCCTCTTGCAGAAGCGATAGTACATTATGCTGAGGAGAAAGCTCTCAGTATTGTGCCAGCAACTGGTTTCATCTACCTGACAGGAAAAGGAGTCCAAGGCAAGATAGATGGGTATGAGATTCTCATTGGCAATTTACAACTCATGAAGGACAACTCTATTGACTTCCCCGGGATTGAGGAATATGACAATAAGCTTCAGCAGCAAGGGAAGACAACTGTCTATGCTGCTAGAGATGGGAAACCTCTGGCAATACTTGCAATAGCAGACAAACTAAAGGATAGCTCGATTCAAGCTGTTCAGTCGCTCAGGAACATGGGCATTGATGTTTGGATGCTAACTGGTGACAAAGAAACCACTGCTAAGTCAATTGCACTAAGTGTTGGTATCGATCATGTACTAGCTGAAGTGCTCCCTGATGAAAAGGCGAATCAAATCAAGAAACTTCAAGCTGAACAACGAGTGGTGGCCATGGCTGGAGATGGTGTAAATGACGCTATCGCACTTGCACAAGCAGATGTAGGGATTGCTTTAGGTTCTGGTACTGATATTTCAGTTGAATCGGGTGACATAGTCCTTGTGAAAGATAACCTCCAAGACGTTGTCACAGGTATTCAGCTTGGGAAGCTAACAATGAGCAAAATCAAACAAGGATTCTTCTGGGCTCTCATATACAATATCATTCTCTTGCCAATAGCTGCTGGATTGCTCTTTCCTTCAACTGGACTCTATCTACAACCTCAATTCGCTGGACTTGCAATGGCTCTTTCAAGCGTTAGTGTTGTCGCAAATGCCCTGACATTGAATCGATTCAAACCCGAACACCCGGGGATCAAGAAAGCATCCACTCCAGTTGCTGCCTATCAAGAAGGAGATGTTGTAATAGATCCAATCTGCAAGATGAAGGTTGATATCGCAACAGCTGAGCTTTTCTCTGACTATAAGGACAAACGCTACTACTTCTGTGCACAATATTGCAAGGATACCTTTGAGGCTGATCCGGAGAAGTATGAGGATATTACGCCTGAACACGAAGCTACAACTCCAGTGGCGATTGATCCAATCTGTAAGATGGATGTGGATACGGCAACTGCAACTCTGGTGAGTGAGTACGAAGGAAAGAAGTACTATTTCTGTGCGCAATACTGTAAGGACACGTTTGACGCCGACCCTGAGAGATACAAGAATGAAGATGTTCGGTCATAATCGTTTTGCACTTTAAAAAATGGGGTGGTGGGATATGAACCCATCATCCCTCCGCATATTTAAATCGTAGATTGCATATTCGATTCAGGTAGCTTTTCTCGCATGAGGTGGAAAACATGCTTCCTTTTTACAAGAAAATCGCCTATGGCATGGGCCGATTCGGCTCTTCTTTTCTGCTTTCTCTAGTTGGTCTGACCGCCTTCTGGATATATGGCACGGTATTTGAGTTGAATTGGTTCTTGAATGGGATTGCGCTAGGTGTGTCCTATGTTATCATCGGACTCACTCATTGGCTCACTGGATACTACAGCGATAGTGTTGACACAAGGTGGGGGCGCAGAAAACCCTTTGTGATGATTGGAGCTCCAGGTCTAGCAATCACGGGCTTCTTGGTGTTTGTACCTAACTGGTTTCTTGATACGGCAACCTATGCAGCGGATCCGGCTGGGAATGTTGGATTGGGATGGATTATTTTTGGCTATTACCTACTCTGTATTTGCGCGTTCAAGTTCTTCTATGCCTTCTTGCTTACTGCATTTCAAGCATGGATGCCAGAAATTACAACAGAAGATGAACGTCCTTTGGTATCGAGTATGCAGAACACTGCAAATTGGATCGCCAATGGATTGGGAGTTGTAATTGGTTTTATCACACCTGTGCTTTTCATCGGAGCTACTCCGGGTCTTTCCTCATTGGGATTAATGATAGTGCTCATCTTTGCTCTGATAACGGTTCTATTCTACCTACCATCCATCTTCTTGATCCGAGAGAAGGAAGGGATTGTGATTCCACAGCGAAGTATTCGGGAAGAAACAAAAACCGTGTTACGGAATGATGTATATGTCAAATGGTTCTTCGTGGTAGGATTCCTGTCATTCAGTTTCTCGGCAATCACATCACAGATTGTCGGATATGCTCAAGAAATATTGCTATTGACATCTTTGGAAACCCTATTGCCACCAGCACTGGCACTCTTAGCTTCGATCATGATCTTCTTGTACATCTGGATTAAGCTTGTCGCAAAGGTGGGCAAAGGCAAATCGATGTATCTTTCCCTCTTTGTTCTGGCAATCCTTCTGTGTTTGACCCCATTCCTTGGAGCGCTTATTGGACCACTATCGAATGTCATAGTGGCAACTTTGTACTTTATACCTCTCGCCGCAACTATGGCTGTGTATTATCTAATGAGCTACATTGTTCCTGCCGATATCGCCCATGTGGATGAACTTCAAACGGGGCAAAGTCGAGCTGGAATATATGAAGGATTCAAGGGAGTGCCATTGAATATGTTCCAAGCTGTTTCAGCTGTACTACTTGGATGGTTCATGGATCTATCTGAGATCACAACTGGCACTACTGAATTCGGTTACCTCTGGTGGGGACCATTCTTTGCTCCATTCCTCATAATTGCAGCATTGATTCTGCGAAAAACAAACATAGATCCTGATTTCGAAGAACTGAAGCAGTTTGCAGGTGCGACGCCATCTGATTCACAAGCTCTCGATATTACCGGTACATCCGATAACTAGTGAATATCATTGATATGAGTGGAGGATTTCTCTCCACTCCTATTGTTTTTCAAAAGGATTCTTCTTCACTATCTAGCATTGTAGTGACTAGTTTTACGAACCCTTCACTACTACCTATTGCTGGATTCTCACTGACGAATTTAAAAATACGATGACTCTGTATCTCTGCTAGAGCATCATTTTCATCGTGCAGTGTAACAAGATGATTATCTCCAACTTTCCTCATGTACATCATCAGATCATCAAGAGATATGGATCTAACATCTTCATAGGACATCTTGTGTACGAACATCTGAACCGCCCCTACAAGACCACCAAGCATAGATGAGTCGCCATCAGGCATTCCATTTCCAAGAGAAATTATGGTTTCTCCAGCTTGATTAAGTAAGAAGACTCCTTTCAACATAGTCTGTCACCGCTTTCCTTATTGTGAACGAGTATTTGGTATATTTAAGAAGTGCAAAGATATGTCCTGCCTTCATTCGTTGTTCAAACCGCGTGTGTTATAAGTATTATTATATGATAATAGTAAATAACAATATAACCTGAGAAAAAGTAGAGGGAATAGACGAAATCCAAGTCTGTAGCTGAAAAACTAAGAACAACATGGTGGCACGAATGGCAATTAGAGTATTGTTTGTCGATGATAATGAGAATATGCTAAAGGTCGTCAAGCAATATATCGAACAACTAGATCCTGAGTTTGAGATTGTAGCTGTCGATAGTGCTGAGAAGGGATTAGGTGAACTTGATTCCAGATACTTCAGCGTAATTGTTTCGGACTATCAGATGCCATTCATGGATGGTTTAGAATTCCTTGAAAAGGTGCGAGAAAACCATTCAGATATTCCTTTCATAATATTCACAGGTAGAAGTAGAGAGGAAATCGCAATTAAAGCATTGAATCTTGGAGCTGCATATTATGTTGAGAAAGGTGGGGATCCTAAGTCACAATACCAAGAGCTCGTTCATATAATCAGAAGTCTCGTGATAATGCGTGAAACTATAGAACGGCATCAGGTGGTTTTTGATCATGCCCTTGAAGGCATCTTCATTGTGGATCGCGAATCACGAAAAGGATATGCTGCGAATCGAGCTTTCTATGAGATGACTGGATATTCCCCCGCGGATCTAGCTGATCTTTCTGTTGATAAGATACATCCTACTGAGGATCTCGCTCATGTTGTCGATGAGTTCGAATTTCAAGCGGCAGGATTGAAGAAAGTAGCAGAAAAGATACCTGTACTTAGAAAGGACGGTAGTGTACTTATCGCAAATATCACATCTAATGCAATCACAATTGGTGGCAAGACATATGTCCTAGGATTATTCAGTGATATTTCTTCCCAACTAACAGTGCAGGAGGCGTTGGCGGAGAGTGAGGAGCACTTTCGTCTTATTGCCGAAAATTCGTCTGATGTGATATTTACACTTGATCTTGATTTGAATAGAACATATCTGAGTCCTTCTGTATCAAATCTACGAGGTCTTTCAAAAGAGGAGTCTCTCTCCCAAACTTGGGCGGAGATAATCACTCCTGAGTCTCTTGAGAGAATGATTCAAACCCTTGGACCTCATATTCAAGAGCTTCGAGATGGTATAATTCCAGAGTATCCGATTTCAATAGAACTTGAGATGTTTCACTCTCAGAAAGGTACGATCTGGGTAGAAACAACCGCATCTCCAATATTCGACTCACACGGGAAACCTCGAGGAATCGTGGGGATCACTCGAGATATCAGTCATAGAATCTCTACTGAATCTGCGTTGAAACAATCCGAGGAACGATATCGTCGACTATACGAGAATATCTCCGATGGTGTTGTCAATCTTGATCCAGCTGGTCGTGTGGTTTTCTGCAATGATAGACTCCTGCAGATGTTTGGATATGAACGTGATGAGGTGATTGGAACACATTTCACGAATTACCTTGACTCTGAATCCATCGAAGGTGCTAAAGATGTATTCATGAAGAGCATACTGGAGAAACGGGCTGATCCTATCGGTTTCGAAGGTATTGGAAAGCGTAAAGATGGTTCTAGATTTTACTTTCATCTAAACAGCACTCTGGTGCTAGAAGGAGAAATCGTAGAAGGACTTCAATCACATATTCGAGATATTAGCGATCGAAAGAGAAATGAAGAGGCAATTATGAAGGAGCGGGAAGAATTGAGTAAATACGCTCATTCAATGGCTCATGACTTGCGATCAAATATCCAGTCAATTGTTGGATTTGCTGGGCTAATGAAAGAAACGGAAAAAATGCAATATGCTGATGATATAATCCAGATTGCCCTTCAAATGGAGTCACTACTGACCCGTTCAGTTTCTCTTGCAGATGCTGGAATGGTGATTGGTTCCCCAACCCCAGTCAATCTCTCGCGATTGATAGAGGAAGTCGCTGTGGCAAACCTACCGGACTCTGTTAGCATACGAATTGACAATCTCCCTGAAATCTCATGCGATCGAGAGAAGACAATGCAAGTCATTCAGAATCTTCTGACCAATGCCGTTGAGCATGGGAATGCTCAAACAATAGAGATCACTTCACGCACCGATGATGCTGGTGTTTCTATCCTCTTTAAGAACGATGGCTCACCAATTCCTGAATCGATTCATGATATGATCTTCCAACAGGGGTTCTCAACAAAGGATCATGGAGGATTGGGTCTCAATATTGTAAGGCGGATTGTTGAAGCCCATGGCTGGACAATCTCATTAGAACATAGTGAGCAAACTATTTTTTGCATTAGTATTCCTATGAGTCAGGTAAGAAGATCTACTTGATTCTCTCTCAACCTAGAGAAAACTGATTATGAAATATACTGCTCCGATAGCACGCCTTGATACACTTTCCACAGATGTCCTTCTCTATCCCCTTTGATTTGAGAAAGAGGATATACCTTCTGCAGTTCTCTCTGTAGTCTTCAAGCATATCTCTATTCTTTATGAATTTGCAAACATCCTCACATGCTGTACATTCTCCACACTTTGATGCAGCTACTGAACCATAAGTTAATGGAAGATTGACGATTACTGATGCAAATCGAATTGCGCAACTATATCTCTCATGGATTATCAATTGATTCTTTCCCCGCCATCCTAGACCTGCTTGTTCCGCTATCGCTCGATGGGAAATGACCATTGGAAAGTAGTCGCTGACATGCTTCACTTTCTCAATAACGCCTCCGATTGTTGCTGTTAGAGGAATACCTTCGAATTGCAACGCAAGTGCTCTCGCGATTTTATTCAATACTTGATTGATTCTATCATACTCACTCGCATACTTGTTCCAGGTCTCATAGTTGGGTTCGTCATTTTGAGGACTATCAATCAGATCTATTATTGGGTCTTTGAAAGTAATAGCGATACTGATGAATGAGCCGCTTTGATAGTACGAGGAAAATCGATCCTCCGTTATTTTTTGAAGCTTTTTTTGCTGCTCTGGAAGTAAGCTCTCGTAGACGTTCTTGAATCCACAGTATCCAATATCTCCTTGTTCATTGAATTCCTTCAGCAAGCTCTGAAAGGATTTAGTGACCTTATCTGTATAGTTCATTATTTCCAGTAACTTCAATCTCCCTTTCATCATAAATGGCTATCCAAGGTCTGAAGTTTCAATACTGAACTCCGAATCATTCCTCAATGAAGAATGTACCTTTTGCGACCAGCCTTGTCAAACCTGAAACATACACACCTGTGAAGTCTTTCTCTCCGATGATACTTGCGGTCAATCTGCTTGGTCGTCTAATTTCATAACCCTGTTCAATGATGATATCCTGCCCTGGCAAATCCCGATTCAAGAGATTGTATTGCTCAACATATGCCGCCAAAGGACCTGCAGCACTGCCCGTAGCAGGATCCTCAACAACCCCCACCTCTGGACCAAACATTCTGACATGAAGGTGGGAATCTGAGTTCTCGGTTTCCGTACTGAAGAGGACAATCTGCTTACTAATTTGTCCCTCGAGTGCAGAAAGAATCTCTGGACTATTCGGACTTGCACTCTTTACTGCCTCTAATGACTTCATAGGAACCATCAGGAATGGGAATCCAGTTGAAACCCATTGCATAGGAGATCTTGTGTCAATAGCGTTTGAGGAAATACCAAGAGCGGATGCGATAGAAACCTTATCTCCCCACATTTCAAGGAACTCAGGCTCATTCTGTTTCATTCGGATAGCTCCATTATCCAAATAATCTACAGGAATAGGACCAATACCAAGCTCCATGATTGCATGCCGAGATGAACTCTTTAGGATCCCACTCTCTTTCAGAACAAAGGCTGTTCCAATCGTGGGATGACCCGCGAATCTTAATTCCCTAGCTGGTGTGAAGATTCGTACCTTTACAATATAGTCGGATTTCGTTGGTTTTTCAATAAATGTGGACTCTGAGAAATTCATCTCAAGTGCTATGCCTTGCATAATCTCTTGATTTAGACTCTCATTACTCTTAGCATTCCAAAAGGTTGCTAATTGATTTCCACCAAACCCATATCGGTTATCTACGAAAACGCTTGTCTGGATATATGGAATATCGGGCATGAGAACAATGCATCAGTCTTTCAATATCAAATCACACAATTAGGCAATATTGGAAAAGTCCACTTGAATCCAAGATCCTAGGTCTATCAAAACCCAGCTTTGTCAAGCTCGCCTTGACATATTTGCTTGTCCTGTTCCTCGGCTAACGAATCAATGGTTTTCTGTGCAAGTGATTTGAATTCCTTGAACTTTGACTCATCACCAAGTGCGGCATACGCTCTTGTAATCGCCTCATATGCGAATGCAATGTCCCAATCCTTGTGCTCTGTTGATTGTGCTATTCTCAGGCTCTTCTCCGCATGAGCTAAAGCGGAATCTCCTCGTCCCATCGCACTATTAACTCGAGAGATCATGTATTCGCCTCGTGCGATATTGATGGGCTCTCCAACTTTACTCCAGTGGAATGTCGAAGTGTGTGCCATATGTAGTGCGTCTTCTAGTTCTTCGAGAGATGGTTTCTCTTTATCCAGGGTTGGCCAGATTCCATTATTAGTTTCCTTCGCCAATTTGGTATGGAACTCATGTAGGGTCATCTTCTCATCTGTCATTCCTATAGACTCCTTAACTATAATTAATATCGCATTTTGAGATATATGCTTTTGTAAGGAGTCAAATTGCTCATCTGCAGATGATCAGATGATCAGCTGATAGTAATTCTTGCTCAGCGCGAATCCTTCCTTCTCGTATATTCGCTTTGACATTTCTGTATCGTGCAATGCAATCTTATTGATGCCTTTCTCTTTACAAGAGCCAATGATGTGTCTGATTATTTCTGTTGCGAATCCTCTACCTCTATACTCTGGCTCTACGAACATATTGAGAACATATGCACATTTTCCTGATGGATTCCGATTATCTGGAAGAACGCCATAGTATGATACGGTTGCACCACCGATTATGGTATTATCAATGGATTTCAAAAACACCTCTGGGTTCTGTGTATCCCATGCATCCTGAAGGAATCTCTTGGTGACAGCTTGGGTGACAATGAGATCTGATTCAGTCCATCCCATGGAACGAAACATCTCTACTCTATGTCTAACTATCCACTCGATATGAGTTCGGTCACCTTTGATGATCATTTCTTATGCAACTCCAAAGATGCATTGAGTATTCCGCTTGATGATTATTCTGGTGCGGGTAAGTCACATGGTTCAATCACATGTGGCTCCCTACTCTTTCGAATCTGATACAACCTTAAGAGACCCACAGGTACAATAATTGCTAGCCAAATGATGACATCCCCTATGGTTGCCATCAGGAAACTCTCGTTGCTTGGATCCAGGAGCATCTGACCAAGATACATCATCTTCACTAATGGGAATACTAGAATCAATCCGAAGACCTGCTTTAGTTGGACTGCATTGACTCTACATGCTAGTTTTGGTCCTATTTGGGCTCCAATGACCATTCCAATGCCTAATGCAAGCGCATAGAATGGATCTATATGACCACCTACAAAATTACGAGCTGTACCTGCTGAGGCGGTGAAGATCATCGTAAGCATTGATGTTGCCACAGCCGCATGAATTGGCAAACCCATCATCATAGTAAGCACGGGTACGACGATGGCACCACCACCAATTCCGAGAAGGCCAGCTGAAACACCTCCGACAAATCCACCTATTATGGTAAGGAGTAATCTATTTCTTGAAATACTCGAGAAATTGAAGGATGTAATATCATCTGCTTTTCCTCTTTTTTTCGCGAAAAGCATCTTCAGTGCAACTGGGAAAAGAGCGATACCAAATATGATACGTAATATGTAATCATCAAGGATGAACTCCCTAAGAGCGACACCTGCAAGCGATCCCGGCACGGTCGTGATTGCAAGAAATAAACCCGGTTTAATCATAATAGGTCTGGGATTCTGGCGATAGTATGCTGCAGTACTTGCAATAGCAACAAACAATGCTGCAACTAAAGCAGTTGCTGGTGCAGTCTGAGCTGTCAACCCGAAGATGATAATCAGAAGGGGTGTGTTAATGATTCCGCCACCGATCCCAACCATAGAAGATAAGGTTCCCACAACTACTGCGAACGCAGCAATCAACAGAATATCAACAAGAATTTCCTGCATATTGGAGTCGCCTACTCCGGTTCCACAAAAGCTCCTACTTAAACAGCTCCCTATGAACAATGAGATTTTGAAGTTACATCGGGGTTTTTCTTCTTCCAATATAGTAGCAACCTGATAGTGCTACTACCACACCAATGAGAAGAAGAGATACTCCTACATTTTCATAGTATATGATTCTTGGAAAGAGTGCTAGAAGTACTCCTGCCATGATCATCATGGTTATGCCAATAACTGCCAGGAACATGCCTGGTGTTGAATTGTATTTCATGAATTCGGGTACATCTTCCTGCTTTGGCTTCTTGGAGGGATGAATTGGAATATCCTTTCTGAAGAATCTTCGACCATCTTCTGTGATGTATCCCTGAAGTCTTCCCTCCTCAACAAGCTCTTTCAGGAGATCTCGGATAGTATCTTCATCAATCAAAAGATCCGATGCCATTATCTGAATTGAACTGATATCACGTTCCATTATCAGTTGGACCAACATTTCTCTCTTGTCCGACAAGATACTCTCTCCAAATTTCCTGATGCATAGGCTGAGATAAAGATAATGAATTGAGTAGCTCAATGTTGCTATGAGCAAATTGCTTATCAGAGAGTATCATAACGCCGCATCTGAACGCAATGACGAATAGCGAGAATATTCCAGTTGCAGCTCCTGAGAAATGGATGAGTGGATGGGACACCATCTACAAAAAGATGCTTGGGCAATCCGATGAGGAGTTGAAGGAATATGATTCTCCCTACATGGTCCAAATGCTGCTGCATGCACTTATGGTATCTGGAAGGACCGATTTCTCTGACGTTAAGGTATTGGAACTTGCTTGTGGGGACGGTAGTGGTGTATGTTACCTGAGCAAGCACGGATGTATAGTGGAAGGGATAGAAGCTCTTGCTAGTGCAGTAAGCGTAGCAAACAGGAGAATCAAGCTTCTAGGATTAGATGACAAGGCGTATGTCCGCTTGGGTGATATCGATGGCTGGGATTTGGGAGTCGGTACATATGATGTCATTGTGATCCTGCAATCTCTCCAATATCTTTTCGATAGAGCAATTCCACGACTACAGGAAATCCTTCGTGCGATTAAGCCTGGAGGTTTCTTTGTATATTCAGGAAATATTCTCCCTCACTTTGAAACCGACCCTCCTATCCGTTTCATAACAGAGAATGATCTTCGAGAGGAGCTTGATGGATGGACAATGCATAATTTTGGAACTGAGCGGTTTTTGATCAAGCCAAATGATTTACGTGGGTATGTCAGAGTAATTGCACGAAAACCCGAATGATTTAACTTTAGTAGATTTTCTATTCGCACGTACTGTCTTGTGGTTGGAGTGTAATGAACGATATTGAAACTAAGCATATTGACCGAATATGCGCTTGGTGTGGAAAGCCAGGGGCAAACTCAGCTTTCAGTGGTTCCAAGATTCATTATTGTAATTTCAGATGTGCGACAGCAAAGGATTTCTTCCTTGCCATTGTGATATTTGCAGTTTTTCTAGCTGTTGATCTTTTTCTGATTGCGTTCTTTCCAGATTCCTTCATCGTCTTTGTAGATCACTTTCAACTATTCCCATTTCTTCTTCCCGAGGTCTTTGCTCTAGGTACCTTTGCCATATTCTTCTTTTTTACCTCATGCACTGGATATGCACTGTTTGAAGCACAAAAGCTTAGATCTGAGAAGAGAAGCAAAGGGTATGTGTGAACCCCCACACAAGAGGTCTCAATTGAATTTGGTGCATTACACGATTGGAAAGACTTTTACTATGAGTTTTTCATGGAAAAGTCATACCGATAGAGAGGTGCGAGGCATTGGCTAGTCAAATTTCAGCTGGGATTCTGACCGTATTACAAGTCGTTGCTGCCCATGGCCCAATTAGTCCGCATGAGATATGTGATAGAGTGGAGCTATCTCCTAGGACCGTTACCCTTGCCCTAAGTCATCTTACTGAAACGAAGATATGCAAGAAGGTACCCAATCTTGCTGATATGAGAAAGCCACTATATGTAATGAACTCGGAACGTGGCAAATCTGTATTAGCGGAGTATGGGCTTGATTCCGTCATTAGGACTCCCCCAGCTGGTTTGGGTTGGAGACCCTGAAAAGATTACCCTCTTGACCAATCAGATATGATTCCATTGAATTCTAGTGGTTTTTCCATACTTGGTGATGTGCGACTCCTTCCATCACGATTTCAGCTATTCTTTGAATATTATCCATCAGGTCAGTATTTTGGCAGTAGTAGAAGATTCTTTAGCATCGGATGAAATCTAGGAGCTAATAAGTCTCATAGAGCTCTGGACCATGAATAGCATTGATATCGATTTCTTCAGATTCACTCGAAAAAAGGAAACTGCTTCCTATCCAGTGGATACTGAGACTGTAGACCTTTCAGGTCTAAATATCTTTGAAATCGATCTATCTCAGATTGGCGAATTAGATAATTTACGTACTCTGAAACTGAGTCAGAATCGTTTAGAGCGTATTGATATCTCTGATCTTTCTATCCTGAAGAATATTCAATATCTCGATATCTCCAATAACAAACTACTCCATCTTGACTTGTCTCTTCTAAGATTCAATGAAACCCTTAGAGAATTACGACTGAATAGGAATCTCTTGAAGGGATTAAAACTAGGTTCAATAGACCGGTGTAGTGACCTAGAGGTCTTGGACGTTTCTTACAATCATATTCATTCAATAAATCTCTCCTCGTTGACAGATTGTACAATGCTTCGTCAGTTGAACTTAAGCAACAATCAGCTTGATGCTCTTGACCCTTCTCCCTTGACCAATGCCGATGCTCTCGAAAGCTTTGATATATCTAAGAACTGGATTCGTGAGATTGATACGCAGCCTCTCAAGAACAAATTCGTACTCAAAGTATTCAATGTCAATGAGAATCCTCTCTCATCAATAGATCTTAGCTTCCTATCTACTTCACCGAATCTGCATTCACTTCTGATGGATTGGACACAGGTCCAAGAACTAGATCTTTCTTATCTTAGATTCTGCAAAGAGCTGGTTTCTTTAGGAATCTCTCAGAACAAGATTACCAATCTTGACCTGTATCCTCTCATGAAATGTGAAGCCATTGAATCCATCAATATCTCCGGAATTGATTCCAATTCCCTTGATATCTGGCCTCTTTTTGGATTACCTCATCTAGTCGATCTCAATATGGCCCCAAGAAACTCATTTGGTGTGCTTCCCTTTAGTTCATTATTATGGTCTCAGGGACTCGAATCAGTACGCAATCGGGTTACTACAGCAAATCTCCAAGATTTAATGGAAGACAAGGGATTTGAATATGTACGAGAACTTTACAGTGATCTCAATCAGAAGTTGAATCCGCTCGCGAGGTATCACCTACGGGTATCCTTCATTGAGTACTTCAATCTAAACCATCTAGCTGGATTTGATGGTGATCCTCTTGAGATAGCTCGTCATATTGGCGATGATGCCTCTTATGACGAAGCAAGATATCTACTGAGCGAGGAACTATCAACGGCCCTTGTGCAGCAGGTTCGAAATGGTGGTTCTACCCATTTTATTGATCTTGATCTCGTACGTTCGATGCCAGTTCTTGCAGTATTGGCTCCCAAGACTATCGAACTAAGACGAGCTGAGATTGAATGTGTGCACGTGATAAAGAATAATGGTGTGTATGATACAGAAGCATTATGGTTTACTGTATATGGTCAGGAGATTTTGAGTGCATTAGGTATCGGACTGGTAACTGATGATAATGGTCTTCTAAAGATTCGTTATCACCTAAGAAAGGTGGGCATAGACTCGCTGAAGGTTGATGAGGAAAACTGTCCGGATTGGACTGCCTCTCATCTCTCCGACGAATTGAGAAGCTATCTACGGTTTCTCGCGATCCGATGTTGCTCCAAGAGGGATTGATTTCATTCAAGTGTTTGTCGTCTTACTCCTTCTCTTGAGATGACATTATCTCCATCCCCTTCTTCGAGGTTCTCATATCGCGACATCACAAATAGAAGGTCCGATAACCTGTTGACAAATCTGATTATTTCGGGATTTACTGGGTTCTCTTCTGAGAATGAAATGATCCTACGTTCTGCTCTTCTACACACCGTCCTTGCAACATGCAGGAACGAGGCTCCTTTGGTACCTCCGGGAATTACAAAATTCTTCAGTAGAGGGAGTTCTTCAACGAGCTCATCAGCAATTCTCTCAAGTTCAACTACATCATTCTCTGTCACTCTCTTCAACTTGAGGATTGGATCATCTGGCGATTGAACCGCTTCTACATTGGTTGCCAGCTCTGCGGCAATATAGAATAGGATTTGCTGAATAGAGTGGATGTGATTTGCAATGCGCTCGCTCGAATGAACTTTTGCTACACCCATACTAGCTATGAGCTCATCCACTGTGCCATATGCTTCAACTCTTGGATGATCCTTGTCTACTCGTTCTCCTGATAATAGTCCTGTTTTACCTTTGTCTCCTTTTCTTGTATAGATACGCTTCGACATTTTCCTTCTCACATTGCCTTCAACGCATGAATTCGGAACCTCAATCTACTCGTGAGTAAAAAGACTATCGTCTTGCCAGCAATAGCAAACTACCCCCTTGATAGGATCTCCCTTTTCGAAAAGAGAACAAACAAGACCAAAGTAGTAGCTATTCCTGCCCCAAGAATCAGGACTGGAATCAGAAGCGGGTCTGGGCCAGGTACTTCCGTTGATGATGGGCTCGTATTTGATCCTGTAGAATCAGTTGTTGATGTTGAGGTTTCAGTTGTAGTTGTGGTGGTCGCTTCAACCACCATAACCGTAACCTCATCAGATACAGAGTTGTTGCCCATGTCAAAGATGATTATACGGAAGACATGCTCTCCTAATGAGAGACCATCTACATTGACTCTAACTGAATCAGACGACTCATTCCAATTTCCTTGTTGTCGCAACTCATCGTTCAGATAGACTTTGTAGTAATTTGGATTCTCATCAGAGAAAGTCCATTCAATGTAATTCTCAGAAGCTCCATATTCATATTCGAGATCTTCAGGATGCGACAACTCTGGAAGAATGGAATCAGTAACCGAAACGATTAGGATGGATGTGCAATAGTTATCATCTGGATCATATGCTCTCACTTCTATCGGGTAGCGAGATAAGGGTAGTATTCCAACACTTTCAAGTAGATTATCAGCGATAGAAAAGTGAGTAGTATCATTGACCCAATAGAACGCAATTCCGCCTAGGTCAGTCGCTTGGAGGAGATAGGAGAAATCATCTCCAGATTCTATAGATTGATCAGATGGGGTTTCTATCCATACAGGGCTTGTCGTATCGCTAATAACAATCTGAACTGAATCCATTATTACACGATTGCTGGTTGTATTTAGCCAGATGGTGTAATGATAGATACCTGGAGTGAGGTTGTCTGGTATCTCTATCGAGATGGATGGTGAAACCCAATCATCTTCTCTAAGTATTGTAGAATCACGAGTAATGCGATAACTATCGGGATTGACGGCGGATGAGTCCCACTCAAGTATCATACTCTCTCCGAGCTCAATAGCGACATCGCTTGGTGATGATACATATAGAATGTGCTTTGGATACTTATCGACACTGGCAACAGTACCGGGGATAACGTATGTACTTGTTCCGGTGTAGTCACTGTACCCGTTGCCAAGGCTGGAATTATCATGCCATTGATTCGTTGGAATAAATGGTAATGTTCCTATCAAATCAATCGCATTCTCTTCGTCGTTCCATCCAATCTCGTTTCCATATATTATAATGTCGTCTGATGAGAGCAAACGAATGCCGTACCTATCATTGTTTTCGATGATATTGCCTTTAATCAGCCCATTGTCAGTGGTTCTTACATTCACACCATCATAACCACAGTTCTCAATATGATTAGAAGTCACATTGAACAAGTCAGCTGAAGTAAGATACACTCCATAATCGTCATTCGAAATCTGATTACTTCTAATGTTGGCTTCATCACAATTTAGCACATAGATGCCATAGCTGCACCCTACGAAATCACTATTCAGGATGTCTGATCTTTCAGTATCTGAGAGAAAGATACCATAAAGCAAACTAGAGAAAACAGACTTGTTAGCAAACACATCCTCGCTATCTTCTGAAAGAAATCCGATTTTACCTTCATCATAGATGCTATCTATTATCGAAATTTCATTTCCTTTCACAAGATGTACACCATATTCATTGTCCCCAAATATGCAAGACTCGATTTGAACTGAGTCACATTTTGATATGCTAATAGCTGTCGTCATTGATACGAATGTTGATGAGATGATAGTTGTGTTATTGGTCTTTTCTAGTTCGAGACCGGTGTGGCATTCAGAGAATGAGGACCCATTCACGAGAATGCTATCTGCCTTATCGCTTCTTAACCCAAAACCTATTCCTGTGAAGAAGCTGTTCTCAACAGTACCATTCTCAAGAGAGTCAAGATATATTCCAGTAGTTGTACAGCCTCCAACGAAAAGGCAATCACTTATTTTGAAAAAGGCAGTCGTCTTTTCAATGAAAATAGCAATCCCCGTAGTATTGAACTTGAAACCACTTATTGTATAGGGCGAAAACTTGGAGCCGTCTCCTTCCCAATCACCATCTTCGAAATCCTCATTATCCTGAACAACTATCGGACCATGATCGACATAAGACACAGCAACTGCTGGCTTCGCCCTTTGAGTATCCTTTGAATCCGGACTAATATATGATGAGCTGGATTTTAGTGGATGCGCAATTGTCAGGGATACACCTACGCCAAGGACAAATATTAGTAGCACTACTAATGCTACTTGGTTTCTCATGCAAGCTCTCTTCACGTTCGCACCTCTCATCCTCTGCAAAGGTGGTGCCCAAGCATCCCATTCGTGAGATTATCATCAAATAAGATGGTAAATATCTTGACTATTGTACCATCAATTCATACATAAGGTTCCTAGATAATCTCTCCTCGAATTCAGAATTACACATAATCGAACGTGATTCTAATATATCGAACTTGTGGCTAATAAAAGGCAGTCGTGTAATTATTTTCGAAACTGTGCATAATCTCAGTAAACTCGTGAGGGTCATACTCTCCGCTTTTCAGTTTTTACCGAGCTCCCACAATAGGGACACTTTGCAGTTAATGGCCCCACCCATTCGATTGTTTCCGCACTCAGTATTCCCTTGCAATTGGGACATTTTTCGGGAGGTTCATAGACATAGCTGACTTCATGACTGGTTGATCTTGTCGGACGGAACATCCCAGTAGTAGGGAAGATATTCTTGTTAGTTTTATAGATCACAACGAATCCAATAAAGAATCCTAACATTGGAACGACCATGAGGAAGAATAGGATACCTCCGACACCCAAGTTGTCAATGTTGTCAATCATGAAGAGGAACCCACCAAAGAACGACAACATCATGATACAAATTCCGGCCATCATCCCCACGGGATTTCCTTCATTGTCAGCATTAGCATAGCACATATGAGTCCCTCGATTGACGTGGATAGTAACTCTTCTCGTGTTGTATGAATAAGCCTTTCGTGAGCCGATATATCTTTGACCTACATATCAAGACCTTCAGGATTCTTCCAAACATCTCTGTTGAAATATCCAACAAGCAGTGGCTTTGAAAGAGAAGGTCTGCGAATCCACATCAGAAAGGGTCTATCAACGATGTATGGTTCTGCTTTCTCGAATAGTGCGGAACCTAAGATCATCTGTATCGCAGCAGCGCTCTTTACTCGAAATCCCTTCTCATTCATCTTCAATTTTATTTGTTGAAGAGCTTGGGCAATTTCGTAGAATGATGCACTTGGACTATCAACATTCAACCGCATCCCAAGTATCCAATCAAGAGATTTCTCAATATCCAAATCTATCATAGGAAAGATGAGTTCAGAATGATCAATCATTGTTTGCTTCATCTTTGACTGTATGTCTTCGATGAAGTCCACCATCGCGAATCCGATTGGGGCCTTGTCAATCATGAGCACATAGACTTCATCATCTGCCTCAGTCTTAATCCTAACAATTGGATTCTCAATCCCATCAGTTTTGAAGAAGGTATAACCTGAATCCATTTTGACACCCGGATAATTCGTTCCATCTTCGCAGTAGACCTCACTCACTCTTCCAATGCTTGCCCAATAGCCTGTCAAGTCTAGTTTGCTGGCAGTGGAGATTCCCTCAGATGATGTTGGGTTCAGTGATATTGAGAATCCATGTCGCTTTAGCCACTCATTGACGACCATGACATCTAGATGCGCTATGCATTCGATTTCTCGGACAGTTGGAACTTCCTTTTTGCATTTAGCTAGGAATTTAGAAATGAATGCTTCTTGAATGACATTCATCGAGTCCCAATCCTTGGTTTGCATCTTCTTCCTTAGGAACTCCTCTGCTCCCCAAATCGCTCCAACGATTGGATAGGTCACGATGATTTCTGTATCATTGCAGCCCTTGATTGTCGTCACTAACCTAACCTCTTCATCAACCTCGAACATGGTACCTTAAAGACATTCGCACATCATTCTCTACCTAGGAAAAGCCAAAAGGGATGAAGAGTCATACATGAAAGGTTGCTGTTCGGAGGAGAGGTTAGTTTGACAAAGACTCATGATGTCCATGTCAAGGAATGGGAGAATATCTTTCAGGCTATCGGGCATCCTATTATGATTCTTGATAAAGACTACAGGGTTCTTCTAGTCAATAAGGCCACAGTTAACACCTTGAATCGTCCAGAGGAAGAAATGAACGGAAAGTTCTGTCATGAAATATTCCATAAATCTGACGAACCTGCATGTGGCTGTCCACTTACTGCCCTCAAAGACTCACTGAAGCTAGAAACCAATGAGATGCTCATCGAAGCGCTGGGTGGAACATACTTGGTTTCATGCACTCCCATTTACGCAGATGACGGCACACTTGATCGAGTGATTCACATCGCGACTGATGTTTCTGCAAGATATCGTGCTGAAGAGGAACTTGAGGCAGTTCTTGATATCATGGCACATGATCTCAGGAATAGGCTTCAGGCAACTCTTCTTGGTGCTGAGATTCTCGGTGATACCTGTAGTGGAGCTGAGTCACTGGATGCTATCGAGGCTATCATCGACTCAGTAGGATCTCTAGGGACAATCATTGAGAAGGTCCAATCCACACGTGGATTCCTGAATGTCCCTTTACATGATGTCATCCTTGAGGATGTCCTCATGCAAGCAGTCAAAATCCTTCGATATCGTCATCCCTCTGTCCAAGTCAATTTGAAAATCGAGATTCAAAATGCTATCGTAAGGGCTGATGCGTTTCTTGAGAATTTATTCATTAACATCTTGGAGAATGGAGTTGTACACAATCCTTCCAAAACAAAGATACTGTGGGTTCATGCTACCAAAAGTGGCTCATTATACGAGATAGCCATTTCTGACAATGGTCCTGGTATTCCCAAGCATCTTATTGGAACTTTATTCGATTCAGAGCGACGCTTTGGAGGTATAGGTATAACCCAAAGTGTAAGAATCGCAAAGAAATATGGTGGGAGAATCAAATTCAAGCCTAGATTTGAGAAGGAAGAATGCAGGGGATCGGAATTCACAATATGCATACCTAAGTCCTAAGGCTAGATGTAAAGTGCATAAGGAACGGTGTTTCTCCGTTCCTATTTGTGTATTTACCGCTGTCTTCTAGAAACCTATTCATAGAAGTACTTACCCTTGGAGTAGATAGTCTCGTCACCTGCGATGATTTCACCATCGATCATCGTTTTAATCATATCAACATGAATTGCTGATTCATTCAATCCGTTGCAATCCTTGTAGGCTCGACCTAGGGCGCAGTGGATGGTGTCTCCGATCTTCTCATCAAAGAGCATATTGAGAGTGTATTGTTTGATACCTCTATTGGTCCCAATCGCCATCTCTCCTAACCTACGTGATCCCTCATCTGTTTCAATGATAGACTGAAGGGTTTCTTGTGATTTTTCAGCTGAATAGTCTACTACCTCCCCCTTTTCGAAAGTCAACCTGACACCCTCTATGACTTTCCCTTGCTGCAAGAATGGGATATCGAAGTATATTTTCCCCTCAACTGAATCCTCGACTGGGGCTGTAAAGACTTCGCCGCTAGGTAGATTGTGTTTTCCATCTGATGCTATCCAGATCCTTCCCTCAGTTTTCGCAAAGAGGTCAGTTTCTGGTCCAATGTATCGGATATCGGTGTGTCGTTCCAGATGTTCCTTCATCAAGAATAGGTTCTTGCTCTCCTCCTTCCAATCGATGAGAGTAGCTCCATATACAAAATCCTGGTACTCATTCATACTCATATTAGCCTGTTGTGCTAATGTAAGGCAGGGATGGACTGTTAGGCACCATTTCTTCGATAGACGTACAGCTTGAATCTCTTGGTTTGCCTTATTCTGAAGAAGCATTTTCCGAGGATCAACATTTGCTAGTGCTGTGACATTCATTGGTGAACGTATGACTATGTAAGCATCGCATTTCTCCGTGAGAGCTCGTAAATGTGATGGCTCAGTGCTGAGGGTTTCATCATTTGCGCCATCGAAGAACGCCCTTGTTATCTCCTCGCTATTCATTAACGTCATTGACTGTGCTCCCGCTTTCGCGATCTCCTTGGTTACCGCGACAGCTAGGTCGTGAGATAGGGGACTAGCAACGACTGCTACCATCTCGCCTTTCTTGATCTCAGTACTCCATTCCACTATTATCTTGGCATGTTCTTCTATTCTGGAATCCATCGTCATTACCAGCTTTCTTTGCGATAAACACTTCAACATATAGATTGCTGATTCCGTATTCATAAGTCAAATCGGGTTGCTGACGCTTTCCATGAACGCAAAGCACTATACTCATTCTCACACATAGCTTGGAGTGCATTCATCCCTATTAACGAAACTCTCGAGTGTATAACAAGTGTTGCACACCGCAACGCATCTCTCTTCGACTCGGAGAATGGAGAAAAAACACAATGCTGTCAAATACACAGAAGCGCCTCCTGGCAATGACATTGGTAACTGCTTTTCTTTTAATGGCAGTTTCCCCAGCTCTCGTTGCTGCACAAACCGTGCCAGGTCATGCGAAGAGTGGTCCATACATCGACAAAATAGTATTCGATGTCATCACTCAAGAAGACCAGAGAGTCATTGCTATTCAGGATGGCACTATCGATTTGATCGATGATCAGCTTGATCCCGCGTTTCTTGAAACATTGGTCGAAGCTGAGGATATCGAGGTATTTCATAAACCAAGAATGGGATATGGTTACGTTGAGATCAACTGTGACAAATATCCGTTGAACATTACTGCGCTTAGACGTGCTATTGCTTTTGCACTTGATAAGGAAGCAATATCTGACGACGTATGGGATGGTCTGTCCCAACCGTTGGACAGCTGCATTCCTGAAGGTCACCTTTACTCAGTAGAGGGACAGCTGCCATATACCTATTATGAAGCCAATGTTGTTTACGGGAATCAACTGCTTGATGATGCTGGCTTTCTGGATGTTGATGAGGATGGTATCCGAGAAGCTCCTGATGGAAGCGACTTTGACATCCTTGTTGAATGTGCATCTACTTCAGCTATCGCTATTCAATGTGGTGAGATTTTAGCAGAGGCACTTGAAGCTCTAGATATCGATGGGGACTCTCAAGCAACTGACTTCTATGACTATCTTAATCGTTTGTACTTCCACGGTGATTATGATATCGTCTTTCTCGGTACTAGTTTCAATACAATGGATGTTGATTGGCTAGAGACCCAGTTTGGTTCTGCCTATGCAACTGAACCCTACCTCAACTTGCCCAATTTCCGCAATGCAACTTATGATTCATGGATTCCTCAATTGAAGACAGGTACAACCTTTGAGGAGGTCTATGAGGCTGCAATTGAGATGCAGAAGATATTCGTTTATGAGTGTCCAGAGATCATTCTCTACAACAACATTCAGCTCTACCCATACAGAACTGATAAGTTCGAAGGGTTCCAAGAAGATGTTCTTGATGGTATCCCAGGTTACTGGACAAATATGAAGGTCCATCTGAAGGATTCACTAGGTGGTCCATTTGGTGGAACTCTTGTGTGGAGTAACTCTGAGGATGTAGATACATTCAACCACATGGCAGCAGGATCTGGCTACACCCAGCAAGTTCTTGATATGTTGCTAGACCCTCTGATCACTCTGGGTCCTGATGGTAGCGATATGCCTTGGCTCGCGGAGTCTTGGCTAGTGGAAACTCATGCCGACAATCCAGCAATTATTGATGGACATATGAGGATAACTTTCAATATGCTTCAGAATGCGACTTGGTCTGATGGAATGCCACTAACTGGTGAAGATGTTGCATTTACGCTCAACTACTACAATACTGGAGCAGGTAACCCTTACAGCCCTGACCTAGTTAACATGGTGGCAGCCTACGCACCCACAACGTATCAGGTAGTAGTCGAGTACTCCACCGAGTCATTCTGGAATCTGCATCTGTGTGGCTATGACCCAATTATCCCCAAGCATATCTTTGAAGATCTTGATCCTGATGACTGGCAACAATACCAGCCAGATCCTCCCGCATCGCCAATGGTAACCTCTGGACCATTCAATATCACTGAAGCAATTGACGGTGAGTTCGTTGAGCTAAGTCGAAATCCCAATTTCTTCTATGGTCTTGACAGGAGTACCACTCCTACGACAAATACTGGTGAACCTCCAGTTGATATAACACTGGCCCTTGTTGTTGGTGGTATCGGAGCCGCAGTAGTTGTCCTCGTTGGCGGATATGTGCTTATGAGGAACAAGTAATAGTAGTACAATGAGGGGACCATCCCCTCTCCCCTTCTTTTTTCTTGACGATTCTAGTACAGTTTATAGGTTGGTATGGAGAGCTCATATACGTGATTGTGTATGGGATTATCTTCGATTCTTGTTCTTGCTATTTTCATCATCGTCCTCCTGCTAATCATGTCTGAACGAACCGATGAAACTGCCATTACAATCTTCGGAATGTCCCTTGCAGGTGTAGTCCTTTTTGTTGTGGATGGTATATCATTCTCAGAGTATCTTGTAGCGATTGAGTGGGGATCTATTTTGTTCATTGCTGCTATGTTGATTATAGTTGCAGTGGCAGCATCATCTGGGATGTTTCAATATCTTGCACTGATTCTTGTCAGAAGGACCGAAGGCAACCCACGGAAGGTCTTTCTATATATGATGGGCTTTGTATTCGCGATATCACTCTTTCTCGATCCTCTTCCAACCATGCTAGTCATAGGTACATTCACGGTCGAGATCTGTAGAGCTATTGACATGGACTTCAGACCATTATTGATATCCGAAGTCATAATAGCTAACTTCGCATCATTCCCAACAATTGTCGGATCGGTGCCGAACCTCGTCATTGCACTGTGGACCGGTGTTAATGCAAGTCTTATGTTCATCATTCTAATGCCACTGTCAATAATCCTTTTCATTCTGACTATTCCCATTCTGCTAAGACAATTCAAAGACTCATTAGCTGAGAACGAATCACACGAATCTGATTTCATCTTCCTCCTCCCCCCAAGAGTCATGATTAATTCCAAACGCGACTTCTATCTTTCCGTAATTGCGATGGCGATACTTCTTACAGGTTTCATGTTGGCTCCTACCTTTGAGATAGATGTCACCATGATCGCATTGCTCATCGCATCGGGGATGCTTATCTTCTCAGAAAAGCGTGCGAAGGAGTTTATTCGTCAACTGTCTTGGGATACAATTTTCTTTCTCATAGGTCTCTTTGGTCTTGTTGTGGCGCTAAACATGACTGGAACGGTATCGGATCTGGCAAATGGATTAGGTGCAGTAACTGGAGGGAATATCTTCATTGCCATCATATTGATGATTTGGATTCCCGGATTCGCATTATCCATCGTTGATAACATCCCTGTAGCTGCAGTTTTGGCTCCCCTCGCTGTTCAGTTCGGGGGAATGAATCCTGTTGTACCTATGGCCCTCTTAGCAGGAACAAATGTAGGTGGGTATGCGATTCCGTTTGGTGATGCTCCGAATATGATTGCTGTTTCTCTAGCTGAGAAAGGCCACCGCCCCATAACATTCATTCAATTCACAAAGGTAGTCCTGCCCATTGCCATATTTCATCTTATTATCATTACAGTCTATTGTTCATTGGTCGCTTTGTTCTTCATCTAGTGCAATTCAACCCTGGTGAAGAATACAGGGTCTGCTGATGAGTACACAAATCCCATTCGTTCATACAGTTTTTGCGCGGCAACATTATCGCTAAAGAAATGAAGTACTACTCTGTCTGATTCCTTAAGTAACTCCTTTGTTGCCGCAGCTACCACACATTGAGCATATCCTTTTCTCCGATAAGCTGGATGTGTTGCTATATTTCCTAGTTCAGCTCCATATTTACTCACAAAGTGAACACCTGCAACTGCAATGACTCTCCCTTCATCATTTCGAACGCCAAAGAAAGGTCCCAAGTCCAAAGCATTTGGAGTCCATGCTGGAGTACCCGAAAGCGCATATACTTCACGCAAGTCCTCTATGTCTTCTTTAGTCAGTCTATGAGTTTCTGAGAACTCCTTGCATTTTAGCTGTGAAGGGTCTTCCATAACCATTTGTCTCTCTTCAATTGCTTCAACATGTTTCGCAATTGCCTGCAAAGTTCTAAGCTGTTCGGAAGTACACATGAAGACCATTCTAGCTCCTTTCAGGACCTCTCCAAAGTCACCTATCAATGCAGCTAGTGTATCGCTATTATCCACCCAGAACGCTCCCGCAAGGAAATCCAGATCTTTGTAGAGGGAGAAGACACCCTTGATAGAATCATTATCCCAATATATTCGAATATCACACCACTCCTTGAGCTGAGTGATATCTGCAATGAGAATAATGTTCTCAAGTGGCGCTTGTGCTACTATCTTGAGAATATCTTCAATATCTGAGTCATTCGCCTTTTGGATCATTGCACTCCCTTACGTAATTGTGTTAACAGGATACATCATTTGGCATATGCAAATTATATATCCTTTCAAATGTAGTAGTAGTTGGAGATATCGTGGTTGCGAGTCTTCGAGTATAGCTAAATTCAAGTTTCGCTCAGAGAGAGGCTAACATTGAGACAAAAATAAAAGGTGCTACTTTGAGTTGCTTAACAGCTTGCGACAGGACTGATGAAATCTCAGATATAGACAAAGGAGTGAAGTTCTACAATTAGATGGAGGATGAGAGATGTCGAATAGATATGGAGGGGCATGTGGACTACTTATGGTGCTATCCGTACTTGCAATAGTGGCTATCACTGTATCAATACTAACTCCCAATAACTCTGTTCTGGTGTTTGCTGTAGTCTTGGTACTATTCGTGGTTCTAATGCCTGTCGCGTTTGGCAGTAAAAATAGGTCCTTTCGTGTTGTCAGACGTGGTGGCTATTCAATGGACGTTCAGGAGTTAGATACGTCCATGTCCATGTATAAGGCACGTGACAATGAACTGATAACTAGAGTCGTCATAGATCCGTACACAAATAGTGAGCATATCATATCTGGAGCACCTGATAATACCTATAGAGATGCTTGCCTGAGTGACTGGCCCTTTAAATCACTCAATAAGCGTAGCGGCTGGATCGTCACTGATGAGAAAGGTAATGACATCACCAATGCTCGCTTGACGAGCTACCAAGGAATTGCCCGAATACAATCGATCCTGCCCATCGAGAAATACGAGTCAACAAGAGATGATCTTGACACTCAAGATTCAAAGGATGAGTATTCAGATATGGATCGTGGCGTGAAATTTTATGATTGATGGGAACCAAACAGTTATTCCAGTATGATGCATCCGTTGCGATCGGTGTAATAGATGAGTGAACAGATACGCACATCACTAAAGCAGGCTATGATTGCCTTTCATATTCATGCACATCCTGAGAAGGTGCTCAAAGGCATATCAGTTGAAATAGCATTGAAGAAGGTTGGAGAGAATACCCATACCATCTGGGACTTGATTCACCATCTGACTTTCTGGCAAGATCTCACGCTTGATGCCATCGATGACAAAGAGGTTGATTGGTCCCGATCAAAAACTGAGAATTGGCCTTCTACTGAGAAGAAAATCGATCAGGGTGTACTGGATGGAACTATCCAGAGATTCCTTGAAGGTGTAGGGGAATTCTCAAAGCGAGCAGAAACGGTGGATCTCGACTCGAATATGCCTGCTTGGCCTCAGGGTACGAAGATCTGGGCACTACAGATGATAGCGCAGCATAATTCATACCACTTGGGGCAGATAGTCACTCTTCGCCAATTACTCAATAGCTGGCCAAAAGAATAGTCTATTACTTATGCTTGGAAACTCGAACGAGCACTGAATTGAATCCTGGAGTATGACCATATACAGTGTGTTTGTCATCAGTTAGGATATTGATATTGCCATCTGCTTTCCACCATCCATCTGATGACCATACTACTCTTGGGTCAATGTCTTCCGAGACCTCCAATCTAACATCCTCGATCTTGCCCCTCTTGGATTCTATGTCAATTCTATCATTGTGCTGAAGTCCAAGACTTGCTGCGGTTTTTGGATGCATTATCAGAAACATTCGTTTCTGGTCAGCTTCTTTTCTTGCTTTCATTCGGATTGGTGTTTCAACTACTTCATAGGAACAGAACTCAAGAGAGCACTCTTGACATCCGATGCATTTCTTTTGGTCCCATTCCGGAAGAAGGAATCCCGTGATGTTTTTCGGGATATCAATAGGACCCTCCTCAAATCCCACTGCCAGTCCTTTAACCAACCTACCGAGTGTTTGTCTGAGAGGCGCTTTTGTTCGCTCTATTGTTGCTTGGTGTTGCATCTGTTTTGCAGTTGGTGCCACTAGAGATATTGCTTCTTCTGGACAGTCTTTCACACATTTCTGGCAGCTAGTGCAATGAGAGAAGCTTCTCACAGATCCTCCGACTTCCACGGTTGTGTATTGTGAATGAAGTCTTTCTCTAAGTCTTCCTGAGATCATGATATGTGGATACTCCTGAAACACTTCTGGTGTACTTAGTGGGCTCTCAGCAGGTTCTTCATGGAACGGAAGAGGATCATGACCGAGGTCTGCAAGGGTTTCAGAAAATAGCTCTATCTTTCCTGAAGGTGTGCCAAATTTCCTATCTTCGAATATGATTGATGGTGCGCTTGTTCTGATGCCTTGTGGATGATTCATCAAATCCTCTAGGGTTATATGAGAGCATTCCTCGGACTTGAGTGCAAGTCGTATTGCATCAAGCTCAGTCAGATCGAAATGTTCTCCCATCCCTAGAAGATATGCTAGGTCCTTCCAGATCTCTAGCTCGCTTCTAGCCTCTCCCACTGGCTCAATTATCTTCGGAGCATATTGGACTATTCTATGAAGCTCACTGTGGACGAGGTTATGATGTTCGAAGATTAAGGTGGCTGGAAGAACAATATCACATAACTTTGCTGTATCTGTCATCTCAAGATCGATGCATACTTTGAAGGGTATCCTCTCAAAGGCTGCGATAACTTTGTTGGTATTTGGCCACTGAGTCAATGGACTCGCAGCTTGAATCACAAAGACCTGAAATGGCGTATCTTTTTGCCCTAGAACATACTCGGGGATGTAGGTTCCTGACGGGACAAGAGGAGTGATTGAACTATCAAGTAGATGATTAAGAGTCACAGCGTTTCCGTTGAAAGGGCTATGATCCGATGAGAGATATTGAAATCCCCCGCCAGACACTCCTATGTAGCCACAGATTGCTAGTAGACTATGCACAGCTCTTGCTGCCCATGTCCCATTTGTATAGTGGTTCATACCTGCAGGGGCGGTAGTGATAAGTGCCGGTCCGTGGGTTGCGAAGACTTCTGCAATTCTTTCGATGGTATTGACATCAACCCAAGTAATCTCGCCAACTTTCTTCTTTGGATATTGAGCTACACGTTTCCTGTACTCCTCAAAACCAGCAATGTATTTGCTCACAAACTCATGGTCATACAGGTCTCGTTGAATTATCTCATTTGCTATGCCCAATGCAAGGGCAGCATCAGTCCCTGGACGTATAGTTGTATGAATATCTGCAATCTTTGCGTAGGGAGTCCTTCTAGGATCTATGACGATAAGCTTGGCACCTTTATCGATTGCCTCTTGAAAGATGCGTTTGCTATGTATCCCAGACTCGAATTTGTTTGTGCCCCAAATGACGATGCAACGTGAGTTTACCCAATCACTAAGCTCATGAGGTGGAAATGGTCCGACATTGAATCTTGCCCCTTCATAGGCTCCTTCAAAGCATATCTCGACAATTCCCGGAATCATCCTACATCCAAAGGCATTGGAGAAGCGAGATGCATACCGTGGAGCCATGCCATCATTCCCAGATCCTGAGTATATTCCAATAGCTTGTGGTCCATAGGTTTCCTTCGCCTCTCTCATTTTGCGAGCAATCTCATCTAATGCCTCCTCCCAGGTTATCCTTTGAAATTCACCATTCTCCTGCTTGCGCATAGGATATCTCAATCTATCTTGATAGTAGGTCCTCAAAACATGGGCATACCCTTTTGGACAACATCTCCCCAAAGTGTATGGATGATTTGGGTCACCTTCCAATCGGGTAATCATACCATTCTCAACATGTACTATATAGGCGCAAATATCCGGACAATTGAGTGCACAAGCTGAGTAGTACTTTTGGACTGGCATGTTGTAGATGTCCCATATTTGTATAGAGGGATAACTCTTGCTATCCCTTTCGCAGAAGTGGTCACTTTTTTTCATAAAGACCATATGCAGTGACCACACATTGCTACTATTGGAAACATTATTACCCCGCAGGAAAGAAAAAGCACGTCCTGTTCTACGTGGCGATGAATGATGAGTGAAATGACGGATATTACTATTATTGAGTATGAAGATAAATTGGCAAAGGATCTCGCGGACATGTACAATACCTGGGAAGATCTTTGGCCTGGTGGCTACACACAAGGAGTTCCATATGATGAGGAACGTGTAAAGAAGCTGTTTGGCACCATGAGTTCCATTGCCATTCTAGTTGCTATTGACAATGAAACGAATAAGCCTGTAGGCTCTTGCACATTGCACCCTCATGTTCGAGACTCTGATGCTGCTTATGTTGGAACCCTCGGTGTTTCTCCTGACGCGCTGAACAAGAAGGTAGGGAAACGTCTCCTCTTGCGAGCCATCGAAATCTCCCGTAAGGATGGACGAAAGAGGGTAGACTTGAACACATGGCCCGGAAACATGAGAGCTGTCCCTCTTTACAAGAAGGTTGGCCTCATGTGGAATCCGTCAGGCGATGGTGTCCAGATGGAGGATTATGTACCCGGAATCCTCGATCATCCTCTAGCTGAGCCATTCTTTGCCTCACTCCCTGATGGTATCACTTGGTATGAAACACATCAGAGAGAGCTTATTCAAGCTCCTGATGACTATCACGAGGACAACATGGAAGTCTTTCCATACAAATTCAGTCATGGTGAAGACTCTCTATCTGTAACTATTGACAAGCATTCCCGTTATATCACAGCAATTGAACGCATTGTTGACGGTTCGAAGATTAAGATTCGAGCTCGGGTTGACCAGCACAAAGTCCTGTGTGGAGTTCCTTCAAAATATATTATCGAGTTGGAGAATGGTGGGACAAGGGATATTTCTTTCAAAGGCAAGCTAAAGGCTTTCTCAGCCCTTTCCTTTGAAGACAAGGATTCAACATCACTAAAGATACCCGCTGGAGGGAGCGTAAATTGGGAGGTTGGTTTCACTGTTGGACCTGAGGCTCCTATCCACCGGAGAAATATACGCACTCCCACAATTGATGCCTCGTTTGAATTGGATGGTATCAAGTTCACATTTCGAACTGGGCTCATCATCAAGCCAGCTGCAGAAATAATGAATAAAGGAAATCATATCAGAATCATCCCTGGGGGATCTACTCGCATTCCAGTTTCAATAATGAGTGCCGCTGACTTTGCATTGAAAGGCTCAGTGCATATTGAGAGTCCCTCAAAATCGCTTCATGTATCACCGGTTCAAAAAGAAATACATCTGACTCCAGAAGGACAATCTGGTATCATCTTTGATGTTCAAGCAGACATTGGACTTGATCCAGGAACATATGATTTGTGGGTGTATCTAAAGCTCACTAATAATGGAATATCACTAACAACAAGGAAATTCCGAGTCCCGGTATATTGCTTATTCGATGGAACAGTTACAACTGGGGTGGATGACCGGCTGCTCCAGAGGACGATTATTTCCAAAGACTACAATGCGACCTTTGATTATGAAGGAGCCATCTTTAGGGCACGATATGCTTATGCTGATCTTCAAGGTACTATCATGTTGCGCGCACAGATTGGACCACCCTTTGGCATCGATTCCTTCAGATTCTCCCCCAGAGATGTGGATGTATCAATGGAGGGCGAGAATACAGTTGTATCTATGAAAGGTGAGCATCCTGAGCGTCCGTTGATTATTGAAGATCGTGCAGTATTCGAAAAGGGGACTGGAGTCATTATTCATCAGGTCTGGGTAACTAATACCGGACACGAACCTCATGCTTTCCAGCTTAGGCTCTATGGAGGTGGTCAAGGGATAGGTCTGAACGTTGGCAAGAAGTACGTTCCGCTAAAAGGAGGTGTAGTGGGCGATAGCACAAATCATCTCATCCTTAATTATCCTGCCTTCCCTTCATCTCCTGAGGCATATGAAGAAGGTTGGATCGCTATACAGGGAAGTCACGCTACCATGGGTGAGATATGGGATCTGACCAAGGTAGAGGATATCCGGATGGGCGGAAATCAAGTCCAAATCATGCAATATCCAAATATGAGCCTTGAATCCGGAGAAAGGAAGATGATTTCAGAGATGTTCATGGTGCTAAATGCTGCTGACTGGCGTGACGTCCAAAGAATCTATCGTCTGAGGATCGGCAAGAAGATTCTATCGCTTGATGACGACTTAGAATCATCAACACGACAGCTCTACGACTTTGAAACCAAACCTGCAGTGATTCCTTCACTCCGCGAAGCATCTGTATCCGTGAAGGCTAAGAAGGCTATCCTTGCACCTTTCCCCGTTAATCTGGAGGTTGAAGCTACAGCTGTGTGGCATCCAACGATCAAATCGATTACATCCCCTTCAGATAATACTGATCCTTCAAATCAATTGGAGATGCATACTCTTGATGATAATGAAGAACTGGAGATCAAACTGAAACCAACAAAAGAGGCTGTCGATGGATTCAAAGTGTTTGAAGGCACTCTTCATCTTAAAGCTCTCACAACCAAAGTCTTCCCCTTTGATATAATCCAGCTAGGGTCCTCTGGACTGGAGGTGGAAGTGATAGAGATTGAGGAAGATGGCACTAAAGGTTACCTTGTCAAGAATGGACTGATTGAGTACAAGGTTTCCCATGAGTATGGAGGATGTCTTTATTCTCTGAAGAATAGCAAAGGTACTGAACTCTTAATATCATCCTACCCAACAGCTGAGGCGAAACCAGGTGGATTCCTCAACAACTACTATGGAGGCATTCAACCTGTTATATGGGACGACTCACTCGATGAGCAGTTCACAAATGCCATAACAAATCGAGAATCGATGGATGGAAAGCCCATTTCCCTTGGCATATGGAAAGGAGTTGAGATTTCTTGGATTGGACAAACACAGCGATCGACTCGAGGGGTTCGACTCCGACTTCAGTATCTTACAACAGGTGGTAGTCCTCTAGTCCTCACAAGATGGATTATTGAGAATACCACAGAATCTCCTCTCAGGTTAATACCTAGTCTTATCGTGGATTCCGGATTTGATGGTGTAGTGCCTGATACTCTTTTCCGTGCTCTTGAGAATGACCGTATGACAGATTATCATACTTCTCAAGTCCCATCTGTCGCAGTTCCTTCGAATAATGTCATCTGGATGAGGAATGGAGATCTTGATGCTTCTCCAGATGGATTAGCTATAATTCAAGCTGGTAAGTATACAGGCATCTTAGGACTTGGGGTTGGTGGGATGATTATATCTGGTACAATGGGATTAGGTGCCAGGACCAATCCACAAGAAACAAAGGTCTTTACTTCTTGTTTCCTTGTGGATCCAAAATCTGACGCTGAGCTAGATGGACTTCAAAGGAATCTAGAGTTCCTTTTGGATGAGTAGATTCTTTACTAGAAAGACCACCGACCTGCAAATCATTTGCTTGGTCGGTCTTCTAGTAATCAAGCATCCATGAAATGAAGAATGATGTGACACTGTAGTGGTCTAGTACTACCTTGCTCCATACACTATGAAACTCTCAAGAAGGGTATGTAGATCAGTGTCAATAATTCTATGAATTGCAGAGGGCAGTTTCTGAGTTCTTGAATATCTACCATAGACAAGCATGAGTCCATAAGGTCCACCATCTGGAGAAGGAATCAAGCAGGAGAAACACACCTTCTGAGATAAACCACTGCCAATTCTGAATATTCTAGCTAGACGTGATACCCCAGCTAACTCGATATAGATTCTTTTTCCAAGCACCACTTGTCGAGCATATCCATTTTCGAATCTCTTCATAAGATGATGGTCAAGATTCTCATAATCTAGCGATGACCCTTTGAACGAATATACTGAAAATTCAAGCGCACCTTGAGGTGGCCTACTAAGTTTCAGATAACACTCTGGTTCAGGAAATCGCCTCACATTCATAGCTGTTCCTGTCCTATTGATTGTGAATCCAATGGGTGGTAGATCATGTGACCATGCTTCGGACATGGTCGATTCTACCAAGTTCAGCGACACTAGTCGCTATTCTCCTGAACCTTACTTGTAACAAGATGTATTCTTGTTGGTTGGGGTTCAGCTGTCATTCTACTAACAATCACTCCATTTCTATCAAGTTCAGGCCATTCACTAACGCGTATTGGTATACTTACTATTTTCTCTTCGCACATTTTATTTCACCATTTGATCAGACAGATATTTGGAGAAAAAAGTAGGATCGGATACTGTCTGATAGTTTGATTGTCACAACCTGTCTAATATGTGCCAGGTCCGAACGTCATTCGTTCATTAACCTACGTTTTCCTTAAGTGAAATAGATTCCTAACCTTATAAGCATTCGGAAATATGACATTTCATATTATAAAAATAAGAATTATGGACTTTACTTTAAAATAAATAAGAATTATGATTCCTCTTTTTGCTTAGAGGTGGCGGTTCTCAGCTGCTCACCGATTCGTCATAGCCGAGGCTCAGAATTAGACCTATGCCTCATCGATACCGCCAATACTTACATCATTACATGCACTTATGAAATTGCTCACATGATACAGCCATATTCAAAAGCACCTTTGCTTTACATGAGACTCGAAGAGCCCCCGTGGGTTGAGAGAATTATGCTGAACAATCCCCGCGACTTTGTTGGTAACATTCTCGCGATGATGCTATCTGAACACTTGAAGGATCCTGAGAACGCTAAGAAGATTCAGAATTGGAGAATGATTGTACTTCTGCGAACGAATTTCTATCCAATTTCCATCACCTTCGAAAATGGTGTTACAATATCTCGTGATCTTGTAGAGCACCCGACACTTGAGATTGTCATGAGTTTTGATACAATGATTGAGCTTGTGCGTGGGAAGACTTCCATGGTCAAGGAGGTAATAAGACGCCAAATTCAGATTAAAGGACTTCTTCGTCATCCCATCGCTACAATGAGATTCTACAGATTGATGCAGGTCATCTTGGGAGGTTGATTGAATGGATCTTGAGGCACGTTTTCGAGATATTCTGGGAGACCGCCATGTTGCATCAGGAAGTGGAGAGCAATTTGTTTATTCTATGGATATGACGGAGAATGAACCTCGAAAACCTCGCTTGGTTGTCATGCCAGAATCTGTTGAGGAAATACAAGCGATCGTTAGACTCGCGAATGAAACCCGAACTCCATTGATACCATTTGTATCGGGTCAGAATGTCGGCGGGTTAACAATACCTCAAGTAGACGGAGCTGTTATTGTAGACCTAAAGAGAATGAATCGGGTTATAGAGCTCGATCACAATGCCATGTACGTTGTCGTTGAACCTGGTGTGACCTTTGGTCATCTTCGAAGATTCTTGGATGAGCACGCTCCTGAGTTACGATATACTTTCCCCTTGGCTCCTCCCTATACATCAGTGATGGCAAATGCACTCCTGCAAGGGCTCTGTGATCTATCAACTGTGCATGGAGCAATGGCTGATTTTGTAAATGGACTTGAGGCAGTCCTTCCCACAGGGACATTGATTCGTGCTGGAAGTGGCATTCTTGGAGATGGTAACTGGTTTGGACGTTATCCCCTCCCTGACTTAGTAGGTCTATTCTCAGGTTGGCAGGGGATGACTGGTATCGTCACAAAGATCGCGCTCCAGCTCTGGCCAAGACCTCCATTTGTAGAGTATGCTGCAATATTCACTTTTGGTGAGCGGAATACAACTGATCTTCTAACCAAGATAACTCGGTTGGATCTTGTCGACGATGCAGATTGCATGTCCCTTTCCATGGTGAAGATGCTGCTTGGTGTTAGATACCCAGTTGAGGTGTTTGAAGGAGAACCTGACTATGGAACTCTGATAAGTATCTCTGGAAATTCTCAGCTCGAGGTTGATGAGAAGATACGGCTACTCACAGGAGTAATAGATGACGCAAAGATGAAAGAATCACGACATCTGCTCGTGAGATGGGACGCAATCTCGAAGATGATGGGAGATCAAGCGAACGCTTGGGTAGATTTTCCCTCTGATGCATTCAAAATCCTTGCTGAATTTGATGGATTGACCTGGGCAGGTACCTACATTCATCCGAAGAACTGGGCTACTGCTCTAGAGGGCGGGCGGAAGATTGTTGAGAAACATGGATTTGAGCTAATGGCTTTTCTGAAGCCAATGAATGGAATGCATTTTGGCGAGTTCAAGTTCATTATTAGATTTCAAAAGGACGCAAGAACTATTGAACGCGTTCGGCAATGCAATCGAGACCTGCTAACTTTCGCGATTGATCTTGGAGCCATTCCATACAAGACTCCAGCATGGGCATTCGACATTCTCAAGAAGAAGATACATCCAGGATTCCTAGAACTCATGAAGAAGATTAAGGACAGTCTAGATCCTAATGGTATCTTTAATCCTGGGAGGTGGGACCTGTGACGATCATTGAAGAATGGAATCATCGGTGCATGCGTTGCGGCAATTGCAAATATGTCTTCAAGGACTATATTGATTCATGTCCATCTGGCTCACATTTCCAATTTGAGACCTATTTTGCATCTGGAAGGATACGATTAGCACAAGGACTGTCTATGGGTGAGCTAGAATGGAATGAAGATTTACTTGATCCAATCTTCGCATGTACAACTTGTGGGAATTGCGAGGTACAGTGTCTTGCTCCTCATCATGAACACATCGTTGATATCATTGAAGAACTTCGGGCGAGCGCAGTTGCGAATCTCGGAGCTTTGCCATCTCACATGAAGTTTAGTGAGAATATTGCTCAACATCACAATCCCTACGGTGTTGAGCATCATGCTCGGTCTCTGAAGGATCTCCATGGATTGCCAGACAAAGCAGAAGTCGTTTACTTCATAGGCTGCACGTCCAATTATCGTGAAACAAGCATTCGGGATGCAACTATCTCCATTCTAAAGAAAGCTGGTGTCGAGTTTACAATTATTGATGAGTATTGTTGTACATCTCCTCTCCTACGAACTGGACAGCTTGAGGGAACCTCTCAGATAGCTCAATATAATTCAGACCAGGTATCTCAAGCGGGGGCTCGGACAGTGGTCACTTCCTGCTCTGGATGCTATAGGACATTGAAACGAGATTACCCAAGAATGGGTGTCCGATATGAATTCGACATCCTGCACATCACAGAGTTCATCGAACATCTCATCGATCAAGGTTCGCTTCACATCAAGGATTCCTTGAATATTGTGCCATACACATGGCATGACCCCTGCCACTTGGGGCGGCATATGGATGTTTACGATTCACCTCGAAATGTCTTGGAAAAAATGAGAGTTCCACTCCTTGAGATGGAAACTTCTCGTGAGAATGCGTGGTGTTGTGGAGCAGGCGGAGGATGCAAGTCTGCCTATGCTGACTGGAGCTTGGAAACTGCCACGAGTAGAATCGCGCAGGCACAGGATGTGGGAGCATCAGCAATTGTTACGGGATGCCCATTCTGTGTACGAAACCTACGTGATGCTTCTGAGTTCTCGAAGATGAAGGTTCTAGATATTGCTGAATTGGTAGACAGGCTATCATAGACGCTCATCCATATCTCTCGAGAACGCGACATAGGCCTTCCTTTCAACGAGTATCTCAAATCCAGTTCTCTTGTACAGTTTCAATGCAGCTTCGTTATCTGCGTGAACCCTCAACATGATCTTGCTCCATCCAAACTCTTTGAGTCTGTTCATTGCCATATGCAGAACCCTGCGTCCGTAACCTTTCCTCCTCAAATCTGGTCGAACAGCAATGGATGCAATTCCTCCCCTATCTATGAAAATGACTACGATTGCAATGATGGATTCTCCATCCATCACGTAATAGGATGTGTCCTCATTATAAATCGCATCCAAATCGCTTGATGGCATATTCCTAATCATGTCCATCATAGACTCCGTTGAAGAATCTCCAGTACCCTCATAGTATTCCTTCTCTACATCAAGGAATTGACTACGCCCCTCAATGGTGATAGGTTTAAGGAGAAGTCCTTGAGGGATGTCATAGAAATCACTCACTTCGATTCCCATCATATAATAGTGGTCATTAAGTCTGAACTTATTCGCCTTTAGCACATCTTGTTCTTCCTCAGATAAGTCACCGCCAAAATGAATAAGGTAGACGAAATCTTCTTGCTTCATCAAATCGATTGAGGTACGGATGATATCCTGGAATTCCTGTACGTTCACGTTAAAACAGGCAATCTCTCCCAGAGTTGACCCCGCTTCAGCAACAAAGTAGCACGGCTCTTGTTGTATTGCAAGAATTCCTTTTGGAACATCGTTCTTGGCTAGAGTGAAGAATGGGATTTCGTCTTGTTGAAGGTTTCGTACTTTTGACGATATACCTTCTAGAATTGATAAAGCTTCTTGATCATAGGGCTTGTAGATCTTCATAGGGATTCGATACAATCAGAAATCCAATCGTTCTTTTCTCTCCTTCTATCCAGTCCCATTTCACCGAGGCTTAACATACCCTCCCCAAGCGACCATATCCTTCACAGTAGATTCCAAATCCCATTTTGGTCTGAATCCGAGCTCATGGATTGCCTTTTGAGCACTCACAACATAATTGCTTCCGAAGAGTTTGACTACAAATGCTGTGATTGGAGGTGCTTTCTTCCGATTGAAAGCTCGATACAATCCACCAGCCATCCTACCAAGTCCCAATGCCATTGTGTACGGGAAATTCTGGAACTTCTTCTTCGCATTCACCTCATCCGCTATACCCTCGATGAACTCTCTCATGGTTGATGTGAACGAACAGACATTGTAGGCATTGCCCGCTGACTTTTCAAAATGCTCTGCCGCAAGGACAATACAACTACCAACATCCTCTCCGTGAGCAAAGCTCTGGAGGTTGTTACCTCCTCCAAAAGTCACCATCGATTCGTTCTTGATTCTTTCAATAATCTGAGGGCCTGTGAAGAGATCTCCTTTTCCTACTACCGTAGGAGGTCGGACTCGTGTTACTTTGACACCATAGGTTTCTGTATATTCAAGAATCAGTTTCTCAGCCTCTGCCTTCGATTTCTGATATGTGTTCATGGGTTTCCACTCATCATCCTCAACCATTGGCTCGACCTTGTTTGGAAATCCATAGACTGCTGTAGAAGACGTATGGATTAGACATGGGATGTCCTTCTTCCTAACAACTTCAAGGATGTTTCGTGTGCCTTCCACATTCACTGGGAAGAAATGTTGCTTGCCTCCCCAATCAGCCATGATGGCGGCATTATGGAAGAGCCATTCCGTGTCATTTGGAATTCCAGAAATGAGACTGCTGAAATCAGTGACATCTCCTGTGACTGTTTTGAAGGACACTCCACTAATGAGATCGAGATTCGAAGATTTCCGGAGAAGTAGGGTGATGTCATGTCCTCGCTTCTCGAGTTCTCGTACAATGTGTGATCCTACGAAACCATTTCCTCCAGTAACAAAGCAATGAACCATAGTCATCTACAACCTGTATTTTCACTTATTGATAATGAGGATTCGTATGATAAGTCATATTCTTCCCCTTAGATGGCCATGAATCAAAGTCTACGATAAATCTCTTGAGGTCCCTCAGTGTAAAATTCCTACAGTATTGTCCTCTTCCTGTTCTGATATATCGAGAACCTCTCGCGAACCAAAGCTTATCGATATCGCCATCGCTCCATCTAATTGAAATCCTATCAATATGCTTCCATTCAAAGGCTAAGACCCGATTCTGGAATTGAACCTGTCCAACTCCTCTATTGTTTATTATTATCTTCGAGCGACCACTAGGGTGGCACATACTAATTGGCAAGATGATCAGTATATCAAGTAGAACTGATATCATCATCAATGGACTCAGAAGAAACATATCTACTAGATCTGGGAAATTCAATGAATAACAGAGCAGAATTACTGGAGGAACCACAACAAGTGCGATACAGGATGCTAGCAATCCTTTTGGCAGTTTAGAATCACCAAACACCTCATGATTAGGGTCTCCCGAAATTATTGCATAGATTTCTTTGGAGTTCAACCTGGGAGCCATTTCAGGTAGTGGCTTCGTTGATACATTGATGTCTGAAAAGCGTACAACTACTTTCTCTCCATGCCTTGTAGTATCCTGTACCTCTTCGTTGTTTGATTCTATCTGTTTTCCCTCCTTCTCATGATAATCTGACGCATATCAAGGATTTATGTTATCGGTCTAATATACGAGATATCATATTTGTTCCCAGATGTTCGTTCCATTTTCCATGTTTCGAAATCGGGGATATATCTCTCAATATCCTTGAATGTCATCTCTCTGCAGAAGTATCTTCTAGAAAAGAGGAGCTCTCGATTTCCACTTCTCATCCTGATTGCAGTGATTGTGTTCTTCTTGCTACCAATATCAATTCTATCAATGTGTTCCCATTCTAAGGCACGGCGTCCGTATACTCTTGATGGGTGACCTTTGAGTGTTCTTCCACGTAGTTCCTTTCCAATTCCAAGTTCATTCACTAGCAGTTTATCAAAGAGGTAGCCTTCAAGAATTGCGTATAGGAGTGATACAACGATAATCAATATCAATGAACCCAGAAGTAGAATGGCAGCTGCGATATCATTCATCACTCCAACAAAGGCAATGATCAGCAAGTACACTTCAGCCATACCAATCAGACTGATCACAACCATAAAGCTGATCATCTGCCAATAGCTGATATTCGGAGGAACTCCATAGACCTCATGATCAGGGTCCTCACTAATCATTTTATAGAGTTTCTTGGAACTTGTCTTTCGTTTTGCTTTCTCACTTGCCTGTTTGTGCCTGACCTTGACTATGCTATCGGTAATCGTGGATTGTCCTATCATGTCCTCTGTGTCATCATCGTTTTTATCATGCACTCTTTTCCCCATACCTACTTTGGACTTGAAGCCAGATAAATCCTGATTTTTTGGACAGGGTCCAGTTTATCTTAAATATGATTCATATCATCTCGTCTATTGATGAAATCCCTAACCTTCTCATCAGCAAGTATTGAGGACGCTGCACAAATAGCTGAGATAAATATGCAACATCTTGAATCTGGGGCTGAAGGTGGATTCTTAGTTATAGCCCATGACACAGATGACATTGCGTTCTTAATTCGATCAATGCAATCTTCATTCTTTGTAGCTATGAACATTGATGGCTTGGTGCTAGCATATGTTGAAGTGGTTCGTGGCTTGGAAATCTCTCTGTTAGATGCGTTGCGATGGGACTCTGTGAAGATAGAAGGATTATGCAAAGCAATTCTTTCCGAAGACTATGCCTATGTGAAGCAACTAGCTGTTCGAAAAGGATTTCAGCATCAGGGGGTCGCATCATTCCTCTATCAGGAGCTCGAAAGATACCTGAATGTTCACCTTGTAGCATTTACTGCAAACAAGCCAATAAGGAATATTGCATCAGAAAAATTTCATGAAAGGCAAGGATACACAAAGGTCGCTACGTTGGATCGTAGGAACTTTGGGAAGTTCCCTGAATACCGTAGCTACTTTTTCGTCAAACAGAAATTTGGCTCGAAATGAGCTTCATCATTCTTCAGTGCTGTTACATTCAGTGACTTACTTCATTAGTAATTAGATGTGCTGAAGATGGCAGAATCAGAGGAAATTGACATCAAGGCAAAAGTCGAATCAGATAGTCTAGCTAGAGCTTTGAGGAGCATATGAGCTCTAGATGAAGGTGAAGATGTGTTAGAGTCACTTCAGCTTAATTGCATCATTTGGACACACAGACACACAGTCTCCACATCTTGTGCATTGATCAGTGAATGCAACATCTACTCGCCACTCTGTTGGATTATTGGATTCGTAGTCAGGTGAGTACATCATGAATAGGGCTGGGGGACATATCTGCAGACACTTCTTACACTCCCTTGGATCCCCGCACTTTGCATAATCTACGACGATGTCCGTCTTCATACTACCAGACCTCCTTGAAGATATCTAGATTGTTCCTATCCTCCATGGAGATAGCTCCCCTCGGACAGCTAACCTGACACAGACCGCAACCATAGCATTTCCATTGGTCAATGAATGGTCTGTTCATGGAATCAGAAAATGCCAAAGCTCCAAATTGACATCGGGATGCGCAAGTTTCGCAACCATCACATTTCGAGAAGTCCACCTTCGCTACATACTCACCTTTGTATAATGCATTCAAGTCATAGGTGGTCCTTAGCTTTGTCGCGACGCATTCTGGTAGCTCGCAGCTACATAGAGCAGCAATGTAAGGGCTTGGACCCATCCAGACAGTATTCACTCGTCCTGCTTCTTGCATTTGTGTTGCGAATTCTTGTGCCTCATCTACATGCAGCGGCTCTACTCCCCTGTCTGGTACATATCTTGGAAGCTTGGGAACCGATTCAGCCAATGCGCCAAATGCCATGCAACAAGGATCCTTTATTCCTCTGGTCATATGTCGACATGCACAATTCACTCGAATGATAGGATCTGCGATCTCGAGGATTTTCTTTGCGTCCTCCAAGATTACAATCTGTCCGGGATGTCCCTCTGCTCGTCGTGGATTCCGTCCCTTCACCGGTTTCTCTTTCTTGAACCATGAGTTAATGTAGCGATGCATAAGTCTTCCTACAATTGGCATGTCGAATTTGTAGCCCGGTCCTCTTGTAGATATTCCGTATATCTTTTGGAGATAGACCTTTTCGAATTGCTTCCACAGTTCGAAGATATACTCCTCTGCCCCAACCTGCTCTGCTGTTTCTCTTAGATAGTTCTGGGAGTTGAGATACCACTTCTTTCCTGCGCCATGCTTGAAGCACCACTCACACATCTTCTTCACCCAACCACGGATTCGAACGACTAGAGAGCCTCATGCAAACCGCCTATATTGTCTTGTGGATATCTCTTGTAGGGGGTTAATCAAATTCTGGCCTAAGCAATCAATTCATTCATCATACGCTCTGCAGGCCACGGGAACTTCCGTGTCGTGTAAACGACATAATGTCTGATATTCTCAATCCCGTTATACTCTCTGAGCTCACGAATTATCTCAGGTATCTTGCCTAGTGAGTCTGTAACAAAGGGTGTTGCGAGGATTGGTTCCATCGCTGAAGGCGTGACCGCCCAAGCTTCGAGCTCGAAACGATCATACACCCATTCAACGAATTCCTGCACGTTGAATTCCTTCGAATACTGAGTATAGACAAGAATCTGTGAACGTTTCTCTGTAGCTAGATTCCATCTCAATCCAAAATGGAATGCTCTTGACTCGATAAGGAAATCAAGCTCACGTCGAACTCTACGTGCACTCAGATTGGTCTCATCTGCTATATCAGAGATTGTCATTCGTGGATCGTCAACAATGGCACGCAGTAATTTCTTCTGAGGGCCTGTTAGAGATATCTTGGTGCCCTCAAAGGTAAGGGCATTATGGAACTCAATATCTTGGACACAGTCCATCCTTCTGATCTCGCCCAGGGAATCTGCAAGGGATTTTGCATGTTGATATTGTCCATAGATTGCATAGCCTCCGCCTTCACCATAAGCTAGCTGACTCACATGAGCTACGATAGAGGTACTTCCTACTTGGTTCATGAACTTCTCCGTATCTTCATTACCATGGGTTTCTATTATGCCAAAGAAGAACGAGAGACCTGACATTGCTTGCGTTGGCATGAGATTGAACTTGACGATAGTTCCATTCTCTACCATTGCTTCTATTCTTTTCTTGACCGCGTTCGCTGTCATACCCATCATATCTGCGATGGTTCTATAACTCATCCTGCAATTATTATCCAGTAGAATTAGGATTCGCTTGTTTATTAGATCCATCTGGAATCCCTTCCGTTCAGGTTCAGCTTTCTTGCTATACTCGATACGGAGTATAGGTAGGGGACTCCATCCATATATAATTAATTGATTCTTCTACTCCTAACTCATTGAAGATGTTGATGTTCAATGTTAAGAGGTGCCAATCTTCCAAACGCACGCTGTACCAATTCTGGAAGTGCAGGATGGATGTGGATCGCATTGAACATTGGACTGAAGGTTCTGTCATCAGTGTACATTAGATTGATAATCTCTTGAATGAGGGTTGGGGCTTCAGGTCCTACTATCGTTGCTCCTAGTATTGTTCGATCATTCGCATCTGCAATGACCCGAAGGAATCCTGAGGGATATCCCATGGCTGCGCCTTTAGCTGCACCATCATATCCAATTTGGCCAACTAGTAATTTCCTCTTGGAAGTCTTAGCTTCTGTTAGTGTCATCCCCACCGTTGCGATCTGAGGATACGAGAAGACCGCTCTTGGAATAGCATGATATGACATTGACTGTAATTCTGGTTTTCCACCATGGTGTTGCGAGTTTAAGGTGCTAACGAAGTTATACCATGCTATTGCAGCCTCTTCATTTGCTACATGCCTGAATTGATATCTACCAATCGCATCACCAAAAGCCCAGATGTTCTTCTTGGATGTTCTGAAGAAGTCGTCAACTGTTACCCATCCCTGTTTGTCAACTTTGACCCCTGTTTTTTCAGGTTTGAAGAGGTCCGCATTCGATACTCTCCCTGCAGCCAGTAGTAGTGTTTCAGCTTGGAAATCGCGTTCTTTACCAGATGCTCTATCTTTTGCTGTTACCTTTTTGGATTCACCATCTTGACTCACTTTGATAACTTCGTGATTTGTTAGCACATGCATTCGTTTCGATAGTTCCTCTTGAAGCAGCTCTGATACGTCATTGTCTTCATTCTTGACAAGGTATGGATTCCTACCAAGTATCGTGACTTCTGTTCCAATTGCTGAGAAGAAATGTGCAAATTCAGTTGCGATATACCCGCCTCCGACGATGATCATAGATTCCGGTTGCTCGTCTAACGAAAGAATCGTTTTGTTAGTAAGATAATCGACATCATCCAATCCCTGAATCTTAGGAATCAATGGCCGTGAACCTGCTGCTATTATCACATGGTCAGCTTTCAGTTGTTCTCCGCTGACCTCCATTGTATAGTCGTTTGTGAATTCTCCTGTTCCCTTGTAAAAATCATAGTTCTCTACCTGGGCGATTGATTCCTCCATCTCAGCCGCTTCTCCCCATGTTTCTTTTCTCATTCTTTCCATGAGCGGCTTAAAATCAACTCCTTCTACTTTGGCATGAAGATTGACTTTCTTGGCATGATTGATTTCCATGATCACATCCGCTACATACGTAAGGATCTTCGTTGGGATACATCCTCGATTAAGACAAGTTCCACCGAATCGTCCATTATCAACAATTGCAACTGAAAGACCTTGTTGATAGGCGTTAGATGCGACATTTGCTCCAGCACCTGAGCCTAAAACCAGCATGTCATATTTCCGCATAATCAATATAATCATTTCATTATTGTTAAGCATATTGGTAAGTGATGCCAAAAGGAGAGGATTTCATCTCAACAAGTCTTATGAGAAGGCTATTGCACATTATGTGTTGTGGAGAGTATTCTTTTTCATTACTCTATCATTCCCCCGGGTGCTAGCATTGGAGAAGACATACGCAAAAGTAGTGATGGTAGGCGCTGGAGGCTCTGGCAAGAGTACAATCGCATCCCGCCTAGTTACTGGTGATTTCATCGATCAAGAGATGACGATAGGAATAGATGTTGAGTCATGGCAATTCCAGAATGATGGAAACGGTGCCATCATTCAGACGTCAGTCTTCGATCTGGGCGGCCAAGAACAATTCAGATTCTTTCAAGAGGGATTTGTTGGCGGAGCTCATGCTCTTCTACTTGTTTTCGATGTCAATAAGATACGCTCCCTTTTCGACCTCGATGAATGGCTTGGATTAATCGACAGGATTCCAAAGGAGCGATGGCTGCTTGTCGGGAATAAAACTGATGAAGGCAGTGCGATACCCATTGAGGAAATTGAAAGAAAAGCATCTGAACTGGGGTCCGAATATGTCTTGATTAGTGCGAAGACTGGTGACAATTTTACTCAACTGGTTTCTTCTCTTCAATCTTGTATTTGTAGAGCTGACGCGCATTGAAGTCTCATATCGCCATTGATGGATGATACCAATGCGAGCTAGCATAGATTTGAGGAAATGGGGCGTTACCTCCTTTCATCTCTCCTTTTCTACATCAATTCTCATGATGTGGCAATACTTACTCCCCCACTGCCGCAACAACACCTACAGCAAATCCTACATTTCCATTCCCGCAAGATGTGATGCAAATAATTTCCATAATTATAACAATCGGTGCTGTCGCAATTATCATCGTCTTGTTGGTCTTGATATTCAGGTCAAAACAATGATGATTGAAATACATCCAAGGGGGCAATAGCCCCCTGGGGTTCCTTTCTCTTACAATAATTCCCATGACGTAGCTATACTGATGCCGCCGCCTCCACATAATGTAGCCATACCCTTAGTCATTCCTCTGTTCTTCAACGCATGAAGAAGAGTAATGATGATACGAGCACCTGTACATCCAACAGGGTGGCCCAGACCTATTCCTGAACCGTTTATGTTTGTTTTATCACGGTCGAATCCCAAAGGTTCGAGACCTTTCTCAACAGCTAGATATTGACTAGCAAACGCCTCGTTGACTTCCACTAGATCCCATTGATCAAAAGACTCAGAAGTACGCTCAATAAGATTTGTCACTGCAGGTATAGGTGACTCTCCCATAAGATGTGGTTCACTGCAACCCATTCCATATCCACTGAGTTTCGCAATAGGCTTGATGCCAAGCTCATCTGCCTTTTCTGAGGACATCAGTATCATTGCAGCAGATCCATCGTTGATACCACTTGAGTTGCCTGCGGTCACTGTACCATCCTTTCTAAAAGCCGGCTTCAGCTTACCAAGGTCCTCCATCGTCAGACCTGGTCTGAAATGCTCATCCTTCTCCACGAGTGATACTTCTCCTTTTCGACCTGGTACTTCAATTGGTATGATTTCATCTTTGAAGTCACCTTCTTTGGTTGCTCTCTCAGCGTTGTTCTGAGACCTTAATGCCACTTCATCCTGTTGCTCTCTTGTGAATCCGTGTTTCTCATTGAGGAATTCAGCTGTCTCACCCATGATGTAATGCTTGCCCGTCACTGGGTGAGGGAAGAAGTGACTTCCTGCATGTAGTCCAGTAGTAAGCATGTCTAGAAACACTCCATCAAAGAGGCGTACTCCCCATCTCGCATTTTCAACGCAATATGGCACATTTGACATGCTCTCTACTCCTCCCGCTAACACTATGTCCGTGAATCCTGTTTCTATTTGTAGTGAACCGCTCACGATTGCTTCCATCGCCGAAGTACATACTCTATTGATGGTTACGGCAGGCACGGTGTATGGAATTCCTGCCAAGAGCATTGCTACTCTTGCTATATTCAGCGCTTTGGGTGGCTCCAAGCAATTCCCAAATCGAACATCGCCAATAAGATGAGCATCGATTCCTGCTCTCTCAACAGCTGCTTTCATCACTTGAGCCGCAAGTTCAGGGGCTTGCAGTTCCTTCAGAGACCCACCAAAGGCTCCTATTGGACTTCGTACAGCTGATACAACAACGACCTCTTTCATATTACTTCTAGTATGAACCGTCCCTTAAATTGTAAATGGCTCTATTGGCATAATGCGCCAAGCTTAAGTGTAGAACCGAGAAGATGGTGTTCTAGAGGTCTCTAATAATGAGAATGCTACAGATACACAGTGATGGCTTTGCATTTGAAGCCAAACGAAAGGCATTGAAGAATGCGGAAAGTATTGACTCGAAGAGCTATTCGACTGACGAATCATGTCTAGTCAACTTCATAGCTGCCGAGACCTCTGATACAACAAACCTCGCACAAGCAGCATTGATGACTGCGCAGATGATTGCTCAGGCGGCAGACGAAGTCAAAGAGAAGAAGGTGATTGTCTATCCTTGGGTGCACCTTAGCGAAAGTCCTGCACAACCTAGTGCCGCTCTCAAGCTCCTAAAGGGTGTAGAGAAGGAATTGAAGAAACAGGGCTATGATGTGCTGAGAATCCCATTTGGGTGGTACAAGTCGTTCATGATTCATTGTAAAGGACACCCTCTTGCTGAACGATCAAAGGTACTCGATATCACCAAGGTGAAACTAGACGCAAAGGGAGAAATTACTGAAGGTGAGGATCTCACTGCAATACAAGCTGAGCAAGGTGTCAAGTCACAGTTCTATATCTTCACTCCTGATGGTGAAATAACCGAGGTCAAAAAGTTCGACTATACTGGTTACGAAGAACTTCGTCTTTATGTCAGCTATGAAACTGCAAAAGATAGGACCGCGCAGGAACCTCCCTCACATATAGAGCTGATGAAGAGCTTGGAACTAGTGGATTACGAACCCGGCTCGGATGCTGGGAACTTCAGGTGGCCTCCCAGAGGTTATACCCTGAAGAGGACTGTTGAAGAGAGAGTGACCAAGGAAATGGTCGACTATGGAGCTCATGTAGTCCAAACTCCCTTAATTTACGATTACGAGCATCCCTCTCTCAAGTCCTATCTTCAACGATTTCCCTCCCGACAGTATGTTGTGAGATCAGGAGATCGTGATTACTTCGCTCGCTTCTCCGCTTGCTTTGGTCAGTTTCTACTGTTATCTCAGGCAACAGTTTCGCACAAGCAACTGCCTTTGAAGATGTTCGAGATTTCACAGAGCTATCGAAGAGAGCAGAGTGGAGAGCTTGCTGGAATGCGAAGGCTTCGAGCATTCACGATGCCTGATATTCACGAATTCGTAGCTGATGTTGAGATGGCAAAGGATTCCGTTAATAATCAGTTAGTGTTCGTCACGAAGCTAATGAACGAACTTGAAGTAAGCTATGAAGTATCTTTCAGAGTTCTAAAGGAGTTCTACGAGGAAAATGAGGATTTCATCAAGGGTGTCGTTAAGAAAGTCGGAAAACCTGTCATGATCGAGATATTTGATGAACGCTATGCATACTTCCTCTTCAAAGGAGAATGGAATGTTGTCGATGAACAGGAGAAATCTGCCTGCTTGGCCACTGTTCAGATCGATGTGGAGAACGCAGAAAGATTCGATATCAAGTATATTGGTGAGGATGGAAAAGAGAAACGACCTCTTATCCTACATACTTCACCTTCTGGATCAATTGAAAGAGTCCTTTATGGAGTTCTTGAGCAGGCGAATAAGGACAAGAAGAAGGGCATCAAGCCTATGTTACCTCTCTGGATGACTCCAGTTCAAGTTCGCTTCCTTCCAATTGATGACAATCTTGTGTCATACGCTGAGGAGCTGGGAAAAGCTCTAGATGAATTTGGCATAAGATATGAGATTGATGATCGTTCGATGACTCTAGGAAAGAAGATACGTTCTGCAGAGAAGCTCTGGATTCCCTATATCTGTGTGGTGGGAGAGAAAGAGAAAGAAACTGGAGAACTTGCTATCAGAATCAGACGCGAAAAGGATCAAGTGAAAATGACCATTAACGAGTTGGCGAAAGGTATCTCAGAAAAGACTGCCTTTGCACCAAAGCAACAACTACTCCTCCCTCCATTGATATCAAAACAACCAATCTTTTCACGGGAAGTATAGGTAGAAACGGCACACTTGTGCCTTTCTTCCTTTTTGTTTCATCCTTTTGGTTGCCTTTTGAAAATCAATTCGAATGAGATAGATCCATCTGCATTGATGTCAGAGAATCGTAGTATATCACTGTTTAACAATTCGTAGATAATCCATCCTTTCTCTGGATTATCTCTCAGGGTGAATACTGCCTTAGTACCATTTGCTTCTGTAAGATGGAAGATCATTGGAGTGCTTTTTTCTTCCCATCCGATGAAATCCTTGTCGAAGTGTCGGAGATATAGTAGAACTTCCTTGTTCTTTTCGACAAGTGCCATGAGCTCGTAAATAAAGACATCTCCATTTTTCATCCATCGGAACATTCCTGTCATATTTCCATAGGCTGCCGACATCCAGTGTTCTTCAATGAGGTCATCACCGCTCATTCCCTCCCAGCATCCAATGAAGAGGGCAAGGTCTCTGATGGACTTTCCTTTGGCAGGTATCTTTGAATAGCTCATTTGCTAGCCTTTCATCCTTACTTAATAAAGTTCAATGTGATATGCCTAGGCTGCCTTGTTCCAAAAATAGAGGAAGATCTCTTCACACCATTGAATAGCCTTTGGACCCTCCACTGAGAAACCAACATAATCCATTTTTCCCTCTAAATCCGGGAATGCAAGTAATGCCTCCTTCTCAGACATTACAATGATCATTTCGACTTTCTCAGGGAATCTTTGTTGTACAAGTGCTCGATAGTTCTCAGGTATCTCTGCATTGGTATTCTGGCCATAATCTTCCTCGATAATGGAACTTGGAAGTACAAGTCTGAACTCGACTCCCCTTGATACGGCATCTTCTATCAAAGGCAATGCACTTGACAGGACCTGATCAGAATGAATCCAGATGAACTTCTCTGCATTCTTGATTAATTCTTCAGTATACCTGAATGCTTCCATAACATGCCGCGAGCGCTCATATGATTCTATTATTCCCAATCCATAGTGAAATTGCTCAGGAACCACGAAGAAATCATGTGTTGAGAAGAAATCCGAATTCTCCGAGATGAATCTCATACTCGGAAAAAGTCTACGAATCTGTCTTCCATATGGTGTGAGAGAATATTGCCCATCCTGGCATTTATCCACGAGTTTTGCATCACAAAGCCTAGCGATATGTCGAGAGGCTTCTTGAATAGACATATCCAATTCTTTAGAAATCTGGCTCAGCTTCAACGCCTGTTCATCCAGTTTTAAGATGATGTCTAGTCTTGATGAACTTGATAATTCAAAGAAGAGTGCTGCAATATCCTCTGTCCCGACCATAAGTTATCAAGTCCAATACTGAAATTTCAGGATTTCTCTTTAGCTAGGATTATCTGATTTTAGCACAAGTATCTTCTGATAATAATGAAAATACTAGTTCTTGACGGAATTTCGGAATCAAACAGGATTTCAACAGATATACTCGAATCCTTCAGAGTCATATCAGAGCATTCTTCATTTGAGCTTGAAGTAGTACATCTCAAAGAGCATAAGATATCCTATTGCAGAGGTTGCTTTGGCTGTTGGGTGAAGACTCCAGGTGAATGTGTTATTGATGATGACGCACGAAATATCTGTGCTAAGATAATCAACTCCGATATCGTGATCTATCTCACTCCTATCGTTTTTGGAGCGTACTCTCCCACGCTCAAAGTTCTTTTAGATCGATCCATCCCGTTGATACATCCATTCTTCAAAAAGATTCAGGGTGAATACCATCATCAGAAACGGTACAATAAGTATCCCTCAATTTTCGCAATTGGCTTGCTCGATGCAGAGGACTCAGTATCGGAGAGCCTCTTTAGATTGAATGTTTCAAGGAATGCATTGAACATGCATGCTCAATCAAGTCACGTTGCGATATACCATATGGATAAACCACCGAGAGGAATCCAACCCGAGATAGAAGGATATCTCTCCACTATGGAGGTTATCTCATGAAGGTAGTATTGCTATCAGGGTCGCCAAAAGGAAAAGTCTCAACATCCTTCTCCTTGGTGAACTATGTGTCAAATGAATTAGAGAGGAATGGTTTGCAGACAGTAGTTCACATTCTCAGCAACTCGATTCGAAGTGAAGAATCCATGAATCGATTGCTAACTGATTTGGATTCAGCTGATTATATCGTATTGGCAGCTCCGCTATACATTGATACGTTGCCTGCCCATGTACTGCAGACAATGCTGGATATAGATCGCCATAGATCCGGAGTGGACGGGAGAAAGTCTCGATTCATTGGAATTCTCAATAGCGGATTCCCAGAAAGTGAGCACAATAGTCTGGCTCTTGATATCCTTAGGAACTTCTGCCTAAAGATAGGCTATCAATGGGCCGGGGGAATTCCCTTCGGAGGTGGTGGGATAATTGGTGGCGTCCCTCTAGATGAAACCGGTGGGCGTGGAAGAAATGCCAAACTATCCATGGACCTCTTAGTCTCAGCAATAATGAATATGGAAGATGTACCGACTGCTGCAATCGGACAGATCAAGAAACAGGTTGTTCCAAAGCGGCTGTACATCATGATGGCACAAAGAGGATGGAAGCAGTTGGCGAAGGCGAATGGTGTAGACGCGGTTCTCGACGCGAAACCATACTGTTCCTAGATTCATTTCCTCCAAATAAGAGCCCTATGACTTGCTTCCTTTGAGAAACCTAGGGATTCATACAGTTGTAGGGCTACTTTATTTTCCATATGTACTCGTAGTCCTGCTCTCTCTTTCCCAAGGTCTTTCAGCAGATTCATCGCATATAGCATAATTTGACGGCTGTACTTCCTTCCCCTATATACTGGATTTACTCCTATATTTGCAATACTCGCAACGCCACCCGGACAAATATCTAGGATTCCGATGAGCTCCTTTTCCAGGTATACCCAGAACAGTAGTTCGGTTCCATAGAACTGGTCTTGGAAACTATCTGGCAGTCTTCCGAGGTTACTGAAAATGATGTCCACCATCGCATCATGAGAGCCCACCATGAATTCCTTCATCTTGTCAAGAAAATCTATCACTTCCCTTCTCTCTACCTTTTCGAATCTTAGAGATGTTTCATTTTCCATTATGTCCTCTAAGATACGGGACATTCTGAGACTATGGGCAAGTTCCTTGTACCCGCAATTCATAAAGCTAGATATCGGGATTGGATATTTATTTGGCAAATCGATGAAAGAGTATGCTGCTTTGGATTCTTTTGCGATCTCCAAGGCAAGCCCAGCAAATTCATCAAAGGCACTAGCATGTTGGTTATAATCTATAATCAACACTACTGAAACCATTGTGCCAATCGGTTCTATGATCTTCAGTGGTTCCTCCCCGACAATGACAACACCCACTGCTTGATCATTATCTTCAATAATGTAATAGGGTACTTTCCTGGAGTCATAGCCTCCCACATAAGGTCTTATGGTGTCCCTATGCTTTTCAGCTCTAGGATCATCCTTTGATAGGGTTATCATAATCTATGCACCATATGCATCAGTAGGAGTCTCTAATATATCTCCAACTATGAAAGCAGCTAGCTCTGCAACCATCTTCATAAACCCGTTTGATTTTCCGTTGGAGTATGACGGGTAGCAGTTCTCCCGACTGGGAAAATGAGCGAGTGTTTGCTGTGAATAGAGAGCCGGGGCATCACCTCTTCATTCCCTATCCTTCACGGGAATCCGCGCTATCAAATACTCCCTCTCCTTACTATCAGTCATTGAATGGAATGTGGAGATTTCATTGGGTCAAGAAACCCGTTGACAGACCTCAGGGTTTTCAGAACACGAATTTCGATGACTCAAGATGGAATGAGATACCTGTTCCGAGTAACTGGCAAATGCATGGCTATGATGTACCTATCTACACGAATATACGATATCCTTCCAGTGTGAAGACTGGAAGGGGGATTCCTAGAATCGATCATGAATTCAATCCTGTTGGAACATATCGTCGGCAGTTTGAGATACCTGATGATTGGACAGGAAACGAAGTCTATCTTCATTTTGCAGGTGTCAAGTCAGCTTTCTATGTCTGGATGAATGGCCATCTGATTGGATACGCCCAAGGCAGTATGACCCCTGCTGAGTTCAATGTTACTCAACATCTAGAGAAGCTGAACACAATTGCTGTAGAGGTATATAGATGGTCTGACGGAAGTTACCTTGAAGACCAAGATATGTGGCGGCTAAGTGGAATCTACCGGGATGTATTCCTCTATGCAACTCCAAGCACGGGCATAAGAGATGTCTATGTATATAGTGAATTAGATGAAGCATATGAGAATGCAAACATCAACATTGATGTCTTGGTAAAGGCATCTAGTGGCACAAAGAGCGGGTTTCATACACTTGTTGCTTCAATTCATGATTCTACAGGTAATCCTGTAGAAACGGAACCTCCTCTTGAGGCGACAGCTCAGATTGAATCGGGTACATCTCTGTCCATTCACTTGAGTGGAGGGTTGACGAATCCGGCGAAATGGTCTGCTGAAACGCCGAATCTCCATACCATTATCATTGAGCATCTTGATGAACATGGAAGCACTATTGAGGTCAATGCTTTCAATTTTGGATTTCGAAAGATCGAAATCAAAGCTGCCCAGCTATTGATCAATGGTCGGCCTATCCTGTTGAAAGGAGTGAACCGTCATGATTTTGATCAGGTTCATGGAAATGCAGTACCTTTCTCACAGATTATCGAAGACATTGAGATTATGAAACGAAACAACATCAATGCACTTCGGACAAGCCATTATCCTCAGGACCCTCGACTCTATGATGTGTGTGACAGATTAGGAATCTATGTGATGGATGAGGCAAATGTCGAAACCCATGGTTTAGGTCGAACTCGATTCTCGGTTGGCACGATTCCAACCAAATTCAGAGAAGCGGCCATCGATAGGATGGAACGTATGGTCCATCGAGACAAAAATCATGCTTGCGTAATAATGTGGTCATTAGGAAATGAATCCGGTTTCAATGAAGAAGTCCACTCAGGTATGAAACAAGCTGCATTGGCGATTGATTCCACGCGACCTTTTCATTATGAAGGCGACTATGACCTGAAGGTTTCTGATGTATTTAGTCTCATGTACGCGACACCTCAGACAGTTGAAAGAATTGGTCGGTTTGAGGAAGTCAATCTCTCCTTCATCCTGCCCTTCATTGGGAAGAAGATTAAGGCCACACAATATCGCGACAAGCCTTTCCTGCTCTGCGAGTACGCACATGCAATGGGAAATAGCCTTGGTAATTTCATGAAGTATATAGAAGCGTTTGAGAGATATCCGAATTGTATTGGCGGATTCATTTGGGACTTTGTGGATCAGGGAATTTTACTTGGTGAGGTTGATGTTAGATCATGGGGGTATGGAGGTGACTTTGGGGATATACCAAATGATGGCAATTTCTGCATCAATGGGATAGTCCGACCTGATAGGTCTCCGAATCCTTCCTTATTCGAAGTGAAGAAAGGATATCAAAGCATATCGGTCGACTTTTCAGATATATTGGCAGGGAAAGTCACTATTCTGAACAAGTATGCATTCTTGGGTTTGGAGGACTTCGTTGATGCATCATGGGAGCTGACCAATGATGGATACATACTGGAACGAGGAACACTACCTCCTCTTACCATAGACCCTACTAAGGATAAGCAATTTACATTGCCAATCGATGTTCAGTCACTTGACCCTTTCAGAGAATATCACCTCATCATTCGCTTTCAGCTTCGATACGCTACTTCTTGGGCTCCGAAAGGATATGTTCTGGCTTGGGATCAAACGAGATTCCCAATAGAAACGATATCTAGGGAAAATGCCACCGTTGAAGACTATCCTGAGCTAATCGTGATTGATGTTCAGAATCAGTACCAGATAGGAAATGACCTATTCGAAATCACACTTGACAAGAGCTCAGGATGCATCGAAAAATACACCTGTCAAGGTATAGAATTACTCTCCTCTAAATTAGAGCCAAACCTATGGAGAGCTCCCACCGACAATGAAAGAGGACTTGCTACGTTTGTTCCCTTGCTCTCCAGATTCTTCAAGGATCCCTGGAAAGAGGCATCCAGAAACCGAAAGTTGATTGCCCTATCAGTAGAGGATTCTGAAATCGGAATAGTGAAGGTAATCACCTCTTGGAAGATACCTAATGGAAGATCCAGCTTCAACGCGTCAATCACAATTCTTGGGAATGGGGAGTTCATCGTTGAGAGCAGCTTCATTCCCAAGAAGGATCTTACACGGTTAGGTATGCAGACTACTATCCCTAAAGAATTTGATCGAATCTCATGGTATGGTCGAGGGCCGCATGAAACGATGCTTGACAGGAAAGAAGGTGGTTGGATTGGTTTGCATTCTCTGAAAGTCGATGAGTTCATCCATAACTATGTGAGACCTCAGGAGAATGCGAACCGAACAGATGTGAGGGCATTTGTATTGCACAATGAAAATGGTGAGGGATTTGAAGTGCGAGACAATGGAGGTACCCTACTGAGTTTCAGTGTTTGGCCATACTCTCAGGATGAGCTGGCAAATGCGATGCATATCCATGAGCTTCCAAATCGTGACTTCTTGACATTGAACATTGACTTTCGTCAGAAAGGTGTTGGTGGTGACTCTCCGGCAATCGCCCGGCTCCATGACGAGTTCAAGCTCAAGAAGGACATAAGATATTCTTACTCTTTCAAATTCAGGCCAATTGTCGATTTGTAAAGAAGAGGTTTGCAAAAGGTCCCAAACACAATGCTTTGGGTCCCTTTTGTAATATACCTGGGTTCCAGATATAGATAACATGATTCCATCATATAGCAGACAGCTGTTAGCTAAGCCGATTGATGATGGCTCGAAACAAGGAGTCAAGTTCTCACCCGTGAACTGTCCTCATTCCGTAATTCTCCTCGCTTCGAGCTACTTTCTCATAGGCTCAATCTCCAACCCTTGTTCGGATGGGGAGGGGGGAGCGCCCTCCCCTCTGGTTTTTTGGATCAAGCCTCGGCCAAAATCCGAACTTGCTGGTTCTGCAATCTTGATATTATTCATGCTGATTTTTCATAGATGTAGACAGCTGGTGATGCTATGACATTCTCTATCGTAGGCATTGATATTGAAAGAAGAGAGATCGGATTTGCGATCGCCTCATGCACGTGGGACGCTGGAATGGTTGGTACTGCAGTGGCTGAGTTAGGTGCTTTATGTTCGCAAGCTCAAGGATATTTCCCATTTCATTCTCTCTTCTATGAGAAGCTCTCGGAAGGCTTGAAGGTGAGTGAGATTCTCGAGGAATTCAGAAAGACCGACGAGGACTTTGAAACAAGGCAAGTTGGTATGGTTTCATTTACAGGTGAGGCCTTCGCATTCACAGGAACAGAAACTGATGACTACGCAGGTCATATCATCGGTAATGGCTATACATGCCAAGGAAACATTCTGACAGGTCGTGATGTGTTGGAAAGCATGGCGAAGGCATTTGAATCCACCAAGGGTATGCTCGCGGAGCGTCTATATGCGGCACTTCAGGCAGGTGATGATGTTGGTGGGGATCTTCGTGGCAAGATGAGTGCTCGCGTTCTAGTGAAGAAGAAGGGAGCTGGATTAGAGGATACCTACATCGATTTCACCGTTGAAGATCACGATGAACCTGTACATGAGATTGGACGTCTACTGGGCGTCCTGAAAAAAGTCTACAGAGCGTACCAACTCCAACAAGCTGTAGAGAAGGCAGAAAGCGATGAGAAGATATCTGCACTAGAGGAAATGGAACTTTATCTCTCTGATAAGGTTGATAGAACCGTCGTCGACTATCATACTTTCGTTGGAGAAACGAGCTTAGAACTAGGTCTACGAGAGAAGGCAGTGCAAGCCTTTCAACGAGTTCTTATGATAAGTCCTGGACTTTCTAGGTATCTCAAGAAAGAGAAAGAAGAAGGTCGTATGGCAGCTGATTTTATCGATCAAGTCTTTTCAGAGTTGGATAAACGGAGTTGAATGCAGTCTAATGCAATGAGACCAAGTTGCGACATCTATTGCTCTTCCTTGATGCGTCCACTGCCAGAACGCATACAAGACGTCTTCAATGATGCCTGAGAGATGAATCAAGAGGAGCGATTGGAGATGATCTGATGGTAGAGGTTGTCATATTTGATACTCTGCTAAGAAAACATCAGATAATACCTTATGAGAAGCTATACCAAGTGAAAGTAACGAGATAGAGAGATCCCTTAGCAAGATATCTCCTGAATCACTGACGTTTTCGAAATCAAGGATTCCACATATCCTATTCTCATTATCCCACAGTATGTTCGAAGGTCTCAAATCTCTGTGAATCGGATGTTGCCTTCCGTGCGGTGCAGTGTGTTCAGACAGTAAGTTCAATGCTGTTCCGACCTGAGAGATCAGGTCAAGTATGTTGGTTGGTGTCTTTGGGTTTTGCGAGATTATATCCATGAGTTCATTCAATTCTTCATGCAGAGCATCCCTATTGAGAGAATCAGTTCGAAATGATCTTGGTGTAATCTCTGAGTTGACAATCCATGAGTGGTAATCTCCCAATAATTTTGCGACTTGAATGATGTTGTGCTCAGTCAGATTTTTACTGGAAACTGAAATGCCTGATATCCTAGGATATAACCATATGAGACTTGCATTTGCCCCATCATTGATTTGAAGATAGCTGCTTCCATCTTCTGCGATCAGTGGTGATGGGACTGCATAACCCAAATTAGATCGCTGGAATTCCCTGAGATATTGATGCTCAAATAGAACATCATCTCGATTTTTCCATTGAGCTACTTGACGAATGATATACTTATTCGCCCCTGTATCAAGTTACCAATTGCTATTGACATTGCCACCGGTCGGTGATAGGCGTTACAGAACCTCTAAGATGCCAGTGGTCCAAAACCTCCTTGAGATACTTCATAGTGGTCAATACGTCCTGTGTAATATAGTTCTATGCAAGACATGCTGCTGTTCTCATTGCATCTTCATTCAGTAATGTCTTGATAAGAAGCTTAATATATCTCATTATTGAGATAGGTTAATATATCTCACTAATGAGATAGGATGAATAAAGATGAATATCACGTTCGAATTAGGTAAAGGCTCCGGCCATCCACAAATCCCTGTATATGTCAATGGAAAGGGTCCTTTCACTTTCACATTGGATACGGGGGCAACAGCAACAACACTCACCACTCGCCTCGTACAAGAACTAGGAATCGATACATACCAGGGCGATAAAGCGCTCGCGACAGGAGTTGGAGGTGGAAAGATCCCTGTCAGCTTCGCTAGAGTAGAGAGTCTTCAGATAGGTGACATCACTGTACAAGATGAAGAGGTACTTGTCATAGACCTCGATTCAGCACTAGGAGGATGTTGCACTGCTGGAGTCATAGGACATTCCTTCTTGAAGGATTATCGTCTACATGTGAACTATCCGGCCCACACTATGTCTTTCGACGCAAATGGTCATGAATTATCTCAGGATCATGATTTTGAATGGACTGATTTTCAGTACATCGATGACACTCACTTGGTGACGGTTGAAACGACACTCAACGATAAAGGTCCCTTTCGCTTAGTTGTCGATACAGGCTCTGGAGGTACCGTGATCACTCCTAATGCAGCTGAGCGTCTTGGGATGACTCGTGACAGCGCAGTAGGTGCTGTGAAGGTTGTGTCTCCTCTCTCAGAAGGTTGCGGGGACGGGTGTCAAGGTGTTGGAGGGTTTGCTCCGGGGTACGCAGTCCAAGTCCAATCGATTAAGGCAGGTGGCATCGTTCAAGAGAATGCAGTGCTTGCTGTCATTGATTTGGGATTGGTTTCACCACGTGGTTCAATTATCACGGATGGGATTATTGGATATCCTTTCATGAAAGATCTTGAGCTGATCATCGACTATCCGAACAAGAAGCTCGCGTTCATACCCCAGCATACAGATAACTGACAAAAGCAGGTGATGACGAATCCTTTAATTGACTCTTTGGTGAGATAGGTTCACCAGTGAGGTGATTCGTCATTACTTCTTCCAAGGGGCAGTTCAAAGCAATGGATAAGAAACTCGGTAAAATGGAGTATCTTGTTGAGATTATGAGTCTTGAATCATGTCTGATGATATACTCCTACTTGATGATATTTGGTAAGACGACTCCTGCTAGGCTAAGAGAGGTAACTGGTCAGAGTAAGGCGACGATGTTCCGGAATCTTGCAAGACTTTTCGATGCAGGAATCATACAGAAGGAAGAAATCGAACTCGTCGAGGACAAAAGGTATAGCACTCACTACTACATCTCTGAAAATCTGATGGATTTGACAAAAGGATTATACTCAATGGAAATGAGAAAATACGCTGAAGCTATAGGAAGGTCTGATCTCATCAAAGAGTGGCTAAGTCTGATTGAGGTTCTTCCCTATCTCCTGCATCAAAAAACATCACAGGCGATTCTCCTAGCAGCACAGACATCAGCAGGTGAAGATGGCTCCTGCAATGTTGTTTCAAAGTATCTATCATTCAGAGTCACTGACATAGATGATGTAGGTTCATTGCATAAGAAACTGAACTCGATTGTGGAATATATCGATCAAAAGGAAACGGATACGAAACGAGATTTCAAACAACCATTGGTGCATCCTGTTGCAATCTCCGTCAGTGTTGTTTCTCTCAATCCCAAAGGTCTACCCAAAGACTCTGGAATGATGGTTGAAGTTAGGGAATGCTAGATTCCAAGGAATTCATAAATCCGTTGCTTTGCATTCTCAACCGTATCATAGACAAATGCATGTATTCCGATGATGGAAGCAGCTTCAACATTATCCACACTATCGTCGAAGAAGATGATTTCATTGGGCTGTTTCTTTAACTCCTTCTGTACTTCTAAGAATATCTCAATCTCTGGTTTAGCATGACCTAAGTCGCTAGAGGAGAAGATTTCATGAAATGCATCGAATCTTTCCAACTCCTTGACAATTCGTGCTTTTGAGATTGAATCACAGTTCGTTAGAATGGCAATGGTCGCTTTATCCTTGAGTGATCTAACGAATGAAATTAGTTCCTCATTGAAATAATTTTCACCTAGAACTCCCTGCCATATGATTTCTTGATTCACATCTGCAAGAATATCATACGACTTCTGAAGACAAATCCACCATTCCTCCCTGTTGATTTTTCCACAGATCAGGTCCTTGATAAATCTCCTATCCCAAATAATCGCAGAGAGTTCCGTAAATGTCACACCAATCTTTTTTGCATATTTCTCTGCATTCTGTAAATCTAAATGTCGAATTACTCCGTCCATATCGAGAAGAATTGCCTTTCCCATATTGTTCTCTCCTAGGAGTCGTATGATCAACGAGATTTTTCTAGCTCTTCTTCTCTCAATTTCTTCTTGAACAACTTCATGACTATTGTGAGTGGGAGTTCATCTCTAAACTCGACAGACTTCGGAACTGCGTAGGGTTTTACCTTCCCTTTCAGAAACTCTATGATATCGCTCTCTGTTATCTGCCCCCTGAATTCGGGCTTGAGTTGGATGAAAGCCTTGACTCTCTCACTTCCTGGTCTATCCGGATCAGGGATGCCAATGACGCCAGCAATTTCGACTGCTTCATGCTCATGAAGGATATCGTCAATGACCCGACTGTACACTTTGTTTCCGGACACATTGATCATATCCTTGATTCTATCTACGACTTTGAAGTATCCTTCTTGGTCCATCTCAACAATGTCCCCCATTGGCAACCAGCCCTCCGCTTTGAGACCACTTCCCCTGTTAGGGAAATAACCTGCCATAATCTGCGGTCCTCTTATCCAGATCTCTCCTCGTTCACCAATAGGAAGTTCCTCTCCTGTGTCGGGGTCGACGATCTTGATCTCTGTATCTGGTATTGGTATCCCTACACCTCTCTTAGTTTCAGCCATGAATCCTGTTACTTTTGAGAGGGCTGAGATATTGATGGTTGCTACACAGGAAGTTTCTGTCGCACCGTATCCCTCTCCCATTGGAACCCCCGCCTTTCTCTCGAATTCTTCGGCTAGTTCTTCTGCTAAAGCTGCAGCGCCTGAGAAGTAAAAGATCTGTGCCTTGGCTAGATCGAAGCTGGAGAATAATGCGTAGTGTGTTGGTACAGCGAAGACAATGAATGGACGATGCTTGTTAATCACATCTACGATCTTGGGGATGTCTCTAGGGTCTAGAAGGTACATCTTGATGCCCCATGAAATGCATGCATGAATCGCCCAATGCCCGTAGGCATGGAAGATGGGAATGCAGACGACAGCAGAGCTCTTCCCAATGATTCCTTCTTTCAGCGGCTCCATCATCCAGTGAATGCTTTGCCTTACGTTGGATGTAATATTATAGTGCGTAAGCATCGTTCCTTTTGGAAGACCTGTAGTGCCTCCTGTGAAAGGCAACAGCGCGATATCTTCCATTGGGTCAATCTCCACAGTTTGAGAATGCGGCTCATATTTCTCGAGCAAATCACTCATCAGATAGTAGTCAGTATCATCAATCATCTTCATTTCGGGATATTGATAATCCGGATAGAGTTTGGTTGGCGCATAGATTACTTTCTTCACCTTAGTCTTCGGCTTTACCTGATTGACTCGTTCTATCCTTCTATAGGAGCACACAACGACCTCTGCTGCACTCTCCCCTAGCTCGTACTCTAAATCATCCGCCTTATGCAGTATGCTCAAAGGTACGTGTACCGCACCAATCTTCATCGCCGCATAGTCTGCAATGATAAATTCAGGACATGATGGTAGAACTGTGGCTACTTTATCACCTTTCTTAACTCCGAGTGACACAAATGCTGAAGCAAGTCTGTCCACCTTGTCCTTCAGCTCAGGGTATGTCATCTCCTCACCTGCGTACTCGCAAGCAATAAGGTCTGGAAACTCACTTGCTGTGTCTTCTAGGAATTTGTAGATGTTTATTTGAGGATAGGGCTTCATTGATTGTGCAAGCTTGAATGGTCCGATGAAGTAGTTATCAAGCCAAGGCTTGTCGCTGAGTGATACTTTGGTCCCTGCGTATACTTGCTTTCGCTCCACTTCTGGTAGATCCTTTACCTTCTTCCTAACAACCTCTTGAATTGGTACAATATCACCATGTACGACTTCTACCAGCCATTCCAAGTCAAGCTCTTTCAGCTTCTCAATTGTGGGTCTTCCATATTCATCCCACCCTCGATATTGATAATACGCGTCCAATAGAATGTCGAGGTCTACAACATGGCCTTCCGCAGGACCTTCGGGTAATGGGTCCTCCAGCAGTCTTGGTGGTAGGGTGTCATCTGCCCTTGTGAATCCTTCCCGTAGAATGTATGCGCGTTCAAGATTGTAGATACGCTCTCCAGTTCTACGGAACTCATCTGCTGACATATCGATGCCCATCAAGCTGGAAATCAAACTTGCCCAATCATCAGCTGTAAGGACCATCCCCATGAATTTGCATCCACCAATCGCATCAAAGTTGCCGAGGGAGTCTTCAAAGTTCTTCACGATAAGCGCTGTTTCAGGAATCTCCTTCAACGGGTCTCCAACATCTGCATCCTCGACTATCATAAAAGGCATCGACAGAAATGCTGGTCCTTCAATGTATGCTGTAATGTGGTCTCCTCCGCGATTGGCGACTGCATAGGCAAGTCCCGTCACCTTTGCCGCACGGCTATCATAGCCGGGGAGTTCGAGACCCTTGACATGCATTGCAAAATGCTCTGAACCTTGACCAAGCTTCTGAGACATCCTCATCGTTCCTTCCGCAAGGAAGTCACCTACGCCCTCTCGCTTTGCTATCTTCTCTACTATATCCACGATCAGTTGAGCATTACCCCATGAGAAGTCTAGACCATCCACATCCTCTGGTTTCAGGATTCCACGTTGATAGCACTCCATAGCAAATGCAACCGAGCTGCCCGCTGAGATCGTATCCAAGCCATATTCGTTACAAAGGAAATGAGCAAGTGTAATGGCTTCAAGATTGTCTACGCCACACATTGTTCCGAAAGAGCTAATAGTTTCATATTCGGGACCCTCCCCCTTACTCTTGAATGGACCTGCTTTGATCTCTGCTATTCTTCCACAATGTATTGGGCAGGCAAAGCATGGCTTTCTCTTAACAAGGATCTTGTCGTTGATTGCAGTGCCATTGATTGCTTCAGCATTCTCGAACACTCCAGTCTGCCAATTCTTGGTGGGGATTCCTCCCTTTACATTCACAAGATCTACCATTGTTGCAGTTCCATAGACCTCGAGTGTCATCTTCAAGATGCTCTGGTTTACCCAATCGAATCTCTGCTTGGCTTCCTCTCGATACTTCTCTGGGTCAGCAATTGGTATCTGCAATGTCCCTTTCGAAGCTATTGCTTTGAGATTCTTTGAGCCCATTACAGCGCCTACACCACATCTACCTGCGGCCCGTCCCCAATTCTCTTCATCGCAGTCATTCATGATGGCTGCATATTTGACTAGCTTCTCACCAGCAATACCAATACATGCCACATTGAATTTTGGACCATGCTTCTCTTTCAAGATTCTAGTCGTTTCAGAGGTGTTCTTACCCCAGAGTTCGCTTGCATCAACAAGCTCCGCTTTGCCATCCTCTGTAAGAAGATACACAGGTTTGGGGGATATTCCTTCAAAAATCACTCCATCGAATCCTGAGCGCTTGAAATCACGTCCCCAGAATCCTGCTGAGTTTGCTTGTCCCCAACCATTTGTGAGAGGTGCCTTCGTGACAACACTGTACCTGCCCGTGCTGGGAGAATGTGTTCCTGTCAATGGACCAGTCATGAAGATGAGCTTATTCTCAGGTCCAAGTGGGTCGATTCCAGCTTCAGTTTCGTCAAAGAGATATTTCGTTGCCAATCCTGACCCACCAAGATATTTTCTTAGTGTTTCTTCATCTGGAAACTCTTCAGTGATAGAGCCAGTCGAAAGATTGACTCTCAGGATTTTTCCCATGTATCCATACATTTCGAGAAGGACCCCTAATCACAGCACCGTGTCTGTACGGTTTTATAAGCGTGCTGTCTAGACGTATACAAGGTGATTGGATGAAAATCGCAGTCAAGTTCTACGCTCACCTCCGAAACCTGATTGGAGGTCATTCTGTACTGGAGCTTGACGTGGATGAACCTACAAAGGTTTCACAGGTTCTTAGCAAGATATGCGAGAACTCCAAAATCAGACAGGCACTGATGAACGAGAATGAAGAAGTAAAGGCAGATATTACGCTTCTGAAGAATGGCCGCGAGATAAAATTTCTGGATGGACTTGAAACAACTCTTGAAGAGGGAGATATCTTAGCAATCTTTCCACTAGTCGCTGGCGGTTGAAACCATTTATCTAGTCGTTTTCCTTTTAATTCTAAGATGAATTCTTGAGTCATGGAGAGGTAAGAGAATGCCGGTACTATTTTCACCAGAGTGGTTGGAACTCTACGAAGTTGCTTTGAATAAGAATGAAGACTATGCCAAGGCCGCATCTTGGTGGACTGGAGATTTTGTTTTCATTGTACGATCTAGTGGGAATCTAGATCATGACATCTTCGCCTATGTTGGATTAGAGCATGGTAAGTGTACAGGAGTCAAGGCGCTCTCCGGTGAGAGTGATTATGAAGTAGTTGGTGAAGGAGAGAGCGCAAGTAATGCTAGCAAGCTTGGCGTAGAGTATACCTATGCGGCAAGCTATGACACTTGGGTGCTAATATTGAAGGGTGAACTTGACCCAATTCGTGGATTGCTAAGCGGCAAGGCAAAGATACAGGGGAACATGGCAAAGGTTCTCAAGGCGACAGATGCTGCTAAAGAACTCGTCAGAACCGCTGGTATGATTGAAACAGACTATTTCTAGACTTATGGGGTGAATGCAATGGATGAATCGGCGCAAGAGACCTTGTTCCTAACCTTCAAGACGGTCATCGATGATGTTATTGCTGACAAACGTAAGAATCCTGAGAATTCCAAGACACTTGATGAGTTCGAGGCAAGAATCAATCTCGGACTGCATGTTGAGGAGGAATTCATATTCTGGCTAAATCTAATCGCTCACGATGGAGAATACACTCTGAGTAAGGGGAAATTGGATGAATATGACCTGGAACTCATATCAGATCCTGAGGATCTTATGTATTTCACAAATGGTGAATATTCCACCGTCAAAATGATGACCGGAAAGAATCGCTTTGGGAAGAGGCGGCTTCGCTACAAAGGCGGAACAACTGGTCGTAATATGGGTAAACTACTGAAGCTCCCGAAGGTCCTTGTACTAGATAGGAGGTAATCTGATTTCCTCATACAGCTCCTGTAATGGTCTTTCAACCTGATTTACGTTGCTTGAAGTATAATGCCACCAGAAGAACAATGGCAACCAGCTCGATACTACTGATTGTAAGAAATATGGGAGTCAAGTCTAGTTCTGATGTTGTCATCGTCGATGTTTCAGTTGTTTCTGGTGCATCGAGTACTTCACTACTGCCTGGATATCTGGTCGCGACATTTGTCATTAAAACTAAGAGGATGTCCCTGTAGCCAATGATGTGAATGTTTTCGTTCTAGCTCCTGACATGAATTCTATGATGACAGTGAACTAAGTGGAATATACCTTGTTCAGGATAAGGAAAGTTCGGATTCAGTACAGAATAAACGGAACTGAGACACCTCTATAGGATTAGCAGTCTTTCATTGCTTTGATCTCTGAATTCTAGGTACAGAAACTTTATACATAATATACTGAGTGTTTCACTGAGCCATCATGACGCAAGAATATCAGATATGCACTCGATGCGTTATGGACACCACAGCAGGCGATATCACATTTGATGAGGATGGAGTCTGTAATTACTGCAAAGACTGGCACATAAACTGGGAACATAAAGTGGACCGAAGGCCAATTGAAGTAATCATAGATGAGCTCCTTGAAAACAGAAGAGACGGAAAATATGATGCTGTGCTTGGTCTAAGTGGTGGAGTTGATAGTAGTGAGCTTGCTAGACTTGTATGGAAACATGGATTGAATGTTCTTCTCGTTCATGCAGACTCTGGATGGAATACAAAAGCAGCATGGTTGAATGTCCAAAATATAGTGAATACAACTGGTTTCGATTTCTTTCATCCGCGCTTTAATCATCGAGAGTATCGTGATATAATCAACTCCTACCTAAAGGCAAGTGTTGTTGGTCTTGAAGCACCGACAGATAACATTCTTCGAACATTCTGCTATCAAGCATGTCATGATAATAAAATTCATAGCTTACTTAATGGTGGAAATTTCATTACAGAGGGCTTTCTACCAAGTAATTGGGGCTACGATAATGGCGATGCGACGAACATTCTAGACATACACAAGCGACATGGGACAATACCACTCAAAGAAACAAAACTCCTGAATCTCTTCAGTCGAACAGTTATGCATAGCTTCAAAGGCTTCAAGGAGTTTAGACTACTGAATCATGTAGATCCGCCTTACAATAAATTCAAAGCGAAGGAAGATTTGGCAAAGGAGTTTGGTTGGATTGACTATGGTCGAAAGCATAGCGAAGATCGATATACCAAGTTTGTCGAGAGCTACATCTTTCCCAAGAAATTTGGCTTTGACAAGCGAAGAGCACACTATTCATGTCTGATCTGTGCAGGTCAATTGACTCGTGAAGAAGCCCTAAAAGAGCTTGAGATCCCTCATTATACTCCTGAGGAAGAAGCATCAGAGAAGGAGTATTTCACCAGAGTCCTTGGTATAACTATAGAGTTTCTAGACGAATATATTGCCACACCACCTCGAAGTCATTATGAGTATAAGACTAATGAACTAACGAAGAAAACCATCAGACTCTACAAACGTGCGAAACAGGTGATTCGATGAAGAATGTCATAATAGCTGGCTATGGTACTTTTATCACCGATGCACTTGAAACCATAAGTGATGATATGACTGCAAAGCAGTATTATTGGGATGTGAAAGTAAAAGGATTTTCAGAAGTAAAAGGGTGGAAGCGAATTCTACTACCAAGAGATACACATCCATATATCATCAAAGATAGCAATTCGAGCGTTCTTATGTTAGTCACTGAGACAAACAAGAAGAATCTGAAACTCATCGATGATGCTGAGGGGTACCCATACCATTATGATAGAATCACAGTAGATACCGAATTTGGCGAAGCTTTTGTCTATGTTCCTAGAGACCATGTCTTAGAAACCATCATGAAGCGTCTAGAGGAATGTGATATCAAAGAGGATGAATGGCTGAATTGGATTAGTAGGAGTGTAAGACACAACAAGACCGCAATGAAGATCTTCCCTGAACTCCTAGATATAGGAGAACCTATTGATGATAGAGTAATTGGGGACAAGGAGTTGTAGTGTCCTCGCCCAATTCTATACTCCTCGTTTTATGAGCATTAAATCTCCCTGTAAGTTACTTATGGCTTTCATTTTTTGGCGAAAATCCCTTCTTGGGGTTCTGCCCCAAATTAAGCACTCCGTCGTAGAGGGCTTCGAAACTCAGGTTCCTCACATATGCTAGGGTTTCCTTTAGACTTCCGTACTCCATAACATTGGCATTCCAAGTGGTACAGAATTGACCATCGAACATTCGCCATAGAAAATAGTATTTAAGATACAGATTGGCGACCAAAATCTAAGTTGAGTTTCTTACAATATTCAAGATTGAAAGCCAGAGAATTCAGTGGTCTTTCTACCTTCCAATTCTTGTCATATTTTCGTAGGTCGATTGTCTATACATTTCTGTCCATCTATCTTCGCTCCTTGGGTCTCTCAACAACTGAAGTCACATTGATGGCTACAGTAGGTATGATTGCAAATGCTGGGACTCAATCCTTCCTTTGGGGGAACGCGCTTGACAAGTATAGGAAACCAACAGATTTCGTAGCTATAGGGGAGCTATTCGCGGGTTTCGGACATATCTTCATGGTCTTTGGATACCAATTCTTCCTCGGTTTGACTCAACCTATTGCAGCTGGATACGTAATAATATTCAGCTTGGGCATCATTGAGATTTTTTGGAGTATGTCAAATGTTGGATGGTCCGCATTGATCTCAGAGCTCACGGACTATGATGAGCGAAAGAAGATTATGGGGCAGCTATCAATTATTGGCGGCTTTGGCGGGATTGGAGGTGCATATCTTGGAGGATTCCTATTTGATAACGGGCTAGGGTTTGCCAATGGGAGTATCTTCTTCATTGCGGCTCTTGTGATGATATTCTCTAGCCTAATTGTCTACTTCTCGATTCGCATCAAGAATGAGATTAGTTTTCTTGAATCTATGGATAATGAACCCACAAAGAACAAACCTCTAAGCGATTTGCCCTTGGTATTACGCAAAGGGTACCTGATTTTCATAGCTGCATTGATATTCCTTAATTTTGGAAGGAATTCAATCGCAATCATTACAAGCCTCTTTCTAGCTGACCCAACTGGCTTTGGTGCAACTGGGGAACAGATTGCTCTCTATAGTAATATCGGTAGTATCGCTTCTATGCTTGCTGGAATTTTGGTTGGCTCTGTGATCTCGAAGGCTGATGATAACAAGGTCTTGGTGTTTGGTGTCACGCTTTCAATAACAGCAATCACATGGCTAATTTTCACACCAACCTTCGTGCTGGCGATCATCTCCTCATTCCTCGTAGGTGCATCTCATGTTGTCATCGAGTCTTCTAGCTACTCCATTGTAGCAAAGATAGCTCCAGAGGAATATCGTGGGAGGTTATTTGCATATTACAACGCGACCTTCTTCCTTAGCTGGGGAATAGCAGCCACATTTATTGCAGGTCCTGTTGCAGATATTCTCATAGGTCAAGGATTCAGCAACGCAGATGGTTATCGCGGAAGTTTTGTAGCCGCCATCGTTCTGATACTAATTGGCATTATCATTCTAGCAAAATCACACTCGTACTCAAAAGAGAATGGAATGCAGGACATCACGACTCAATCTTGAGAGAAGGAGTCCTCCATGAATCCGATATTACTGGCAGAATAGCATATCATATCTTTTATGTCAATAGAAAAGGGTGAAGCGCCTTGATACAGAACAGCTTACGGATTCATACAAACGCTCTATTAGTCTAATTTTCTCTCTGCTTTTGCAAAGCGGCTATTTTCTCTGGATGCCAAGGGATATTGGAAAGGGTAGGCGATTCGTTTCCAATTATTGAAGGAAGAGCACACAAATCATCAGTCTGCATCAATCTTTCTAGCTTGGTCCTCATTTCCTCTATCGACTCCTCAATTTTGATTGGCTCGATGTAGGGCATTCCTAATCCTTTCAGTAACTGCGGATAATCTAGAATCCCTGAAGCCGTTTGCTGATGTCCTGTTGTCGCGTACTCGTTATTATCCAGTATCAGTATTCTCATATTCCTTGGTCGTAGATAGGCGGTTGTGGCAAGGGATCCCAGACCCATCAAAAGATTTCCGTCCCCTACAATTACCAGTACCTTTTTCATCGGTTTCGCTAGAGCGACTCCAAGACCAACGGGAACTGCCAATCCCATACTTCCTCGTAGATAGATTTGAGGTCTAGGGAGAAAATGATAGACCTGACGGCTGATGTTTCCATTGCTGCTGATGATGACCTCCTCGCCTGTAAGAACACCTGCCAATTCTTGGATGATTTGATAGCCAAACATCTCCTCAAAGTACCCCCTGTTTTACTAATAGTGCTACAGGTCTAGATGTCTGTTCCATATTCGTGATTGCTAATCCTATGGTTTCTCTCCAACCAGATTCCTCCAAGTTCCAATATGGCACATTATAACAATCAAGAGAGCTTTCAGTGACTTCTCCCATCAGCGAGTGCTCTGGGAAATCCATGTCTGGCTCTAGTCCTCGATAACTAATAATCAGCAACATTGGAAGCTCGTAGAGTTGTGCGAGTGAAGTCAAAGCATCTCCTATCGTTGCATAGCCGGAGTTCTGCATTAGGACCATGGCTTTGCCATTACCAAAAGAGATTCCAGATGCGATCCCAATAGCTTCATCTTCTCTCGTTGCAGGTATGTAACTAATTCCTTCGAATTCTGATAATTCGGTGATCAAGCGTGAGAAGTAAGAGCATGGTACTCCACTTGCAAATGAAATGCCTTCTGAATGTAGGATCTTGAGAACTTCTTTGGAATCGATCATCAAGAGAACAAGCTCGCTCACTCACTTGAATATTAGGGAACGTCCTCTCTAGGTCAATACCTATCTGATTACTCTTATCAACTACGGACTAGTCTCTGTCTATATATCGATAATCCGTTTTGCATGGAGGTCCCGGAGCAAGCTGCATAGAGCATGGATTTGTTTCAGCAATCCAAGACCAGATTGTCACTTCCATGAATGCTTCATCCGCTTGACAAATACCCTCCTTCTCATCGCTACAGATCGATATCACATCATCCAGATTGATTCGTCCTTGATTTGCATCAAACCACGACTCTAGCCTGTCAATGTATTTGTACACATGATTGTCCTTTGGCAATCCTTGATCCAAATCTTTCATACTATCCATGACAAATACGTTTGTTGCAATACCTATACCTTCATCGATAAACTCGAAATCCGTCTTCTCTGGAGCAGCTTCGACTCGCGCAATGGTTCCTGATCTATCATTAATGAGAAATGCCATCGCTTCTGTGTGAGGTATCCTTGTAAGATATTTGACTGCTTCTTCTGTATTTGTTAGTTTATCAAGAGCCCATCTCGTGGACACATTCATTCTAACTCCTGGCTTGATTCTACCATTGTACCCAGCGATCGCTGCACTAGCTATGGTCAAGCCATGTTCATTTTGACCACCATACCTGCCACAGTCACCAAAACTAAAACCGACACTCTTGTATCCATCTTCTGGCTCAGTGTGGATAACATGTAATGCATCGATATCTTGTTTCAGCCAATCCATATGCCTGGCAAAAACTGGATTGCCATTTTGTGTGAACTCACCCTTGACAGCGAATAACGTACATCCAAAGATGAACCATGGAGAAAGCATTGAAACAACAAGTGATTCATATTCCTTCTTAGTAGCTTCAGCTATGCCTTTGATCTCATCAAGTAGATCTGGTGCATATTTCTTTACAGCAGTCTCGCACTTCTCTCCGAATTCTAGATGTTCTACTTTGGGTGAGAACTCACGATGAAATTGAGAGAGTGTTTTCCCAAATGTTCTTCCCATTTGGAGATAATTTCCTTTGATGCGAATCTCTTTCATTAAATCACCTTAATAATTAGAATAGAGATAGAGCCTGAGGTCAAGTGCCTAAGAATTAAGAGAATCTCTCGGAATTAGTGAGAATCCAGATTTATTAGAGAAATCTGATAGGAAATGACTATTCTGGATTACGTTGAATAGGATTCGTAGCTTCTATTCCTTTGAGTGTGTTTCCCTTTGTCTAGAATATGACTCGAATCTTCGACCTTCTGCAACGATTACGCAAGTCTTTCCCCCGGACGGAGTGATTGTAATGGTTGCATCTTTAATCATATCCAGCGGAATTCCTTCCTTCACCAATACATCGTGAAACCATCTTGACATTGTGGTGTAGAACTGCTCCACACTATCTCCCTCCATATTTGGTGTCAATATCCCTTTCACCAAATCCACCACTATCTCAAATGGCGGTGCATGATAATTGAATGGATCTTCTCCTGTTGGTTCATGCGACCAGATTGAGCCTCTTACAGCATTGTTAGCAATAGATTGCAATCTAGATAGTTTCAATGTCTATCATCACATACTATGGCACTTGCTACCTTATGAGGGCATGCGTTTATTTTCTCTTCAGTGAAATTGCTGCATTTGGTCATGTCCTTAATGAAATCCAAATCGCAGAGCAGTTTGTGAAACTCTAAGAACACTCCTTTTTTTTGTGGCCTTTGCGAATCGTTGAATTGAGTGCAATGTTGCGATTATTCTAATAATTATGCTGCCCAAACCAAGAATAGTTAAAACAATCGTCAAATCAAATTCTGCCTGCATTTCGATTTACCACGTTTCCACTCTTTGGTATAATAAAAATACCATGATGAAATGATGGTGTAAGATATTGATTAGCTGAATTTGAGAACACTTATGGGATAGTTTGGGCTTAATAATTGGTGGGTTGCTCTTCGCAACCTTCACGTGGAGAGAAAACAAATGAAAGTTGAAAACGCACAAAGAATATTGTGGTTTGCTATAATCTTCATCATCCTAACAATCATCGCAACGATTGGAGCAGGTGTTGGTGCAGCTTTGGCAATCGCATTTATTGATCTTGGATCCTTCATATCAGATCCGAGTGTATTAGCATTCATTGAAACGTATCCATTGGCTATTCCATTGGTAATCTTCTTCTTTGCTGCTCTTGAAGTAATCTATCTTCTAGTTATCTATATGTGGCGAAAAGATCCCATAGCCCACAGAACTGGTCTAACAATTGTTGGGATTCTCAACTTACTGATGGGCTTCAGTCTTCCTGGACTATTTATCATTCTTCCTGGACTCCTTCTTGAGGAACAATGAGAAACCAAGGGGACCAAAACATGGTCCCTCCTTCTTTTTTCTGAATGTCCTTGTTATTGACTCTGATATTATAGACTTCGTCTAGTTCTCTAGAAACGTCCATTGTAATGATTAATTAAGTCGAATAGGTGAATAGGATTGTGACTTCTATGAAGGCGATAGTCTGTCCTCGATACGGACCACCAGAAGTTCTTGAGCTTAGAGAGGTTAAGAAGCCCATTCCCAAGAAGGATGAGATACTCATCAAGATTCATGCAACCGCGGTTATTCTGGGGGATTGTGAGCTAAGAGGCCAGAACTTTCCCCATTATGGCATCGGAATGAAGTTCCTCATTCGACTTGGTTTTGGGATTAGAGGTCCAAGGAAGAAGATACTTGGTCAACAGTGTGCTGGTGAAATCGAGGCAATAGGCGAAGATGTTACGCTGTTTAAGCTTGGTGATCAAGTTTTCGCTGCAACCGAGTTCGGTCTTGGAACCTATGCAGAGTATACTTGTATGCCAGAAGATGGAATTGTCTCTCTCAAACCTTCAAACATGAGCTATGAAGAAGCTTCAACGATTCCCATAGGTGGGACCGAAGCACTACATTATATGAACAAGGCTGAGCTCAGACAAGGTCAGAAAGTCTTGATCAACGGTGCTGGTGGAAGCATAGGCACAATCGCAATACAGCTTGCAAAGTCGAAGGGAGCTGAGGTGACCGCTGTAGATAGTGCTGGAAAATATGAGATGTTGACATCCATCGGTGCAGACTATTTCATCGATTATAAACAGGAGAACTTCCATGAGAATGGTGAGAGATATGATGTCATCTTTGATGTTGTTGGAGTAACTCACTTCTCTGATTGCCTTAATTCACTAGATGAGAATGGTGTATATCTTCAGGGAAATGGATCTATTTCGCGAGGCAACAAATCACTTGCAGAGAAGCATGGGATGAAAGCGCTCGCTGGTCCTGCCAAGTATAGTACTGAGAACCTAACAAAACTAAGAGAATTGATTGAATCAGGGACCGTTAAGACCATAATTGACAGGAGCTTCTCATTAGATGAGATGGTTGAAGCCCATAGGTTCGTGGAGCAGGGTGGAAAGAAAGGAAATGTTACTATCGCAGTAATTGCTAGCGAATGAAAAGAGCAAAGAATATGTTGAACCTGACTGACCAATTTGGTATTTCTATTCTTCTGAATTTATACAAGCCTTTTTGTGTTTCCAGTCATAGACCTGTTACATATCTATCCTAGCAGATTGCTTGTGAATTCTCGAACGGAGAGAGAGTAGTTGACATCAAAGGCTTTAATCATATTATTCTCCTATCATCATAAGAATACAGAAAAAGTCGCAAAGGTCATTGCGAAAGTTTTGGATGCCAAAATTATAGCTCCGAGAGAGGTGGATATTGATGAGCTTCAGAATTACTCATTGATTGGTTTTGCTTCAGGGATATATGATGAGAAACACCACCGGACATTGTTAGAACTTGCAGATAGATTGCCACAAGTCGAACACAAGAAATCCTTCCTGTTCTCAACAGGTGGTCTTGCAAACAAGGATAAAGCTGCGAAGGATCACATGCCTCTTAGAGAAAAATTGGAATCAAAAGGGTATACAATAGTTGGCGAATTCCAATGTAGAGGATTTAACACGAATAGCTTCATGAAATATCTTGGCGGGATGAACAAAGGTAGACCAAATACGGAAGACCTAAAGAACGCGGAGGTATTTGCAAGGAGTCTGATTTCGCAGATTGGGGTCGAATAATGAAAGCAGTTGTAGTAAAGAAATTCGGGGTTCCTGATGGACTTCATGTTACCGAATTGGACACTCCAGTGCCTAATGAGGATGAAGTGCGTGTGAGGATTCGCGCGACTTCAGTGACTTTTGGTGATGCGTTGCTGCGACGTATGACTTTTCCTGCTGGACCATTTTTTCGTTTAGCTTTAAGAGTCGGGAAGAAAAATGCATTGGGTCATGAGTTCGCAGGTGAAATTGAAACAGTTGGTGAGAATGTAACCCGATTCAAGATTGGTGATCGTGTCTTTGGTACTACTGGTGTAAAAGGCGGTGCATGTGCTGAGTACATCTGCTTACCCGAAGACGCCGCGGTTACGACAATGTCTACAAGTATGTCCTTTGAGGAGGCAGCTGTTGTTCCTGTAGGTGGAAATACCGCTTTGTACATCCTTCGTCAAGGGGATATTCAGGATGGACAGAAGGTCCTTGTCTATGGGGCTTCTGGAAGTGTTGGAACATACGCTGTTCAGCTGGCGAAGTACTGGGGAGCGGAAGTGACTGGTGTCTGCAGCGGCCCAAACTTGGATATGGTGAAATCCTTAGGAGCGGACAATGTGATTGACTATCAGAAGGAAGACTTCACCGAGAGTGAAGAAACCTATGATGTCATATTTGATACAGTACGTAAGATATCCTCTTCAAAAGCAAAAGGATTACTGAAAGAGAACGGAATCTTTCTGTCATCTACTTTCTCCACAAAGGAAAGTATTGAGAATCTAGAATTCCTTAAGGAAATCATAGAGTTGGGGAAACTGAGGCCAATCATAGATAGACGATATATGTTGGAGGATATTATCGAAGCACATAGGTATGTGGATACTGGACGTAAGAAAGGGAATGTTGCAATTACCATAGCATGAAATCGCAAGATATAACATCTAGTTCTGCTGGAATCCTTCATACCGGGAATGATTCTAATGAAAGCAGTTGTAACCACCAAATACGGCGGTCCTGAAGTTCTAGAAATTCAAGAACGAGAAACACCAATTCCCAAAGCGAATGAAGTTCTGATTAAAGTTCATACAACAACAGTTTCAGTGGGGGATGTCAAAATGCGAAGTTTGGATGTCCCTCCCGTGCAAAGGGTTCTTGGACGTATGTTTCTAGGGTGGACAAAACCCAAACAGGACATCCTAGGAATGGAAGTAGCTGGTGAGATTGTTGAAATAGGTGCAGAGGTCACAACATTCAAGGTAGGTGACCAAGTATTTGCATCAACCTTTTGGTCTGGTTTGGGGGGTCATGCAGAGTATAATTGTATCCCCGAAGATGGGATGATAGCAATTAAACCCGCAAATTTATCATTCGAAGAAGTTGTTCCTCTTCTTGGAGGCGGAGTCACTGCAGCTAAGGTTCTCAAGAAGGGTAACATTCAACCTGGACACAAAGTTCTGATTTATGGTGCATCTGGAAATGTAGGGACCTTTGCAGTACAAATAGCCAAACACTTTGGAGCCATTGTGACTGGAGTATGCAGTACCAGAAACTTGGAGATGGTGCGAGGTTTAGGAGCAGATAAGGTCGTGGACTACACAAAAGAGGATTTCACACAAAATGGTGAGATGTACGACATTGTCTTTGATGCTGTAGACAAGATAATGCCGTCGCAACGAAAAGCATCATTGAATAAAACGGGAATCTATCTCAATGTCAGTAAGGATTCAGGTAGTGGTGTGGGAAAAGCAAAGGACCATATTGAATACCTGATTCTCCTCAAAGGACTTCTTGATGCTGGAGAGATTAAATCGGTAATAGACGGAACTTATTCGTTTGAAGAAATTCCTCAAGCTCACAAGTATGTTGAAACTGGACGCAAAAGAGGTTGTGTCGTAATAAACGTGATTGAAAGCAGTTGAAGTGGCTGCAAATGAACACAAGCCAAGTCAAACGTACAGAGGGTCTCACAGTAAGTGGAATAGCATTGGTTGTAACTCAGCTCTTCCGTTTACTCTTCGGAGGATATCTAATAGGGTTCGATCTTTACTATTATAATGACCCGGAAAGCGCGTTTAGCGTTCTAGTGATATATGCTATAATAGGAATTCTTACGGTTCTATTCATGATTGGTCGTAAAAGGACCGGACTTATCGGCCTGATAGCACTTTCAATAATTCTTCTCATAATGCAAACAATATACATCGCTGTCTATTTCTCTGAACCAGTACCGGACCCTAGCTGGCATAGTCCATTAACCAGTTGGTGGGCTACAGTATCAAACTTCCTTTTCCCCTTCCTTACACTCATCTTTGCCATCATGGTCCGGTATGAAAATTGGTATGAAAACTCATAGTGGAGAATTGACTCATGTTTGAAATATTATCTGGATTCCTATTTCTGCTCATTATCGTAATCCTCATGCTTGCTACATCGAAGTATGGGTACGAGATATTTAGTGAATTAGATGCAGATGCAAAACTCACTGAAATCAACGAAGATCCTCGGAAGTTTAGAACAGGAACTATGTTAGTCATTATGGAACATGTTGTGATTATCTGTCTAGCAGTGTCGCTGTTTCTTGCTTTTAGTCCTTTCAACCTCTTACTTGGAATCATATGGATACTCGCTAGGGGAGCTGAAGGATTTTTGCAAATCCTCAACAAGCGAAAGTTCTTGGGGCTTGAAGATCTGGCGAAGCAATACTCAGGGTCTAGTGGTGCTGACAAGGATACATTGTCTGAGACCGCACTTGGTATTCTAACGTCCAAAAACTCTACATTCTCTCTTGCACAGATTCTCTTTTCCATTGGTACACTTGCATACTCAATCTTATTTGTCATCACTGGAGTTCTTCCCGAGCTTATTGGATGGTTTGGGATTGTAGCTAGCATTATCTATGGATTTGGGAATGCAGTATCGCGTGTGCGACCAACCTTCAAAGCTCTGTGGGATATTGGCGGATTGCTGATATGGATCTTCGAGTTAGTCTTAGGTGGATGGCTTCTAATCACACCATTTCTCATCCCATAGTTGTTATTAGTGACTTTCAATCTCATCCCAAGTGAGGAGCACAATGAAAGCTATTGTGAGCGACAGATACGGGTCTCCTGAGAGTCTTCAATACTTGGAAGTAGAGCAACCATATCCTAAGGCCAACGAGGTTTTAATCAAGGTACACGCATCATCTCTGAATGCCGCTGATTTTGAGATCCTAAGAGGCGCATGGACAGCTCGATTTACTGGACTCAGGAGACCTGGACAAAGAATACCTGGCTCCGATGTCGCTGGAGTCATTGTAACTGTGGGCAGTGCTGTTTCCAATTTCCTACCGGGTGATGCGATAGTAGGGGATCTATTTTACTCTGGGAAGGGTGCATGGGCAGAGTATGTATGTGCTCCAGTGGATGTCTTGACTCATAAATCTCCGAACATGACTTTTGAACAAGCGGCAGCATATCCTCATGCTGCCATCGTAGTCATTCAATGTCTTCGTGACAAAAGACAAATTGAGCCTGGCGACAAGGTCCTAATCAATGGTGCAGGTGGAGGAATGGGAACATTTGCTGTGCAGATCGCAAAATACTACGGAGCCGAAGTTACTGCTGTTGACAGTGCTATGAAATTGGATATGCTCCGTACAATCGGTGCTGACAACGTAATTGATTATGCTCAAGAGGATTTCACCAAGATTGGCGAAACCTATGATATCGTCCTTGACACTGTTGCTAAGAGATCTCTGCGTAAATGCAAGGGTGTCTTGAATCCTGATGGACTATACGTGATGGTTGGTGGATCCAGACGTGCAATCTTCGAAGCCGCATTTATCGGACCTATTATCTCTAGGCGTGATAGCCGACATCTGGGTCTCAATCTATGGGGTAGACCCTATAATGCAGAAGATATGAGTTTCTTGGAACAGCTCTTTGATGAAGGTCATGTCAAACCTATCATCGACAAGGTGTATTCTCTAAGTGAGATTCCTGAAGCTTTGACTCGTCTTGAGAATGGACAGGCCTTGGGTAAGTTGGTAGTCACAATGAACGCATAAACAGGGTCAGAGGAGAGATTAATGACAGAGATTAAAGAATCAGGTCCAGAATCTCAGAAATCAAGGATCTTCTATATTGACAATATTCGAATCTACTTGACTGTACTTGTCATTCTGCATCATATAACCATTGGTTATGGGGGTTCTGGTGGATGGTGGGTAAATGAGAGCAGCTTCTACCCAATTGACGATTTGACTGTCATTCTTTTCACACTGTTCAATGTTATTAATCAATCATATTTCATGGCCTTCTTCTTTCTTCTAGCAGGATACTTTACACCAAGATCCTTTGAAAAGAAAGGAAACAAAAGTTTCTCAAAAGACAGATTAGTCCGATTAGGGATACCTCTCATGGTTTATACAGCATTATTATCACCCATTACAGAATACATTACAATAAACTATGCCTATGGTCAAGGCTGGACTTTTGAGGAGGTCATTACAAATCGTATTAACACCCTAAGCATTGGTGTGGATCATCTGTGGTTCATCCTTGCATTACTTATCTTTGCTGGATTCTACATTCTATACAAAAGCATACGAACTGCAGGGAAAGGTGATGAATCAAAGCCATTTCCCAAAGATAAGATGATTCTCGGAACTATCTTGGTTATAGCGATTATCACGTTCTTGATCCGAATAGTTAGTCCTATCGGATTCACATTCTTCTTCAATATGCAATTCGGGCACTTCACACATTATGCCTTTATGTTCTGGATAGGCATTGTAGCATACAATGGAAAGTGGTTTGACAAACTAGAAGGTTCTCAAGCCAAGAGATGGATGGGCGTGGCTGTTCTAGCTGTTATTATGCTACCAATCGGGTTGCTTTCAATGATTGATTTGAGCAGTCCAGATATCACTCCATTCTTCGGAGGATTGACTATCCAGTCCTTCATCTATTCTTTCTGGGAAACTTTTGCATTGCTCTCAATCTCCATTGGCACTCTATATGTTTTCAAAACTAGATTGAATAGAAGTAACAGAATCTTGAACAATATGGGTGGCAGTGTCTACACTGTGTACATAATTCATGCAATTGTGCTAGTAGAACTTCAAATTCTGTTTTTGCCAATCATTGCACCAGCTCTGTTGAAGGCTGTCATTGTTGCAATTATTGCAGTGCCATTGATCTTTGGACTAAGTGCTCTGATCAGAATGATACCTGGTTTCACACGTGTTCTAGGCTAAATCATTTTCAAACCAGCGTGTATCTAAATAGTTAAAATTCGATAGACCTGGTGTTGATTGATTTTGATGTATGAAGGAGAAGTTGTTAGTCTAAGACGTCTTGAACCAGCAGATGCAGATGTCATAGTTGATTTCTGGAATGATTACCAGCTCAGGCAATACTTCCCGAATCCATTCCCAAAAACACTCAGTGAGATACAGGAATTCATTGCATCAAGGAATCAAGGTTTTGCAGGTCGATGGGTCTTCACATTTGGAATTGAGGATAAGGTAGATAGTAATCTTGTGGGATTTATTGACTTGTCAAACATCAACTGGATTAATAGTACAGGTATGGTAGACAATTTTGTTATCTTTGATAGGGAGAACCGACGAAAAGGATATGGCAAGGACGCCATGCGACTGCTACTCGATTTCGCTTTCAATATCATCGGACTCCATAATGTATGTCTCTACGTCTATCGATTCAATAATCAGGCAATACAGTTCTACGAGAAGTTTGGATTTTCATTAGTGGGACATCTTAGAGAAGCTGCGTTCATTGATGGCAAACGTGATGACACAGTCATTATGGACATCATCAAATCAGATTTCATTGAGAGATATGGCGTTCTATCAAAGATGTGACCAGACTAATTGACGTGCTATGATGCATTTCGATAGAGGTTCAATGAAACACTTATCACGAAGTTCAGTATCCTATGTCATTCAATCAATGATTGGGGGAGATTACCTATGACTTCTTCACATGAGGTTGCATGCTTCTATTGCTCTGAATATACGAAAGTAGTTCATGAATATCAAGTGAATCCAGCAACTAATGATGTTCTGTCATTCACACCGAGGTGTGAAATACACTGGAAATATCAATGTGGCAAATGTGGCAGAGAGGTTCATTTCGGTGGAATATCTTGGTGTCCTGTTTGTCAGGTATTCACATGCGTGGACTGTGCGGAAGAGAAGATGATTCGGAAGGAATTCTTGGTCTATGACTACTATTATGATATTCCCTGTCATTCTTGCGGAAAGCTCATCCCTGCACTGGATTTCGCAGAGTACAGAGGAATACACCCTTACCAAACAGGTGCTCTTCTCCCAGATGATGAAGTTGCGATTTGGAAACCAGATTCAAATTCCGAATTCCGTCCACAGGAATTCCCACACCTGGCATGGGGGGTAGAACGAATCCGCTCTCTGGGAAAACGCTTCTTCAGCAAGAGACTTGAATCACTTGAAGAACACGATCCTAAATCTACTTGGGATGCGATGGCTCCGCACTGGCTAACAGTAGAGGAAGAAAACTATCATCACAAATACAGGATTTTGCCTGAGGTTTATCGCATGCTCGATGTTAAGAATGATGAAAGGGTTCTAGATGTGGCCTGTGGCAAAGGTGATGTTGCAAGACACCTAGCTCGAGATGGGGCTAAGGTCACAGGGATTGATATTTCGAAGATGCTTGATTTTGCAATTGAAGAAGAAAGAAAGGAGCCTTTGGGAATCTCCTATATGCAACTCAATGCTGAAGAACTATCAAAGCATCTTGATGGTCCATTTGACAAGATAGTATGCAATATGGCTCTCATGGATATTGAGAACTACCAGACAGTCATCAAACAAGTTTCACATGCTCTAAAAGAAGAAGGTGTCTTTGTGTTCAGTATCCTTCATCCAGCCTTCTCGTTCCCTGCAACTACAGGTGTCAGAGTCCCTCCAGACAGCGAGAGAAATGAAGATAGCCTACGTGTCATATTGGACTATTATGATGAACGCCCTGTTCTTTTCGATCTTGGTGGAGATGTACTTCCCCCGCAAACTTACGGTCTTCATTTTCAGAGAACTATCAGCTCGTACTTTAATGAACTGGCAAAGAATGATCTGATTATACTTGAAATGAGCGAACCAAAAATCCCGAAGGAAATAGTAGAACGCTTTCCAAGAACCGCCTATTGGGATGATGAGCGAAGACCTGAGTTTCTCATTGTAAAGACAATCAAGAAATCCTACATCAGCGCTAGCAAAGCTACCTAGCTGCGTAGGTGACCATCTTTATGGTCACTTTTTCCCAGTATCAAGATATATTGTGACCAATCTAGAGTAGATCATTATGACATTAATAGATAGCAGTTCAATTCGTGAGATTCGCAGGATGCGACCTGACGAGATGGACGAATTCGTTACAATGATGCAAATATCATTCAGGAACAGTTTAGAAGAAGATCGACTTGACGAGGATGAAATTCGAAGACTTATGAAAAAAGTTCAAAGTCCTCTCTACAAGATTATCACAAAGGCACTTGGAATGAACATGGAGTTCTACTTAGGAACTCAGGATGGTAAGATTGCTAGTGGAATCCAACTTGGTGTAGAGAAGGATGAAGTCTATGTTGGAAATCTAATGACTCTTCCTGAGTATAGACGGCAAGGCTTTGCGCGGGAACTACTTCGGATATCATTTCAAATCGCTCATGAGAAACAAATCAAGAGAGTAGGATTAGGAGCAAGAGCCGATAATACTAACGCAGTGAGTCTCTACAAGTCCGAGGGGTTTGAAACAACCTATCATACTGGTCTCTTTGACTCAGATTCTTTCAATGCTCTCGATACGGATTCTTCCGAGAGCTTGATCATTCGCGAGATAAGTAAGATTTCTTTCGAGGAAGTTGGTCATATGTTGGATGATTGCTTTCCAGCAGCACATCTAGAAATCAAGGGTCGGGAGAAATTCGTCAAGGATTTTGTTCCTTCGAGAGCTATTCGTTTCTTTGCTCGCCAACTCGCAGGTCAATCCATAAACACCTATGCATTCTATGCTAATGGCGAAGAAAAGCCGAAAGGTTTCATTCAAGCAGCTCAATCTAATGTCGAAGCTAAGATCAGCTTATCGTCTCCAATTCTACTTGAGAAGCACAACGAGATGCTTATCGAAGTGATCCCAAGGATTTTGAAGATTGAATCAGAAATCCGGGGACTGAATGTAGCATCTATCAATTGCTCAATGCATCGTGGAGATACCATAGCGAAGATAGAACAGCTTGGATTCAAGAAAATTCGAGAAAGCATATCCATGGCGAAATTTCTATAGAGAATGCACCAGATCTCAAGAAAATCCATTCATACTTTCGAGGAATTCATAAGGTCTGAGCAACCCTGCAGAACGATTCAGAAAAATGGAATTCAGAACATGTATCTCCTGAAAGAGTATACATGTTCGAACTAATTCCGTAGAAACTCTATGCCTTAGCATGAGCACGAACTATTGACTCTATCTTATCGAGCTTGGCTTGGATTTCAGGGTCTTTTATGTTAACTACAATCGATACATCGATATCAGCAACCTGTGGGTTGCCCTTCTTATCTGAGTACGGCACATCAACCTTGTAATTGACACGATCTGCCTGTTTTGCTCTGAAGCCTTTAGCTTCTTGTTCTACTTCGTAGCCACCTTTGATGGGATACAGAACTCCATAGTTTACCATCTGGTATCCGCTATCAGTTATTCCCTTGGTGATCTGTTCCATGATGGATTTGTTGTACATATAGCTACCAAGTTGGACTAAGCTGAGAAATGCGAAGACACCTCCGCCGCTTACTCGTGCAGCTTTAGCTTCTTGAACTCCAGTAGCAATGACACGATGGTCTGAAACGAAGACTTGTCCCTTAATTACGGACTTGCCTGTCTCAACCCATCCGTCGCAAATAACATGGAATTCTTCTCCTGGTATCTTGCAAAAGTTCTGGACGAAGAATCGTTCGAATTCAGCCAACTTGTCTCCTTTTCTTGCACGCATCATCTTGTCAAAGAGGATGTATGCCTTTTCTGAGAACAATGCAGGATCGATCAAAATAGCCTCCTTCATGATCTCACCAAACATCTGGAACTCGGAAGGATCGATTTTTTCGAATACTTTTCTCAACTCATTTCCGACATCGCCAGATTTTCCTTTGTTCATCTTTTCGATGACTTCTTTCCGAAGTTTCTCAAAATCTTGACCCATGGTTAAAACCTCAAATTACTAACTAATGTATTCCGATGCATATTAACTCAGTTTGGACAGACAAAATTGGATTTGATGAGCAGGTTTCTTGAGCAAATCTAGCTAACCAACGACCAAACGTATCCCTTCTTCTCTTTTGAGAATCTTTTGGTGACCTCATTCTCTAGTTCCATTTCTCTCAAAGTTCTCGGAGCTCGATCCTTGCATTCATCTGAATCCTTTGTAGCCTCAGCAACTATCTCCGCTGTTGTTGCTTCACCCAACTTCTTCAAAATCATTCTTACTCGAGACCTTGAATCAGGGTCTCCAAACGTAGTTCTTTTCGCAGTGATAATTAGACTAATGGCAAGGATCACCTCGGAGATGATTGCAAGCGCAATGCCAATAGCTGAGAACAGGATCAAGGTTGGCTCAATGAAACCGATAAGACTTCCAAGAAGGTATCCTGCAGCACCTCCAATGATGAGAAGTATACCCGAAATCCTGTTCAGAAAGCCGGAAATGAAAACCAAGTAACCAACTATTATTAGATGAACTCCATAGAGGATCATACCAAACAGCATGACGTGGTAGAATAGTGGTATCTCTGCAACTAGCAATACCAGCCCTGTTATGAAAATCAAAGCTTCAAGTACTCTCACTCGTGATGCATAGAATGAGTATTTTTTGTTTACAGATGCGAGCGCATTGCTGAGAGGTATTCCAAAGACCAAGCTAAAGAATGACAATGGGATAAGCGCTATTACTACTAGGATGAAGAGCAGCACATTTGCTTTGATGGACCCGATTGCAGGGAGCATCGACTCTGTGGGTAGATAGAATAGCGTTCCCATTGAGAGAAAGATCAATGAACCAATTAGAATCCTAAGCAGGATGAAGATCCCTGCATTCCTTGCACACCCAACTCTATCCAAAGCTAATCCCTGACTCATTGATGATCTTTCCCTCTTCTTGATTTAGAACAAATGTAGCAATATAATACTTGGGGATTTTCAGCTTCGATAGATACAAAAAAATTGGATCGAATTGCTTTACTGAGCTACTAGAAACGCTCGGACTAGCATCATGACATACTTTGTTGTAATCGTGTTTTCAAGACCAATCCTCGAAAGAGTTGATGATCGAAGCATCATTTCTTCTTCAATCCCCATCAATAACATGTATATGAATTCGACAATCTGGTCCGCGTTTAGGTTATTGGTAATTGTTCCATCTGATTTTCCCTTTTTGATCGCATTAGTCCAAAGCAGGGTATGTCTTTGCAGTGCAATATAGAACTCGATCAAGTAGGGCTCTTCGAAGTTCTTTCGTAGTACTTCTTGTAGAGGAGTTTTCATCCTAAGTCCTTTCTCTCTGAGTTGGGCTATTTTGGTATCTATTTTCTCGAGAGATATTTTGCGATACTGTATGCGCTTGTAAAATTCTCGAATAATAGTATGCATACAAGGATTATGCAGAGCTGAGTTGAAATCAATGTCGCATAAATCAAAAACTTGCTCAATTCCTGATGCTTTGTCAGAATACCTCTCGCCATATCGATTGGTCAATTCTTCGAACTTCTCGATGCCAAGCCCAAAGAAGATAGCATCCTTATTCTTGAAATAGTTGTATAATGTTGTTCGACTGACAAACGCCGCATCAGCTATTTCCTCCAGAATTACCTCGTCGTATGACTTTTCTGAGAAGAACTTCTCCGCGGCTGTCAGAATCGCCTGTCTGGTCCTTTCCTTCTTCCTGACCCGCAGCATCTTGGTCTTCTGTTCTGTTTTCTTTTTCTGCGTCATCTCACAATGTCATTTATCCACACGGCTTATAAATTTATACATTAATATCAATATCTAACATATTGTATAATTATGAACACTATGTAAAACTTTTTATATGATATTGTATAATATTGTACTCGTCCTCATCTGCATATGTGGATGAAGCGTGAAATGGAGAAACTAAGAATGAGTTCAAAGAAACTTGAAGATTTGAAAGTAAACGTGAAGATCAAGCTCTCTGCCCTATGGATCACTCTGATGTTCTGTTATTCATATGCAGATGTTCTGGGATTTTATTCTCCCGGCAACTTGGCTGAGATACTCACTGGTGAAATTGCTGGTGTACCTCTGACTCAAGAGATGCTACTCGCCATGGCGGTACTTATGGTAATCCCGATTGTAATGGTGTTCCTATCCCTCATGTTGATGCCCAAGGTGAATCGTCCACTAAACATCGTCGTAGGAGTAGTATACATAATTGTACTTGGAGCTACACTCCTTAATACAATAACAGGCTATTACATCGTACTTGCCAGTATCGAATTGCTATGCTTGGTACTAATTGTATGGTTTGCCTTCAAGTGGCCAAGAGAGGTTGCGTAAGATAGTTCGAAAAGAAAGTATACTATATGAGGTGTTCAAATGAGTAAAACCGAATCATACAAACTTAATGCACAAGTTGCAGGATTAATGTGGCTACTAGCAATAGTAGTGGGAATAGTAGGCGCCATCCTTCTAGGCGATTATCAACAAGTGGAGACAAATGTAGCATTCTTCTCTCAGAATGAGACAGGTATTCTAATTGGTTCACTACTATTCTTCTCTATGGCTCTCTTCACTGCCAACATTGCGATATTTCTGTATCCAGTTCTCAAGAAGTATAATGAGTCAATTGCTCTTTCTGCTGTAGGTTTTCGTCTGATAGAGACCGCTCTCTTTAGTGTTGGTTCCCTATTGTTCATTGCAGTGCTTATTGTAAGCAACGCATATGTTGCAGCTGGATCTCCTGTTGATACGACCTATCCAATTTTAGCCCACACCTATCTCAGTATGAATGAGATGACAGGGGTCCTTGCGACGTTTGCGTTTAATGCTGGAGCTTTCATGTATTGCTACATCTTCTTCAGAACTAGATTGGTTCCTAGGTGGCTTGGAGTGTTTGGAGTCATTGTCACTCTACTGGGATTTGCAGGTTCATTCCTTACACTATTTGGAATCACTGACATCTCCTTGTTCCTAGAGCTTCCTACCCTCTTCTTCGAAATAGCAATAGGAGTCTGGCTGATAGTCAAGGGTTTCAATCAAGAGGTCTTGGCATCCTTAAGCCAATAATATCAGATGGAGCGTGAAAAGGAGATAATAAAATGAAAGCATACTTATACATACTAAACACATTGGCAGATTGGGAAATTGCATATATTACCTCTGAATTGAACAGCGGTAGATATTTTGATAAAACAAAGCCACCTATAGAGTTAATCAAAATTGGAAATACTACTGAGTCCGCAAAAACAATGGGAGGAATTAGTATTACTCCAGATGAATGTATTGATAATATTGAATTTAATGAGGGAGATATTTTGATTTTACCTGGGGCTGACACCTGGGAAGAAGATAATAATAAAAAAGTAATCGATATTGTTCCTGACCTTTTAACTCGAAATATTATAGTTGGGGCAATTTGCGGAGCTACTGTTGCTCTAGCAAAAAAAGGGGTATTAGATGGCAGAAAACATACCAGCAATGGTAAAGGATTTCTAGAGATGTTTGCCTCTGAATATTCAGGAGCTAATAATTATTTAGAACAACCAGTGGTTGTTGACGACAATCTAATAACAGCAAGCGGACTGTGTCCATTAGAATTTTCCTACGAAATAATAAA
>JBHLQH010000003.1:35303-193808 GCA_048884965.1 Candidatus Thorarchaeota archaeon | reverse complement strand
TCGTTTATGCGTCAATTTCGAGAGTCACCAGCCAACTTAAATATCGGATAGAAAGCATATGGATGACTTCGTGACTTGCTTGGGGAGTCACTCGTAAGAGGAGCGTGTTAAATGATGAATCGACTTGAAATTTTGTTAGTTATTCTAGTACCATTGATGTGCTTATTGACTGCAATAGTACTACCATTATTTGGTCTCGTACCTCATGGAATCCATATTTTCGTTAGCATAATAGTGGTTGGTGCTAGCTTATTCGTAACATTGATTCTAATTGCGCGACAGAAATATAGCAGTTCAGAGGCGTTTACTATTCTACTAGCATCAATACTCTCTCTTGTAGGCTATTTCTACACAATAGTGATTCTAGGGGGCTCTGTGTCTCTAATACCCCTAATCATTGACGTTACTCTCACGGGAGTTGGTATAATCCTATCATTATTACTACTGAGGAGAAGACCAATTGAAAGGATACAGGTCGAAGATTCCTCAAAGGAGAGTGCAGGTGAAAGTAAGCCGGAAAGTTCTCTACGCAGAACTCTTCGTATATGGAGAGAACCAATCCTATATGTTGTAGGTTTTATGATTGTCGGTATCATCGGTATGCTAATCATAAGACCACCATCAACCATTATGGATATTCCTATTACCATTGGAGTAGGTATACTCTTCGGTTTACTTGGTGTATGTTATTTTGTTGGAACAGGACGCACAAAAATCAAATGAGAGTAGATGATGAGATACTGGTACCTTCTTCTATCCTATTTGATTGGATGCCAGAAAAGGGAGAGCAAGAAGGAGGGGAACGCTCCCACTCCTTCGGAAACTAGTACGCTGTAGATACAGCGGTGGATGACTTCGGGTCCCTGCTCTTCGAACTCTCTGCAATTCACTTTTTCCGTTTTTCTTCTTCTTCCTTTTCACGCATTTGCCGTACACTTGATCTCTCAATCTGGCGTATGCTTGCCTGAACAGAGGACATCAATGTTTTTGCGAATGCTACTGATTCTTTGTCAACCGGTGATGATGCTCTCATAACATGCATAATCCGAGGGTCAATTGGACCTCTGAAGCGAGTAAAAGGATCTAATGCAAAAAATTCCAATTTTGGACAAGAAACGAGTGGAGTAATGTCGAATACTTCGATTTTATTGCCTGTTAAATCTAGATATTTGAAACTTGTAAATCCACTAAAGTGGGAAAGGTCAACAGTTTTGAAACTATTATTCTGTAAATTGAGTTTCTCTATACTGGTACAAGATTTCAGTGGAGAAAGATCAATAGTTTCGAGTTTATTCATACTTAAATTCAATTCTTGAAGGTCCTGATGTGACTCAAGCGGCGAAAGATCAATTCTAGATATCCTCATATCGATGAGTCGTACAGTAGTTGCATTGGACTCAATTTGAAACTCTTCTTGTTTACCCTCTTGTGTTTCATATCTTAGGATGCTCATAATAGAATGCATGCCTCCTTGGTGCATCCTTGGCACTTGAGCCCTAATTAGTATTATCGACAAACTCTGGCATATATATGATAATAAGAAAATGGTAGATTTTTTCAGAAGTGTTTGAAAAAGGGGAGAGAAAGAAGGAGAGCTTCGCTAGCTCTCCTCCAACTTCTAGTACGCTTAGATACAGCGGTGTATGACTTCGGGTCCCTGTTCCTCGAACTCCTTCCTTGAAACCCACATCTTCTGGAACGTCTTCAGGGAAGCAAGGATGCTTCCGCCGATCCAGACAGAGTACTGTCTCTCGGGTGGAGCGATGATTCGGACCTCGATGTTCTCTGGGACTAGTTCGGTGATCTCCTTGTGGAGTCGCTCCTTGAGTCCTGGGAACATGGTTGAACCGCCTGAAAGGACGATGTTAGCGTATAGGTCACGTCGCAAGTCGACGTCACAAGCCTTGATTGACTCGACAATGTGCTCATCGAGAGGCATTGTATCTAGACCAATGGCGCTTGGGTTGAAGAACAGCTCGGGTGCCTGGAAGCGCTCTGCACCAACAGTGATTACCTCACCGTCAGGTAGCATGTAGGGCTTGTCAACACCAGCCTTGTCTGCAACGGTCCTCTCTCTCTCAGGATCAAGAGCAACGTAACAGAGCTTCTCCTTCACATCACGGACGATCTCCTTCTCTGCACCGCTCACGAATGAGTAACCTCTCTGTCTGAGAAGCCTGCGCAGATACTCGGTGATGTCACGTCCTGCAAGGTCAATTCTTCGAATCGCGTGGTTGATTGAGAAACCTTCGTACACAGGTACGATGTGAGTAACACCGTCACCGGAGTCGATGACCAGACCAGTGGTCCTACCTGATGCGTACAATGATAGCACGGCCTGAGTGGCGACATAGACTGCGGGTACACCGAAGTTGTCGAACATCACACTTGCCATTCGTTCTCTATTCTCTCTGGGGTTGAAGGGTGCTTCAGTGAGCAACACTGGGTTCTCACTTGGGTCAACTTTCAAGTCGTTATAGAATGTATAGCTCCATATCTTCTCGATAGCGTCCCAGTCCTCTACAACACCATGGGTGATTGGATAGACCAGGCGTAGTACACCACGGAGGTTGATTGCTTCCTCACCGATGTAGTAATCGCGGGTGTAGTGGTCAACATCTGTCATGATTGATTCATATCGTGGATAGCCAATCAAAGTGGGCCAGACGGATCGGGGCTGATCCTCGCCGGCATATCCATTCTTGCTAAGCCCAGTACCGTTATCAATAACGATGGGCTTCGCGCCAAGAAACTCGTCTTCAGCCATTTTATTTCGGTCCTCGTTTTCTCGTTTGAAAAGTACAGAAAGTTCCACTGGAAGAGAAGTCTTCCAAAACTCTGTGCTGCAGTAAAGTCCCGTTCGTTTCTATTTAAGCCTTTACTGGATTTAGCTCCTTTAATTAGATAAATATAAGATATATGTATATTTTATAGTTCTAAGACAGTATGGCGTGTATGTGGCAAAAACAGGGGTTTGAGCCCATTTTTGACAGTTTAGGCAGTTTTTGTGCTCCTAAACGATGATGAATTATGACTGTATTTTTCCTGAAAAGTAATTATCTACAAAACATATATAGGTCGTATAGGTATTGATATGGTGATGCCTATGTTGTCCCAGACTGCTGATGATATCATCAAGAACGAGATTGAGAGCGTTCGCGCCAGAAGAATCATCTTGGATCAATTGGAAGGTGGACCAAAGACAGGTACTGAGCTCCGTGAAAGCATCCGAAAGGATATGGCTGCGACTCTAATCGATCAGAAGGGAAAGAAGACTGCAAAAGAGAAGAAGGTTGTAGTGACTGATCCCAAGCTCTATCATAACACATCGCACCTCGAGAAGCTAGGGATCATACGGAGCCGACGGGAGTCCCGAGAGCGAGTGTTCGAGCTTTGTCTACGGGCATACCATCCTGTAAGAAGAGCTTTGCAGGAGATGGGTCTCATGGAGGTGTCACGACCCTTGGCATATGTCGCATCTATCAGACAGCCTGATGATCAACGACCTTTTGCGATTTGGTTGAAAAGAAGCAAGCAGTTCAAACCTCGAAAACTACTCCTATTCACAGAAGCACGAGTATGGAAACGTCAGACCCTCCGGTCATTGGATAGGTTCATGACAGGCGAATCACGTGGGCAAATGGACATAGAAACGGAGTGGATCGATATCCCTGTTGAAATTACAACGGAGCATGAGGACACACAGCATGGAAATCTACAGGCTGTGTATGAATTCATTCGTAATGAAGTAGTGAAGGTCATCCCGACCCATAACGTCCTTATCGACCTGTCCATAGGCACTCCACTTACGATTCTGGGTATGATACGGCTAGCAGAGGAGTACTCTATCACTGCAATCCATGTCGATAACTATGAGGACGAACGAGCGAAGGTCGTACAATACTCTCCGCGAGGTGATAATCATGACACTTGGTGATTCTGTTCTCGATTGGCACAGACTCTATCTGAAGGAGAATCTAGTAGGCATAAAGAATCTTGTCGAGCAGGACCTTGGAGAAGTCCCTGTAAAGAATACACGCACAAGAACAAAGATGGGGAAGTGGCTCGATCAATTGGCCTATATAATTCAACGAGTGACCTATGCGGAAGAGGTACTCGCACCTCGGCTGGAGGAGATATTCGACTTTGACCTCAACGAGAAGGGACTCTTCACAGTTTCACTCTTTCAACCTAGCACGAAGAATCTCTTTCTTGAGCTTGAAACCCATTATTGCGATGTAGAAGCTGTACTTGAAGAGTGTCAATCGCTCCCAGATATGGTCGCTCTGAGTGAAACCGCAAAGATGCTTGCTCTCTTGGGAGATGCAACTATAGATATGGCAATTCTACATCACATATGGAAACCCCGTGCATCAGATGTGGGATATCTGACAGAGAGAAGATCAGGACTTGTCAGTAATGAGCATCTCTCTAAGAAGTGTGATGAGTGGAGTCTTTACGAGAACAGGATTCACTTTGATCCTCCAACGCCTACAAAATCTGAGATGGAGCATATCAAAGGCACCTTAGTTGAGGCCTTCTATGGTGTGATCTATATAGAGATGGGATTTCGCAAAGTTCTCGAAATGGTAGTTCATCTCACCTAGTATTCCGAGAATTCATAATCGTCTTCTCGACGTCGGGGTTTGTCCTGAGCAGGGAAGATTTCATCAAAGCGCTTTCTTACCGCCACAGCGTTCCTAGGATCTGCATACACTCGTACAGCTGGAATGGTTTTGCGCTGTTGTGAGAGTGCTTCCATCAAAGGGCCTCCTTCCTCAGTGTTGCTGAGTTTCACCAAGTCGAATCCTGATTCACCACCAATGAGAATCGGTATATGACTAAGGAAGTTCTCTCCAAGGATAGGGTCCACAACGTCAATGATGACCTGCCCAGGCTCTTCCATTACCTGTAGCTCTGCCTCAACAAGGGATTCGATATCCTTCATGAAATGAAGAAGCCGTGTCTTAGCATCTTCAGTAAATAGAGCGATAGGCTTGGCAGTAACTATCTTGAAGAGTCGCCTATATCGTATCCTCGCTGCGTATTCTTTCACAAAGGGTATCTCAGATTTCTCGAGCCATCTGAAGAGGTCACCATCCGTCATGCGGGTGAAGAAGCCTATACACTCGTTTCTAGAGAAGGCTTCTTCCTTCAATCGGAAATATGTCGCTTTGGATGTCAATGCTTCAGCCACGCGAACAGCATGATGCAGGTAGAGGTCAGAGAACATCCAAGACCTGCTGAGTATCAGTGCTTCCAATGAGTGGAGAGCCTTCAACATGAATGCACGATGGTAGTCGCCTTTTCTATCTCGAACGACACGATTCGTGAGTAGGACACGCTCTGCAGGGAAGATGCCAAGTTCGACACCACTAAAATGAGCGTCTCGAATGAGATAGTCTGTTTTGTCAATATCTAGAGGACTGTCAATGAATTCTGAAAGGAGCTTCATGATTGGGTCCTTCGAGCGTCGCTTTAGCACATCGACTACAGAGGTGGGATCGATTCCACTCGCCTCTAAGACATCTGAGAGATCACTGTGCAAGATGAGGAATGCACCGAGATCAGTATGAGATAGATGAGCCCAATTCTCCAGAGCGAACTCAATGGTGTGAGATGTAGGAGGGTGCCCTACATCATGGAGCAATGCAACAGCTCTGAATACCTTCTGATGGTAGTCATCAAGGAGCTGCGAAAGAGGGACGAAACGCGGGTCTTCCATATCATCACAATAGTTGACGACACGAATGCATTTCTGAGCAAGAAAGTTCGTTCCTATGCAATGCTCAAATCGGGTATGCGTTGCCCCAGGATAGACTATATGCGCAGGTCCGAGTTGCTTGACATAACGCAATCTGAGCATCTCCCATCCAGATATGACGTCCAGCTCCCAGGGTTCAAGGAGAATTGCACCATGGACAGGGTCCTGAATGGCCTTTTGCCGAGTATGCTTCTCGCCCAAATCCAGAATCCGTTTATGCTCAGTGACCGATGCTGAGATCTGATTCCACTCGTCACCTCTATTTGCCATAGCTTCTTTGATGAACTCCTCTCGGAATCCTGTGACGCGTATTAGGTTGACAAGATTGACATCTGAATCAGATAGCATTTGGAATTCACCAGACCTGCAATTATGCGTGCCACTATTTAAGCTGTCACGGCGTTACCGATGCATCTTGATTTGCTCACGAACAGAGTTGTACTCAAGCACTCGTCCTGTTGTCATCCGTTCACAGAATTCGTCAGGTGTGCAATAGCCCCACTCTTGCATATTCCTACAAAGAGGGGCTGCACGTGCCTTATAGAAGGGTGGTGAAACCAGATTTGCCCTTTTCAGGAAGTTGGCTACAGTCTTGATGCTTTTATTCTTGAAAGCGACTTTTATGCACGGTGGGGTACGCTGAATCGTCTTCGATGTGATTATTTCAAAGAGGCGGTACCACAACAAGCAATTTCGGGACATGTAGAGGTGATCGCATTTACTACATTGCTTGGAATGGATGGATACTTGACAGAACTCATCACGAGTCATAAGATTGAGTCCTGATTCCTTCAGGAGATGAAATCTGACCTCAGCGAACCAATCCGGCGTGAACGACCCGAACTCCTTCACAAAGGAGAGGAGCTCATTCTGAAGGTCCTTTGCGATACAATTCCAGAACTCCTGACTAAGAAAGGGTTCAGTCATATTAGTCGTATCAGGACACATAGAATCGCCATTTGATAGTGATACAATGTACCTCTTAAGGGCATCACATAGACAGGGTCGGAGGATGGCAGACCGGCAAATCTTAAATCTCACTAGAAACAGGATACTTCAGACTCCCCCTAACTTCTGACCATGAGGTTCCCTTAGAAATGCCATCAATGAATCTGATAACAAGCCACATATTGAAAGAGGTGGTTGCTAATCTAGAAGTAGTAGATGTTACAGGAGATGGCAAAGACAATATTGTTCTTGCAACTGTGAGTGGGAGTCTTAGGGTCTACGAGTTTGTTGGAGGAGAAACACCCGTCAAAGAGCTATATAGAATGACGGATTTGGTGCCAGTGTCATCAATGGGAATAGGCGATGTAACTGGAAATGGTAGACCTGATTTCGTTGTCGGAGGATTGGATAACTCGCTAAGAGTCGTGAGTATCGGTAAAAATTCTCTGGAACTCAGATCCAATGCACAGCTTGGAAATCTACCTACATCACTAGTGGTAGCCAATGTGCTTGATGATGCAAAGGCAGAGGTGATTGTAGCAACGAATGACAAGGCTCTTCGATGCTATGGATGGTTCAATACCCTGCTGGACAAAGTGGCACATAAGGTAGTAGAGCGGCCTGTATTCTCAATGAAACCATTGAGGATGGAGGGAGCACCCTATGCACGTTTCGTCTTCGGTGATGATACTGAAACCCTGTATGTGTATCAATATGCTGATGATAGATTGCATGAGATTAGCACCGCTAAGGTAAACGGAGAAGTAAATCTAGTTGCTACAGGTCAACTTACCGGTGGAAGAATAGATGAGGTTGTAACTGCCAGCAATGGAAGAACTATCACATTGTTCAGTGTAGAACATAAGCCAATCACAACCCTTGCGAAAATCAGAGCTCCAGGAAATATATCATCCATTAGAGTAGGAAGGATGATGAAGAGTGGTGCTCGGTCTGAAGGACAGGTTCTGGTAAGTCTTGCGAATTCGAAGCTCTCTATGTTAACCTTGGAAGGGCGTGAGTTCTATGAGGAAGCTTCAATCAAGACAGCTAACAAGAGTGCAGACTCTCTTATTGCATTCGGGGATATAAACGGGGACTCCAAGAAGGAGATTGTCCAAGCAGTGGGTAACGTTCTCCATTTCGTTTCTATAGACCCATAGGGTGTGGAAACAGAAGTTATTCCAGCTGCGGCATGTATAGCTCATTTGGTTGAAGCACTTTGATGCTCTTTACATCGGTTTTGCTCTGGATCTTTGGAACGATCAAAGTTTCAGCCCAGTTCTTGACAGCAGCACGCGCTGCTTCAATGTTCTCGCCCTCAGCATTACGATCCAATCTAATGAATAGATTGTAGGGTTCTCGGTCAGTGACCTCTTTCTTCACCATGGCCCAGAATGCCTTTGATCCCTCAGGAACATCGATGCGGCCTACAATCTCAGACCACTGTTTTCCCTCAAGACGCTTTGAAACGATTGCCAAGTCTTGCAACTCAGGCACTTCTTTCAATGCTTCCAGAACCTTCTCGCCAATAGCTTTTACGTCAGTTACTTCCTGAAATTCTGCGACTAGATAATGATCAGCCCTGAATACGGCCATGGTTGGATTACTCCATCTAGTGATTGATGGCGGCGAAGCGCCTTTCACTCTTAAGTATAATGGTACAATGCTCTTTAGCTGATGGATCATTCCAGAATCTGATTCCTGTAATGGATGAACCTATACAGAGCAGTGCAAATGCCAACTGTTGTCACTATAACCAGACCAAGCTCGATTAGAAACAGAACAGAAAAGACACAGAGTATGAATAGCCTCTCAGATCGAGCGCCCAAGCCTACATCCAAATCATCAAGCCCGAGGGCATCAGCACGCGATCGTGCATAGCTAGTGAGTAACCATCCAGTAAGACAGAGAAATGCCCAAATTTCCAATGAAAGCCCTAGGAAGAAGGTCATTGGAAAGGCTAATGGGATTGCGAGGAGAATCAAAGCCTCAGAGGCCTTATCTACGAAAGAATCTGTGAAAGCACCCTTCGCTGATGATTTTCCAGTCCCACGAGCAACAGAACCATCAACACCGTCGAAGAACCCAACAAGAAAGACGAGGACTCCATAGATGAGTTGATTCTGCGTCAACAAGAGGGTGATAAGTGAGAGATAAGCGAACAGCAATGACAGATATGTGATAGTATTCGGATGAACTCCTCTCTTTATGAAAGGAGAGGCCACTATCATCACAGGCCTTCTGAATATCTTCCGGAGACGGAACTTACTTGGAGACATCCTCATCACACCATATAGAATCTTGAATTATGGACTATCATTCTCGAAACACTTGTGCCAGGACTTATTGATGATGCACCAAAGACTATGGAATCAGCTAGTGTGCATCCTTCCAAGATATTTGATTGTCCCTGTACACAGATATTGGGACCAATGGTGCAATTCTCACCAATCCTAGTATCTCTTGAAACCAATACAGGTCCTTTGAATTTAACTCCAGCTCCAATATGAATATCAGAAGCGAGAGAAAGAGCTTCGCCAATTTCGACATGATCACCATCAGGGATGAAGAGGATATCTGAGGATGAAATATGTTCCTTGAGAAGAGTGGTATTAGTCGCAAGAAGGTCTGCCAATGTATCGATGTCTGCCCAGAAACCTCGGATAGTTGTAGCAACTACCTTCTGTTTCTCTTCGATTAGGTTTTCAATTACTTGAACGATTCGTGTAGCACCCGTTTGCAGGGCGTTTCGACAGTATCCTAGAAATTTGGTTGATGCGACAAGCATCATAGCGGATCTTGTGGTTCCCTCACCAATCTTCAAAATCGATAGGTTGTCATCAATCGTGATAGGTGTACCCCGTTGAGAGGACGCATCCGTAGCCACTAGCAAATCAAAGGGACTCCTTTCTTTCAAAGATGCAGATACCTGCAATACCACAGCTGGGTCCACGAAAAAATCAACAGGACATATCAAGAGAGTGTCGTCCAAACCAGATGTCGTTGTCACAAGGGTTTGTAGCGGACCAACTTGATAGGAAGGAACATCGATGCACCTCACTTGATCCCTCGGATAGATGGACTCTATAAGAGTCCTTACTTCATTTCCTTTCCAACCAATTCCAACGGAAACCTCATCAATCCCCACCTGGAGGAGAGTATCTACTAAATGTTCGATTAGTGTTCTTCCTAGGCACGGGAGTAGTGCTTTTGGGACCTTTTGTGTCAATTCACCAATTCTAATTCCTTCACCAGCAGCTAGGATTACTCCGTGAATAGCAATTCCTCCCATAAATTCATGGAATAAAAGCTTCTTATGGATGTTTTTCACTGTAGAAAATCGTGGATGCAACCGTGACGGCTAGAATAGTAAGACCAACCAACGAGGACGAGGTCAAGAACGCAGTATCCGAGGCAGTGGAAGTCCTACTTGCAGGAGGACTGGTTGTTTATCCAACAGATACTAGCTACGGATTGACATGCGACCCAAGAAACCGAGATGCCTTCGAAAGGTTGTTTGATGTAAAACAAAGAAGTAGAAGTATAGGACTCCCGCTTCTCTTTGCAGATGTTAAGCAGTGCGAGATGTATCACGATTTTCGGGGATTGGAATTCGCGATTACAAGGCTTTTCTGGCCAGGAGTGCTGACGTTGATCGTATCTGTTAAAGAAGGGACTCCAGAGTATCTAACTGGCAATCGGGGATCTCTTGCCATTCGCGTTCCAAACCACGACATACCACGTGGCATTGCAAGACAATTGGACACGCCAATCGCAGGTACAAGTGCAAATATCTCAGGAGGACCTAGTCCTTTTGATGTTTCGATAGCATTCGAGCAGTTAGGTGATAGTGTGGAGTTGTATATAGATGGAGGCGCGTCAGACCTCAACAACAACTCGACAATCGTAGGGGTGGATGAGGAATCCGACGGGTTCTCAAGCGTCAAGGTCTACAGAGAAGGCGCGTTGTCCATCGAGAAACTAACAGAAAGCCTACAGTTTGATTCAGATGCACTAAGGTTCTGGACAAACAGGATAGTGTATGCTGATATGTGAGGGATAATTTCTGCAGGAATTCAATATGCTGATAGGGTGTCCGAGGGAGAGGGAAGGAGCAGCCATCTCGGAGGTTCGTTATTTCATCGGAGATCTTCTTGGAGATGAGAACCTACAGGTCAATCGAACTCGTATCATCGGACTAATCACATGCAAAACGACACTCGATCCGTTCGAGGTAGTCAAGAGCCTGAAAGAAATGGCAATAGAGAATCCCTATCAGTTCAGGTTCGCCATTCGTTTCACGCCCCTTGAGAGATGCGTGAACTCTGATTTGGAAGAGATTGTGAATAGTGTGAAGGAACTGCTTGATAGAATTAAAGAAGATGAAACATTCAGGGTTACCGTGAGAAGAAGACACACTAGTCTTGAGAACATGGAAGTTGTATCAGCTATCGCTTCAGTAGTAGATAGGAAGGTCGACCTGGATAAGCCTGATAAGACTGTCTGGATCGAAATTGTGGGCGAGCTTACTGGGATATCAATTCTGGACCAAGAGAATGACATACTATCAATTATGTCCATGCGAGACGACATGTATTGAAACGGTTCAATCTAGGATTCAAGTGCGACACTACTAACTCGACTAACCACGCAACGGGATAGGGCTCCTTGTATGGTCATCGGGTCGTCATTTTCAGATAATGCTTGAATTTCAGAATCCTCAATTCCAAATTGAATCATTATTTCCTTGAATCGCATTGTATCAGGAGGGAATTGCGTATCTGAGATAGATCCAATTTGCTGTTGAAGAACGGAAAAGCATCCCTTTGCATTCTCTTCATTTGCATCTATGATGACTACAGCAATTGTATCCAAGTTATCTCGAACTCCAAAGGTGTCAAGTGCTCGTCCAATTTGCTTCTGGCCTGAGGCGAAGACAGCAATCTCGATATCAAGCGCTCTAGCTTGGGCGTAGTTGCCATACCAAGCGTTGACAGCATTTTGAGCTGCACACACTAGATGATGTGAATCTACAATCAAGGATGGATTAAGCAGTTGAACAGCTTGCACTTTATCCGATGTATCTATTGCAATGCTGATCAATAGCTCCTTTCCTAATTTGCGCTCATTTCTAATCTCAGCAATTCCAACATACAAAACGCCTTTGGGTGAAAACAATCTCTCGATTTGCATGGGAGCCATCTCTGAATAGTCCTATAATCGCTTGATGAAATAATCAGTAACGGTGGGCTCAAATCCAACTTCAAAGACGAGTTTATTTCTTATCGCAAGCATATCAAGTTCAGGATTCTCTTCCTTGAATTTCTGTACCAGTGCAATGATAGATTCGCGTATCTCCCAAGGATATACGGTCCAACTGGTAACACATTGTATGTAGAAATCAGGAACAACCCGAGATGTCGGTTTGAGATGAAGGACAGCACTTCGCAGGTTCTTCGCCCCTAGTTTCTTGACATACTCGATGGCATGATAGAGGCTTTCCCCAGAATCTGCAACTTCATCGATAATGAGTACATTCTTGTCTGCAATCGGTACAGAAAGGGGTTGTGTGATCTTTGGCTCACGCCCATGAACGCCTAAATCCGTGTAGTACTCGATGCGGACGTTGAACATTGCATTCGCATATAGCACATCAGATAAAATCCTAGCCGGAATCCATCCTCCTCGCGCGATTCCGATAATGAGATCAGGGATAAATCCACTTTCAACAATTCGTTCAGAGAGCTGTAAGGTAAGATTATAGACATCGCTCCAGCTCAGAATAAGATACTCCATGGGAATGCAACTACCTCAATGGTTTGCCGTGCTCTTATCTTACTCCCTAATTAATGCAACCCTAACATACAAGAGGGAGAGTGGTGAACTACACTTGTGGATGGAATGACACCGGACCTTGTGCTGACGAATATCAAAGAGCTTGCAACCCTTGAAGGAGCGAGCAAGAAACCAAAGACTGAACATGATATGAAGGAACTCTCAATCATTGAGGATGGAGCTGTAGCGATTAGAGAGGGCATTATTATTGCTGTTGGAACAACAAAAGAAGTTCTCAATGAAATCGAAAGTGATTCATTCTCACAGATCGAGCTTCCAGATATGCTTGCGGTGCCGGGATTCGTTGATAGTCATACCCACCTAGTCTTTGGGGGGTCTCGTGAGAATGACTTTGCGATGAAGATTGCTGGGAAGACCTACATGGAGATTCTGGAAGCGGGAGGCGGGATACTCAATACTCTACGAGCTACGCGAGAGGCAAATCTTGAGACTCTTAGAGGGAATGGATTCGCGTATGGAGAGAGAATGCTTGCAGAAGGAACGACATCTTTTGAAGCGAAAAGTGGTTATGGACTGGATACTGAAAACGAGCTAAAAATGCTGCGTACCATCTGCGATTTGAGAGAAATGCTCCCTATGGACATCTCATCAACGTTCATGGGTGCTCATGCAGTACCTCCCGAATTCCAAGGTCGAACAGAGGATTATGTGGATCTGATCGTTGATGCAATGATTCCCAAGGTCTCACAAGCTGGTACAGCTGAGTTTTGTGATGTATTCTGTGAGAAAGGAGTGTTCGATGTTGAGCAATCAAGGAGAATCCTGCTTGAGGCTAGGAAGCATGGTATGAAACTCAAACTACATGCGGATGAGATCGTACAGCTAGGAGGAGCTGAGCTAGCTGCTGAGCTTGGTGCCACATCAGCAGATCACTTGTTGATGTCATCAGATGATGGCTTGGAAGCAATGAGAAAGGCAGGAACGATTGCTACGCTCCTACCAGGAACAGCATTTAGCTTGGATACTGAATATGCGCGAGCTAGATACATGATAGACCTCGGACTTCCTGTAGCACTTGCAACCGATTTCAATCCAAACTGTGCAAACGAGTCATTGTTCTTTACTGCAGCACTTGCATGCTATAAGATGAAGATGCATCCTAGAGAGGTCATATCAGCATTGACTATCAATGCAGCTCATGCACTTGATAAAGCAGATACACTGGGAAGCATAGAAATAGGCAAAAGAGCGGATATCGTAGTTCTAGAATGCCCGAATCCTGAATACTTGGCATACAGATTTGGAGTGAATCTGGTTCACACAGTTATCGCAAATGGACAGGTAGTACATACAAAACTCGGACCATGAGAGTGGAAAATCAACGACCGGATCTGAATCTGGAGAGGAGTTCAGCAGCTTTCGAGTCGTTCTTTACCCAATCCACAAACTCAAGCAACATCTTCACAGTTTCAGGTCGGACTATATGCTCAATCTCACAGGCATCCTCATCAGCAAGTTGATGATCAACACCAATTGACTCGAAGAACCATTGTAGTGTCGCGTGGGTCTTTTCCAATTTCTCAGCAATCGTTCGGCCTTTCTCCGTCAGAGATACTTCGCGATTATACTTCTCATAGTTCACAAGACCATACTCAGGGCGTGAGAGTTTCCTCAGCACATACGTCACACTTGGAGCTTTAACTCCTCGTGCTTCTGCTATGTCAGATACACTCGTTCCGTGACCTTCAACTGCCAGTTTGTAGATCGTTTCCAAGTATTGTTCCATTGCTTTTGATAGATTGGGCACTGACGACCACCTGAGTTCAAAATTCTTAGAGATATCTAACAATTCAGTATGTGTAATCTACATAAATCTTCATGATTGGATGCATTCATTGAGTGCCGCGTGTGAAGTTAGGTATGGACCTTGGTGCCTATTCGTCCAATAACGATCCAATTACCTCTTCCGCTTTGCCAACGAGAATATCAGATACCACTAGCTCGCGAATTAGATGAATATCCTTGGATAGAACTCGATCCTCTTCCAAAGTTGGCACTCGGGTTCTAATCTCTTCAAGTACCAGTTGCAAGGGCTTTGATGGTTTGAGGGGAGATAATAGATCAATACCTTGAGCTGCACAGAGTAGCTCTATTGAAACAACGTTCAATACATTTTCCAAGATTTTCCTTGCTTTCCTTGCAGCAATCGTTCCCATACTCACATGATCTTCTTGATCAGCACTTGTAGGAATGGAATCGACACTTGCAGGATGAGCGAGCACTTTATTCTCAGATACTAGAGCTGCTGCAGTGTACTGCGCGATCATGAGCCCCGATCGAAGTCCTCCTTCTTTCGTCAGAAATGCAGGAAGGCCACTTAGGTCAGGATTGACCATACGATTGATTCTCCGCTCAGATACATTGGCGATCTCAGAAAGAGCAATCCCTAGAAAATCCATGTTCAAAGCGATTGGTTGTCCATGAAAATTCCCACCAGAAAGAACGTCACCACTTTCTATGAACACAAGAGGATTGTCCGTAGCAGAGTTGATCTCAGTTTCCAGAATACTTCTTACATATCGGATAGAGTCAAGCGACGCTCCTAGGACTTGAGGAATGCATCGCAATGAATAGGCATCTTGCACCTTGCCACAGAGTGCATGGGATTGGTTGATCTCGCTATCCGGAAGGAGAGAACGCATTAGAGCAGCAATATCTCCTTGTCCCTCATGTGGTCGTATTTCATGAATTCTCTTATCGAACGCAGCGCGGGTGCCTCTCAATGCTTCAAGGGACATGGCAGCTGCGATGGCGGCATTCCTAACGATCTTCATGGCATCATGAATGGCCAGAACGCCCACCGAGGTCATTGGTTGGGTCCCATTGATTAGGGCCACTCCCTCTTTTGCTTGAAGAGTGACTGGTGAGATACCTGCCTTTTTCATTGCTACAGCGCCAGAGAGAAGTTCACCTTTGTAAAAGGCTTCACCTTCACCAATCATCACTAGGACCATATGTGCAAGTGGAGCAAGATCTCCACTGGACCCGACAGAGCCCTGTTCAGGAACAACAGGGACAACATCCTTGTTTAGCATCTCTAGGAGGGTCTCTACAACGATTGTTCGAACCCCTGAGAATCCTTTGGCAAGAGCGTTCGCACGCAATACCATCATCCCTCGCACTACTTCTTGTGGGAACGGCTCTCCAACCCCCACACTATGACTGCGAATTAGGTTCACTTGTAATTCTGCTAGGTCCTTCTCATCGATGGAAACGTTTGCCAAATCCCCAAAACCAGTATTCACACCATATACCGTTCGACCGTCAGTGAGCGCATTATCGATTACCTGTCTGCTAGCAAGAATCCTTTCGCGTGCCTCATCATCCAGTTTCACTTCGAAATGATGTCTTGCTACATTCACAACATCCTCTATTGTTAGCGTTTCACCATCAATTGATACGACCATTCAGATCCCTCAGTGGGGTGCTATGCCCAAGATTCTCTGGCAATAACCTAGATACTTCGCCCTCTGCCTTGCTTTAGAAATTATCGTTCTTGAGGGTCTCACGTCTGCTAGTCCCAACGATTTTATGCTCAAAACATTCCACCATATTCCGGTTACAGCCAACATTCTTGGAGAACCAGCGTGGAGCAGTCAATAGATGGTGGGTATTCGTGAATGAAAATCAAGAATCGATAAAGAAAGAAATCGAAATGATGGTGAATCGAGAAACAAAGGCATGGGATACTCAGGATGTTGAGCTCCTCATTAGTATCTTCCATCCTGACATGGTCTGGCCTTGGCCAAAGACTCCTCAGTCACATGACCCACTCAATTGGGTTATTGAATGGGGAAAATATGACTACAAAAGATGGAAAACACTATGGCAGGGTCTCTTTGATAACTACAGACTAGTCCATAATCGTAGAACAATTCAGAGGATTGCAGTTTCCAATGAAGGAAATGGAGCGTTTGCTGTTGTGGATATCGATACACTCTGGGTAGATGATGATGGAAACGAGGAGCATTGGATAGGTAGAGTCTGTAAGGTCTATACCAAATTAGGCAGCGAGTGGAAGCTCATAATGCACACAGGAGTATTAGACTACTCAAATCTCTAGGATTCGAGCTGCTTCTTGACCAGACTCTCGACCAAGTCGTCTTTGGGAACGTATGGGAGTGTGATTTGACCTGATTCTTTCATTCGATTATTCCATTCCACGACCGTTTCAATCGCATGATCGTTTCTTGCCCATGCACGCCTCGCAACTCCACACATTGCATCCCAGTCAAGTGCGCTTCGAATAATAGAATCAACTCTGTCGCTCCCGTCAAGGACCAGTCCAAAGCCACCATTGATGGCCTTTCCAGTCCCAACGCCACCGCCATTAGATAGGACACATAGAGTCATCCCTCGAGCAGCATCTCCTGCCCAACATTGATGCGCCATGTCGCTAGTTATATTGCTACCATCAAGGATGTTCGCAGTTTCTCGGAATGGCGAATCAGTACCTCCCGTATCATGATGGTCTCGTCCCAGCATGATAGGACCCACCTTACCATCACGCACGGCTTTATTGAATTGGAGGGCTATATTTACCCTACCTGAAGCATCTGCATAGAGTATCCTTGCCTGAGAGCCAACCACAAGAGCGTTCTTCTCAGCGTCTCGAATCCAGATGTAGTTGTCACGATCTTGTCCTCTACGTGTAGGATCGATGTTGTCCATAGCAATCCTGTCGGTCGTTACAAGATCATCGTGCTTTCCGGTAAGACATACCCACCGGAACGGGCCATAGCCGTAGTCGAAGCAAATTGGACCCATGATATCTTCGACATACGATGGGAAGATGAAGCCATCATTGGTGTCCGTGCCATTCCTGGCTATATCCTTCGCTCCCGCGTCGAACACCGCTTTCATGAAGCTGTTTCCATAGTCCCAGAAGAAGGTTCCAACTTCGGTCATCTTCTTGATGAGTTGAAATTGTTTGATCAAGGACTTGTCGACAAGGTCCCGAAATGAATCGCGATCATTCATCAGAAGGTCACGCCCCTCCTCAAAGGAAATACCTTGAGGGGTATATCCGCCGCCATAGACATCATGACAGGATGTTTGATCTGATGCGAGTTCCACCTTGATTCCTTTATCGACTACATATTGCCATACATCAACAATATTGCCAAAGTAGCCTATAGAAACTGGCTCACCAGTCTTTCTATGGTCTTCCACCCACTCAAATATCTCATCAAGACTCTCAGACCACTTACCAAGCCAACCCTGCTCACTTCGGGTCTCAATACGGCTCTTGTCCACCTCGGCAATTATGCCAATGCCACCAGCTATCTCGATTGCCTTTGCTTGAGCACCACTCATTCCGCCAAGTCCAGAGGTGATGAATAGCCTGCCGCTGAGATCTTGATCTTCAGGTATGCTAAGATACAAACGACCTGCATTTAGAAGAGTAATATAGGTGCCATGAACAATCCCCTGAGGACCTATGTACATCCAGCCTCCAGCTGTCATCTGACCATAGTTCGAGTTACCGAGAGCTGCAGACCGATGGAAATCTTCAGGGGTGTCAAACATCCCAACCATGAGACCATTCGTCGATATGACACGTGGAGCCTCTCGCTTGGACGGAAAGAGACCTATTGGATGTCCAGAACTAACAACAAGAGTCTGCTCTTCCGTCATTGTTTCCAAGTACTTCTTGATAAGCTGGAATTGCATCCAGTTCTGACAGACCTGCCCACTTTCGCCATAGGTGACTAGTTCGTAAGGATATAGTGCGATCTCGAAACTCACATTGTTATCCATCATCAGTTGGAGACCTCGAGCTTCTAGGATTCCTTTATACTCATCAATAGGCTTTGCTTTGATTGCACCTTGCGGACGATATCTATACCCATAGATCCTACCCCTTGTCATGAGCTCGTCTAGGAACTCAGGTGCCAAAGTTTCATGGAGCTCTGTTGGAACATATCGGAGTGCATTCTTTACTGCTATGATAGTATCATGCTCATTCAATTCATACCCTCTACTTGGAGCACGACGATATTGCGGCTCGAAAATAGGAGCTGCTGGTAGCTCTGATGATAGCTTTACAGTCATTGCCTTGGAAACATCAAGATCCATAGTTCCACATCCTTGATAGTGAGTCTGGGAATGAGGGAGAATTTATGCATTACGAAGTGATAGAATATTTCGAAGCAATCAGCTCTACTTGCCTAATAATGCCATGAATTCCTTCAACTGCGTGATTTGACCTTGGATCTCTGCCTTCTTGTCCATTTGTCCAAGCTTTCCATAGGTTTCAGCGACTTCTTCCATAACATCCATACGTTTCTCAGATTCCTGTGTGTTAGTGTATACCAGAGAGAGGACATTCAATGCATCAAGTTTTCTCTCAAGCAAATTGTGTTCATAGGCAATACTAATTCCTTCAGATGCAAATATTATAGCTACATCATAAGCACGCGCGTTTTGATACATTAACCCCAAGTTGCAGAGGGTAATGATTTGAGAATCATAATCCTTCACTTTATAGCTCAACTCAAGAACTGAGAGAAATATCACAGTTGCCTGAACGAGATCAAATTTTCCTGATTGATAGTCTTGCTGAGCGCGTGTCCTTGTTACATGTAATGCATCTACGTATTGGTCAGGTTTTAGCGTGGTAATGGCTTTCTGTGCATGTTGGTACATTTCGACAGGATCGAATCCCATATCCTTCCGAATTAATTTGATGAATTGAGGTATTTCACTATCTGACATTATTACTCTCTCCCACTTTCCATATTGGCAGCAGTTTCAGAATCCAAAGAAACCGACCTTTAAAATTACTCATCACTTGATAGGACCGTTTGACTATTGCAATCGAATTCTAATCTATGTATAGCAAGTGAAAGTGAATCTGGCAAAACGTTCATCAAGTCGATTGTCGAAGGTATTTCTAATGCCCAAACTAGATTATATCGACAAGCAGATCTTGAGTTTTCTAGTTATTGACTGCAGAACCACATATCGAGAGATTGCCAAATCCCTAGGAATGTCCGTTACTGCCATCAAGAGTCGAGTTGATGACATGATCGCGGGTGGTGTAATAATAGACTTCCATGTTGAGCTCTCGCCAGCCATGATTGATTCTGAAGTTATGATGTTGTGGATTAAGACAGACACCATTCAAGATAGAGAGCAGTTCATTTCAGAGATTAGTACGATTACAGGAATCATTCAGATATCTCCCCTTTATGGAGAAGACTACTTGGTATTCGCGGAATATACAAGCTCTCTCGAGCTCGCGAATCTAGCTGAATCATTCACGAGTAATCCTCGTATCATCTCTGCTGAGATGCATACTCTACTTAGTCTGAGAGGAAAAAAGAAGAAGCTAACAAACCTTCAGCTACGGGTCCTCAAAGCACTTCTTGTAGATGCTAGAATGCTAGCTACTGATATTGCAAGAGAGACTGGTCTATCAGTGCGGCTGGTTCGGAAGACATTGCGAGAGCTAAAAGAGAGCGAAGCAATCAGATTCTCACTTAGATGGCGTCTTAATGTGGGCGAGAGAATCACCTTTTTCCTGAAAATGAATTGGGATCCAAAGCAAGTATCAAGGGATACGGTCATAGATATGCTACTGAAGGAGCACGAGGAGGAGATCTGGGATATTCTTGTTTCTGCAAGTGATCCTGTACTTATTGCAATTGCCATTGTTGACAACTTGAATCAAGTCGATATGATTACAAAAAAGATTGGACTAGCTTCTGGAATCCTGTATTCTGAAGCCTTCATTTACAGACCATCGTACAGATACAAGAGTATCAAAAGGCTCAACCTTGAGGAAGCTGTTAAAGCTGCTGGAGTCTAGATAATCTCGATTTTGTCACTTTGTAAGGTATCAAACTTACAGAGTGACGCTCCTAAAGCCCCTCTTGGTGCTTCTGTCAACATGAAAAAGGACGCAGATAGATATCCAGTTTTGCGGTTGCTTTTCTCGTGAATCACCATGATAGAATCACAAGGAACAACGAATGAAGGTGAAAGCCGCACAGTAATTGCTTTCCAAGGGCTCGATATTTCCCTTGACCTCTATGGAGTAAAAGAGATCAATCTGGGCGCATGGAACAACTTGGTCTTCGTGTTTCTGGGTTCGAACGATGTTGATAACTGGACAACTAACGATCAACTTCAGGATCGTATCCGATCCACATCATACAGCCGAATTTCTCGAGCCATGGTTTCACAATTTGAAACAAAGAAATCCTAGGTTAGGAGGTATAAAATTGGATGAAGTAATTATTCAAGATCTAACAAAGAAATTTGACAACCTGGTTGCAGTCGATCATATTGAACTCAATGTCCCTGAAGGCTCGATCTACGGATTACTAGGACCGAATGGAGCAGGAAAGTCTACAACGATTCGACTCCTCTGTACACTTCTCAAACCCAACGAGGGCACAGCATCTGTTGGGGGATTTGATATTGTCGAGTCACCAGTAAGTGTTCGAGAGATAACTGGTGTAATGCCAGAAGAGAGCAATCATACCGTATATCCCACACTCTCCGTATATGAGAATCTAGAGTACTTTGGTAGACTCTATGAAGTTCCTGAGGCTGATCTGAAGGAAAGAATAGAGGATCTACTGAGGTTCATGAATCTCTGGGAACGAAAGGATGACCCCGCAGGAGAGTTAAGCACTGGTAATCGCCAGCGGCTTGCACTATGTCGTGCATTAATTCATCGGCCTAGAGTGCTCTTATTGGATGAGCCGACATCTGCACTGGATCCCATCGCCGCCAAGAAAGTTCGAGAACTCATTCTTAGTCTTGCTGAGAAGTATAAGCAAACTTTCTTCATCAACTCACACAATCTGGCGGAGGTTCAGAGACTCTGTGACAGGATTGCAATCATCGATAAGGGGCAAATATTGCTCAGCGGCAAGACCAAAGATCTTCAGTCTAGTTTGCAAACTTGTCAGAATTTCACAATTCGTGTAGCTGAGAATTTGGATGAAGCTCTCTCTATTGCTAAGTCTATGACTTTCGTGACATCTGCTGAGAAAGATGATAACTCAATCCGGGTTGCCATTGAAGACCCAATAGGGAATAACTCGACTCTCATGCAATCACTGCTGTCGCGAGGAGTCAGAATCATCGAATTTGCGGAAGAAGAGGCGACACTGGAAGACCTGTATCTGGGTGTCATAAATGGAGGTGTAATGTAATGACTCTGAGGAAATCGATGCTCGTTGCCAAGGCGGACCTAAGAATGGCGATGAAAGTGAACATGGTCAAGTACAGTCTCGTTATGATGGCTGCACTTGCGCCTATCATGGCAATTGGAGTTCTCCTGTTGATAGCATTTTCAACACCGACCCTTGTAGTGGCTGCAATTGCTATGTTTGACCCAATCATGTCACCCTTGATTGGAATTATGACCATCATTCCAGCGTCAATGATTTCTGCAAACGCCCTTGTGGGTGAAAGAGAACAGAACACCCTAGAACCTCTCTTGTGCACACCCTTAACAGATCGTGAGCTCTTGATTGGCAAAGTGTTGAGCTCTTTCATTCCCAGCATCGCTCTACTGCTTGGTTCAATCCTCGTCACCGAAATCGCTGCAACAATAATACTCACATCTATCGGACTTGAGGCAATCCTCTTTCCAGGGATAGCCAGTTTGTTTCTACTACTGGTAGCAGGCCCCATTCTTGTTTTGGCAATAGTATCAGTGATGATTCTCATCAGTGGTAGGGTCAAGCGTGTTTATGAGGCGTATCAGAGCTCTGGAGGCATCGTGTTTGTCTTCTTGATTCCTATGATGCTACCCTTGATGTCAATGAGCGATACAGGAAATGTGGATATGAACCTTGTATGGTCGTCCAATATTCTGACGCTACTCATCGCGTCAATACTAGCTATCTCCACATGGGTGCTTGCGACTAGCAGGTTCAATCGCGATAGAATGGTTTCACTCTAGCTGAAGAGGGCATTGTGCCCTCTCCCCCTTTATTACGCTCTTAATCTTCTAGCTTTCTGTTTTTGAGATACCTCATTATATTCTTCGTATCAAAATCTTCATGAAGCTGATTGCTAATAGTAATTCTGATGCCTCAGCTGGACAATATTGACAAGCAAATCCTTACCATACTAGCGACTGACTGTAGAACATCCTATCGAGAGATAGCCAAATCTCTGGGGATGTCCGCAACTGCAGTTAAGAGAAGAGTCGATGACCTGATTGAGAAGGGAGTCATTCTAGGTTTCCATGTCGAGTTCGCATCATCTATGATTGGTTCTGATGTTCTGTATATGTGGCTCAAAACAGATGCTATAGAGGATATAGAGCAATTCATCTCAGAGATAGCTTTAATCAGAGGCATCATGCAGATTACTCGCATTTACGGAGGGGACCTCATGGTGATTGCAGAGTACACTAGCTCACTTGAGCTGGCTACTCTTACCGAGGCTTTCAGGAGAATTCCTCACATCATCTCCATGGAGATGCATACTCTGCTTAGTCCACATGGCAAGAAGGTGGATCTCACGCACCTTCAGCTGAGAGTTCTCAAAGCTCTCCTTAAGGATGCTAGAATGCAAATCAATGACATCGCCAGCGAAACTGGTCTGACAGTGCGCATTGTTCGAAAGACGCTAAGAGAGCTGAAGCAGAGTGAAGCGATTAGGTTTACGCTCATCTGGCGACTCAATGTAGGAGAGAGAGTGACATTCATTCTAAAGATGAGATGGGACCCAAAGCAAACATCAAGAGAGCAAATTATAGAAATGATGGTGAAGAGATATCAAGAGGAATTCTGGGAGATACTTGCCTCTGCAAATGAGCCTTTTCTGGTAGTCGCTGCTACCGTTGATAGCATGAATGACGTTGACGCGATCACAACCAATTTGAAGTCATATCCCGGGATAACTTACTCTGAAGCATTCTTATACAGACCAACATATAGATACAAAAGCATCAAGAGACTTCGACTTGAAGCGGTCGTCCAAGCCGCAGAAGTCTAGATGAACTCAATTCAGCCATTTTGTAAGGAAGACACCTAACAAAATGACGCAATTAGACCTACTTTTAGTTATTATATCAAGTTAGAACCGGACGCAGGTAGATATCCAATTGCTACGGATGACTGTCTTGTGAAACACTATGATAGAATCACAAGAAAAAGTGAAGATAAACGACAGCCACTCCGCAATTGAAATCCAAGGCCTCAGTAAGGCTTTTGGTGATCTCTATGCGTTGAAAGGGCTTAATCTACAGGTGCCGAAGAACTCAGTCTTCGCATTCTTAGGTCCAAATGGTGCTGGGAAGACGACCACAATCAAGCTACTCTTGGGCTTGGCTCGACCCACATCAGGCGGCGGAACCATTCTAGGTCATGACTTCCTTATGGAGAACAAAATGATTCGTTCCAGAGTAGGTTACATGGCTCAGAATCAACATTACTCAGAAAATATGACTCCTCGTCAAATCCTGAAATTCGCAGGCAAGTTCTTCTATCAAGGCAATTGCAGTCAACTGGATACCAAGATTGAAAGGTTGCTAAATCTAGTCGATCTTGATCGAAAGGCAGATCGTCCAACAAGGGGATTTTCAGGAGGAGAGAAACAACGTCTTGGGATTGCTCAAGCTCTCATAAATGACCCGGAACTACTCATACTCGATGAACCTGCAGCAGGGTTGGATCCTCAGGGTAGAGAGGATGTTCTTGATTTGATGCAGGAGCTTCGAAGTAGATCAACTATATTCTACTCAACACATATTCTTGATGATGCACAGAGAATCAGCGATCGTGTGGCGATCCTGAATAAAGGAAATCTCGTTGCATGTGCAACTCTGAACGAGCTTCTTGCAGGCGCAGAAGGCACCGTCTATTCGATTATCCTGAAAGGAAACCCGCAGAGAGCTGAGGACCTAGTCACTAAGCAGACATGGGTGAATTCCTTACAAACGACCAAGCTGAATGGTAGGACACAATGGCTGGTTTCTGTAAACGATGATGTGATGGCAGAGGACGAATTATTGAGAGTCATTCTCGAAGATAAGTCGCTCTCAGTCTGTGAATTTGGCATCAAGAAGTATGAGTTGGAAGAGATATTCCTTAAACTTGTGGAGGACAAAAGAAATGACAACTGAAATATTACAACGAACTAACACAGAACCCTGGTACGCAGGGATGAGAAATCTATTCAGTCGCGAAATCTATCACGAGCGCAGCAGAATGTATTGGATACAGCAGTTACTGGTCTGGACTCTTTTTACGAACGGACTAGTTGCTACCATGTTCAGTCTGCCTACTGGTTTGGTGGAAGAGATGGCATCATCGTATATTCTCGGTTTAGTGACGTTCTTTAGCATGTTGGGCTTGCTTATCTCTATCTTCATCCCTGTTTTGCTTCAAGGTACCATTATCGATGAGAAGGTGTCAGGCACATCTGCATGGATTCTCTCAAAACCTGTATCAAAGAAGTCCTATCTACTCTCTAAATTGATAACTAGCATTCTAGCAATCATTGGGATTTCGGTGGTAATTAATGGTCTTGTAGCATATGGAGTCTTTGTGGCATTTGGCTTCAGTCCAAACATAACCGGATTTATCATTGACCTCGGACTCACTGGTATTGTCGTTGTATACTTTGCTAGCTTGACAGTAATGCTAGGTACTCTTACAACCAGTAGAGGAAAGGTTCTTGCAACAGCTGTAGGAGTAGGTCTTGGAGCACAGATAATGGCGAGATACTTCCCACTGATCCTGTTTCTGATACCATACTCACTTCCTATAATGGGACTTGGTTTTATCACAGGCGATCCTGTTATAGGTCTTGAATGGATTCTTCTATCCGCATGTGTTCAAATCATTATATTCACGGTCGTTGCCCTTTCTGTGTTTGATAGAACTGAGCTGTAGTCTGGAGAAATCACAAGATGAATTCGACCGAGATGATGGAGAGGTTCAGGCGTTTTGTTCATGCCGACCTCTCCCACATCGTTTCCAATCGGAGGCATCAGCTTTCGGAGATACTTCTTGAAACCAGCACAGTGCGAATTATTCTGACCAGATATGTAGACAAAATAGATGACATTGAAGTTGATATCGAGGCTTCTCTGCCATCCCTGTCAGCTACTTCAGATACCTCAGTAATACAGGAAACCATAGATCGTCTAATTGCCATCCTTGAATATCTGAAAAACCTGGGAGCTATGGGTTTCAGCTTGGAGATATTTGAAGAAGAGGGAATTCTCACAGCCTCAGGTTTCTTGAAGAAAAATGCAGATGAGGAGTTGTTCAAAGCCCTTGAACCTCCAGAATTATCTCTAGGAGTAGATGAGCAGTAAATTAGAAGAATGAGTCTTTCATCCCAATCAGAATACGCCAAAACAAGCCCTTATCTAATTACAGCGTATTAGGAATAGTATCAGGAGGAATAGTCTGGTGACTCGAGAAGGTTTCTCAATAGCTATGGTATTCGTGCTAGTTTCTTCGATGTTTTTGAGTACGACGGTTCTTATGCCTTCAAAGAATAGCACACAGATCTTGGAAAAAAATAGTGGCGAGATAGCAACGAATTCTTTCTATGATACCGAGTTGTCCAAGCTCAATCTCTCAATCACCATGAATGAGTCAGAGGCATCTGTTGACGGGATTCTTCTGATAGACTACTACAATGCAGAGAATATTGCCTTTGATGAGATCCCGTTTCATCTCTACCCATCAGGAATGAGATATGAAACGCAACCGGGCAGTATCACCATACATAGTATCACATCGCGTGGAACCTCACCAAATGTAACGGATATCGACGTTAGAGCCTCTCAACAGCTAGCATGGATCGAGCTCGAGAGCCCATTGGCACCAGGAGAGTTCCTCTCGATGAATATCAGCTTCACGACTATCCTACCTGATGGTATTGATAGATCCGGAGTTTCAGGTACAGATATCGGGCAGGACAGAATATACACATTCACAGGCTTCTATCCTATGCCATGTGTCTACGATGTCTATGATGGATGGAACACAGATCCATACATCGATGCGGGCGATCCCTTCTACTTCGATATGGCATACTTTGATCTCCACATTGATGTGCCTCAGGAGATGACTGTTGCTGCAACCGGAGTACCAATAGAGGTCATAGGTCAAGATGGACGAACCATCTACCACTACGAAATAGATCAGCCGGTCCGCGAAGTGACCTTCTCAGCTTCTCGATACTACCAGATCGAGTCCACTGTCTTTAATGGCGTCAACATTACAACGTACTATCTACCAGCATCCACGAGTATCTGGGAAACAGTAGCGATAGAGGAAACCACTCAAGCACTGGAATTGTTCAACTCTACATTTGGAGCATATCCATATCCAAGTCTGAATGTCGTTGAGCAGCATGCATACTATGGAGGGATGGAATATCCATGCCAAGTATATGTCACAAGAATCATCGCGGAGCAAATACAAGAAGGTACCCGAGTTCCTTGGTACCATGAGCTTGTGATTGTTCATGAAGTCGCTCATCAGTGGTGGTCACAGCTGGTTGGCGATGACTGTGTCGATTGGGGATTCCTTGACGAAGGACTAACCAGTTGGTCACACTCCTACTATGCTGAGCAATACTATTCGGACTGGGAGTACTTCCAAGCAACGACCTATCTTGAAAGCGTCAGGACATTCTATGCTAGTTATCAATCAGGGAGCATCATCAACCGTTCCAACACGGTCAGGCCAGAGCTCACAAGTTTCGTTGATTATATTCAGACTCCGCTAATCCTAGAAAAGCTTCGGCGTACCATTGGAGAAGAGGCATTTCTTGGCAGCTTGAGGCACTTTTTTGATGGCTATTCGTTTGGTATCGCAACTCTGAACGATCTTCAGGAGTCATTCGAGTCTGTCTATGGCTCTGACTTGGATTGGTTCTTTTTACCATGGTTTAGTAATGGATTACTACCGGACTATGCAATTGACGATGCTGTCTTCAATACACAAGAGTCAACTCTTACCATCAGGATAATTGATCTTAATGAAGAATCGAATGACCATGCCTATCGGCAGGAGATTCCAATCAAAATCCTTGATGACTCAGATAATGTAGTGGTCGATACAGTAGTCTGGGTGAATGGCACCACGGATTGCTCATTCCCGTTGGTCAATAATCCTAGTGAGATTCAGTTAGACTACTCAGGGTACATCCTCGTGCAATTGCCAGATGCAGAAACAACATCCTATGTATACAGGAATGTGCGGTTGGATTTCGGAGTGGACTTGGTATTCCTCACGATAACTGCAGTAGTTGTCGTGATAGTGATTGTAGTACCTCTTCGAGCACTTCGTCAAAGGAAGATAATCTAGAAGCTCATTTGCTCATATCAGATTGTGCTAACCATCTCGAAGAGCAGTCTGCGTCGAGGACCGTCAAAGTACTTATGATGAGTGCTAATGGTGACCTTTGCCCGTTCAATGAAGTCGTTCTTCCTAATAGATCGCACAATCTCATCAAGTTCAGTGAGTGCGTCTACTGCAAACAAGCAAATGGCGACAGGTTCAGATGCAGAAAGGTACACCTGCCAAAGTGGGAGGGAGTAGGATTCCCAAAGCCATGCCATAAATTCCTCAGGTGTGATAGCAGTCTGGTCGTAAGCAAGCCATATGAGAAAAGGGATATCGCTTGCAGCACCTAATTCAAGATTCAGTGAGCACCGTATCGCCTTGCTTTCCTGAATCTCTTGTAGTATCTTTCTGACTCGTCTTGCGGTTAGCCCCGTCATGCCAGTGATTTCTATGATTGACATCCGGGGATCTTGGACTAAGCACTTTAGAACACGTAGATGGAGGCTACCCATTTCCATGGAGCCTCCTCGATTCTGGAGGACAGTATGCATCTCCACATGTTTCACGCTTTCTAGTGAGCGTAGGTGCGTTCCAATCCCCATCAGCTCATTTGTATTGGTATACTCCCCTACAAGCGCATAGGTTCCATCGGTATAGGAAGACGCAGCAACTATACAAGGGTTCTGAGATATCCGATTCACTAGCTCAACTTCATCTAGTGACCCTTCAGTTTGCAAAAGGCCAAACATTTGTTCAACTCTGGCCATTTCGGGGGAGAGATAGACTGTATAGCTATCAATTACTTTTGTTTCTTCGAGCTTGAGAACTCTTTTTCGAATAGCGTTTGCAGAAACGCCATGATTACGAGAGAGCTCTTCATAGGTCAATCTACAGTTCGATAATAAATCGAGCAATATACCTTTGTCAAGAGCATCCACGCATCATCACCTCTCAAAAGACTCATACAAGCAAATTTTCGAGTGATGGTGAAGAGAAAAAGATAACGTACGAAGCATCGGACTATCAGAAAATAAGAATTAACGAGGGAGGGCCTTGCATAGGAGGGCAAGGCCCATTGAGAGATAGAGGGAGGAGTTATGTCAATTGTAATTCTAAGACGAGAGGAATCTGTGGATTAGACGGCTTTTCTCATGTCGAGAAGCGAATGTGGTATCTTGACCAAAGAATCGGCCCCACTCTTCACCAATAGCTTCCTTACTTCGTCATTCTCAATATTATAGAGAGGTTGACGCATATCCTGCAAATTGGGAATTCGTCGGAGGAGATTCCATGCGGTTAGCCGTCTAATTGCAAAGCTGACCGTTCGCAGTGGAAGATCGGACCTTCTGCTAATCTCTTTGGGGGACATCGGTCCTGTTGTAGCTAAGCTGTGTAGCACCACTCTCGCACTCTTTGGAATACTTACACCCATTGTCATTGTAGTTCACTTATCTATGTGCAATAATGTGGATATTATATCACGGGATTCAGCAGGTTCAGAAATGAGCTAATATGTAGTCAAGCGAGCAGAAATGCGAACCAATTAGTTCGGAAATTGGCTAAAATGTAGAAATTGGATCTCAAACAGGGATTTTAAATGCTTAACAATATTGAATATTCTCCAATCGTCTTGATTGAAAGAATCTATTCTCAGTGCCCAAGAGATCTTCAGAAAAGAAAAGATTGAGAGGCGATAAGATGGTAGGATTATGACATCTAGTTTGAAGTATAGAGGAATATGGTACCAATCAAACAGAGATAGCCACAGATGCCGCGAAGATGTGATACAGAATCAGGGAATCAGGGCCTCGAAGAAGGATTGAGCTGGAAGAGCGTCGAATTCCAAAAATGCGGTCCACATGCAATCTTGGCCAATGATATCCAGTGAGAAACCAGCATCTTGAAGTCGAAGGAGGTACTCAAGTGTTTGAATCATACCGTTGAGCAATTCCCGTGTTTCAAGCCCTCCTGCTATGTTCTTATGTTCTCCTTGAACGCGAAGAGGCAAAGATGATTCAATCTCGATAGTTGTCCAATCAGGATTGTCTATGTTCCGTACTAAAAGAATCCGAACCCAGTCGCTTTGCCATAGTGAAGTGATTACTTCTGGATTGTCTGATGATTCTGACGCAATCGGTTTGCTCAGGAGGTCTTTGCATTGTTGATAGAGGTCCGGATTGGGTTTCATTGTGTTTCAGTATATCTAGAACAAATAGTGAATATCTATTTACGGTAACCCGTAAGTGCGGAAAAGAGCTTTTCAATTGCCAAAGGGAGACTTTCTCAGAATGTAATGGTCAGGAATCGGAAATTACTTCAATACCTGGCTATCATGCGGGGATATGGGCGGAATAATCTTCTTCAAAACTCGAATACTAAGCCAGCTGGTTGAATTTTATATCAATACACTTGGAATGACAATATGGTTGGAGCAGCCCGGATGTACTATTCTCAAACATGGAAACATGCTGATAGGGTTCTGTCAGAGGGAACATGAAGAAATCGAAGGCATGATCACATTCGTGTATGATTCCAGAGAGGAGGTTGATCGCATTTACGAGAGAATCAGAGACATAACTATTGATGCACCTCATGAGAACAGCAAGTATCGCATCTATCAATTCTTTGCTAGAGACCTTGAAGGGAGAGCATTGGAGTTTCAGGTGTTTCTGTATACTACCAGTCCAATCTAAATGGTAGGATATGTTATCCTAGTACGCTGAATTGCTACAAACCTACTACACTGGAGATGGCCCCGGTCCAACCGTGGTCCCTCGCGGTCTTGAATGCAGTACTCGACTCCTTATACTCACCAAGAATCCAGTGAACAAGGCGCAATTCATTCCATAGATCTGCATCCTCAGGATTGTCTTTGATTAGCTTTTTGACATTCTTCTTGACAATCTTGTACTTCTTGATCTCAGATTCTTTTCCCTTTGATGCTCGAATTAAAAGATCGTATATGTACTCAGGAGACCTCTCAAATTCGAAATCGAGGAACTCTTCAGGTTTCTCCTTTAGAAACTGGTTGAATGCAGCATTTGGAGTGTCATTCGTTCGCCAGAAATCCCCTCTAACCAACATCTTCTCATATTCGTCTTGGAGGAAATCAAGGAATTCCTTAAAGTGAACAGTAATGGGATGATCATTCCCAAGTGTCTGTCCGCAACATGTCCACTGATAGTATACCAGCTGATTGCCAATATCATAGGCTATACTTGGAGTAGCATCCATTTTCTTGAGATCATTTACTACATCCTTAACCGTATACTTCTTCCTCTTTTGGAAGCTCACCTCAACATCACCCACTCTGTATTCTATTGCTACCATTGCAGATAAATTGTATCAAGATAGACCCCCAATCACCAGTTAAGATGCTGATCACATCTTATCTCTTCAGGGGATTTGACGGTTGATTGAGTGATATCATTAGATAAAGGAACACTAGGAAGAATTGCTAAATCAGAAAGGAAGTCCCCAAAGCAGCCACTCTGGAATGGTGAGGAAGAACCTGAAATAGATTAGGAGTGTCAGTACGCTGAGTGAAAGGAAGACCGTTGCCCAATCCCGTTTTCGGAAAGTGAGGGTATCCATGTAGGTACGTTTCTCTGAGGCTCCAAATCCTCGGGATTCCATGCTCTCGGCTATGGAAAGTGCACGTCGAATTGAAACGATGATCAAAGGCACGATTATTGGAACAATATTGCGTATTCTAGTTAGTATATTCCCCTTGTCCAATTCCACACCTCTAGCTCGTTGTGCATCCATAATGGCATATGCTTCCTGACCTAAGGTTGGAACGTATCGCATGGCCATGCTCATCGCGAAGGCGAATTCGAATCTCACTCGCATCTGAATCAATGCTTGGGATAGCTCATCTGGATGAACTGTTAGGAAGAACAACGAAAATGAACTCATCAATGCAACAAGACGAAATGATAGTCCTAATGAGTGTGAAAACGGATGCTCAACCGTTGAAAGTAGGGTGTTGAATATGATGATGAACAAAAGGAGGGGAAGCAATCCCTTCATGCTCTTTGCCCATCTCTTCAATGATTTTGCTGCGGCAATGAGTGGTACTAGAAAGCAAATCAGAAGCAACATGGGAATGATATCATTGAACATAAGTGAAACGCCAGCTAGGCAAATCGAGAGAACTAGCTTTGCGCGAGGGTCCAGTTTGTGAATGATAGATTCCTGCCGAGTATACTGGAATACTTCTAGGAACGACATTCAGTTCCCTCCTATGAGAGATGCTATTGCGTCCTCAAGCTCTTGCAAACGTGTGAGGCGCGGTGAGATGGTAGAGAATCGCGAATTCAATGCACGTGATGCTTGAGTTAGTTCGGGAGGAGTCAGTGAGCATGTTTCGATTACTTGATCATTTGTAAGCACTGACTCAGTTGGTCCATCTGCTATGATTTCTCCATTCGCCATGGCGATAGTACGTGGGAAGTGTTCTATCACGAATTCGATATCGTGAGTGACACAGATTACAACACAACCACTTGCATTCATATCCATGAGCATTGTTGACAAGTTTTCCTTTTGTCGAGCGTCCTGACCAATTGTAGGTTCATCTAAAGCCAAGACCTTTGGCTCAATCGCAAGCACAGATGCCAATGCAACACGTTTCCTCTCACCTCCTGAAAGGGAGAAAGGTGATCTTTCAACTAGTTCCTCAAGCCCAAGAACAGAAAGAGTTCTCAAACAACGTTCCATGGCCTCTTCATTACTGTATCCAATGTTACGGAGCCCAAATGTGATTTCCTTCTCAACTGTATCGAGGAAAAGCTGATGATCGGGATTCTGCCAGACGAGACCAACTATGCGTGCAATCTCTGCTACGGACATCTTGCTAGCATCACGACCATTGATGAAGACATTTCCCTTTTGAGGTCTAAGGAGACCGTTCATGTGCTTCACAAGAGTGGTCTTTCCAGCTCCATTAGCTCCCATAATGGCGACACGTTCTCCAGAGTCTATCTGCAGGGACACGTCTTGTAAGGCAGTATAGATGCCATCATATGCGAAATGGACGCCATCAATCAAAATCATGTGCCTTTCACTTCCTCAACTAGTTGTGCCAGTTCCTCTCCAGTAAGAGGCACTTGACCAAGAGTAATACCCTTCCTGCTCAAGCGTTTGTATACTTCCGTGGCTTTTGGAATTCCAATACCAATTTCCTCACATAGAGGTGACGAAAGGATTTCTCGAGGAAGCCCATCAGCGACAACGCTGCCATTGTTCATGAGGATGATTCTAGATGCATCTCGGGATACCAGGTCTAGCCTATGCTCAACTAGGAATATCGTCATGCCTTTTTGATTCAAATCTGACAGGATGGATAGCAAGACCTCTGCGCTTTTCGGATCAAGATTGGAAGTAGGCTCATCTGCAACCAAAATCTTTGGTTCAAGAGCTAGGGTCGCAGCCATGGCGACCATCTGTTGTTGTCCACCTGACATCTCATGGGGATGTTTATCTCGCAGATGGCCAAGATTCAAGGTTTCAATCAGCTCTTCAACTCGTTCACGAATCTTTGATGGCTCAACGCCAAGATTCTCTGGACCAAATGCGATTTCCTTTGCGACATTTAATGTGACAAGCTGATTCGCAGGATTCTGAAACATGAGTCCCGCAATAGGTGCGAGGTCAGCGACTCTGCAATCACGTGTATCTTTTCCCTGAACATAGACATGCCCTGCGATGTACCCTCGATGAAATTGAGGCACTAAGCCATTAATCGCTCGACATAAGGTGGTCTTCCCACATCCGGAAGGACCTGTAACAACGATGTATTCTCCGGATTCGATGGACAGATTGATCTTTCTAAGTGCTAGTGACTCAGCTCCCAGATACTTGAAACTGAAATCAGAGAATTCGACCAGCACCATTAGTGAAAATCAACCTCCTTGTGTCTGAGTAGATGAATTCTGTTCCAGTATCTTTCTTATGAGTTCGACTGACTGGAGCAATGCCTTCTTTCGATTCCGGGTTCCATTTGCCCCTGCAGCATTTGGGTGACCTCCGCCCTTCCCATCAATCAGTTCTCCTAAGGGTTCCATGATATCTGTGCCGAGGTTTATTCCAGTTTCCTGATAGAACTCATTTGTACTCCGCGCACTTATCCTAACAACATCCTTTGCTGGCTTTCCTCCAACAATTGCAACATCTGCACCCAAATCGATCAGACCTCGACAGGCGCTGGCTTCATATGCGCCTATCTTTGCAGTGACAATGACCCAATCCCCGATTGTATGAACGAGAAGACGAGAAGCTGCTTTCAGACGTGCTATTCTCTCTGAACGATCGGGTTTTATCGTCAATGACCGAATACAAGCATCATAGTCAGCTCCGTCCTTAACCAACGCTAGCGCAGACTCAAGGGTAGCTGGACCGACATAGAAGAATCTTCGTGTGTCAAATAGCATTCCTGTTAGGAGTAGATTCGCAATTTTAGGGTCAATACGTGTTTCCATCTCTCTATAGAGTTTGACTAGAACCTCACATGTTGAGGATGCTTGAGTCTCTATTACGGTATGTTCTGCAATTTGGTGGACTTCAGGATTGAATTCATGATGATCAACCACTAAAACAACAGAGGGATTAGAAACGAATTTTCCGAAACCATTTCCCAGCTGAAGAGAGCTGTTTGTATCAAGAACAATGACAAGATCGAATTCTCCATCAGCATTCTCTAAAATCTGTGAGGCAGGCGCGAAAGTATCCAACACCTGTTTAGATAGTCTGCTGACATCATCACAGGCGAGAGTCGTTGTTACTCCTGGATTAATAGACACAACAAGATGCTGAAAAGCAATCATCGAGCAGACAGCATCTGGGTCGGCATTATGATGACCAAGAATTATGATATTCTTGGCTGATGACAATAATGCCCTAATATCCACCCTCACTTCATCTCCTTCAGTTGTCGCTCCAGCCAATCAGAAGCATACTCTGAGGCACGATTTGTAATCTCTTCAAGATTTTGACCAGTTGAATACTTCTGAATGATATCGATGTCTATTGCCAAATGCAGCTCATCATCAAGATCTAGGGTACAACTGATGGATAGCTCGTCTATGCTTTTACTTGGAATCTCATTCAAAATGAAGGAAGTGATTTGCTTCTCGCATGCTTCCGCTAAGGCATCTATCTGCTCCTCATCCAAATCGGGGAGGCCAATGTCGACTACGGGTTTCATCTCTCTCACTGTAGAGTAAGATTTCGCTGGGACAGTTCGATTTGTATCTGGTTTTCTAGTTCCTTATCCTTTGCTTCAATTTTCTCCAGCTTGGTCTTAACAGATTTGATCAGGGTTTCTAGATCGCCCTTTCTATCTTCAAGATCTGAGGTGATTTTGGTTTTGTTGACTTGGAACATGACACTACCAACAGCTTTGTAGGTCGTAACGTCGTCAGGATGCTTCTTCAGCTCCTCCAAGGTCAATTGAATCTCATTTAGTTCCTGTTGCCTTACGGCAATCTGATTCCTGAATGCTTCTACTTGCTGTCTGATGTTTTGCCATTCTCGGATCTTGTTTTCCAACTCTGGAGTAATTTGTTGAGCCATGGATATAACCACCGTTTATGATTGGTGTGCTTTCACTACGCGCCAGATAGTTTTGACTTAAGGGTTTTGGCTTGTGACAGACTCGACTGCACCTAAACTTCCTGATATCCAAGCAAGGTATGAGTTCATTGCGGCTCGTAGAGCTGTGAGGTCGTCAGCCTGTATCATGATGGTAAGAGCCCCATCGAGCTTGGTAAGGGTTACTCGGGCTCTGTCAGAAGGTACAGAGAGGGTTTCGGGTCCTAGAGCCCTATAAAGTATGTCTACAAGCTCAGGGTCTCCGATATCTATCTCTAGCGTTGCTGTTCCAGATTGATTGCTCTCATTGTTCATTTGGAAACCTCCTGATATGTGAGATTCGTATCCTGGGACCTATCTCACTTAGATCGAGTGTGTGATATACTGTCCAAAGCACTTTGCTATCATAGTCCTGCAAGAATATCGAAGTCCGTCCTGCCAAATCAGATTGCATATCAGAAATCTCCTTGATTTCACTAAAGTCTACATCAAGTAGTGCTGCCAAGTAGGAGCCAAATTCCTTAGTATTGGTACTTGAATCTTGATGAACAGAAACTGTGCTCAGGTAACTGATCCTAGTACGATCTTCTTTTCTTGTTTCTCTCCGCAATAATGCACTTTCTAGGACTAGTTCGTAGACGATCACGCCGTTACTCTCAATGACCTGCAGATTCCCAGGATTCCCTTTATAGCTAGATATGATAAATGCTGCACGGGTATTTGATTGTTGAATTCTGGACACAATCTCAGGCAGACTCATGCCACCACGATTGAATCTTAGACTATCTGGAATGATAGACTGTATATCTCGGACGAAGGTCCGAACACGATTAGAGGGTCTACGGGAGGTAGTTATCAGAATGGAAGACACTATTCGTCGCCAAACTCTTCCTCATCATCTGGTAAGATGAGGTCTTCGCTACTCTCTTCATAGTCCTCAGCTTCTATTTCTGGCTCGATATTTGGTAGGAACTCAAGTTCTTCGAGATCCTCTTGATCTGTCAAAGCCAAGAAGTCGCCGGCAACACGTTGTGCAATCGCTCTCTTTGCAGCCTTTCCAGCATCAGTGTAAGGCACATAGGCGCCTCCTGCAAAAAGAAGTTCGCACTTGGTACACTTCCACAGACCAGCAGCTTTCCTCTTCAGCGCCCTTGTAGCACAAGCAGGACATCGATGTGGCTCATTTCTCTTCTTCTCAATATCCAATACCCTTCTTCGTAACTTCGCACCATATCTTGCTGCGAAGCGACCTGTGCTTCCAACTTTCTTGGTTCTTGCCATGTTACTGGTCTCCTAATGAATATACTATGATTCCAGTGCAATATGATTCAAGGGCACTGCTGGAATCTATCAGTCGCCCTTCGATTCCGCTTATTAGGCTTATGCTCGGTTCGTTTCAGGAAAAGGGAGCGGGAAGGTCCCGCTCACACAGTTCTGTTACTTGACAGATTTGATTGCTTCCTTGATTGCGGAGATAATGTCATGAGACTTCTCAACCGCAAGTTCCATTGACCGATCGATCTCTTCCAAACTGATGGGTCCAACACCACCACCCTTCTGCATAGCGGTCATGTTCTCATTCTCGTCTACTGCAATTGTGAGTCGAGTGTCTTGAACCATCTCTTCCTTGAGTATCGGATCAACAACCAAATACTTGCCAATCTTTGCTATTGTGACCTCTACTGCCATATTCATTAGGGGTACAGATAGCATGTTTCCAGTTTCCACAAGTGCTTTGTTTTCGTACTTTAGCTCAGGGAATCTTGTCGTTGCCAATGCAGCATTGACCGCGATTGATGATGCATCAATCAAGTTCCCGTCATATTCTAGAGGATAGACATCAGCAAAAACCGTGTATACTTGCTTACCTGGTTCGATACATAGCTTCTTTGTATCAACAGTTTCAGACTCTCTCACACCTCTGTCAACAACTCTGGCTAGCTCTATTGCATCCTCTCGTGGAGGACCAAGGTCAAACAAGGGGGATGCCATGGGGGACATCTCTGCAGTGACCATCACAAATCCCTCGTCTGGAGAGTCAGGGAATGGCTCACCTGGAAGTACCTTTACGCCTGCTACGACACTAGTATCACCCAGTTTAACGAGCGCAGATCCTTCTGCTTTAGCTGGTACTACATCTACATCAATCTCTATTGGGCGAAACTCCTCAAGAGCTCGGCCATCAACTCGCTCACCTTTGCTGAGCATGTCGCGAATGAATTCACGATCGATGTGACTGATTACTTCTGAACTCCAATCACCCATTCTTAATCATCTCCTGGAATCTCGGCTTCACCGAGGTCATGCTCGAGGTCGTCATCATAGTCTTCATCGTCATCAATATCGTCCTCGTCGTCATCATCATCTTCTTCAGATCCACTTCCAACATAGGCTGCCTTCAGTGCATCTTTTTGTACCTCATGCAGATACTTGCAGGAGTTTATTCCCATTTGCAGGGCTTCCATTATCTCTTCACGAGTAAAGGAACCATCTTGCTGGAGAAGCACAATCTCCTCCGTCGGGGGGATAATTGCCATAGGAATGTCACCCTGTCCGTATTTGTCCTCTTCATCACCTAGGTCGACAACAAGCTGTCCGTCAGCCTTGCCAACTGCAACTGCGGGTACAAGACTCCTCATTGGGATTCCTGCATCAGCTAATGCTAGTGATGCCGCATTAATAGCAGCACAGCGAGTGCCTCCATCTGCCTGAATGACCGTCACAAATACATCAATCACAGCCTTTGGAAATTCTTCCAAGAAGATTACCGGACTAAGTGCATTTGCAATGACCATTGAGATTTCCTTTTCTCGACGAGAGGGAGCTGGTCTCTTTCGATCTGGTACTGAGAAGGTTGTCATTCGATATACAACTCTTAAGTACGCTCTGTCATTAAGTGTCAAATGACGAGGATGTAGCTCACGGGGTCCATATACGGCAGCTATTATGTAGGTCTTGCCTTGTCTGATTGAAGCAGACCCATCAGCTTGTTTAAGGACTCCCACCTTCATTTCTACAGGTCTAAGCTCATCAATTCTTCTTCCATCAACTCTTAGACCTTCAGCATTAATGAGATTGTCTGGTTTTTTCTCCGGACTCATTCTTCATTCACTTCCTTAGATTCTTTCTCAAGTTCATCGTTCATAGCTGGCTCTGCTTCTTCCTTCTCAGCTTTCACTGCTTCCGGTTTAGGTTCACCAGATTCTGTTGTATCATCAGTTTCCTCGACCTCAGCATCTAGGTCTATTTCATCCTCTGCCTCAGGTGTCGGTTCAGATTCGTAGTCTGTAGAATCGTCATAATCATCTTCGGCAAAGTCGTCATAATCATCTTCATCTACAGTGTCATCTGATGGTTCATCGCTGACAGAAGTGCCCTTCAACCCTGCTAGCTCTTTCTTCAACATATCATTGACTCGGTCAGTGAGTTTTGAGGTATGAGCCTCAGCTTCTATCATCTTGAAGGCCTTTACAGCAAGTCTCTGTAGCTCGATATCTCGAGCGCGTATCCAGATAACGCCATTCTGTCCAACGAAAGTTTGTATTCGCAGCAAATCCTTGATCATATTGATCATCGAGCCCCTTCTTCCGATGACCCTCGGAATCTTAGCGGGACTGACCTTTACAAGCATTCCACCCTCCAACTTTCTTAGGCCTCGACCTTTCATAGAAAGGAACGGACCAGTATTTCGGTCAAAGGCAGTGACCTCAGCCGCCACGACATCACCAATATCCATGTAACGAGAGATATCATCATCATAGGGGCGTCTCAGGGCATTATTTGCATGTAGAGAGGCTAGGTAGGGTCCACCAATCTCAACTTTCCAATTGTTTCCTGCTACTATCGTTATTGTTCCAATTACAAAATCCCCTTCACGTGGTATATACACTCCTTGGAGGGGGACTACTTTTACGGTATTCCCTCTTAATTCAGCCAAGCCGACTACGGCAGAGAAGACTTTGCCCTCTTTCTCATAGGTGCCCATAGAGGACCTATATCTGCCATCAGCCAGTACCTGACCGGGAATAACGATTTCTCTTTTCGAAAAGAATACAGCCAATTTCTCTTTTCCCTCAGTTTATTTTCTTAATTACATATGCGATCGTAAATTGCTGACATAACGTGAATACTATCGTTGGAGGTCCAAACGTATCTGTCCCTTAGTCAGCTTGTTGAGCTCATCATAGAGCTCTTGCCTCTTTGAGGCGGGTATTTCTACAAGACCGGTCCATGAGCCATCCTGCTCCCAAGTGTCAGTCTTAATGACGCCAGCCATGGCAACCATATTGTATCCTTTCCCAGCGAATGATGCGGGGATAGTGACCTTGATTTTGACACTCTCAAAGGAAATGGGAATTACGACTCTAAGAGCCTTGACAATCTTTGGCACTTGTTCCTCTATGGTAATGAACGGATCAACTTTGACTTTTGCTTCTTCCATTGCCTGACGCACGCGGTCAGGAGGATGAGGATGCCCAGTCTGTGGATTCATAGCTCTTTTTGAGATGTCATGGATGATAGCTTCTGTCTTCTCCTCAGTCATCTGTATTCGTTGTTCATGAGTTAGCCGGAATTCTCCGTGCTTGATGATTTCTGGAGCGATATCAAAAATATCAGAAGATCCAAAGGCATCCTGAACCAGCATTTCAGTGGCATGTTCACCTCTTCGTGCATCTTCATAGATTTGGTAGCTTTTCAGAATGTCCTGAAGAGGAACCTCCTCTCCTCGTCGATATTTGAAGGCTAGATCTGGATCAACAAAAATCTCAAAGCGTAGGTGTCCTTTTCTAATTCCTACAACTACTGCATCTAAATCCAACCACTTGTCGCCACTTTTCTGTCCCGAGCCACCGCCGCCACTCATTTCTGTTTCACTCCTTGGTTGTTTCTTCACTGGTGAGATAAGATTCGATCTCAGCATAGGATAGACGATAGAATTTGCCTGTCTTCACAGGTATTTGGGCAATCTCGACATTTTCCTTATCGAGTTCCGAGTCAGTGACTTGCCGAAGCGCTCCAAGAGCAAGCCGAATGGCTTCTGGCATCTTGAGTGTGCGCTTGTAATGCTTCTCCAGGTATTCACCAGCTTGAGTACTTCCCCGTCCGATAACACCAGCAAGATAGCCCCAATGATATCCAACAGGATCAGTCATGAATAGTCTTGGCTTTCCATCAAGATCAACAGAACCAATTAGCAACGCGACACCATATGGACGGCCTCCTTGGCGCATATCAAGTGACAACCTAGTCACTTTTTCATTGCAGATATGTTCTGCAAGAGCTTCTCCTGAGATTGGTTCTTCAAAGGTAAGCCAGAAGGATTGTGCTTTAACACGAGCTTCTTGAATCAGCTGTCGCGCATCAGCCATGAATCCTGAGGTAGCAACCCCGATATGGTCATCCACCTTCGAGATCTTCTCTACGCTATCAGGTTCTTGAAGTGGTAAAACTCTCTTCTCTGCAAGCAGGATAACTCCATCCTTTGCAAGAACGCCAATGGAAGTCGCACCTTGTTCTACTGCTTTCTTTGCGTATTCAGCAGCGAATATTCGTCCTTCAGGACTAAATATACCGGTGCTTGTATCGTACCCTGCACCTGAAATACCGAACATAGTAATATCCTCCAGCAATGTCCGTGCGACTAGAAGGAAGTCAGAACTTAAGGTTTCAGGAATAACTGACAATTCCTTTAGCCAGACCAATCAATTGCTGATCTTGATAACCACGGGCAAGTCTGCCTTGTAGGTTAATCGAGAAAGCTTGGCCTAAACACATAAAGCTTCTGGTACGATGAAGTTCTAGAAGATTCTAGTGATTTACTCTTGGAGTAGGTAAAGGTATGCGATAAATGCAAGACAGACCACAAAGCTTGCTCCAGTCACCTCAAGTCCAAACATCAAATAGGAAATTACAACTTGAACTATAAGAAGCAAGATAATGTCAAGCCATCCTGCTCGGATTCCTGTTAGATATAGGCGAAGATTAACAACTGTAACGGTCATGAAGAAGTACATTCCACCCATGAACAGGATTTCCAATAGGGGCACTATGAATGCATTGACATCGTTAATCGCAGTTAGCGGAGATTCCACATCGGGTGAATTTGACCATACCCAGAATAATAGACCAAGTATCAGGAATATGCTGGTCAATATGGCAGTTATCAGTGTTGATCGAATAATTTCTTCTCTTTCTGGAACTTCATCACTCACTGTCGTTCACCGACCTTGACTTGCTCGATGCTAGTGTTTTACACTTAAAGATACCGACCATTTGAAACTCGTACCTAGTGTTGGTGATGTTCCGTGTCGCCACTTTCAATGAAGTTTTTTTGTGCCTCAGTTATTTTCTCAATCTCTGGGATTTCATCATCGACATTGCGTTCTTTGAAGCGCTTTATCTGCAATGCAAGAACATACGAGAGAGCTGCAAGAATTCCCGCGATTGCACTTGGAGAGGCCTGGATCGTGAATGAAGCGAGAAGGCCAATCATCTCTGAAACGAGGGCAATGAAGAATACTGAGATGATGACGCCTCTAACTGATTTGATTATCTCATTGGAAGCTGCAGCTGGAGCCACCATTATGGCATAGACAAGAATTGCGCCAACAGCCTTCGTTGCAAACGCGATCGCCAAAGCAGAAGTTATGAGCATCAAGTAATGATATGCCCGAGAATTCAAGCCATGTGCAGTGGCCCCATCCATATCAATGCTAACATACACGAATTCCTTGTTGAAAAGCAATGTAAGGAAAAGTAATGAAGCGGCCGTTTCAGCAAGTAGAAGCAAATCTAGATTATTGAGGAGAAGAATATCCCCTATGAGATATCCCCAAATCTGAGGTACCTGGGTAGGTGGTATATAGTACATTAGCAGCACGGCGATACTCATAGAGAGCGCGAAGGATACACCAACTGCAACCTCCATTTTCTCTGCAATTCCGCGTTCGCCTGCATAGCCAGTGATCAACGCGACAAAGATACTGAAAAGCAATGCTCCTAGGATTGGATCGAACCAAGGCGCAATCTCAGTATATTGTAGGAACAGACCGAGAGCTGCACCACCTAATGCAGCATGTGCTACGCCAGAGGTCATGAAGGATAGACCACGAAAAACAAGAAAGGTGCCGCTCGTAGCTGCAACGATTGCTATCAGTACCGCTCCGAGAATTGCACGTTGGACAAAAGGTGCTGAAAGAATCGCGATGATTAAGTCAATCAATGACGGTCAACTCCAGTATCATGAGTAACACAGTATCTGTGACCCGCGTACTCTACTACCTTTGCAGAAGGGCCATAGACTCTGACTAGCAGTTCAAGGTCCATCATATCACATGGCGAACCAACTCCAACCAAGGTATTCTTGAGAAGGAGGACATCCTTGACCATCGTGTGAATTGGATTGAGGTCATGCGTGACCATGATGATATTGATCTCATTATCCCGATGATACTCTGCAAGCGCGTCCACTATCAACGACTGGCTCTCTGCGTCTGTTCCAGCAAGGGGCTCATCAAGCATGAGGAGGGATCCTTCGCTTGCAAGCGCCCTAGCAACAAGTACTCTCTGTCTTTGACCACCAGAAAGCTCTGTAAAGGGCCTATTCCAGAGTGAGTCCATATTGACTTTCCTTAGAGCTTCAAGTGCCATTTCTTTGTCTTTCGATGTCGCATATCTTGGTGGAGGCTTTTTGAGAAGGCGGCCCATTAATGCGATATCCTTTACCTTCATCGGTACTGATAGCTGAATTCGATCTCGCTGAGGAACATATCGTACTTGCTTTCGAATGTGTTTGCTCTCAGAAACCGTATCATATCCTAGCACACGCATACTTCCACGTACTGGTTTGAGCATACCTAAGGCAGTCTTCAAGAAAGTGCTCTTTCCGGATCCATTTGGACCAATAATAGCCATGAATGTTGGACTAGGAACACTAAAAGTGATGTTGTGTAATGCGAGTTCGCCATTGGGATATCGAACAGCAAGGTCGTTCGTTTCGATTAACATGGTTTCGCTCATGGAATAGGACCTCCTCTTTGAACTCAACATGGTTCCCTTAGCGTCGTTATTATTAGCAGGGGATTCATGCTTAATTATACGTCGGAAGTGACATTATGCGAAATGGCAGCTCCCTAGTACTTGGAATCCTTTTGTGTATAACCTCTCTAATAGGATTCATACCATTTGCAGAGGCTCAGATAGAACCAGAGGTTTCTGTAGCAGTTTCAGTTGCACCGCTGGGAGGCATAGTAGATGTGATAGGAAGGGAGTTTGTCGATGTATCAATATTGCTTCCTGAAGGTGTAGAACCTCATGCTGCACAGCTACCACAGTCATCCGTCGATGCAGCATCTTCTGCGGATCTACTTGTACTTACTGGACACTATCCGTGGGAGGAGTCACTAGCTGAACAAGTCGATACTCCCTACATCAGCCTTGAAGATTTTGAGGCGTTTGGAGCGGAATTGCTTCTCATGCCAGGAGTCCATGATGATGGAGCACTATTATCCCAAGATCATAATCACGGTGATGAGAATATCCATTCATATTGGTTGTTACCTAAGAATGCGATTGCTATCGCAAATGCAACCCTTGACAGATTGAAGAGCCTAGCGCCATCAAGAAGCGACTACTGGAACTCTGCATTTCTTACCTTTATTGAGAATGTAGAGGAATTTCAGAACCTTGTAGGTGAATTGAATCAGGAATATGGGTTCTCCAATTTGAGAGCGGTTGTGGTCTTTCCTGCAGAAGCCTACGTTGCTGAAACATTTGGCATTGAAGTAGTCACCTCCCTATCTCAGGGAGAGAATGTCTTCATATCAGGAGCCGATCTTCTTGTAGTACAAACAGGTCTCGCAAATGGGAGCCTTGATATCATTCTTGGCTCGGATATCGCGAGGCTTCAACCAAGTGGTGAATTCGCTGTTCAATTGGCGGAGGATACTGCTTCGGAAATTATTTGGTGGAGAGTAATCTTCTTCTCGGGATTGTCAGACTATCTTTCAATTATGACATATAATTTGGGAATTCTTACCTCATCTATGGAAGATAGTGGCCCTAGCGCCTCTAACCTTTCCATTAACTTTCTTGCAATTGGTATCGCCGGGTTCCTTGCCATTGTAGTGATGGTTGAAACAGCTCTGCTATTCCAACATGCAAAGAAGGAAGAATGATAGATTCAACTCTACATCTTGATATCGGTACCAAGCCGCAGGTTGTAGACTTGGAACTCTAGCTCCGTGAGCTCGTCTTGGAGTACACGGAATTTCCTATCAAATTCGTCTTGCCCAATGGTACCAGATTTCTTCTCACGAACCAACTCTTTCAATGCGTGCTGACGCTCTTTGATTGCTACTTTGAGAGCTTCCCATCTCTCTTTATTCCCAGAAGTTGTGGAACCCCATCTCTCACTGACGGACTTGTCTTGATCGAGTTTCTTTACAGCATCATCAAGGGACTTCTTGATCTCTTTTGGGTCTGCCTTGCTTTCGTCTGTCAATCTAATACCCATTTTCAGTGAAATCGCTTTGAGATATATGGTTTGACATTGGGCCTCTCATCCGAATAACAGCGGCATGAATGGGACGATTGGCAAGAGGACCAAGGTTCCTAGAGTAACTATTGTTGCTGCACTCTCTGAGTCGAGTTCAAGCGCTGAAGAATATATCACTGTGAAGACAGCAGCGGGCATCATTGCTTGTAGCAGAATGACACTGCTAACCAGCTGGGTCAATCCTGCAAAGATTAGAAGTAGCCCTACTGTAATGGGGACGACAAATTGACGAATAGCTATGGTTTCATAGACATACCTGCTTTTCTTGATGATATCTTGAGCTCCAAGACTCAGCCCTACCGCGAAGAGAGCAAGATAGGTGGTTACAAAGGAGTTGCCATCCAGAATCGGTTCGATGAAGGAAGGAATTGCTACTCCTGATAGAAGTAGGATCAATGCAATGACAACTGCGATGAGCGGGGGAAAGGTGAGCGCTTTTTTCAACATCGCCTTTCTATCATCCTGATTCTCGCTATATGCTGAACCCATGAAGGTGCCTAGGGTTGCAAGCATGATCATTTGGGAGATTGAATAGATAGCAATGACAGGTACAGCGATTTCACCAATGAACATCAGAGCGATTGGGAGAGGAAGGAATATCCCATTGTTGAAGGTGACAGTTAGAAGATAGGCGCCTTTCTCCTTCTTTTGAATGTCTGTTTTCCGGAGTCGAATATACATCAATGTGAATCCAAACAGATGGATAAATACGGTGAAGAGAAGAATCCCTAGCACTTCGAGGATTGAGGTTGGATTTGCTGTGAGCAAGGTGTCGATGATCAGCAAAGGCATCATGAAGTTGATGAGAGCAAATGTGACCACTTTATTGAGCTTCGCTTTGATAGAACCAATTCGTGTGACAAGAAAACCAAGAGCAATGAAAGCATAGAAAAATCCCAATCGTATAACTAGGTCACCCAGTATTTGCAGTATAACCACCATCTCAAGCCGAAGATAAACCACGAAAGAAGTTACCGCTTAATGCCATTTTTTCCAAACCCGATTCGATGGGCTAGACGGATGGCTCACCGGTTTCTCGGTCCCACTTGCGGTACGAGTAGTATTCATCCAATTGAGCATGCAAATCAGGAACCCATTCCTCAGTAACGCTCCCAATCAATGGCTGCAGAAGCTGGGTTGGTAGAACATCGTCCTGCGGAGTAAGTCCGCACCGCAGGTTGAACCTTCGTTTCATAGCAACAATCCTTGAACCACATTCAAGGATATCCCTCTCTACATATTGAGAGCCAGTTGCAAGGTTCAATAGAGTGACCATATCCGATGGGGAAACCTCTGGAAAATGACATAGAATCATCGAGTCATGGAATGCTCGGAAATCCTGATTCTTCGCCGCAGTTCTACCCTTCCCTTCACTTGTAACTCGATCGGACGAATGGATACCCAAGGAGGGCACATCAATGCCAATATCGATAGTGTGCATATCAGACTCGGTATGGCTCGCACCGCGAGCAGATACTGCATAAACCGCAGCCAATCCAGCATATGCACGAGGATCATGATTGGGGATTTCCAGACCTTTTACGTGGAGAACATGATCTTCCAATCCATACTTCCTAGCAAAGCGGAGAGCCCCTTCTGCAAGTTCATCTCCTCGATTCGTCCTCAGCGCAATGTCTTGTATCATCTGAAAGACAGATTCCATATCGCCCCATCGAATATTCCAATCCAGAAGACCCTTCTCGCATAGATCCATCACCAAAGCAATAGTACTGCCGCAACTAATAGTATCCAGACCATAGAGATTACAAAGCCAATTTGCGTGAGCGACCTGTCTAATCTCGGGATTTTGCATGTTTGAGCCGAATGCTGCTATCGTCTGAAACTCTGGACCTGCTATTTCGCTGACATCAATCCCAGGAATAGAAACAACTCGACCACATCCGATTGGGCATGCATAGCAAGCTTTTCTTCCAGTAAGAATAGAGCTCATCGCATCTGCATCAAGTCCTGTAACGTCGAACTCTGGTTCTTGGAAGTACTTAACGGGCATATCATTGGCACTCATACCACGATTGACATACATCGCCGTACCTTCATATCCGAGAATCCTATGCTTTGCCCTAAGTTTCTTGGATAGTTCTAAAGCGAGGTTTCTGAAGTCATCAGGAGCGAAGAGAGAAGGCCTTGTACTCCCCTTTACTACAACAGCCTTGAGGTTCTTAGAGCCCATGACCGCACCCATACCACATCGGGCTGCCACGCGTTCTTCGTTGACGACACTTGAAAAGCGAACTAGGTTCTCTCCTGCAGGACCAATGCATGCGATTCTTGCAAGAGGCCACTCTTGAAGGATTCTAGATTGTGTTTCATTGGTATCCAGCCCCCATAGATGAGTCGCCGATCTGATAGATACTTCATCGTTGTGAATGGTCAACATACTTGGACCGATGGATTTTCCTGTGATGAGAATCCCATCGTATCCTGCGAACTTCAGCTCTGCACCAAAGAACCCACCAGAGTTGGATTCTCCCCAGAGACCTGTTAGAGGAGAGCGAGCACATACGACATGGCGTCCGGTACAAGGAGCAAGAGTTCCAGTCAATGGTCCGGTCATGAAAAGAAGGATATTGTCTGGATCTAAAGGATCAGAGTCGAAGTCTAGCAGATCGTAGAGTATTCTAGAGGCATATCCACTGCCTCCAATGAAGTGCCGAGCATGATCTTCATTCAGAGAGATGGTTGTAATCGTTTGCGTCGATAGGTCGACACTTATTATCTTGCCATTGTAACCATACAACCCAACCAGACCTCCAAGCTCATATCAAGCAGTCTTGTGATACTTGCTTGCGCCGCAAACTTGACTGTGGTTCAAGCAGAGTCCTCGTCTTATATACAAATTATGTATTCTCATAGATGTGAATTACAATGTCCGAATCTGCGATAATTGTTGATAATGTTACAAAGAGATTCGATACTATCACAGCACTCGATGGTTTGAGTCTTGAGATTAAATGGGGCGAGCTCTTTGGGCTCCTTGGACCAAATGGAGCTGGCAAGACAACCCTATTGAATATATTAGCCACACTCCTGAGACCGACTGAAGGTGGAGCTCAGGTAGGCGGCTATGATGTGGAATATGATGAAACCAATGTAAGGAAAATCATTGGCGTCTGTCCCCAAGAACCAGCGTTCTATGGACATCTCACAGGTCGTGAGAACATTGAGTTGTTTGGAATCTTCCATGATGTTCCAAAGAGCACCCTAAATGAAAGGATTGACGAACTCATCAAGAAGATAGGAATGGAGGATCATGCGGACAGGAGAGCTAAGGAATATAGTGGTGGCATGGTTAGACGCGTCAGCACAGTAATGGCACTAGTGCACGAACCTAAAGTAGCACTCTTGGACGAACCGACTGTTGCAATGGATCCAGTATCGAGGCGCGCAGTCTGGGACTTCATCAAGGAACTCAAGCAGAATGGCATGGCAATCGTGTTGACAACCCACTACATGGAAGAAGCTGAGTACCTATGTGATCGAGTGGGAATCATCGATGAAGGTCGCCTAGTCGCTCTGGGTTCACCCCAGGAGCTGATGGAGAAACATAATGCAAAGGACCTCGAAGAGGTATTCATCAAACTGACTGGGAAGAAGCTCAGGGAGGGAGTCTAGATGAACTTCAGAAGAATCAATGTGCTACTCAAGAAAGACCTGAAGACTTTCGTGCGAGAGCCAGCGGTCCTTTTCCTTCTTCTTCTATTCCCATTGGTCATCACCATGACATTTGGAATAGCTTTCGGAGGCATGAACTCAGGCGGCGATGTTGAGTTCAGAATCGGCGTCGTTAACATGGATGCAAACGCAACCAATTCCGAATGGTCAGACTGGTTCATTGGTAACCTGACACAGTTCAACGGTACCGTGGTCAGTTCGTACACATCGAATGAAACAGGTCAGTCAGACCTCATCAACGGAGGCTTGCATGCACTGATCATCATTCCAGAAGGCTTTGGGGATAGTATTGAAACATACTGGAACTCTCCTCTGAATGGAAGCAATTGGGAGAACGCGACAATTGGACTGTTTCTGGATAGCGGCTCAATGATTGCTAGCAGTGCAATCCCTCCAATCACCCGACAAGTGCTGTTCACGACAATATACGGTGCGCAAGCAGGGTCCTTGGATTTGCCTATCACCATTGGAAGCCCTTCGATGGTCTATGTAAGCGAACTGACTCAGTGGGACTTCATGGCACCTGGCATTTTCGCGTTCGCTGCGATCTTCATGATCATGATTGTCGCGCAGTCGCTTACAGTGGACCGTGATAGTGGTATCCTGAACAGAATGGCAACGACACCTGTCAAGGCGTCCGAGTTCATTGCTGCGAAAGCCCTTGCATACATGATTGTGGGACTTGCACAAGTGTCCATCATATTTGCAGGCGCATTCGCCATCGGATATCGACCAAACACAGATGTAGCTGGACTGGCCTTCGCATTCCTGATTGTGCTTGTCTTTACCATGACATCAGTCGGTATGGGACTGATTACAGCAGTGATTTCCAAATCAGCAGATGTGGCAACAGGAATCTCCTTTATCTTCATCATGCCACAGATGTTCTTTGGAACCTTTATGCCACTTGGAGGCCTTTCACAAACCATTGGAGCGTTCATGCCAAGTAATTTCGTGACACATGCACTAACTACCCTCTTCCTCAGAGGTGCACCAATTGGAACTCCTTCCATCTGGTTGGATCTAGCGGTTGTTGCTGTGGTTGGAGTGGCAATGATGCTACTAGGCACACTCTTGTTCGGGAGGAAAATCTCGAAGCGTTAATATCCCTCTATCTCCTCGACTATTTTGAAACGCGCGGGTACATCATACCCGCGCAACTTATTACTTTGAAGATTCATTCTCAATAGTCAGGCTGTCAGGGAAAAGATTGGTGATAATATGAATGATGACTCATACTCTGATGACAATGATATAAGCCAAGAAGAGATGCTGGAACGAGCGAAGAAACTGCTCATGTTAACAGATTTAGTAGATAGATATCCTGCGGTAGTGGAGCGCCGTGTCACAGGTCTGGTTTTTGTTCTAATCGGTGGAGGGGTTTCACTTGCAACACTCATCTTCATGTCGTTATTCGAGGCCATCGAAGCCTTGGGATTTATGCTACTCGGGGTCGTTATCTTCGTTGTTCTGAGTCTTTCAGTTTCCTTCATCATCGCATTCAGATTGGTTGTTCCGCTGACGCAATCATATGCGACCACCAGTCCTTCAGAACAAGAAGGTATGACTTTGATGAAGATAATGTGGGGAATATTCGCCATCGTCATGGTCGTTGTTTCGATTTACTCCTTTGGGACAGGACAAGTGTTCATCTTTCCAATCGTTGTACAACTCCTCCTAGGAATAGGAAACCTAGTCATCTATGATGGAATGAGAAAGGACCCGAAGACCGCTGATTACTCGCGCTCACATCTAGTGCTCGTGATACTCGTTTTCGTGAGCTTGATCCCTATCGTTCTAGTCCCTCCATTGGCATTTTCAATGATGATTCTAATTGATATAGGAGGACTCTACGCGCTTGGTATCTATATCCTGATAACCGCTGAAAGATTGCTTGTCCATACCGTGGGAAGTGGTTGATCTTGTCTCTTGACGGGGACGTGCTTAATGCACTGGTAGGTTTCATGGAAGAAGACCGTGAGACCTTCGTCCCCGCAAGACTATCTATCCTTGTTTATCTGTATTTCACTAACAGCGTCCAATTCACTCTGCTTCAGAATAAGCTAAATCTTACTTCTGGGAACCTTTCAAGCCACTTGAGGAAGCTTCAGGAAATGGGGTATGTGAAGATTACCAAACAATTCGTAGAGTTGAAGCCAACAACAATCATCCAATCTACACCCGAGGGCATCGAAAAGGTGAGAAGTCAACTAGTAAGGATGCGAGAGCTGGTAGCAGCAGCTATTCTTCAAAAACCAAAAGAGTGATAGGAGTAGGTGCTCATATTTCAGTTTTAGTTAATTAATCCTTAAACCATCATCTATATAGAGAAGCAGTTTCATTAGGTTGCTCCTGAGGCTATGATAATGGGCTTGAAAGAGAAGCTAACTCCATACAATACATTGGGACTTCTGTTCGTAGTCGCAATGGTCTTTACATTCCTGATTTGGCTAGCTGGTCCACTGATACAGCCGTGGTATGACCAGCTAATTCCAGACCAAGGAGCGGAATGGTACTACTGGAAGTTGCCAACACGCAATGATGTCGGTATGCTCATCGTTTGGGCATTGTATCTTTCCCATCAGTTCCTGATTTGGGGAGCAATTTACTGGGCATCAAAGAATCTGACCGAGTTCAAGACGACTCCCAGTCAAAGTTTGACCAAATTTAATTACTTCGTCATATTGGTCACCATAGCGTTCATGGCCATCCACCTCCTGAAGACCATCTTCCTATTCGATGGTCTTGCTCAAGATGTCCCGATCTGGACGAGTCAGGGCTCGGTCATCATCATGCTCGTACTGGTCTTGATCATCGAGCATCCACGCCGAGGACTATTTCTAGGGAAGAAAGCTGGCAAGCCATTCACAGCTCAGGTATCTGGGTTCTTCAGGAGAAATCACCAGTACATCATCGCATGGGCTCTGGTCTATACTTTCTGGTTCCATCCTGCTGTCAATGACCCACAGCTGCTTTCAGGGTTCTTCTACATGTTCCTCTTGTTCACTCAGATAGCCCTAGCATACACACCAGTCCACATCGACAAGCGCTGGATCATTACTCTTGAAAGCTGGGTTGCCATTCACGCGGTCTTCGTGGCATACTTCAATACCGCATTTCCAGACATTGGCAGCACCGATATGTGGCCTATGTTCTTCTCTGGATTCGCCTTCATGTTCGTATTCACCTACATGTATGCACTGGACATGAAGAAGCAATACAGATGGATTGTGACATTGGTATACATTGCATTCCTCGTGTGGTTGTATCTACCAAGTGAGTTCGGTGGATACGGAAGGGATCTGTCACGACTTATGATGATTGAGTTCCTCTGGATTCCATTAGTGCTCTATGCTTTGGCGGCAGTCTTTGCTCTAGTAGCATACTTGGCATTTGGTAGAAAGAAGAAAGAAGTCGTTGTCACTGATCAGTAGGATACAGGAGGGAGGATTCTAGTAGGCCCTCCCTCCCTTTTCTCTACGTGGAAAATCGTTTTTCTCCTGAAAAACTCCGAAGGTATATATTCTTTCAAATGAACCATCATACAGACTATACCTGATTCATCCGGGTGTAGAGTAGGAGAAATATAGAACTATTGTGCTGTTTGATCTCGCGTTGGTTTGTATCTTTGGGATATTGATATTCATTCTTGCGGGCATTACCTTTGGCAGAGGACCACAATCCGCACGAGTTAGGGTGACGAGACCGTCATCTCGCTCAGTCGACGGGTTTGGTGGAACTCGTGGATATGACTACTCATATGCACCAGTGATTCGAGATTCAACCATGCCGTTCCCTGTTGGTCAGCGGGTTCAGAGAGTCCAAACTAAGACCTTCAGGCAACATGACAGACGCTAACAATTAGTATGGATAAACTGAGATGGCGGGGGAGCACCCCCAGCCGCTCTCTTTCTCTCACTCTACTTTTGCGACGTGAACGCTACAGGAAACACATGGATCGTAGGAACGAACGATTGTTTCCAAGCGATGCGCAATCTCCTTTTCATCGGTGATTCCATGCTCTAGAAGTCCTTCAGTTGTCCTCTTGAGATCAGCCTCCATCAAAGGCAGAAACATCGCCGTAGGAGTGATGATATCGACGTTCTTGACCAAACCAGCCTTGTCCACGGCAATGGTATATGCGAGCATACCACGTGGTGCTTCAGTCATGGATACTCCCGCACCAGAACTCCCGAATTCGGGTTGAATCCTTCGCTCGGTCTCCTTAAGACCGGCCGATAAGTCAGTTGAGATATCCAATGCCTTGTGTACGAAGTACACGAGCTCGATTGCTTGCGCGAAGTTATTGGCTAGGGGATTTGATGGATCCAGATACTCGTCATACAGTCCAGCTAGCTCCTTCGCACGCCCAGTCATACCTCCACTAAAGAGTGTGTACCTTGAGATGGCTCCAGTCATGAAGGGCTGTTCGTTATAATGACAGTGCTTCGCAAAGGAATGAGGAACAACGGTTTCGTCTATTCTCATTCTGTAGGCTGCTGCATTGAATTGCGTACCATCAGTTGCATGTACGGTATCACCCATTATTGTATAGGTTCCGTCATATGGCTCTAGGGCCAGATGAATTCGCGGCATCTCTGATTCAGGCCAAGGTCGATAGCTGACAAAGGCTTCAAGAGCTTCTTCAGCATCGTTACGTAGATACTTCAATCTGCGTGAGAGCGATGCCAAATCCTTCTTTGATGGAAGCTTACCGAAGCCGCCCATTAGCACATTTTCTTGATGGATATACCGAGAACCTATCACGGTCTGGATGTCAGCACCGATGTCCTTCAATCTCATACCAGCCTGAAGCACTTTAGGATGCTCCTCACTCATGGCAAATGCATCCGGATGGTGCATGAAATCAGGTAGTGCTAGAAGGAAGAGATGCAATGCATGACTCTCTATGTAGTCGCCAATATACAGAAGCTCTCTAAGCTTTCTGGTTTGCTCAGTTACCTCAAGACCAATTGCGCTCTCAGCAGCTTGGACCGCTGTTATCTTGTGTGCTGCAGCACAGAAAGAGCACACTCTTGGAAAGACTGCAGTAGCTTCTTCAACTGATTTTCCACGGGTTATGGCCTCGAAGTATCTGGGACCTTCAAAGATGTTCATCTCTGCAACAGTGACCTCACCTTTATCGATTGTAACATCTATTCCGGCTTTGCCTTCAATACGAGCGACATGGTCGATATTTATCGGTCGAGATATTCGCTTCTTGGTCATTTCTTGGCACCTCCGAAGATTCGAGTCAACATCCGCTCAAGATTCACATCATGCGCACCGAAGATCTTCATGCGCTCGCGCACCTGCTTCTCAGTGAAACCCTTGTTCTTGAATGTCATAGCTAGAGAATCAAACCAAGCCGTTTCATGAGGGACCGGACCTCTACAACCAATACATGGAACATTGTAACCAATGCATCTAGCCTTACAACCAGCTACGGTAATAGGACCAAGGCAAGGTGCATTCCGTTCAATTAGGATACAAGGATTTCCTGCAAGGCGGCACTCCGAGCAAACGGGATAGTCCTTAGGCTCAGGGAATGTCCCAATGAGAAAGGCGGAGATGAAATACATGATCTCATCTTCTTCTGGTGGGCACCCTGGCAGGAAATAATCTACATCGATATGCTTCGAGATTGGTGTGGCTTGGAGTCCATGCATATTGATCTTATCGTCGCCATAGACGATGTTGTACATAGCATCATAACTCATGTCGCCTTCAGTCCAGCTCTGAACGCCACCATTCACGGAACATGCACCAAGAGCTACGACAATCCTAGAATGCTTCCGAATCTCCAATAGCTCCTCAAGGTCCTTCTCTGTCGAAACGGACCCTTCCACGAATGCTACATCGACATCTGCGGGCATCTTACTTGCGCTAGATAACATGTAGAAGCTCTCGAAGTTGACGGTGTTTGCAATCTCGACAATCTTCTGAACCGTAGCTAACTTTAGCTGACAACCATAGCAAGATGTCAGGGCATATACTCCGACTCTTGGTCTGCAATCGTCAGTACACTCTTCAATAACGGCCATCTAGATCAACCCCGGAATGCTGGTTATAGCATAGTAGTCGAATACAGGCCCGTCCTTACAGGTGTATTTCCATGAGGTCGCTGTTCCGATGTTGCAATGACCGCACTTACCGACACCACATTTCATTCTACGTTCAAGAGTCACAAAGATATAACGTGGATCATAACCAGCTTCAACAAGGTAGTCAAACATGCCTCGATACATCGCTGGAGGACCACACATGGCAACAGCGCAGTTCTTCGGGTCAACATTTGCCTTGTCCATATGCTCGGTAGCGCGTCCATGCAAGCCATCCCATTCGGGATCCCTAGTAGCGCTCTGAACGATAGCGATGTTCTCAGCTGTTGCAATGTCTTTCATCGCTTCGAGCTCTTTCTGGAAGAGAAGCTCTTTGCCGAACTTGGCAGTATTGATTATCGTGATATTCCCAAATTGCCACCTGTTATCGATGGCATAAAGGAAGACAGAACGGAGTGGTGCCATTCCAAGACCGGCAGCAACACATAGGAGATCTCTTCCATGAAACTGCTCAACAGGGAAGCCATTTCCATAAGGACCACGAATGCCAACTAATTCACCGGGACGTAGTTTGTGAATTCTACTTGTAACGCGGCCAGCATTTCGAATACAGAGCTCAAAGAAGCCCATCCTCCGTGCGGAAGAACAGATGGATATTGGCACTTCCCCATATCCAGGTAACGAGAGCTCAACAAACTGACCGGGCAAGTATCTCCAATCTAGTGCTACATCTGGATCCTCGAATCTAAAGAGGAATAGACTCTCAAAATCTGTAAGCTCATATTTCCGTAATAGTCGACACTTGTGAGTGTCGTATAGATTCCTCTTGACATCCTGCATCTCTAGGAAACCCCCTTATACCCGCCTATCTCCATCAGATTGCGCTTGAAATTTATCTCAGCTGGGCAGAAGTAGGTACATCTCCCACATCCTACACAGTATGAGGTCGTTGTTTCTGGACAATACGCATTCTTGCACTGATACCTATTGAAGAAGCGATCCTTCTTTGTTGCACGGAAGTTGTGATTGCCTGCTACCAACCCATGTGTTCGGAACTGACACGAATCCCAGAAACGGACACGGTCACCCGTGACTTGGTCAATGTTTGGGAGATCCTTCACATCATAGCAACGACATGTAGGGCAGGTAAGGGTGCAGTTCCCACAACCCAGGCACGTATCACTCTCTCGGTCATACATTTGGTGGTTCATCCTGAATTCAAGGAAATACCTTAGATTATCCCAATTGCCGCGAATTGCATACATGGATGCTTTCTTCTCCTCAAATGCTTCCATGTTATCGGTATCAATTGTAGTGACTTCCTCAAACAGCTCAGGATAGGGATCAACTAACTTGTGACCTGTGACTGTTCCTACCCGGACCAAATAGCCATCGGGTAACTCGTGAAAGAACAGGTCAAATCCAGCATCAACAAATTCGATTCTCCGTACATTGCAGAAACAATACTCATCAGGCAAACAAGATAGACCGATGATTATTCCTTTTTTCCTGCGAGCTTCGTAGTATGGATCCTTTTGTTCATCTAGGAACTCTGCATCCATAATACGAAGAGCAACAATATCGCAAGAATGCACTCCAAAGAGGATAATATTCTCTGCTTTAACGCTGACAGGATAAAGCTCCTGTTTTGGCATATCAAAGGAGAACATCTTCTCTTCTGGAAGATGGAAGAATCGTCTTGGTGGGCGAATCGTTCGCTCATAGTTGAACTCTACGTCCTTCACATCAGAGACCTCACGAAAATCAAAGAACTTCTCTGATATCTTCTGCGGCGCATAGAGTGTCCCCTTTGCCCTAAGGCGTTCAAGGAACTCGTAGGTGTTCTCTTTCGAGATTTTAACATACCTCAATTATCTGGCACCTCAATGTATAGTTCCCAGTGAACGAGATAGTTTGCAGGACGGGTCATTAATAAAATGCAGGATATGACCGCCATTGCACATGAACGCCTTATGATTATTCTGAGCTATATCCCAAGAAACAGGACATAGATTAGAAGCTGCACAATTGTAAGAGGGACCCCAATTCTAGCGAATTCCCAGAAAGATATGGTTTCTCCATTTCTCTCTGCATTCTGAATGATGATGACATTGCTTGCGGCTCCGAGGATGAACATGTTTCCTGCAATTGTGCTGCCTGCTGCAAGTGCAACATAGGAGGCAATACTTGCCGAGGCCTCCGTTAATAGGGGGAGGTATAGTGCCACAAGAGGAACATTGGAGAGTACTTGGCTCAAGGTCACACTCAAGAACAGAATTACTGGGACCGAGGAGATCAATGAGGTATAATCCTCAAGCAGGAACTGAATCACACCTGAATTCCATACACTGGTCATGAGTATGAACATAGACGCGAAGAAAACAAGGGTTTCCCAATCAATGTCATGTACAATCTCAACCCGTCGACTACTACCAATCAGAACTGGAAGACATGCGATAAGAGCAATATAGGTCAGTCTGAAGTCAAAATCAGGTAGGATGAAGATGAGCGCAATCTTCGCTATGATTAGAATGAAGACCAGTACGAATGAGATCTTGGAGAGTCTGGTTAGTCCATTATCGTGAGTGGTACTGGAATCATCTACTATCTCCAAAGTTTTGAATTCCTTGCGATAGAACACCCTAAGAAATGTGTATGCAATCAAGATGCATATCATGGTAGGAAGGAAGAGGTATTGCATGAAGGTGATGAATGGATTCTCAAATCCTCCCTGGGTTGCTACTAGCAGGTTTTGCGGGTTTCCAATAGGGCTAAGAACACTTCCTGTGGTGACAGCGAATGCAAGTGTAAGGAGCAGCAGCTTTGTAGAGATGCGATAGCGCTTGGCAAATCCGAGTACGATAGGGGTGCCTATAATGGCAAGCGTGTCATTCATGAGAAGCGCGGAGAGCATACCCATTACAAAAAGCAACATGAGGATGAGCTGATCTACATTCCTTGCACGACCAAAGAAGAACGCGGATATTCTTGATAGATAGCCACTCTTTTCCATTGCACTTCCGATAACGAACATCCCAAAGAGAAAGAGCATGACATCGAGGTTTATTGAAAGAATTGCATCTACGATGAAGATTTGTCCAGTGACCAGGACAAGTATCGCACCAAGGAGCATAGCCTGCCATATCTTGATATTATATCCTCCAACTTTCCTGACAATAATGAGAATGAAGGTTATTCCTAGGGCAACAATAGGAATTAGCGATGTGATAGCCATATATCTTAATCAACCTCATGTAGTCCTTGCAGGACTCTCAATGTCTTATAGAGTAATGTGTTCAGTATGAACATTCATGCAGATGTTACATGACAAATCCTACTAACGCTACTTCCATCTTGTAACCCGTTCTGATTTCATGCCTCTTAGTCGCGCTCTAGACTTGGTTCGTGCCTTAAGCAGCTGAAGACGGCCCTTACTATTTCGTGTAAAGATAAGATTCGGAGTGAAATTGCTTCGCTTCCAAAAAGAGGTAAATTCCGTAGCATGCTCTTTCTTGGTTCCTAGAATTTTCGGAACCGGATAGTAATCTGCTATCAGTTTGGGGTTTGGACGAGTGTTACAGACCAAGTATCTTGGATCGTCAATTGGATTGAAAATCTCTTGAAGTGCCTGTAGGAATATTGATTGCTCTCTTCTGTTAGCACCTTTTAGATGGCAGTAGATTTTCGCATCAAGTCCCTCATCGATATTGATTTGTAAATCACGAGATGGCGTTCGAATATATCTACACATGATGAGAGATGCTACTAAACCATATGCGACATATCCTAGGGCACGTTTTAGGGGACTTTGTCGATAGTGCCTGGCTAGGGAGGGTATAAGAAAGAGTAAGGGAATGAGAGGAAAAAGGAGGGAATATAGGGATATAGGAGCCAACATGAATCCAATCAGAAATAGACCGGAAAAACCAAAACAGCCAGGAAACCAGAATGGAAATTCGTAGGATGAGAGAAATGTCGGAATCTGAGATTCTGAGAATTGCACATCCTCTGTAAGTCGAATCTCTTGGTCTTGACCAAGTGCGATTTCCCATGACTCCTTCATCTTATCGCGCTGCATGGAACGATCAAACATGCGCTCATTAATCTCCCAAATCTCTTCAGCTGAGTAAGGCGCTGAGCCAACTAATAATCGGGACAGACCATTCTCAATAAGGGGCTCAGCTTGTGATACTCCTACAAATGCCCTGAATCGACGAACCAAAGTATTGTAATCTTCGCCAGGTGTCGAGCTATTGGCTTCCACACACACTAGATGCCATATATTTGCAGTCTTTCCCGGATTACCGGGCTGGATTCTGATAGCTCTTCCCCTCATTTGGTTCGAAAGCATGAAAGACCCTACAACGCTCGAAATCACAAGCGAGTTAATAGAGGGGGCATCCCACCCTTCACCAAGCAATGATTTCGTCCCAATAAGGATGTTCAATCCTCCAGCGGAGAAGAAATCAGTGACTACTCGAACCATCTTGTGCTTATCTGAGGAGAGGACCTTGACCATCATATAATCTTCATCATGCTGTAATAGGCTCAGATCGATATCGTTCCCTGATATTCCAGATTCAAAAGCAAGATCCCTGAACAGTGTTTCAGATTCTGTAGGAATGATGATAAGAGAGCCAGTTAGAACCCCGATTTTGACACTGGCAGTATTGGTTCTTCTTAGCCTCTCGAATATCGGAACTACCCCAGTGTTGTCAAGTTCTGGCTCTGGATTCTTTTCAGAAGGAAGATACCGTTTTCTAATATAATCTGCAAGAATCACCATCCGTAGCCTATCACCGTATGCCCCAAATTCCACATTGGCGATATCCACGATACTATCCATCTTTGAAACACTTCGCTTGAGAATCTTCTCGATAAAGGTTGGATTCCTGAGGAAGACTTTTCGGCGTTCTATTGCCCCAATCTGTCGTAATTTAGTCCTGACTTCTTCGACTTCTGGCTCAAACTTGGGTCGTTTTCCACTTCGAGGATAGAAGAGACCGGTGAGTAGTACTTCCAGCCATTCAAAAGAAAACTGAGGGAGTTCAGCGATGCTATCGGTAACTAGGCTCAATGCAGGGAGAGGAAGAATTTTTCCTACTTGATTCAGGAATACCAACATACTGGTAAACAAGTCCGGCTCATTCAGTATATCTTCGAGATTTGATTCTGGTTGCCTTAGCCACTCATGCGACATAATTAATTCGATGAAGGTATCATTCATTTGTAAGTCCGAAACGAACTGAATCACATCCTCTCTGTACTTGGCAATCTCGGCACCTTCGGAGAATGAAGGACTTGAAAAAGCTACAAGATCCTGATGAGGACATAGATTCTTGACCTTGACAAGCTCCGGAACTGAGATCTCAGCATCTACAGGACCACAGAGTTCTATGTATCGGTCCCATTCTGCAGGCGGAACATCATAAGGAGGTGTTGCAGTAAGAGCAAGTAAGCGAATAGATCCAAGATCCTTGATAAGTGTCGTCAGGCTTTTCCACCAGCTTGACCTCAGATGGTGAGCTTCATCAAGCACAACGGTCTTGACGCCTATTTGATCGAGAAGAGGTGCCAGCTCGGGCATTGGTGCGTTCCGATAGTCAGTCCTCTTCTGATTGAGCCAATTATATGCCTCACGCTCTTCCTTCTCCTCAATATCGAGAGCCTGCTCTTCTTCCTCTTCAATATCGATATCCGTAGACTGATCAGGAATGAAGTCATCTTCATCCTCGAGTCCCTCATCTTCCTCAGGTTCTGCAACATACTCTTCGCGTTTCATCGCCGCATGAAGCATCTGATAGGTACTCACAGTAAAGAAACCAGGTCGAGCGAGGTCGAACGAAACCCAATCTGGGGTCTTACTACCTGAGGGAAGGAAGAGCTCCTCTAGACGCTGCACCCATTGATCACGAATTGCAAGTGTTGGTGCCAGCACTAGCGTGGGTCCATCAAGACGCCGAACAACCTCAAGACCAAGCACGGTCTTTCCTGATGCGGGAGCTGCAACAACATGTAATCTCTTGTCACCCATATGCCCCTCAAGTTCAGAAAGCACCCTTGCCTGATAGGGTCTCCAACTGAATCGAAACTTTACCTCATCTGGAAAATGCCACATTGATATCTTTCCCGAATACCCTTTTTCTTAGATGCCCTCAGAATAACATCTCTTATGTTTCACTCAGCGGGAGGGGTATTAATCATTTCCTACAATCAGAAACGCAGCAGACAAAGTTGCAGCATAAGAGTTGAGAATTTGCTACTTGGTCAGAAAAGGCCTTATCCATCTTCTTCGAATGTGTCCATTGGGTGTTTCAGTGTGATGATTGATTGCGACGGCAAGAGTGTGATTCTGGCTGTTGTAATGATGTTACTTGGGGGACTAGTAATGGTTCAAGGTCCTCCCTACTATTATTTCTACGGTGGAAGTGGAATTCCCTATCCTTCAAGCCCTCACCGATATGAGGAGGTCCTATCCAACGAATCATCACGTATCGTCATCAGCAATATCGATACCTCCAGAGTCATCCTAAGACAGCTTTCGACTAATGGTTCATCAGTTACGATTTATGCAGTTTCGAATTCAAGAGGAGTTTTTGCTAATTTTACTGATATACGGGTGATTGGAAGTGACGGACTCGCTTTTGAAGACCAATACGAGTACTGGAATCTCACAATCTCCAGACAGGACCAAGACGTGGAGATTACCTTTGAGATAGTCTTTTGGTTCCCGCCTCCGATTCCTGAAATCGCCATGATAGCAGTGACACCTTGGTTTGTATATGGAGCTGCTCTATTCTTTCTATCTACATATTACTTGATGAGAACAGAAAATACCTGTCATCGACATACTCCTCGTGATCGACGTCACATTCTGGGAAAGCGGAAAGCAAGCCATATCACACTATTGGTAATTCTTGCATTGGTACTAACAGCTCCATTGATCTATGGTTATACCCATCGTCATATCCAGCCAGTTTCCCGATTGCAGCTTGAAACACAAGACTATGAGTATGATATCTCATCGGAATCTCTTGGAGTCATAATAGACATCTTTGATATCGCCCCTCGAAATCGATTATACTTGCAAATCACCTTTGGAAATTTCTGTTTTGAAGGAGTAGCACATTTCCGAATATTCACAGAATCAATGACGCTCCTGAATATCCTGACAGTTCATCCCTCGCAGAATTTCGGGATAGAGATGAGCTTTGGGAATGAAACAGCACATATCCTTGAGATATATTTGGAGGAGTCACAAGAATCAATCGCATTCACAGTGACATTAGGTTTCTATGAAACCAGTAGTGATTGGAATCCCATCATTCCAATTAGCCTTGCAGCTATGGCATTAGTTCCTGCAATCCTAGCACTGACACAAGCGAAAGAACTTGCGGACGCCATGAATCAGATTTCATCTGCTGAGAGTACTGCAAGTGAACCTACGAATCAGTGACCTCTGTCACGTCATCCCCAGAAAGATTGACTACAGTCGTCTGTTGTTGCTTTGAGTCAGCTCCCAAGAGAAGGCCTATACCTAAGAGGATGGATCCGATGAAGCTAACAGCGATGAGCCAATAGAAGCTTCCAATGAATCCACCAACATCAGTAACGTACCCTGTGATTATCACGAATGGAATTCCGAAGATGCGAGCCAAAGTAGGCAGGAGTGAATAGAGAGAGTTCCTGTGCTCATCAGGGATCAGGTCTAGGTTGATACGCTGTTGTAATGTTCCTTGCAGGCTCTCCCATGCTGCAGGAATCTGATATAGTAGCAAGATACCAACAGCTGGTAGGATATCAACACTATTTGGTGGAACTGCTTGGTAGTAAGTGAGAATCATTGCAAAGAACATCGCATTGCTGACCACTGTCGAAAGGAAGACATAGAGGTGAGGTCTCTTGAATCGGTCAATGAACTTGATGACCAGTAATTGCCAGAGAAGTGCACTTGCGAAGACTGCTGAGCGAAGCACACCCGCGCCTGCATCAGAGCCGGTATATTCGAGGTATATCTTGATAGAGATGAAGGTATGCCAGACCGATTCGTTCGCAGCCCATATTGCTGCGATACCAAGGAAATAGAAGAAGATGGTACGCGAGTTCACGAAGATGGAAAGGCTCTCACGTATCCTTCCTAGGTAACCAGTTGACTGTTGCTCTGAAGTCCTGTTCACATCTTCCCAAATCACCTTTTGAATCAACACAAGTTCGAAGACCAAGAGGAACGCAAATACAGCGAAGACAGTCTGGCGGGATATCTCAGTGGCAATGAATCCTCCAACAACGAATCCAGAGATGGTCATAAGATTGTAGAACGGAGTGGCTCGAGCTATGAACTGAGTGTATATCTTGCGCTCTGGATCCTCTATCTCTGCTCGAGGACGATAGTAGTTATCGAACCACGCCTCAAGTGCTCCGCTCTCCTGTGAATCTCCTATTGCGAGCAGAACCATGAACAGTGCATACCAAGCGAACGTGGTTCCAAATAACAGGAAAGGAATAGCGATTAGTTTAGAGATATATGCACCAAGAAGAACCCGTTTGTACCCAATCTGATCACCGATGGTTCCTGAAACGTAGTCGAGAAGCGCAAGGGTGGTAAAATAGACACTCCAGACAGCACCAATCTCTAAGGGATTGAGGGTATCGAGATAGAAAAGGGTCAAGGTGATGATCAGAAAATTCCCCGCGAATATCCGAGGGAAGTTGACCATCATCCGAGCTCGAATGGCCTTTCTAAGCTCACCACTAAGGGAATCTACACCAAGCCACGAATAGAACCTACTAACGGATGCTGTTTGTTCCAATTCCATCTCTGAGTACCCTCAATCAGCTATATGAAGGCAAGATAACTGAATGACAAGTTCCTTCTGATTAGATACTTAATGCTGTTGTACACAGCAAGTTTGAAAGTAATAGAGATGGCGGCATTCATACCGCCTCTGTATCCTATTAGTTTCCTAATGACCAAGCCGATCTTTGATGCCCTTACCATATGCAGGGTCAGCCTTGGTGAAATGTTTAACCATTCTCTCTTGAATCTCCTTAGACGTCTTTCTCAGGGATCCAACAATATTATCCATTAGCCTTGCCTGCTCAGCTGGGGTCATCAGTCGGAATAGATTGCCGGGTTGGATGTAGTCATCATCCACACCTCTGGGTTGATCATACCTATCAGCATCACCTGAAATCCTCAGCGGAGGCTCTCGATACGCCGAGTCCGCCTTGGGACCTCCAAAACTATCTGGCTCGTAGTTGAATGTAGCTCCTCCGTTGTCATCAAGCCTCATGAATCCATCTCGTTGATTGCTGTGGACTTCAGCATGCTTCGCTCTGTTCACTGGGAGCAATTGGTGATTGACACCGAGTCGATATCTATGAGCATCGGCATATGAAAAGATGCGAGCTTGCAGCATCTTATCAGGTGAGAATGAGATTCCAGGTACTATATTAGATGGAGCAAAAGCCGCCTGTTCGATATCAGCGAAATAGTTCATCGGATTGTGGTTAAGTTCCAAGACACCTACATCGATTAGGGGATAGTCTGCATGTGGCCATACCTTGGTAAGGTCGAATGGATTCCATCTATAGCTAGCAGCTTCATCTTCAGGCATGATTTGGACCTTGAAATTCCATTTGGGAAAATCACCTCTTTTGATACGTTCGAATAGATCTCTGGTAGCCCAATCGGGGTCCTCAGATGTCAGTTTAGCCGCTTCCTCTGCGGCGAAGTTCTCAATACCTTGAGCCGTTTTAAAATGAAATTTCACCCAGAATCGTTCATCCTTAGCATTGATGAAACTGTATGTATGACTTCCATATCCGTTGATGTGGGCGTATCCTTTCGGAGTTCCTCGGTCGGAGAACAAGATCGTGACTTGATGTAGGGACTCAGGCACCAGAGACCAGAAATCCCACTGTATCTCATCAGATTTCAGATTGGTCTGTGGAACGCGTTTCTGCGTGTGGATGAAGTCAGGAAACTTAAGGGGATCACGAAGGAAGAAGACTGGAGTATTGTTGCCGACCAAGTCCCAATTACCTTCCTCGGTATAGAACTTGATGGCAAAGCCCCGTACGTCTCTTACGGTGTCTGCTGAACCTTTTTCTCCTGCTACGGTTGAGAAACGAAGGAGGAGATCCGTCTGTTTTCCAACCTTCGAGAACAACTTGGCTTTGGTGTATTTCGTTATATCATGCGTTACTGTAAGAGTCCCGAAAGCTCCTGCACCCTTGGCATGAACTACTCTTTCAGGAATTCGTTCTCTATTGAAATGAGCAAGTTTCTCCAGGAGATGAAAATCCTGCAAAAGCACTGGACCTCTCTCTCCTGCGGTTAGTGAGTTTTGATTGTCTGCAACAGGAATGCCTGATGCAGTCGTCATTTTCTTTTCCTTTGGCATAGGTTTACACATCCCTCTAGTCCCATAAGCAAATCGCTTAATAGGAATAATTACTAATTAGTAATTGTTTCATTTAATGCTTTTGTTCAGGTGATAAAGGATTAAAAAGACGGTATAATTAGACCAAATGGATGCAAGACTATGAAAGTAACCAAAGACCAACTAATCACGCTACTACGTGACAAAGGGTATAAAGTTACACCTCAGCGGCTTGCAATCTGTTTGTATGTTTTAGCCAGTGACAAACATCCTACTGTAGAAGAGATTCGTACTGAAATCTCGAAAACGCATCCAACCATTAGCATGAATACGATCTATCTTACAATGGATATGTTGATTGAATTGAATCTGGTACAGGAATTACGTTATGAGAACTCATCAAGGTATGATCCAAATACCTCAGTCCACGTAAATGTGATATGTCAGCAATGCGGCAGAATTTGGGACTATGAGTCTAAAGATATAGAAATCAAATGGAACGAGATTGTTGAATTAGTTGGTACAACAGCTGTAGGACAACGTTTGGATCTCTATACTACATGCAAAGATTGTAGATAATCTGTTGACGCAATGCTCTTGGCCCTGATTTCCACTTTCTAGAGAGAAGAAGGCATGGAGTTCAATCTTAACAACGTAAAGGCCGAATGATGTCAAGACAGAAAGATTATATCGTTCAAATCGACCACGCCTTCGTTGTAATCCCTGCTGGAGACTTGTTTCATGGTCAGCGAATCAGCACCAAAGTCGGATGTTCCTTCAAAGCCTACTGATGTACTCGTCATCGGTGGCGGAATGGCTGGAATCAACGCGGCAATCGCCCTTGCGGAAGGAGGCCATCGTGCACATATCATAGAGAAGTCTGTGAATATCGGTGGCAATTACGTTGCTGTTTACAAGATATTCCCTGCTTTAGAGTGTTCAGCCTGCGTCATGACTCCCCTCACATCCTATGTCGGAAAGCATCCAAACATCACAGTTCATCCTCTCTCCCAGGTGGAGAAGGTTTCAGGTCGTGCAGGTGACTTTACTGTCACGGTCCGAAAGAGAGCGCGGTATGTGAACGCGGACAAATGCACCGGATGTCAGCTGTGCATCCGCTCATGTCCAGTCGAAGTACCAAATGACTATGACGAAGGTCTCTCATTGCGAAAAGCAATCTACATGAACTTCCCCCAGCAGGTCCCTCTCATCGCGACCATTGACAGGGAAGCATGCATTGGATGTGGTACTTGCGCAGGGGTCTGTCCACAGGATTGCATCATGTATGATGATGAGGACAAGGTCTATGACCTAGATGTTGGTTCAATCATCGTTGCGACAGGATTCAAGGAGTACAAACCGAATGACTATGGTGAGTATGGCTATGGGATCTACCCCAACGTCGTCACCTCCTTAGAATATGACAGGCAGTCGCACCCAACTGGACCGACCGACTCACACATGGTCAGGCCATCGGATGGAAAGGAACCTGAGAAGATCCTCTTTGTGAACTGCGTTGGAAGTAGGGATGTTCGTGAGAATATTTCTGGTTATGCTCATCATTGTAACAAGGTCTGTTGTTCATTCGGCGCAAAGCTAGCACAAGTCACCAGAATGCACTATCCTGAGGACCATTGTGAGATCATCTATACCTACATGGATATGAGGACTGCTGGAAAGGCGCTTGAGGAGTTCCTGTGGGACAGTCAACACAATCAGGGAATCGATTTCATCAGGGGTCGTGTCGCGGAGATCAGCGAGGACCCAGATACCCATGACTTATTCGTGAAGATGGAAGATACGGACAATGGCAAGATCATTGAGATAGACAACATTTCCATGGTGGTCCTGAACTCTAGCTTCAGACCGCACCCAGAGAACGAAGATCTTGCGAGAATCCTCAATATCGAGCTTGATGAGAACGGCTGGATCAAGGAGAAGCATTCCAACGCTCATGGTCTGGAAACCAGTCGAGCGGGGGTCTATGTTGCCGGTTGCGCCCATGGTCCCAGGGATGGTACTGATACTGTGAATGAGGGAAAGGGAGCAGCAATGGTAGCTCATTCCATCCTGCCAATTCCCGTGCCCCCTGAGAAGGAAGTGATAGAGCCAGCTGAAATCACCGAGGAGCCGAGAGTTGGTGTGTTCATATGCCATTGTGGTGGTATCATTGGAAATGAGATCAGCTCCCCAGGGCTGGCAGATTGGGCAAAGGACCTTCCGAACGTTGCATACAGCACTGACTACATCTTCATGTGCAGCGATCCGGGACAGGAACTAGTGACTCAGGCAATCAAAGAGCACAAACTCAATCGAGTTGTAGTGGGATCTTGCTCACCCCTACAACATGAGGCGACGTTTAGACGTGCCCTAGAGGCAGCAGGATTGTCACCATATTATCTCGTAGGACCTGTCGGTCTTAGAGAGCATCTTGCACTTGTACACACAAAGGCACCGCGAGAGGAGCGACAGGAAAAAGCTCAGGACATGATTCGTAGTGCTGTTGCTAAGGCCATCAACAACGAGGACATCCCCCTGAAGGAAGTAGAAGTAACACGAGCTACAATGGTAGTGGGTGGGGGCGTGTCTGGAATGACTGCAGCACTTGATATTGCAAGGAAAGGCTTTGAGGTCATCCTTGTAGAGAAACAGGACAAACTAGGTGGACGACTCAATGAGCTCTATCGCCTATTCCCAAAGATGGAGAGCTCACAAGATATCGTTGATGACCTGAAAAGTAGAGTTGAGAAAGAGAAGAGAATCAAGGTCCTATTCAACACGATACCAATGAAACGTGATGGCTCCTATGGTAACTACGATATCACCGTTATGAATGTCGAAACAGAGGAAGAGTCAGTCTATCGTGTTGGAACAATTGTGATTACAATAGGTACGGATGTCTATGAGCCTAAGGAAGAAGAGTACGGGTGGAATCAAGTCCCAGCTGTCATCTCGACCCTGCAGCTTGAGAAGATGCTGAAAGCCGGGGAGTTGAAGAAGCCGCCAAAGAACCCAATATTCATCCATTGTGTTGGTTCTCGTCAATCACCCGGAGAAGGCAATAGGTATTGCTCGAGAGTCTGTTGTTCTGCAGTCATATCCATGCAGAATGAGCTCAGGGAGTTGTTCCCGGACATCAAGATATTCTCAGCGTATAAGGAGCACATCAGGCCCTATGCGAATGGAATGGAGGAGATGTGGCGTGAGAACAGACGGCATGGCGTTTCCTATCTCCGATGGATACGCGAGAAGCCTATAACTGTGGAGAAGGCTCCTGACTCAGATGAGGCCATTGTTACGATTTATGACACATTGTCACAAGAAACCTTCAAGATTCGCTCTAACATGGTAGTTCTTGCACTAGGGCTTGAAGCCCCACACGACGTGGATGGGCTTTCAAAGGCGATAGGCATCAATAGGGGACAAGACGGTTTCCTTGCAGAGATGCACATGAAGTATCGCCCAGTCGAAACGACGGTGCCTGGAGTATTCCTAGGAGTCACCTACGCAAAGAACGTTCAGGATTCAGTCAATCAAGCACGAGGAGCAGCAAGCGCTGCAACCATCCCATTGAACCTTGGCACAGTAGCAATTGAGCTTCTGACTGCAGAAGTGGATGAGGACCTCTGTGTTGGTTGCGACCTGTGTCACTACTCAGAGATCTGCCCCTATGATGCAGTATCGATGATCGAACGTACTCCCGGAGTCAAGAAGAGCGTGACTGATGAGATGAAGTGCGAGGGGTGCGGAGCATGTACTGCCATCTGCCCAACAGGCGCGCGAGACCTTCGATGGTGGCGTGAGAGGAGCTTCCTTGATGAGGTCGAAGAGATGCTCAAGGAGTGATCTGGATGGTATCTCTGGATGGACTCTATGCTGCGTGGATGGTCCTGAATGACCTCCTCGGAGAGCTACAATCCTCAGGAGTGTTCATCCCAGACCTGACCTTTGCCGACCTTAGAAACTCGAAGATGTCAATAGAATACCTGAGATCGTTTCAAGAGGATATTGCGCATTCCCAGGCAGACCAACAGCTTCGAGAGGAGCTTGAACTCAGAATCCTTCGACTCAGAGAGACCATGATGGTATGGATGGAAGAGAAGAATGGAGTCGACATCAGAAAGGAATGGGAGCAGAGATTTCAGGACTCACTTGACGGGCGTATAGTACCTACGATTGAAGACACACCTGTGCACATCTCTGAGTTACCAAGAGAGAAAGATATTGGATTCTTCAGAATCAAGCTACCCGAAGATATACCAGTAGAAACCGTTGGTGAGATTGCAGAGGATTGTGGGGTACTGATTCAATTAGATGGAGATAGGCATCTACAGGTGAGCGGCAACAAAGATTGCGTCAGGGATGCCATGAAACGGCTTGGCGAGCTTTTCTACGGGAAGAGCAAGATAAAGCCAGAAAACTAGGAATTCTCAGTCTCGCATGATCCATTTGTCTTTCTATCGTGCGGTATCTCTCTTGAGGCCGCGACTATTGGTGGTAGAAAAGTAAATATATATACCCCATCTATTTACTATTATACCGAAGAGTGTCGCATATGGGGCGAATGGGAAAACCTAGATGTACTGAGATGAAGGTCGAATCAATCGATTTTCTCAAATCATACAGCAAGGCAGAGCACTATCTCCAAACCCTTGTCAGGATAGTGGATAGATGCTCAACACCAATAGAACACGCCCGAGTCAGAATACGAATCCAAGACCCAGATGGAGAGAGTGTTTCTCTTAGTACTCTGACAAATAGGGATGGCTTTGCGGCCATCGAGATATCTGGCACCTTAGGTGGCGCTTGGGAAGTTGATGTAAAGGACGTCTATCATCCTAACTATACTCTCATGCAAAAGAACTCGCTCGTACCCACGCGTTCTACACATATTTGAGAGGATGTGGGAGGAGAGATTGTCACTCCATTCACAGGAAGCATTTAGCACGAGGATGCCTACAATCCCAAGATATCCTCAATCGGTGCGAGCGAGACCCTATTCAATTCGAATCCAAGCTTCTCACGATCTAGATTCATAGCTGCACCAAGCACCTGAGTGACGAATAGCGCGGGGAGTTCCAAGGACTGGTCTTTCTCATCCTTAAGACCAAGAGCTTGAACATCGAACTGGGTATGGCATGCAGGGCAGTTGGTGACAACGCAATTGGCACCAGCCTCGATTGCTGAGGAGTTCTTCTCCATGATGATCTGTGTTGCGACATTCTCACTGGCGATGAGAAGTGGGGAGCCGCAACAGCGTAGTTTTAGGTTCCATGGAACGCTCTTTGCGCCAGTCAGCTCCAAAAGCTCGTCTACCTTTCTGGGCAGCTCTGGATCATCAAAACCCGCAACTTTGGAGGGCCGTAGGAGGTGACATCCGGGATGGAATGCGATGCGTAGACCATCAAGGGGATTGACGATCTTCTCCTTGATCTCTTCCTTCATATCGTAGAGAACCTCTACGAAGTGACGTACCTTTGCTTTACCCGTGAATTCTAGGCCAACTTCTTTCAATGCCTTGTTTATCTTTGCTCGATGCTCTTCACTGTCATGTAGAACATGGTTGGTGTCCTTTAGAGAGCCGAAACACCCGTTACATGGAGTGACGATATCATGACCTCGGCTCTCTGCGAGAGCAATGTTTCTACCTGAGAGAGCAAGCCAATTCTCCTCATCGATTGACTTGAGGACAACAGTACCACAACAGGAGGCTCCCTCAAAGTCAATGAGCTCGATACCCAGCTCTTTTGCGACAAGTCGCATGGAGGATTCGTAGTTATTGAATCGATTTGGAATAGCGCATCCAAGGAATACTTCGTATGATTGAGTCATTTAATCGTCCTCCCTAAGCTTCATCAAACCCATCTTGTCTAGTACCTTCTTGGTATCTTCGATGTTCAACTCTGGAACCTCATCAAGCTCTAGGTCCTCACGCTCCCAGTCCGTTGGCGGATACAGTCTACCTGTATCATACAAGCCTTGTCTAGCCGAAACGTAGCCAGGAGGTGACTTACCGACTTTGAATGCCATATTCTTGAGCCCAAATAGGATATCAGTGATGTCAATGCCCTGTGGACAACGCTCTTGGCATGTATAGCAAGTCGTGCATAGCCAGACCATGTCAGTGTCCAAGACCTCTTTGAGCCCAAAGAGGAGCATTCGCATGACCTCATGGATCTGGATATTCACCTTATCACTAACTGGACAGCCGGCAGAACATTTCGCACACTGGAAGCAAGCGGAAAGGTCCTGTCCGCCAATCAATTTGGAAGCCTCTTCTGTGAACTTCTTGTCCAATGCTTCGAATTTCTTTCCTTCAAAGGATTTGAACTGACCCCAACTCTCTGACATCTTCTTATCGCCCCCTTGGTCTCAAAGGACTTGGTCCCAGCTTCTCTGCAAGTGCTGAGAACTTCTTGACAGTCTCAGCCCAGATAGGCCCTTCACTTGCACTGATCTGCGTGAATTGCAGTCGCTCAGTCTCAAGCCCTGCCTTCTCAATGATCTTCTTTGCGATGGCAAAACGCCGTTCGAACGAAACATTTCCATCTACATAATGGCAATCACCAAAGTGACACCCTGAAATCCAGACCATATCAGCGCCCATTCGGAACGCCTCAAGGATGTGCGTCACGCTGACACGCCCTGTACACATCACACGAATATCACGGACGTTGGTCGGTTGCTGCAGTCTGGCGACTCCAGCAGAATCAGCTCCTGCATAGGTACACCAGTTACACATGATAGTCACAATGGTAGGTGATGTGGGAGATAGGTTCTCCAAGGCAGAACGGACCTGTGAGAGAATCTGATCGTCAGTGAAGTGCTTCATGGTGATAGCACCTGAAGGACACCCTGCAGCACATTTGCCACAGCCCTGACACAGAACCGGGTTGCTCACAGCATAGTCATGTCCACCATCTCCAGGCACGACCTCTATTGCATTGTAAGCACAATTGATCTCACACGTGCCACATCCCACACAGACCTCTGGATCGACCACTGAAACGATGGCCTCTGCCTTTCGGATACCTCTAATGAGAGGGATCAGAGCTCTTGAGCCAGCAGCCTGTCCTTGTGAGATAGACTCTGCAATACTCTTCGGTGCTGTAGCAGTGCCTGATACGAATACACCGTCAGTCTGGAAGTCGACAGGTCGGAGCTTGGGATGGGCTTCCATGAAGAATCCTGACATGTTCAATGGCACCTTGAACAGCTCTGAGATATGCTTGTTTTCCCTAGGAACCATTGCAGTGGCCAAGACCACATGGTCAACATCCAGTCCAATCTCTGCACCGAATACTTGGTCCATGACCTCGACTCGCAATTCTTTACTCTTCCCTTTCGTGACCTCAGGTGGAGCGTCTTTATCGAATCTGAGGAATACGACACCTTTCTTTCGTGCTTCTCTATACTTGTCCTCTACCTTGTAGAAGACGCGAAGGTCTCTGTAGAGATGGAATACTCTGGAGTTTGGATATTTCTCAAGTAATTCTAACGAATGCTCAAGGGCAATGGTACAGCAGATACCGGAGCACCAAGTCCTTGAACCCTCAAGGGACTCCTCTTCACGAGAACCTGCGCAATGGATGACTGCAAAGGTCTCGCCATCCTTGAATCCCTCACCTGCGACCAGACGATTATTGAATTCACCCTCAGTCATGACCTCAGGGAGCTTGTGGAAACCGTAGAGACCCTTCTCTTCCAAAGCAGTTGCTCCAGTTGCGACGATGACAACTCCAACTTTGATCTCCTTCTTCTCCCGACCAGTCTTGAGCACGATATCGAAGTCGCCAATTGAGCCCTTTGCCTCTGCTACTTCTGTATTGAGAAGTAGCTCGATGTTCGAGTTGCTTTTGATCTTCTTCTCAAAGTCAACTATGATTTCAGATGTTGGCTGATGGCTGAAATTCACTGTGCTTAGCTCGTTAAGGAATCCACCTATCTTCTCATCCCTCTCAACGAGGTATACCTTGAATCCTTTCTTGGCGATAACATCGGCTGCAGAGATGCCAGACACACCTGCACCTATCACAAGGGCTACAGGTTCTATCTGGGTCACAGCCTCATCTTGTGCTTCAAGAAGCTTCGCTCGGGATACGGACATCCTAAGAAGGTCCATTGCCTTCGAGGTTGCCTCATCCTTGTCAGCTTGGTGGACCCATGAACAATGTTCTCGGATATTTGCAAGGTCGAAGAGGTACTTGTTCAGTCCTGCTTCTTCAATCGTGGCTCGGAACAGAGGCTCGTGAGTTCGAGGGGTGCATGATGCAACAACAACGCGATTGAGCTTGTGTTCCTTGATGGCATCCTTGATCACTTCTTGAGAGTCTGATGAACAGGAATAGAGCAAATTCTCTGCGTAAACGACATTTGGTAATGACTTAGCATATTCCGTGACCTCTGCTACGTCTACGGTTCCAGCAATGTTGATTCCACAGGAACAGACTATTACTCCGATCCTTGGTTCTGCTGCCATCAACTCAAGATCGGCTTCAGTAAGTAATTCACCCTCCTCGGGCTTTGGAATCGTGATATCTAATGCGGCTAAAGCTGCTGCAGCACTTCCTTGTGCTACAGAGTCAGGTATGTCCTTGGGCTCATCACATGCTCCACACATGTGGATGCCAGGGACTGTTGTACCAACAGTCTTCTGGAATGTTCCTGCAGCATGAAGGAATCCATAGTCATCAGCCTGAATGCCAAGTTTCTCAAAGACATCAGTATCAGATGATGGAATCATTGCAGGGCACAGAACGACTAGGTCGTAGTGGTCAAGGAGAACCTCATGACCCTTTGAATTGCTATGACGGACCAGCAGGCCCCTAGTGGAGGGGTCTTCCATTATCTCACTCGGGAGGCCCTTAACATAGTTGATTGCATAATCATTCTCGCCACGAACGAGGAATTCCTCGAATCCCTTGCCAAACGCACGCATGTCGTTGTAAAGAATATCAATGTGAACCTCGGGAGTGTGCTCCTTTGTGATAATGGCCTCCTTGGTCGCGTATGTACAGCAAATCTTAGAGCAGTATGAGCAGTGATTAACATCTCTGGAACCAACGCACTGTACGAATGCGATCTTGTGAGGCTCGCGACCATCAGAGGGGCGCATGACGACGCCTCCAGTAGGTCCACTTGCTGAAACCATCCGTTCGTACTCAAGCGCACTTACAACATTAGGGAAGCGACCGTATCCATACTCAGGTACTGTTGAGGGATCTAGCAACTCATAGCCAGTCGCAACGATGATCGAGCCAGCATTGATCTCGATGATTTCATCCTTGATATCGAAGTCTATTGCCTCTGCTTTGCAGGTGTTCTTGCACATCATACATTGAATGCAATTCTCGATGTCAACTGTGGCAATATTGGGCACTGCCTGCGGAAATGGGATATAGGACGCCTTTCGCATCTTGAGACCCATGTCATATTCATTTGGTACTTCAATTGGGCACACCCGTTGACAGTCGCCGCAGCCTGTACATTTCTCAGCATTCACTCTTCGAGTACGTTTCAGGACCTTCACTCTGAAATCGCCCTGCGCTCCTGTAACCTCTTGGACGTTCGAATATGCAAGTATCTCAATGTTGGGGTGACGTGAGCAATCGACCATCCAAGGTCCCTGAATACACATGCTACAATCGAGCGTTGGAAATGTCTTATCCAGTTGGCTCATATGACCTCCGATTGAGGGTAGCCTCTCGATCATGTACACCTTAGCGCCCATGCCAGCAAGATCCAGGGCTGCACGCATTCCTGCAATTCCTGCGCCAATGACTACAACCGGCTTGATTGACTCTGCCATTACTGAGTTCACTCCGCGGGTGATACCTGCGGCAGTTGAAAAGCCCGTGATTTAATGTTTGCCCTGCGACAGCGAAACAGGCGATAGGAGTCCTAACATTGTTAACCTAAGCAGACCCCTATCCTATTCTTCCATTTTTCGGAAGAGCTCCATATAATGTGTATCTACATAACTTCCACCCATGTAGTACTTTTGATGCGCGGTCCCATATCTCTCAAACCCGAGTTTCTGGTATGCCTTGATCGCTCGTTCATTGAAAGCATGAACGCTTAGCTCAATACGTCTAAGATTCAGGTGAGTCCAACCGAAATCAATCAACAGCCGCATTGCCTCAGTGCCAAGTCCTTTCCCCCAGTACTTGGATTCGTATATCGCAATTCCAAGGGTGCAGGATCTGGATAGCCAGTCAATATCATGTAGCCCAAGGGTGCCAATCATATATCCTTCAGGGTGAGTTTCAATGGCAAAGTGGAAAGATTTCCGCTTCTTTTGGTCTTCCTCTGCAGACAGAATCCATTCTCTTTCGATATTGCGCGTAAATGGCATATAACCGCCAAGAAACACTCTCAGTTCTGGATTGTTGAAGTGTTCCATAATATGATCCAGATGCTTCTCTTCTTCTAATGGCACAAGCCGGACTTTTTCACCAACAAGCAATGATATCTCTCCAGTTCAGGACTATAACTTCTGAATAGAGTCCTGAGTTGATAAAATATTCTTCCCTCGTATAGACACGAGATGAATGTAAAGAAGTGATAGTGTAGTTACAATATGGACAAGAACCATGAACCAATTTCCACTCTCACCGAAGTAAGTGGCACTGTTCAGAGAAACATACACGGCTAAGCCAATACTGAAGTTGATCAATTTGGAGAGTCGCGAGTCCATCTGTGTGCTACCAATCGAGATTACAGCGAGCTGTATAGACTCATTCTTGTAGAGAATGATGAACAATGTCATAGTGATTAGAGCAATGGTTTCGAGAAGCAGGAAGAATCCTATGTCGCCCATTTCTGCAAGATAGTAACCTCCAGCGCCAGCGGACGAAGCTAAGATCAGTCCCAAAGTGAAGAACATGGTCGGTCGTATAACCTTCCCTCCAAGTAGATGAGTTAGTCCAACATACAATCCAAAGAAAGCAGTGATTCCCTCTGCGGAGAGATGTAGTATGAAACTAATGTGAGATTCATTCACTGAGCTAGTTAGGAATAGGATAATCCAAAGAGACGTAATGGAAATACCAACAAAGACGAACCATATCGAAGTGATTTTCTCGGATGTCATAGAAACCTCCAATTTCGGTCGCTATAAAGGACATGTGATTCACGCCATCTTTCTGTGAGAAGCTATGCATCAAATCAAAAAAACAATGAGAAGGGGAATAATCCCCTTACTCTTGAGAGTTGAGTGCCTGCCAGCAGCGCTTGCAGACATCAGGCAAAGGCATGGTGTTAGCATTAACCCAGCCCTTGCAGTTGGGTGCAATGTTGAGAGTGCACCTCTTCCAAGAATGAGAGTGCCTCTGCTTACCCGGATTTCGGGAATGTCCCGATTTCTTGTGTGGCAATATTTTTACATACCTGGCCACGTGCCCCGAAGGGCGCGGACCTAGCCTCGTCCACACATGATATCATAGTATACGTAAAACAAAGGTTCCACAGCCAGCCTGAGATTCGAATTCATATAAAGCTTCACACCCTCTGCTTCAAGGAAGGCTGCTATCATATTCCAGACCGTTCAAAACAGCGTCGTTTTTTCGTCAAGTCTGTAGGTAGGTATGGCGCCAAAAATCATCGAAGTTCAGCTATTCTATGAAGAAAAACTGTGGAAGTTATATATTACGGGCATAACACATAGGTATTATGAAGGCTGCTAGGCTCTACACGCGTGCTTACCTGACACGCATCAGGTCAAGGGAGGAGGGCACGCGATTTGATGATCTCAGTCAAATCGAGATTCAGATTAAACCCCGAGCTCACGCTAAATAGCCCTCTCGATGTATTAGTCCCTGTCACACATGGCCGCTGCACGCCGCATCGTCTTATACACACTAGATTCTCGACCGTTTCCTTCTCTCAAAGAAGATAATTACCACGACAATCATACAAATCGATCCACCTGCTATCACAAGAGGAAGGGGGTCCCCAGCACGTGTGATTCGCAAGTATTCCATTTCTAATCCAGATGCAATGTCAATCCAAGATGAGGTTAGCAAGAGGAGAGTACCATCTATTTTTGAGTATGAGAATGTTGTGTTCATGATTGCAATGATATTCGACCAACCTGATTCGAAGCCGAAGGATTGGCTATCTTCAACCCAATAGGCAATAGAGTTGCCTTCGACTGAAATCTCCTCATCAGGTCGCATTATCTCACAGGTGCCAAGCGGGACAATTTCGATGAAACCTGTATATGCACTCGCTGCACCTATCGATGACCCGTTCGTGAAAGTAATTGAGAGATCCACTGATGGTACGACGGAGAGATTCTGCACAGGATTGGGTATAGTTGGCAAGTCTACAACGGTGACCTGTACCTCAAATTCATCGATCCTCAACTCTCCCATATAGGTCAATCTATGGGTGAGATTGTAAATGAAAACATCGCCTTCTTCCACACCCCAAGAGAGATTGTATGTATCTTGGGCTTGCACCAAAGGTGAAAGTAGGAAGAAAGTAATCACGACCAAGTAAGCAATACTACGCCTCATCGAATTACCACCGAAAACTCAAGGATTCTGGATGACTGAAGGAATATAATGTATCCCATCACTGTAACGCAATAGTATTGCATAGCTCTTTTTGAAGGATTTTGAATTTTCATAGTCGAGATAGCAATAATAGCGACAATATGGAACCTCTGATTTCAGTGCATTTTTGATTCTGCTTAACGTTCGTTATATATATTGAAAGAAACGTGTGGGTGTGAACCAATAATGAAGCACGCACTGATAAGTAAGGCACTACTTGTATTGATGCTCTTTCTAGTGATATCGACATCTTTCCCTGTGAATGCACAAACAACAGATGATGATAACGAGGATGAGCAAATCACAGATGATGATCATGATGAAGAGGATGAGCCAGAATATGAACGGGATGATGACGGCACTGTATGGATTCAAACTGAGATAATGACTGTAATGTTGGATCCCAAGATACCTGCATATCAATACTGGTATACACCTGATGAGAACGGGAGTCTAGCAAGGTTCAGTGTGAGCTATCCAATGGTTATCGAATTCGAGGACTATAATGGCGATGGTGTTTATCAAATCAATGAAACATTACAATTCGCTCCTCTTGAGGCGTTTGATTGGAACCTGATTACTGGTTCAGTAATTGATACAGCAGGTCACAACTCAGAGGTCTATGCATCCTATGTCAAGGGCGGATTGACAGGAGAGGATTGGAACGATGACTGGTTCGAAAATTGGATGCCAGGATATAGCGGAGAAGATGGCGAGGATACGCTTAACCTAGCAGATGATGACGACAACAGCACAGAGGATGAAGAGGACGACTATGAAACCCTCAATCTCGAGCAGTTCGAATCCATGACCATGCAGTTCTATGCCCATATCTATATGGATGATTACAATGGAACTGTGAATGATGATGAAGGTGTAAAAGCTGAATACACTGTCGCGGCGGGAGTTGAACTTAAGATCGATATCGAGATTGGTAATTTTCCATATCTCTCGGACACATCAAAGGTAGCAGTCTTGAACTACCTTCAGGAAGACCTAGCTTCTGAGGGTAAGAATCACATCTTTGAACTCAACGAAGATGACCAAGACCATGAGATAGAATCAGAGGATGAATGGGAAATTAATGATGATCTCGGAGAGAAATTCAATGATATCGATGATAATGATGATGGAAATGAAAATGATGTGCAAGGTCTATCCTTACTCGAGGCATCTACAAACACCACCCGTGGGTTCTATCGGTGGTTAGATAAAGCAGTACAAACCCTACCCAATGGAACTTCCGAGGCAGTAGATGTCGAGGCCTCCTATTGGGCGGATGGCTCAGCACTTCTGCTGTTCTTTGCGTACCCGAATTTCGATGGGGGAAGCGTTCTTCATGATCCCTCATTGAAGCTTATCGAAACTTCTTCACCAGTACCAATCCTACCTGGCAGCCTTGAGGTCCCCATAGAAATCACTATGAGTGTAATCATAGGCATCTTTGCAATAGCCCTTATTGGCATCGCCATCAAAAAGAGATGAGATGCCAAAGAGATGTTAGCATCTCTTGGGCTATTGTGAAGAGTATATTAGAAAAGACATAGGATGTTGACCACCATGTTCTCAACTGGGACTAGAAAGACACGCCTGCTTATGTTGCTGCTGATGTCAGGGATGTTGCTACTATCACCCAACCCAGTTGAAGCCCAAGTAAGTGACATCTTGATGAGTGATGTCGAAATAGACGTAAAGCTACATAGCAATGGAACTAGTTATGTTCAATTCTCTGCGAAAGTGACCAATAGAGGGTCTACAGGAGTATCAAGCCTTAACGTACGTATTGAGTTACGAAGTATAGTCATAGTCGAAGCGCTTGTTGATGGAATGGACACTTCTGTAGAAAGCGTCGAGGAAGATAGATACACCCGAGTAGTAATCGCGCCTTCTACACAGATCGAAGTAGCATCCTCAGTTCACATATCGATGATAATAGTGAGTGAGTCCCTACAGGAACAGGTGGGGCTTTGTGAGGAAAGAGGCCTTTGCTTGGAGAACATGATATACTATGTAAGGCCATTCAATGAGTTTCAGAATTTCAGATTCACCGCGACTTTGCCGCAGCATGCAGTCTTAGATACGGAAAGCCCTCCTTTGTATCCTATTCCTACAAGTAATCACACGGATGGTCTGAGTCTGGTATTCGTCTGGGAAGCTGAGCAAATCTTACCAGGCCAAGAACGAGTATACATCGTAAAGTATGGGATACCAATGACATCTCTTGCTGCCATCGATACAGAAATGACCGACATCCTTCTGATGCTTGTAGCTGTTCTAGGAGGTGCATTCGCGGTAATTGTCATCGAACGTGCTCCGAATGTGATAAAGGCACTTAGAGCTCCAAGGATTATTGCAGAAACGGGAGTGACGGATCATGAGAATGAGATCCTGAGATTTCTCAGTAAGAAAGGGGGTTCGAGCCTCCAGAGGGACATCTACCGAGAACTTGACATGTCACAGTCCCTAGCAAGCATGATTCTCACAGGACTTGAACAACGAGGTATGATCAAAAGGTTCAGAGAAGGGAGAGAAAACGTTGTTCATCTAGTGGAGGAATAGGACCTCGTGAATTACATGAATCATATGATGCCTTTGCTGAGATTGCTTTCCTAATATAGGGTGAGGAGCTACGATATTTCGGTGGATTGGGTTTGCAATTTACAATGAAGTCCTATGCCGTTCTTAGTTTCATGCTCCTGTTAGTCACAGGGTTTTCAATATCAGTTGAAGCAGAGCCTGTCAAAGAGGTGTCTGTAGAACTAAATCAAGAAGATATCGAGCCACCAATGCATATCTCTGGTAATGATGAATTATTGCAGAAAGCTGCTGAGAATGATTGGCCTGGAACGGGAACGAAAGAGGATCCAATAGTCATCCAAGGATATCGATTCCATAGTGATATGCACATGTTCACCATAAGTCACACCGACCTCTACGTGAATTTCACCAATAACTGGGTTGAAGGAATGCATCATACATGGTGCGCCTTAGTGATATCACTCACCAAGAATGTGATAATTTGCAATAACACTATCTTCGGAGGTGCAATTGGAGTGCATCTTCTCGCGGCTAACGATTCCTTGGTTACAAGGAATACTATCTACGATTCTGGTTTTGATGCTGTCTTCATGGATAGCGGAAGCACAGGCAATATCATCACTGATAATTACTGCTATGACAACAAAGAAACTGGAGTGATGGGATGGACAGGATCCACTCAGAATGTTGTATCGAATAACCTGATTATTGATAGCGATTGGGGAGTCGCTTTCCGCTCTGGTTCCAACAGGAACTATGTCATCAATAATACGATTGAACGAACCAGAATTTCTGGTGTGGACCTAGAAACAACTGAGAATGAAGTGCGGCAGAATCTCATATACAAGACCTCTGGAGATGGCATTCGAGTCTTTGAGGCTGACAACCTCATATCGGACAATATCATTGTTGAGCCAGAGTACAGAGGCATCTATCTTGCACCTGCAGCTAATAGAACAACAGTGCTTCATAACTCGATGATAAACTGTACACTTGAATCGATTTTCATCATGCAATCAGCAAAGTGTATAGTCCGATACAATGACTTCCTCGGAGAGTCAGAGAAGCCATATGCTGTTGACCATGGACTGCTTAATGTCTTCGAAATGAACTATTGGGACGGGTTCTTGGCAATTGATGAAAATCATGATGGCGTGTTTGATTCAGCATTTGAGATAGGTGGTAATGCTCAGAATAGAGATCAGTATCCTGTAACTTCTAGGAATAATCCCGATCAAAGGGCTCCGGTCGACGAGATGGTAATTGAACCAGATAGTACGGAAATGACAACTGCTGAATCATCAACATCAACAACCAATGGGAGTGGTACAGCTCCTACAATCTCAAACGCCTCCATTGAATTGCTGGTCGTAGGAGGAGGAACAGGAGTTCTATTCGTGATTCTAGCTCTCATCTATTATAGAAGGCGCTGATGGGATTCAAGGAATTTGAATCGATGATGTAGCTTATGAGCAAGTGTTGTCACAATAATCCTCGACTCATATGGATGCAGCTGGAATCTTGATACTGGTCATCTTCATTGCCGCTCTCTTAGCAATAATGAGTGAGCGTGTCAACGACACGGCAACAGCCCTACTTGCATTAGCGATATCTGCCTTCATACTCTTTACATCTAATGGAATTTCTTTTAGCAGCCTCCTATCCACGATGGGATGGGACATCATCCTGTTCATTGCAGCAATGATGATCATCGTTTCAGTTGTCGGTGCTTCAGGTCTGTTCCAGTATACGGCGGTGGTTCTTGCTCATAGAACTGGCGGACAACTACGCCAAACCTATCTCTATCTCTTGATAGTAGTGTTTGTACTCTCACTCTTCTTCGACCCATTACCAACCATGCTGATCGTTAGTCCCGTAACAGTAGAGGTCTGTAATGCGATTGACGCGGACTTCAGACCGTTTTTGGTATCAGAAGTAGTTGTTGCTAATGTCGCATCCTTCCCCTCGCCAATTGGCTCAGTGACTAACCTCGTAATTGTCTATATCGCAGACATCAACAGTGGACTGATGATTCTCGGTCTGATGCCTCTGACAGTCATTTTATTCGGTATAACTATCTGGTACATGCTCAGGTACTATAAGAATGAACTTCAAGGATCGGAGGAACGTGAGCTTACAGATCTATTCTCAATAGATCCGCGAACGATGATGAAATCGCATAGGGACTTCTTTGTTTCAATTATCTCATTGGGAGCGCTTGTGATAGGTCTTGTTCTCCTTCCGGACCAAGGAGCGATTATTGCTTTGGTTATAGCAACTATGTTACTTATCCTCTCAGGGGAACAGGCAAAGAAATTGCTACAACACCTATCATGGGACACAGTCTTCTTCCTTTTGGGATTGATAGGAGTCGTTCAAGCAATGGTTCTAGCGGGAGTCATAGATGACCTGACTTTAGGCTTTCAATGGTTGATTGGAGATAATACAATCGTTGCAATAATCCTAATGCTTTGGATACCGGGTGCTCTCATGGCACCTGTCGACGCGAAAGCTGTTGGTGTTCTCCTCGCACCCATAGCAGGAAATCTGGATTCCACAAACCCAATAATCCCCTTATCTCTAACAATAGGCACCAATGCAGGTGGATATGTGGTTCCTTTTGGAGATGCCCCAAATGTAGTGGTCGTACGAACAGCAGAGAAACACTTGAAGCCACTCAGCTGGTCCGAGTTCAATCGCGCAGTCATCCCATTGGGGATAGTCCATCTTATCATATCAACAGTCTACTGCGCACTACTCAGCCTCTTCTTTCTATAGATAGCAGTGTGAATAATCAAGGAAAAGAGTAAAACCTTTCAAATCAAGAAGCAGTATGATTACGTGAAATCGTAGGATTATGGAGATGGATTAAGCTGAACGAGGAGTATGTAATTCAAATCACTAGCAACAAGGTGAGTCTACCGATGAGATGCCCTGTGTGTGGGGATCCAGCAACAGATGAGGGCACTGTTCCAGCTATGTCTGCAATGGATAGAGGAATATCTCAAGAAGCCACACGTCACTCTTCATTCGCGGGTAGTGGTCACTTCATGTCTAGGGGAAGGAGTGGCTATTTTGGCTCCTCACAAGTGAGGGCACGACTTGGCGCAGTCAATCGATTCACCATTCCGGCGTGCGAGAGGCATGCGATATCGTTTGAAGAAACAGCAAGATTGAGAGCTCCTTGTGGTGTCTGTAATGGACTTCTAATCATCCTGACAATATTCCTGAGCGTGTCGATACTGGGCTCTATGTTGGTCGGAGGTCCAGATCTTATGATTCTAGTTCTTTTCGGTCTTTCAGTCATCGGGCTTGTGATTACATGGATTGGGAGCGGTCCAACAGGACTGGAGAAATCTGTTAAGGTTCTAGATAGCACTGAAGGATTCGGTATGATGGTACTTGAGATTCGTAGCAAGGAGTATGCTGATGAGCTCCTAAGGCTGAATCCGATGTCTGCCAAATTGCTTAAGGTCACTCGCTCGTTCTAGTGAGGTTTCATTCCGTAGCATATGAAGCATATGACAATGACCTATATGCATTGAAACGAATATGTCCTCAGAGAAGGTCAAAAGATGAGGTGAAAAGAAAAATGAGCGATGCGTTCACTATTGTTCTCTTCAGTGCTGTGATGTTTCTATTTCTAGTTCTTGCCTACGGAACAGGTGCGCTTGATGCGTATTCCAAGGGATATAGCGTCTATGTAGATGCGTTCGAGAAGCAAATACTAGCATCTGAAGGTCGCTCTGAGGAAATAGACCCTGACGAGTTGCTTCATAGATCAATGGAACGACCTGATGACCAAAAGGTACAGATCCTATACGGCTGCCAAGGTTTGAAGCAAAGACGTCGTCATAGTGCGTATGGGACGGATTAGATACTCGCGCAATAAGAAAGGGAGGAGGGGGGAGTTACCCTTTCAATGCATTTCGTCCTTTATATCTACGGAATAGCTCTACAACGATGATGATCTCTACTATGATGGCAATAGCTGACAGAGTAGAGATAGGTCCAAGAACTCCAAAATTGGTTCGTGTTATCTCGACGGTATCAGTTTGTGTAAATAGAGTTTCATTTTCGATAGCAATTTCATGGTAATAGTAAGATAACAAAGATAAAAGAGCACCATCCGTTTTCGAGAACTGATAGGTCGTGTTTCGATAATCATTCGAATAGGATATGTCAAAGTCTAGGGACCAGCTTGATAGGTCTTCAGAGAATTCATAGACCATTGAATCATCATCCGATATATCCATGCCTTCAGTTAGATAGCGATAATGTGTCCAATTTCCTATGGGAAAGACGATTATAGTGAACGAATATTGAAAGATGGGATCGTCCAGTCCAATTTGAGTTCCATTTACATAAGTAGTGTTTGCTTGAGCCGGTGGGGGAAAGCCTGCATAGCTTGAGTACTCTGTAAGATCCGCAAGATCCTCAATAGTCAGGACTACATCTTCAGAAAATGTTCGAGTGGGACTATCTGATCCTTCAAGAACTATAAGAATGCTATAGTGAATCTGATCACCAATTGATACGCCCCAGCTAAACCCATACGTACTCTGTGCTGAAACAAAAACAGGACCTAGAAAAAGAATAACAGATATGAAAATTGCACTACTATTCTTATGATTCATATCCTACCACACTATGCTTCTATATGACTTTGGTCAAATAAAGTGCATCATCTGAGATGATACGGCTATTTTATGACCAAGTTTGGAGGTGAAAACATCATTCTGGTGCTGCTACATCTTCCGTTTTCGTCCTTTCAATACCAAGAACTTCCCAAGCGGGTTTACTCTTTCTTTGGTGAAGGAAAAGGTATGCTTTTCCATGAGCAGGTGCGTAGGCGGCTATCTTCCGTATGCAGAAGATAGTTCACGCATAGGTTGGTATACGATAGACCACGACCTGGGTATACTCTTCCGTTCTCGTACTTCAATGATGAGTCGAAAGAAGTCAAATGATAGAGAATCCGTCTAGTTTCTTGTGTTTTGATTTGATATTGATTCTTTTTTCATCACATGTAATCCAAGTCAAAAAGGTCAACAAGAATATCTTCATGTTCTTCATAATGCCAGAAAGTAATGCCACCGATGAAATCATGTGTAACTCTTGTTCCTTCCTTCCTCTTGATATAAACCTCTGAATTTAGATCATCTTCACCGATCAATTCGATTGCTTTTAATAAACCTTCGAAGATTTCCTTAGATTCCTGAAGAAGTTCCTCAATCGTCCGATCTTGAGTGTTCTTGAAAATCATTTCATTGCGTGCTTCGACATCCATGTTCCAGAAACTGCTATCAACGATAGATTTCGCTTCCAAAGCATTGAGCAATTCTCTATCATACCAGGTTATGTGCGCGATTACATCTTTCAGATACCATTTTTGTGAAATGGGTTCAGATTCTAGGCCTTTTTCAATAATGGATCCAATCGTTGAATCCCACCGCTTCCGTAAGTGTTTCATCTTTTTCAGCAGTGTATTTCTCTTGATTCTCATTGATGCAACTAGGGTCAGATAGTTTATGAAGATAGTCTTTTCAGATTCCCAAAACAACAAGAATGACACCTCATTGCATAGAATACAGGTGAGCTCAGCGAGGAGGGACCGCCGTGGTATGGCCCCTGACCTCACTGGACCCGATGACATCAGGCGATCACCCGCAGAAAGTAAGTGAGAAAGAAGATCCTGATAGCAATCTCTTCTCTGATTGCATCTAAATCATCAAGTCCAGCATCAACGAGAACTTCTGTACAGGTCTCTTCTCCCTTGTCGCTCATATGGCATGACCGCCCCGCAAGACCTGTTGGTACTCATCCAGCTTCTTCTTGATTTAAGCCTTCAGTTTCTTCAGGTGAGAAGTGAAACCTATTTTGCAGCTTTTCTACACTTTCTCATGTGCAGTCTGTGCATCATCCCCACATAGGACCACAGTCTCGCAAGAGCAAGGAAGTGGATGGGGTGAGTATGCAAGTTAGTTTCGGGAGAAGGAGAAATCCATGTATATTCTACTAGATGGGAATCAGATGAATAATAGATGCGCATAAAGCGAAAACGACTAGGATAGACCTCTATTTGGTATTTCACAAGTATCTCTACGTATGACCAATCAATTTATGTGAAAGAGAGATACACCCCTCTTTGTGGGATTCTAGGCGAGGAGGAAGAATAATTGTCAACGGATATCAAACCATCAGATTTTCGACTAGGCACCAAGGACGATAAGGCAAAGGATGTCACACTCGATGTGCTTCTCAGGGCCATGAAACAAGCCTTTGACATCACAGGAGTGAAGAAGTGGGGCTTCAAGGTATCAGGAGAGCTGATCTTGAACGCTGGACTTCTGTCCCTCGGGATCAAGGCTGAGTTCTGGGCTGAAGGAGAATTGGCTTGAACACCAGTAATGATGAGTCTGAGAATGACAGGCTCATCTTCGTTCCCCCCTCGGATATGAAAGGTTTCGTGCGTGGAGGATTAGAGGTAATCGATAGCGACATCTTTGCACGAGCCGTTCATGATGCGGGTATCGATGTGCTACAGTATACCACTTTAGAGACCGAGTCCCTCTTTCCTGATGCACGGAAGTTCGCGTGGGAACCACTCATCATGGCTCCAATACGACCCACCCTCGATGGCATCAAGGATACCCTCGAAAAGGTAGGTATTCAGAAGTATGGCGTCAACCTGCATGCATGGGTCGGTGTGAGAGGTATGCCTCACTGGAGGATAGAATGTGTCATCGAGATAACTCCAGAGAGCATCGCACTGAGAAGACTCTAGAGAAGGAACGAACAAGAGTGAAATATGACTGCCTACTATGAGTGGTACGAGTACCATTCATATTCCGCAGACGATTACTACGTTGAGACGGACCCTGATGGCTACACTTACTGGCTGCACTCAGTAGCAACGATCAGATACAAGTATCGAGAGGATAACTATGGAAGGATCAGGCTGATCAGTACCACTTGGTACAAGCTGGAACACACGATGCAGATGAAGCCGAACGATGGACAATGGTGGCTCTCATGCAATGGAGTCGTGAATATGTTCATCCTGCGTGGAACAACGGAACTTTGGAGCAATACGGGTTCATGGGCTTCGCATGTCATATCGTATCCTGGAATCGCATTCCAGTCAGGAGATAAGTTCATTGACGAATCGACAAGCGGTGTCTACGGAACGCTGTCGAACACCATAATAATCTACTAAGATACCTCAACTGCGCTGGGCGTTCAAGCCCAGCTATCTTATTTTTGAGAGCTGGGGTTTTGCGTCACCAATGCGAAGAATCCTTGAACGTAAGAGACCTACTCTCCATCCTCTGAAAGCTTTCGAACCTGCATGATGATGTCGATGCACTCTGCGATGGACGAGTCAAGGATGTTCAAGATATTCCCCTTTCCCTCCTTACGTGCGACCTCTGCAAGGAGGCCTGTGCACAGCAGCATCGATTGCAGGTGGTTCGCGATACCGTGGGTCATCATGTCCATGTAGCCCATCGCTACCTCCTGCGCCTGCTGCAGCTCCATCTGGGCATATCGCCAGCGCGTGATATCCTGCATCTGCACGATCCACCCCTTCACGGACTTGTTATCAAGCAGGGGGGACACGATCACTCCGATATGCAGATTCCCTGTTCGGGATGACCCACACTTCACACTCGCATTGAACTGGTCCATGTCAAGCACCCACTCGAAGTCCACCTGCTCACCGGTCCGCACCTTCTCCTTTACCCAGTCGGACACATAAGGAGCTTCGAAGATATCAAAACCGATGAGCGTGTTGGTGTTCCTGATTCCGAACAACCTCGCACAGGCAGGATTCGCATCAGTAAGGGTTCCCTCGCTGTCGATGATACAGATACTCACCGGGGACGCGTCGAAGATGGCACGGAACCGCTGGTCTGTGTCCACCCGATACTGGTAGAACTGCTCACCGTAGTCTTCTAGGATGCTCTGGAACAGCCGTTGGTCAGTGATGTCGTGGATAATCGTGACGACTCTGATCACCTCGCCATCCTGTACGACGGGTAGCTTCCTCGTCTCAGTATAGACCTCTCTGGGCTCAATGAGAGTCCGTTCCGAGGTGACGAGTATCTCACCGGTTTCGAACACGTACTGGTATTCATCGCAGACCTTCGCAGGAAGGAACGGGAAGACCTCCGGAATGCTTCGTCCTATCAATGAGTCTTCAAGACCGAACGTTTCAAGCCACTCATGGCAAGTCTGGTTCATGGCAAGGATCCTCAGGTCTTTATCAACCACATGCAGGGGGTCACTGAGAAGGTCCAGTGCCTGTCTGCACCACGAGGAACGTTCCTTTATGGGAGTGTCTGATAGGGATTTGTGTGGGGTGTGTTGCATGGTCGCTCTGCTCCAGCGTGATTCTCTTCTGTCAAAGCAAGCCAATCAGGTATTCGGGGAGTACGATAGTGCAGCATACTCATTTATGACTTACTAGAGCATATGTGTTGGGACCGATCATCTGGAATATAGGGATTCCCTATCTTCCAGACAGCCCAGCTATCATGTCCTTCATGATAGCATCCCGCATCTCTAAGGCATCCTGTATCTTGTGCTCAATGCTCATTCGCAGATCCCAATACTCCCTGAACGAGACCTCTCCTCGCTCACGTTTCAGATTGATCTCTCCGCGCTGTGACCGAAGCTCTTCGAGCAATGTGTTATAGACCTTCAGAGTGTAGTTGTAGGTCTTGATGGTCGTTCCACGGGACTTCAATTTGGTTCTGTCATCCAATGATCTGGTATCAGGTAGTGGCATTCGTCGCCCTCCATGAGGTATGTCTAGCTCCCTATGGCAAGGCATGCGATACAATGACAAGCTAGGACTCATTCCTATTAAGGGTTATTATATTATATCAGCTAAAGAAGTGGGATTCTCTCCAACCACCAGAGCAACCCCACCGTTTATTTCATTTTGTAGTAACGATGTCTTCAGCCTCGTTTTTGAATCCAAGAACTTCCCAATTTGGCTGGCTCTTTCTTTGTTGATATTGCAGATGGGTCGCCAGTCCAAACTCATCAGGGTCGTGGCCAAAGGCTAGAGCCAGAAGTTCAACTACATGCATCACATCGAAGCGATATTCTGCCTCAAAGAATTTCTGGATTTCAACCTGTCCCAAGTCCAGCTGCAGCTCACAGAATGGACAAGGTGTAACGATAATATCGGCTCCGCCAGCCTCCAAGAGACTGTCGAACTTCTGCTTGGTGAAATCAAGCGCGGTCTTCACATCAGCAGTCCTGACTGCACCACCAGCACCACAGCAGATCAGCTCATCCTTGTAAGGCACGTAGGTGGCACCTGATGTTTCACAGAGCTCCCTGAAGATATGAGGGTGCTCCGAGTCGTCCTTCTTCTTGATGTTCTTTGGACGCATCCAGTGACAGCCAGGGTGTAGTGCCATCCTTACTCCCTCAAATGGTCTTGTGACCATTTTGCGTATCTTCTCAAGGCCTGCATAGGAATATAGCGCATCAACATAGTGAGTGACTTCAATAGTACCTTTAAACTCGCGATCAATGACTGCTAGATTCTCATTGACTGCAGCACGGAGCTCATCATCGTGCTTGAGTTCATGATTAGCATCCCAAAGACTTGCGAAACAGCCGTTGCATCCTGTAGTGATGTTGTGTCCTGCCTCTTCAGCAATGGTCAGATTTCTGGCAGAGATTGTTGCCCAAGTGACTCGATCAAATGAGCCGAACACTCCTGGTGCGGGACAACAAGTAGCTTTCTCCATATCAAGGAGCTCCATTCCCAAGTCCGCGAAGACCAGTTTGGCGGCCTTCTCAACGCTAGGGTATCGATGGGGAATAATACACCCTAAGAAATGCATGAACTTGTCCTTTGCCATGATAATCACTCCTTCTTCTCCGATTCTTTCTCCTCGACTAGCTTATCAAAGCCACTTGCCTTGGCAATCTTCACTATCTCCTCGATTGCATCTGGGTGGCTGCTTGCATTCGGAGGTTTGGGTTCGAGGCCCACTTTTTGTCGTAATTTCTCCCATGCTTCACCAGCCAGAGGTACGGCGTGACCAGTCTTCAGTACATTCAATGCCACCTTCTGGTGTGGTTCAAGCATATACCCAGATTGTACAGCTATATTTCGAATTGCCTTTATGACCTCAGTCGGACTGACATCCTGAGGACAGCGATCAGTACAGGTGTAGCAAGTAGTACAGAACCAGAGCTCTGGAGAGGAAATACACTGCTCCTTTAGACCAAGAAGCGCCTTTCGGATAATGCCTCTAACTAGGTAGTTCGTACGGGCGCCAGCAGGACAACTTCCACTGCAGGTCCCACATTGATAGCAGCTTTGGATATTGGGACCTCCGGTCTTCTTTATCATAGCTACGAAGTCCTTATCAACCTCGTCAATATCGATTGGTACTCTCTCTTCAGCACTGGTCAATTTAGCCACCGACTGGTGTCTCTCGCTAGGTTTTCGGCCTTAAATCCATTACCACATGGTAGCGTCTAGAATTAACTCCGTTAAGTGTGGGAAAATCTTCATCACTGGAGAATCATAACCATGTATGATGAAATGTCCAAATCATGAACATAGAGTTGCATCTGACATCTTGCAGGTCTGTAGTGTGTGCATAGTAGGTGATTCCAAGATATCTGGCAAAATAGATGATACCCATGCTAGTATTCGAAAGAAAGCAGGATTGGTTCCTAGGATTCCTACAGAAGGTATGATAGTATGTCCAGATTGCGGTAACCATTGCAAATTACAGGTTGGAGAGATCGGTTTCTGTCACAACAGAGTCGCTACAAGTAGTGTGATTGGGAACAGGTATAGAGAAGCAGCGCCTGTCTCTTGGTACTATGACCCACTGCCAACAAATTGTGTCGCAGACTGGGTCTGTCCGATTAGTAAGATGAAGGAATTGAGAAATGAGAGAAAGCGCTTCAAGAACTTGGCCGTATTCTACGGTTCGTGTAATTCGAATTGTCTTTTTTGTCAGAATGCAAGCTATCAAGAGATGATGCGAACAGGAGCCCCATTGATGACTCCAGAGGATCTCGCAAGAGTCGTCGACGATGCAACTGCATGTGTGTGCTATTTTGGAGGAGATCCGGCATGTAACCCACAACATTCCATTGAAGTGTCAAGGATTCTTCTCAACGGATACAGTATGCCTATCTGTTATGAAACAAATGGAAGAATATCATCTAAATGGTTGCCAGATATTGTTGATACTGTAAAGAGAAGTAGAGGTACTATCAAGTTCGATCTGAAGGCTATCACTCCCAAGCTATATAGAGCGTTGACTGGTACAGAGAACGCAATAGTCATTGACAACTTCAGAACACTTGCAGAGATTGGAGAGCAGAGAGAGGAAGAGCTGCTTATTGCCAGTATTCTCTTGATTCCAGAATATGTTAACCTTGAAGAGATCGAGCGCCTGTGCGAATTCATAGCTGAGTGTGACCCATCAATACCGACTGCCCTCCTCGGGTTTGCTCCGAAACATTACATGAGAGATCTTCCTAGAACAAGTATGAACCATGCGCATGCCGCTCTTCATCTAGCAAAAGCTTGTGGGTTGGAAAATGTTAGAATCGGTAATCAGGGACTACTCACAAGGGAAGACTACAACTACGAATGATTAAAGAAATAGAATCATATCCATCTTTGCGGTATTCCAGTTGGGTGAGTTTCCTTGAAGAGGAAAAGTGTGCTAGGAATTCTGTTTGTTTGCATCATAGTGGTTTCAGCAGCACTGGTTCTATTCCCAATAGCTGCATCATCATATCTTGAGTGGGGTGTAGATGTCGGAGATTCTTTCTCGTATCATATTGCGGTGGATGGTTGGGATCTCAATTATACCGGATCATATCACCAACAAATCCCCTCACATCTCATGAGATATGATGGATTGAGTATAATCGCTGAAGTAGTTGACCTACCTGTTCTAGGACTTTATCTTAGCGGAAACGATTTCAAGCAAGTCATTACTCATCAAAAGGTGCAGGTGGTTTTTGAAAACGGGACAGACACACCTACAGAGCTTTCTGACATCACAGAACGTATAATCTCAAATTGCTTCTTGCCAATCGGAGGCTGGTACCTCATTGATTGGTTCTATCCAGACACTGCAACATCGTTCCCCTATCCACCAACCTACACAACGTCGTCTGATACATCGTTTCATTTGGGATATGATAGTCTGGATATCGACCTCACAACACGTCTAAGGAGCGATATATCATTCGAAGAGGGAGTTCCAACGAGAATAAGCTACTACCGAAGTCATGGAGTGGACTATGCATTCAATGTAACCTTGACCCAGATAGTGAACTAACACAAACCTCTTTACTTTACACATTGTTTGTCGAAAGCGCCACTCTTATATCATGGGTTAATTCGCCGACGAGTGCAAGAGATGTCTGCCAGGGGCTTCAAAGATGAACGACAGCATGAAAAGCGATAATATTGACACTGACAAAATCGACCCAGAATTCGTTGATAGACTCGTCGAAGCTGGTGCTGATAGAATCCGAACTTGTATCCAATGTGGAACATGTTCAAGTGTTTGTCCCAGTGGACGACGTACAGCCTTTCGAACAAGAGAGTTGATGAGGAAGGCGGTCCTAGGACTAAAGGATGAAGTGCTGTCAAGCCCAGACCTTTGGCTGTGTGCGACCTGTCTAACATGTCTTGAGCGTTGCCCTCGACAAATTAAGACCACTGACGCAATCATAATCATGAGGAATATGGCAGTCGAGGAGGGCTACATGCTTCCCCAGCATAAGAAGACTGCAAAGATACTACTTGAAACTGGTCATGCTGTTGCGCTAGATGAAGCCAACAGAGAGATGCGAAAGGATCTTGAGATTGATGAAGTGCCTCCAACGGTCCACTCTCACGATGATGCCCTCAAAGAGGTGCAGAAAATCATGAAGAAGACGGGTTTCAAGAAACTCATTGAAGGAGAAGAAGAAGTGGAGAGCTAAAACCCATGACGGAAGCACAGACATATTCATTCTTTTTGGGTTGTGTGATGCCAAATCGATTCCCAAACATCGAGAAGAGCATTAGGACTGTTTTACCAGAACTTGGCATCAATCTTGAGGAGCTTGAAGGAGCTAGTTGTTGTCCAGCACCAGGAGTTGTTCGCTCCTTCGATGAACCAACTTGGCTAGCCCTTGCAAGTAGGAATCTTGCACTTGCGGAGAAGGCAGGCAATGACATATTGACAGGGTGCAATGGTTGCTATGGAACATTCAAAGAAGCTCTTCATATCGTTCATCAGAATCCTGAGAAACTTGAAGGCGTCCAAAAGATCTTGAAGGACGTTGGATACAAATATCAAGCAACTGTTGATGCGAAGCATATCGTTGAGCTCATCTATGAAATCGGGCCAGAAAAGATCAAGAAGCTAGTAAAACGTCCACTCAAGGGACTCAGGGTTGCAGTACATTACGGATGTCATCTTCTGAAACCAAGTAAACTGAGACCTTGGCAACAAAAACAGAAACACACCTTCCTTGATGAGATAGTTGAAGCAACTGGTGCAGAGAGTGTCAAGTACAAGGACAAATACACATGTTGTGGTGCAGGTGGAGGAGTTCGAGCGAGTAACACGACCGTGTCAGTCGATATTGCGAAAGAGAAGTTCGATAATGTACAAGATGCCGAGGCTGATTGTATCCTCGATGCTTGCTCATTCTGTCACTTGCAATTCGAAGTTTCACAGACCCAGTTGAACAAGGAACTTGGCGAAATCAAGTACCATATCCCAGTAATCTACATCACTCAACTGATCGGTCTTGCACTGGGTCTTGATCCAGATGATCTAGGTCTTAGTAAACACGTTGTTTCTACTCAGCCTATTTTGGACAAGATTCTCTAGGACAGTTTCTTCGCCTGATAGTATACAATGACTGACAGGAAAGCACTCATGATGATAGCTGCAGCTATGAACAGTGCTGTCTGGGTTGCTTCGGATACTGGAGGTGGAATAGTATCAGATGTAGTTGTAGTAGGCGAGGTGATCGTGGAGGTAGGATTCACGGTTCCAGCTGTGAAGTTATGATCAGATTTATCCAGAGATTGGTAGATGCCATCAGAAGCCTGAATCTCAATCACATAGGAAGAGAGGTTTTGGAATTCAGAAAAGTCCCATGAAATCCATGTTTTTGAGATGTCAGAGCCCAGAAGCTGAAAGCTTGCGCCGTTGTCTGAGGAAAGGTGAACCTCGAAGGTCAGAAGGTCATCTGCATTCTTGTCAGATGCGAGCCAAGTGATATTGTGAGTGCTTGTCCAAATCTCACCTCCATTTGGAGAGAGGACCTTTACATTTGGAACAAAGAAATTGCCAAGAAAGATATTCGTGAAGATTTGCGAAATTGCGGTTCCGTTCAAAAGCCAAGTCGTAGCATTCACGATACATGTTGCATTATTACCTAAAGCCTTGGTGTCAATCTCGACGCTGTTATTCGTGCTTACAGATTCGATTGACCGAGGAATTGCAGGTGCATTCACCACGATTTTCGTCCCATTGACGTTTTCCTTAGGCAGCCACGTACCAGTTATGAAGATGTGGTCTCCAGATATGCGAGCCCCAGATACAAGTGGTGCTGGTGTCGTGTTTACCTTGGTGTGATATGTAAGTGTCAATATAGGAGGCTCTGCAGCAGAAGAGAAATTGGTGGTCTTGTTGGAAGAGAATGTCGCGGGTTGACAAAAGACAGTGCTAGAGAAAGGTAGGATAAACAGGATGAGAAGTCCGAATGATAAGAGTGTGTGTCTTTTCCTTATCCTCACTAAGCTACGAAAGCCTTCCATTAGTACATGCGTAACTTCCTTTCTGAACATCATTCTATCTGTACAAATATCGTACATAGTTCTATTTTTAGAACTCATTCGTCTCTCTCCGGAAATGGTTGTTCCCTCCAAATTCTGAGTGCTTCGTACCATAGAACACAACACAGAGATATCAAAATCGCAAGAAGAATCAATGAATACCATTCAAAGAAACGAAATAGCATTGTTGCCAAAGCAGCTGTTACTGATGTATAGAACGTGGCATAGAACAAGAAGCGCGGGACCATAATCCTACCTTTACCAACAAATAGCTTGAGTACTCCTACTCGAACATCTCGTTTTACAGTGTATTGACCATGCACGTCTTTATCGACTAACCCCATCTCCTTAAGTTTCTCAAGATGGTGCATGGATAAAGAAGGACTGGACAACTCAGCGCCTCGTTGGATTTCTCTAGCAGTCATAGGTACTGGATGTCGAAGCATATACCAATAGACCCGTAATGTCTTGCCTTTGAGGTCTCTTGCCAGATCTTCTTCTGACGGTTCCTCTTTAGGCAATCACCTACTCCTCCAACACTTTGTAGTTGATGCATGTACTGAATTGCCTTTAACTATGTCTCTTCCCTATCGGCAATTCAATAGTACCCGTTCAGACCTGCAAAAGGAGATTGTATCCTGCACGGCAAGCCTAAAATAGGTGAGCTTCAAGCGCAGTGTCAGCCAGCCGAATATGTCTGGCAATATGCTCCGAAATGACATAGGCGGAGAAGCACAGCAATGTCGACAGCGCGAAAGCCCATAACTCCAAAACCCCCTCGAACAAGGCAAAAAGTCCTTGTCATATTACAAGAGCAATGCAAGCAGTGTGAGCTGTGCATAGAATTCTGTCCAAAGAAAGTCCTATGTGCAGATGAAACAAAATACAACAAGAAAGGGTATCATCCCGTCACGGCTTGTGATCTGGAAGCCTGCGTTAACTGTGGTTTCTGTGAGATGATTTGTCCTGACATGGCAATCTTTCTTACAGAGAGAGAGGAGGCAGAGGATGCCTATAAGAAAGGAGCAATGCAAGAAGGCACTCTCATTCCTGAGTACATGGGAGATGGACGTGAGCCAGAGGAGGGTGCAAAATAATGCCAGAACGAGTAATGTTCACAATGGGTGACATAGCCTGTGCTGAAGGGGCACTCAGCGCAGGATGCAAATATTTCGGAGGTTATCCCATTACTCCTGCAACAGAGATAGCAGAATGGATGGCCCTCAGGATGCCAGAACTCGGTGGCGCATATGTCCAATATGAGGACGAGATTGCATCAATTACGAGCGTAATAGGTGCTTCTTGGACAGGTGTGAAGGCGATGACCGCGACCTCAGGTCCGGGTGTAAGCCTCATGCTAGAAGCCGTCGGTCTTGCGGTCATGACCGAAACCCCATTAGTTCTTGTCAACATCATGCGTGGTGGTCCAAGCACAGGACAACCTACCAAGGGACAGCAAGGAGACGTGATGCAAGCAAAGTGGGGAAGTCACGGAGACTATCAAATCATCGCATTGACACCAGCTTCAGTTCAAGAGATGTTCGATCAGACTGTTCAAGCATTCAATCTATCTGAGAAGTACAGAACACCTGTATTTATTCTCGCAGACGAAACCGTGGGTCACATGAGAGAGCGTCTTGTCATTCCTGATGAGAAGGATTTGAACTTGGTATACAGAAAACAGCCATCAGGTCCGCCTGAGGACTACTTGCCTTTCAAAGCGGATGCTGACCTCGTGCCACCAATGGCACTTCTTGGTTCGAAATATCAATTCTATGCAACAGGCCTGACACATGATGAACGAGGATATCCAAGTGACAAAGAGCATGTCCAAATCGAACTGATCACACGATTGAATGATAAGATTCTCAAGAACTCTGATGATATCATTGACTTGGAGCGATTCATGCTTGATGATGCAGACATAGCTGTCATAGCCTATGGGACGCCATCTAGAAGCGCTCGTAAGGCTATCAAGGATGCTCGTGCAGAGGGTATCAAGGTCGGAATGCTACGTCTGAAGACTGTCTGGCCATTCCCAGAGGAAGCTGTCGCAAATCTAGGTACAGAGGTCAAGCATATCATTGTAGCAGAGCAGAATCTCGGACAGGTCTATCACATGGTTCGATCCGCTGCAGCGCCTACTCCGATTCATCTTATGACGAAACCAGCAGGTATGCCTCAGTTACCACATGAGATCCTGTCCAAGATTCGAGAGGTCAAATCGCTTTAGGAACTCCTGAAGGACCTAGTCACTCTCATAGAATACGTCAGGCGGATCAATAACAATACCCCAGAAGGGGACAATATATACAGCTTCGAAGGGGAAATACACAAGGACTCCGAAAGGTACCTTGATGGAGTTCATTGGAATGTCCCGTAATGAGCGATTCTCACCAAGATAGTTATACATTGCATCGGGTCCACCCAAGCTCTCAACCACTGCATCCTCTGCAACATCAATTGACAGCCACGGACTCCACGCAAATAGACCTACGAATAGAAAGGCAACAATGATGCCTGCCTTCTGCTTGTTAGAGAATTGGAGTTTCTGTCTAATTTGATCCCTTGAATCCAATGCCAGAATCATCAATCCAGGTAACAAGAGAAGAAGGAACACGCTCAATCCAAGAATCGTAAAGAGCCATCCAAGATTTCGAGAGGTCATCCATGTCCTTCTACTGGGTGTGTTCATTGGATAAGTAGGCATCAGTCTACAGACATTGCTAGAGTCCATTTCCAGATTATCATCTATACTTCTATGTCCCATCCTAAAATCTCCATGATTCGATTAAACAACCTGCTTCCTTTCTCAGATGGAGTACCCGAATCTGCAAGTGAAACTCCCCACTCCTCTGATAGAGTATCAATGATCTTCTCGCACTCTTCATGCTTATCACACCTCCCGCAATCCCCTTTGTGATTGTACCAAGTCTGAATTCCCTTGGCCGAGGAATATGTGATGAAGACCATCGTATCAAAAGCATGGCAATACCCAACTGCGATCCCATATTGAGTGCTGATGTGTTGAATCTCTGTATGCAGAACTTTGGCAGTATGCTTCATGAGGTCCTCAATTCGTTCTTCAGCGATTCGCTGTGCTTGACTTACATAGGGTCTGGAAACCCCCATCTCATCAGCGATATCGGATGGTTGAGAACCTTCTCTCCGTTTCTCCCATACCTTGCCTTGCTCAATTGTTGGATATCTAAGTGATTTTTTGGATCGCATTGAGTTAACCAATTCTATGCAACTCATTGAATGCATATAAAGTTAACTAAATTCATGCAACTTATTAAGACGGTTTTATAAGACTTAAAAAGAAGAAATAAGGGTTTAAAATCCCTAAATTCTAAAAAGGAGATCTTCATAACCATTTATTTTATGAATGGAGAATACTCTAGTTGAGTAGGAATAGCTACCATATTGAATAAGAAGATTGACGAAACGATAAAGAAGCAAATTACAGGCCATCTCTAGTGATAATCACTAGTGACTTTCTTTTCTAGTGGGATGAGCAAAGCCTTAATAGATGCTCGAGCTAACTTTGCATCCACTTTTACTATAGGAGATGTGGGTTAATGGCAAGTGTTCGTGTACCTGCGGGGCCTAGAATAGTCAAGCATTCTGATAAAAAAGTTGATTGTGAAATACCTTCATACTGTGTTGGTTGTGGTAGTAATCTAGAAAGCTCTGAGGTTGGATTCAGATCATATGATTCAAGCGTATCCACCAAGAAATACCAGAGAAAGTATGGAGAACATGAGGAAGTCATCACAATATACCTTCGAGGTAACTACAAAGTATGTGATTCTTGCTCGATTAAGGCGAAAAATCATTTCAAGATAAAGCAAAAGAAGTACGATCAATTCAGAGTGCTTACTGTTGTTCTGGGACTACTTTCATTGGTAGCTGTAAGCTTCATTCATTATCTGAATGTCTTGGAGCGGCCTATGTGGATTCCTGAATTAATCACATACTGGACTCTAGTAGCATTCAATTTCTTCACCCTTCTATTGCTGATTTATGGGTTCAGAGGAGAATTCGACAAACTCTCAAAAGAAGTCCAATGGATTATTGATGACAAGCCATTCGCAGCTTATGTGAGAATCACAGAGGGTGAAAAGGTTATTTTAACCAATGAGAAGTTTAAGGAAGAATTTGCCAAGGTAAATTCGGATCTTACTGCTGAGCTAAAGGCAGGACTGTTTGCTCCGGATATTAATCGTGGCAGCTTGAAATTCCATGTTGCGGTGGGGATTGTATTCGTGGTGACATTTTTCTTACCAATGCTGATACTAGATATTGGATTCTAACATTGGGATCACAAAAAGCGGCAGCACAATGGAGTAGTTTGTAGAGTAAGAGTGTCCAAGATTCTTAACGTTGTTACATCCTCAGCAACAACTCTTTTATCGGGATACTTCACGAAAAGACGCAGATACCCCAAGGGATTTGGAGAACCCCTCAATGACTGAGTCTGCCCCCGTCCTCAAACATCCAATGGCGAAATACATTCGCGAAGACCGACAACCATGGATATACTGTCCAGGTTGCTCAATTGGCGTGGTCACGAACATGATTGCTCGTGCAATCGATAATCTTGGCATCGACTTTAGTAAAGTAGTCGTTGTGAGCGGGATCGGTTGTACAGGCAGGACCTCAGGTTACTTCAAGACCGGAACCTATCACACGACACATGGACGTGCCATTGCATTCGCAGAGGGCGTAAAGATTGCCAATCCAGAGCTCGAGGTGATTGTTGTTTCTGGAGATGGTGACCTCGCTGCTATCGGTGGAAATCACCTTATTCACGCATGTAGGAGGAACATCGACATAACGGTCGTATGTATCAATAACTTCAACTATGGCATGACAGGTGGTCAATTCGGTCCAACTACTGAGCACGAAAGATACTCACAGACCAGTCCCAGACCCATAGGGAACATTGAGCATCCCTTCAACCTCGTCAAGCTTGCAGCCTCATCCGGTGCAACCTTTGTAGCCCGATGGACAGCCGTGCAGGCACGACGCGCAACAAGTTCCATTCAGAAGGCCATCAAGAAGCAAGGCTTCTCATTTGTCGAGATTATCGGAGCTTGCCCAACAGCCTATGGTCGAATGAACAGACTTGGAGATGGTCTCCAGATGCACCAGCATCTCCTAGAAGTTGCAGAGATCAAGAATGGTCTCCCACCTCATGAGGCTGAGCTTGAGTATGATTCCAAGATCATCTGCGGTGAGTTCTTGGATATCGAGAAACCAGAGTATACAGCAGTTCTTCGTGCAGCACATGCAAAGGCAAGAGGTGGCAAATAATGGCTCGAACAGAGATTCGCATCGGAGGCTTTGGTGGTCAAGGCGTTGTCACTATGGCTGTTGTGCTTGGAGAGACTCTCTCCCTTGTTGAAGGCAGGCAATGTGTCCAGACCCAGAGCTATGGCCCAGAGGCTCGAGGTGGAGCAAGTAAGAGTGAGATAGTGGTCGATGATGAGGAAGTCGACTACCCCAAGGTGGAAGAACCAGATGTCTTTGTGGTTCTAAGTAGAGCTGCGTACCTCGAATACATCGGGGGGCTAAAGGAAAACGGGATACTGATTCTTGATGAGGATCTTGTTGAGATAGAAGGAGACCTGCCAGAAGGAGTCAAGGTGTACAAGGTTCCAGCGACTCGAATCGCAGACAAGGATGTCGGGAACAAGCAGGCAACGAACGTCGTAATGTTGGGAGCGCTTGCAGCTATCACTGGCATAGTATCACATGACGGACTCAAGAAAGCTATCAAAGACAGATGGCCTCGCTTCACTGAAACTAACTTCAAAGCTCTTGACCTAGGAATCAAAGCTGGAGAAGCAGCATTGGCTGCAGAATAGATTCTTTGTATTTATTATCGTATTTCGATTCGCACTCAATCCTTCCTAGACTAGAGTACAGATACTACAACTCAAGCGGATAATCCAATTTGCAGTGATTCGTACATCCTAAGTTGGATATTAGTCTTGCAATGCTAGAACCGCAGCGCCAAGAGCTCCAGTAAGCTGAGGTTCGGAGGGAACCCACAGTTCGAAACCGAGCTGTTTCGAAAGATAGAATCTGAACGCTGGATTCAAGGCTACTCCTCCAGTCACACAAACTGGCTCTATGACACCAACCCTACGAGATAGTGTCGCAATCTTGGATGCCATCGAGAGATGAATGCCTGCGGCGATATCTTGGACCGAATCACCCGAGCCTATTCTGCCAATGACTTCGCTTTCAGCAAAGACAGTACATGTGCTACTGATTGTAGAAGGTGATGTAGACTCTAAGGCCAGAGAACTGAGCTCAGAAAGCGATTTTTCAAGCACTCGGGACATCACTTCTAGGAATCTCCCTGTGCCTGCACTGCATTTGTCATTGATCTCAAAGTCTTGTGGGCGCCCATTTTTTCCAATCCTAATCACCTTTGAATCCTGCCCACCTACATCGATTAAGAATGCGATTTGGGGATTCAAATGATAGACTCCAATGCTGTGACAGGTAATCTCAGTAATCCTTTGAGTTGCCCCATCTACCTGTGCGCGACCATATCCTGTACTCACAATCGAGATATCAGACGGACTAACTGAAGCCTTACGGGTTATCTCTTCAACACACTTTGATGCTGAATTTGCAGCAGTACCACCGGTCATCATGAGATGTGACGCGATAACCTTTCCACTATGGTCTACCATGACAGCCTTTGTTGTGGTAGAGCCAACATCAACTCCAACACCAAAATCGGACACCATGGTAACATCCCTCACACGAACATCTCAAGAAGGGCTTCCACTCTGGTCTGAATTTGAGCGTCATTGAACAAACGACTGTCAACCATGTCCCCTTCAATTATCGTTCCAGGCACACCAGTTCGCTCAGTGACCAGTTCACGTGTGACCATTTGACCAAGAGAATATCTCTTACAGGAACGTACTGAGAACATGATGAATCCATCAAGATTGTAGTCATTGATCAATTGTACCATCTTGTCAGCTTTGGCCTCTAGACCCATATTCAAGTAGACATTACTATAGATCTGTGTGACACTGTCATAGAGGTCATCTCCAGCTATCTCGCCCGACCATGCATGAGTATACGTATCAGCAGGGAACGACACCCCTTTTTGAGCCAAGCTATTGAAGAAATTGAAGATTTGAAACCAAGGAGGGATATTGTCCCAGAGCAAACGGATCTTCTCCTCTCTAATTGCCCCGATTCCTTCGTTGACCCGACCCTGCACTTCATCATAGAGAGCTTGGTAGAACTCGACGCAATAGTCCTTGCCTCGGCTGCTAACAACTGGTGCCATGGTCAAGAACCTATCAGCGCAATTGAGTGGTGTGGGCTTGTTCTTACAAGCCTCAAGCGATTTGGTCCATAGACGAATAGCCTCGCTTGACAGTCTGGCGACCTCACGAAGACGCTCTTCTCTCATCTCGACTTTGAAGGTGTTTGCAAGGAAATCAACCAGATTATGAACGCCTTGGCGAACATATGCAATGTGATGTGGCTTCTGCTCAGTGTCTATTGGAGGTGTATCAAATAGATATACAGGAGCTCCAGTAATTTCGGAGACTGCGTCGTACCATCGTAGGACTGTGCCACAGATATTATTACAGGCAAGCAATGCCTGAGGTTTGGGAAGACCTTCGAGGGGACTTTCGCCTGGTTTCAATGCAGCACCGATACTTGCTCTTGCATAGGAACAGAGCTCATTTGAATAGCCATAATCTTCAGCGTATCCACAAATGATTGGACCGACCTTTTGAGCACCTACAATAGCAGCGTATTGTTCTGGATAGACTACTCCCACATCCATAGCAGCTGGTATCTCTACGGGGAATCCAGAAGTGACCCATGCCAATCTTCCTTCTTCACTAGCAGCGTGCGCCTCTAACATGTGTCTAAAGGACAACTGCTGGAGCTGTTTAGAAGTCTCAAGTCGTCGATATGCTTTCTCTTCACTCATCTATTATCCCTCCAATGTTTCAAGGAATGTCTGAAGACGTCCAACGAGACGGCCGCGGTCTGATATTTCGGGATCTATTGGTAGCCGCAATGAAGGTATTCCAACGTCATCGGCAGCTCGAAGGAGAGACGGTGTTTCAAACTCATCAGGATCACAGAAGGATTGCTCGCAGACGACTAATCCATCGAACGGGATCGACCGCATCAACTCCTTGAGATAAGTTGTCCTTTGGGTCAGGCCTTCTTGAGTTGGTTCTGCAGGAGCACGAAGTATGGATTCTGCCATGGACCTGAAGGGGTCTCCTTTTGGACCAACCTCTGGAGTAAATACCGATTTGAAACTGAAGCTAAGAAGGTCAAGTCCTACAACATCATCGGAGCTGTTCTCCAATCCTGCAAAGAGTCCGGCTAGATTCTGCGGGTCGACCATCCCGCCTACCACTAGAAGACGAGGACCTGTAATTGCCTTCTCAAGAGAGATGTCAGTCAGATTGCTGGCAATTAGGCCTCTCATGAGATTCTCAGTAAGCGCGACCTGGTCGTGCTCTTTCAAAATGCTCTCAGCAGCTGCCACCCTCTCATCAGCATCGTCTAGGACCTGCTGTTCTGGTGCTATCAGAAAGTGTGTGACCAATTCCACTAGGTCGGAATAGGAAATTGTAGCTGGATTGATTATCCTGCTAGCATAAAGAAATTGAGCTGCGTGTCTGAAATCATTGACTAGTGAAACAGCTGCTGCATAGTCTGTCGGAGAGAAAGGCTTTCCATAAATCTCTGCTATTGCAGCGCTCAATATCTTTAGTTCCTCTGTAAAGAAATCGATTGAACCAGCGGAGTAGGATGACACAGGATATGTCAATCTGAAGACCTTGTCTTTTGGAAAACGTTGTTTCCAGACATCACCTACGTTCTGTAGTGCGTCACAGGTATTTCCTGGGAATAAAAAGCCATCAAACTCGACGAACCCACCTCGCGCTCGTTGTGAGAAGATATTCCTACTGAAGGCACAGGAAAAGGTCTGTAGACTATCTTCGAATCCTGAGGATACAATCGGGCTGACTCGTATCAGAGATGGAGTTAGTCCATGTGCTAGGATCAGCTCAATGGGGGTATGCGGATATAGGTATCCGACAATGATACCACCTCTCTCGTTCAAAGTGCGTAATCGTTCTGTAGAGCTATCAATGGCCTCTCCGTGACTCAAGCGTTCATTCCACCTTATGTATATCGTTGTTCACTCTATCTTCGCCGTCTTATCTCTTGTGTTGGATAGAGTTTGTCGTCAAATCAGCATTCCTGAGTGTTTTCTTGGCTGTAGAAGGACATATCTAGCTGGAATACATATCTGAGAGCTATTGTGCAAGCAAAAACTTGTACTGAAAAAAAACGCGAGAGCAATGGAGTGAGAAAAATGGAAGAGTATCTTTGGCATAAGCATAGATGGCCAGAGGATGTCAAGAAGGAAATTGACATTCCAAAAGAGCCCCTCTTTGCGATGCTAGACAGAGCTGCTGATAAAACGCCGAACAACCCCTACACTGTTTATGATGGACAGTCATGGACATTCGGTGAGGTGCGAGATGATGCGAATCGAGTCGCCAATTTCCTGGCGAGTAGAGGAATCAAGAAGGGTGACAAGGTTGCTATTTTCCTGCCGAACTTGCCACATTATCCCCCTGTATTCTTTGGTTCGTTGAAGGCAGGTGCAACAACTGTCACTTGCAATCCTGCATATAAGGCGGGCGAGCTGAACCATCAGTTGAAAGATTCTGGGGCCATGGCAGTCTTTGTAATGGACCATCCGTCCTTTACACCTGTCGCATATGAGGCAATTGAGGGAACAAATGTCAAAACCGTGATCGTATGCGGGGTGAAACGCTTCTTGCCAAAGGCAAAAGCTGTCATCGGAGGCCTCCTTGGTAAGATACCAAAAAGCCCCTATTACAAGGAAGGTGTTACATTCTTCTATGACGATATCGTCGATAACTATGAACCAAAAGCACCAGCTGTTGACATCGATCCTGATGAGTTAGCCCTTATCCTATATACTGGAGGAACCACTGGCACACCCAAGGGTGCTGCACTCATGCACTCGAATCTTGTTGCGAATGTACATCAAGTCTATGAGTGGGTGACCCTCTCACCAGATGATATTGATGCGCCTAAGAAGATTCAACGAGAAACGGAGGTTTTCGTAGGAGCCCTTCCGTGGTATCATAGCTATGGACTTACACTCACGATGCTGATGGCTACAGAGCTATCCTGTAAACTAGTCTGTATACCCGATCCCCGTGCTGGAAAACCACCACTCGCGGTATTGCTAAAGGAGCTTGACCATAATAGGGGAACTATCTTCAACTGTGTCCCAGCTCTATATGCAGGAGTCGTTAACCATCCCAATGTTTCAAAACATGATTTGAGCTCGGTAAAGATCTGCAGCTCAGGAGCTGCTCCACTTCCTCCAGAGCTTGCCAAGGGCTTTGAAGCCGTTACTGGGGCTATCCTCTTTGAGGGGTATGGCTTGAGCGAAACCTCGCCAGTCACACACATCAATCCTACTACAAAGAAGGATAGGAAGTTTGGTTCTATCGGTAAGCCTGTTCCCAATACCATAGCATTCATCGTGGATTTGGAAACTGGTACCAAAGTCCTTAATCAAGGTGAAACCGGCGAGATTGCGATCCACGGTCCACAGGTGATGATGGGCTACTATAACAAGCCCAAAGAAACAGATGAAGTAATGCGTACTATTAATGGAAAGCGATTCTTCCTCACCGGGGACATTGGGCATATGGACGAGGAAGGCTACTTCGTCATCTCCGATAGGAAGAAGGATATGGTGAACGTAGGCGGACTGAAGGCATATCCACGTGAGATTGAAGATATCTTCTATACCCATCCGAAGGTCCAGATGGCGGCAGTCATAGGACTTCCCAGAGAAGATGATCCAACCAATGAATACGTGAAAACCTACATCGTTCTCAAAGAGGGCGAAAGCGCAACAGAAGAGGAGTTCATCGAGTGGGCAAGGGACAAGATGGCAGGGTACAAGCGACCCAAGGAAGTCGAATTTGTAAGCTCGTTGCCGCTCAGTCAGGTCGGAAAAGTGCTACGACGAGAACTTCGTGATGCCGAACTCAAGAAGAGAGGCAAGTAGTGGATATTACTTGGAAGAGCGATAGGCTCTTCCATCTTTTCTTTTTTCCCCAAGAATTAAGAAGCTTGGTTACAATAAGTAGGAACTAGCATTTGTCGTTTATTTTCTGGAGATGATATATGTTGGGTGATCTATTCTGGCAGGATGGAGCAGCTTGGCCAAAGAATGCTGCAAAGTCGATTGAATATCCCCGTGAGCCTCTATTTGCCATGCTCGATAGAGCTGCGGAAAAGAGCGGGAACCTCCCATTCACTTGGTTCATGGGTCAAACACGAACCTTCACTGAAGTGAGAGAGGATGCTGATAGAATAGCAAGCTTCCTGAGAACCAGAGGTGTGAAGGAGGATGGAATGGTAGCAATCTTCCTACCAAATGTACCTCATTTTCCAGCAATATTCTTCGGTACTCTGAAAGCAGGAGCGAAGGTTGTCACATGCAATCCGTTGTATAAGGCAGCGGAGCTGAATCACCAGCTGAAAGACACAAAAGCAACAGTCGTCTTTGTCCTTGACCATCCAACCTTTACTCCAACATGCTACGAAGCTATCAAGGACACTGATGTTGAAACGGTAGTCGTGTGCAGCCTCAAACCCTTCATCCCAAAGGCGAAGGCAATGATCGGAGGGCTCTTAGGGAAAATCCCGAAGAGTCCATACTATGAGGGTGATAAGACCTTCCATTACCATCGGATTATGTCAGAGTATACTCCAGAGAAAACCTTCCCAAGTGTGGATCCCGATGATACAGCCATTCTCATATATACAGGGGGAACAACGGGAACGCCAAAAGGCGCAGAGCTCACCCATATGAACCTGATATCGAATGTCCTTCAGATAGGAGATTGGGTATACCTAGAAGCAAATGATGCAGCTCCACGACCATCAGGTGGCGTCCGCTATGGTGAGGAGGTGTTTGTAGGGGCTGTGCCGTGGTACCATAGCTATGGATTGACTCTGACGCTCCTCATGTCGGTATGGTACGCAGGAAAACTGGTATGCGTTCCTGATCCAAGAGCAGGCAACCCACCTCTTTCTGATCTATTGTCAGATTTAGCGAAGAGCAAGGGTACTGTCTTGAACTGTGTCCCTGCACTCTACGCAGGCATAGCTAATCACCCACAGGTGAAGAACTACGACCTCTCGTCGATATCTATTTGCAGCTCTGGCGCAGCTCCGCTTCCGCCCGAATTGGCCAAGAGCTTTGAGGCTGTGACCGGAGCATTGCTCTTCGAAGGATACGGACTTACAGAGACCTCTCCTGTTACACATATCAATCCCACGAACAGAAAGTTCAGAAAATTCGGGTCGATTGGACTACCTGTTGCTGATACGATCTGCAAAATCCTTGATCCAGAAACTGGGACAAAGGAGCTGCCAATTGGAGAGGTGGGAGAGATAGCCATCCACGGCCCTCAAGTAATGAAAGGCTACTATAATCAACCTGAGGAGACCAAGCATGTAATGCGGGAGATTGACGGTAAACGGTATTTCCTGACAGGGGACATTGGACATATTGATGGTCTTGGCTACACGTACATCAGTGACCGCAAGAAGCAGATGATCAATGTCGGAGGGCTCAAGGCATATCCAAGAGAAATAGAGGACGTGCTATTCGAGAATCCAAAGGTAAAGAATGCAGCCGTCGTCGGACTACCCAGAACTGATGACCCGTCCAATGAGTATCCTAAAGCGTATATCATCCTAAAGGACGGAGAAACTGCTACCCAAGAAGAAATCATCGAGTGGTGCAGGTCTCGAATGGCAGGGTACAAACGGCCAAAGGAAGTTGAGTTTGTATCCGAGCTTCCACTTAGTAACGTTGGCAAAGTACTAAGGCGAGAACTAAGAGAGGCAGAACTGAAGAAACGAGGGCTATCTTAAGATAGAGGTCAAACACTTGATCAATAGTACTGCACAACGAATGCTTGGAAAGAGTATGCGCGAACTTAAGTATGAGTTCGCAGAGATTGATTGGAAGCCTGTTATAACGACAAATCTAGGACTCTATGTGCATGTCCCTTTTTGTGAACGACTTTGTGCCTTCTGTCCTTTTCACAGAGAGCTTTATGATGAGAAGAGGAAGAATATGTACATGGAAGCCCTCCTCAAAGAGATTGAGCTGAGGGATTTAGAAGGTCGCGTAGAATGGGTGTATCTCGGAGGTGGAACACCAAATCTCCTGACACCTGACGAGATTGGCTCTATTCTAGGAGCGTTTGAACAATATGTTGATTGTGAAGATATTGCCATGGAAGGAAAACCTCCTTTCTTCACAAGGAAATACCTTGAATCTGTTCAGACACATGAGATATCGAAAATCAGCATGGGAGTTGAAACCCTAAAACCTGAAACACTGAAACATGTGGAGCGTGATCGCACGGACCTCCCTCTCATCCAAAGGATCGTCGATGATGCTCACGATCTCGGGATTGCTGTGAATGCAGACCTGATGGTAGGACTCCCATTACAATATCGAGCAGACTTCCTCTTGGATATCACGAAAATCGCTGAAACGGGAATTGATCAAATCACGACATATCCCTATACCAAGGCACCAGGGGCAAAGATGCACAAGGATATCACATCAAGGGATATCTTTGAGATGATAGAGAGCGCAAACGATCTGTTGATAGATATGGGATATATCAGAGAGAACGTATGGGTATTCTCTACACCTGAACTTGCAAAGAAGGCTCCTAAGGAGCATCCAGATGACTATCAGGGATTCGGACCTTCAGCGTTCAGTAAGGTTGGTAATTTGCAAATCGTTAATCCACCTTTGGATGACTATCTCAAACATATTGGTGAAGGAAAATGCTATGGCTTCAAGATCAGTTTTGATGACGGATTTGACAATTGGCGACGGTTTGCACACAATCTCTATGATCTACGTATGAGTAAGGACTTCCTCAAGACGATGCCTTTTAGTATCAGAACCGTAGCGAACCTTCTCAAGCTGAGTGGCTATCTCAAAGGAGAGGAAGTAGCGAAGAAAGGGAGGTTCTTTGTACACGACCTGACGATAAATGTGATTGAGAAGCTACCCTACCCCTTGGGCAACCCCGTTTCGCGAGGGGTAGCATGTATGAATATATTCTTCTAAGTGAGCTAGCTGAATGCTCTACAGACGAAGAAGTGGAAAGTGAATTGGAAGGAGCTGTTGTTTGGAACCACTCCATGGAGGGTCATTTGGCTGTGTCCATTCCGGGATGAACTTCTTAGAGGAGAGGTGCATCCGTTGACTGAGTGCAAGTCTAATGGCATCACGTATAGACAACAAGTCAAGTGGTATCATTCCTAGGATATCAGTATTGGTACAAATGGTTTCATTCTGTAGACCCTCAACCAAGGGTCGAGCGATGGAAGCAGGGATTGGCGTTACCAAGTCCACCCAATAAGAGGAAAGCTGTGGAGATAAGATAGGAAGAGGGATAATCAGTCGTCTGATTAGTCCGGCTTCTTCAGCATAGGTTGTCATGAGATCGTGATATCGTAGTATTTGAGGGCCGCCAATGTCAAGAACCTTTCCTATCGTACGTGATTCTTCAAGAGCACCAACAAGATATTGTAGTACATTGCTAATTGCAATGGGTTGACTAAGAGTACGAACCCACCTCGGCGTGGTCATGACAGGAAGTCTATCTACAAGATAACGCATTATCTCGAATGATGCGCTTCCAGACCCCACAATCATTGCCGCTCTCAACGTAGTGACAGGTATTTCACTCGTTTCCAAGATGTCCCGCACCTCAATCCTCGATTTCAGATGCTTGCTTAGCTTGCCGCTCTCCTCACCTAACCCACCAAGGTACACAATTCGTTGCACGCCATTATGCTTTGCCACAGAAGCCGTGTTCCTTGCTGCTCTTCGATCTGTTTGTACAAAATTGCCACTTCCATACATCGAATGTATTAGATAATAGATGACATCTATATCCCGAGATACCTCCAGAAGTGATTCGTATTCCAGTACATCGGCTTTAACGGATGTAACCCCTTCAAGCCCAAACCAGGTGCACTGTCTTGCTTTTTCCTCAGTGCGGTAGGATGCTCGTACTGAATAGCCACTATCTATCAAAGAGTGTACAAGTCGTGATCCTACATATCCAGTTGCACCCAACACCAAGATTTCTGATGGTTTCATCGCTTACAAAAATGAATCATGTGATAGAAATCTTTGCATTCACTGAATCATTCTTCTTCATCATATAGATGGATGATTTTTCTGGTTATTTTGGCAAAAGTTTCATTCACATTCTTATTCAATAGAACTGATACTTCAAGATACTCCATACCCAATTGCGATGCAAGCATCTCACCCTCCTCTGTTGCAACGACACGATCTATGGCACGATCGGTCTTATTACCAATGAGGAGAGCTGCATAAGGCTCATCAATATTCCTATCTACCTCGTTCTTCCACTCGATGACATCATTGTATGATTCCCAACTCGTCACATCGAATACAATGAGGACGCCTTGTGTGCCAATATAGTAATTCGAACGAACGCGCTCCAAGAAGTCCTGAGATCCCAGATCCCAAATCTGAAGAGTCGCAAAGTTGTCATCAAGCATCATCTTCTTGTACGCAAAGCCGGTTCCCAGAGTTGGAGAATAGTGCTCTCGAAACGTTCCTGTTGAATAGCGAATTATCATACTTGTTTTCCCGACAGAAGCGGAACCGACCGTTACCAGCTTTAAGAGATATGTTGGACTCATACAGGTCCTCCTTCTATGCGCACAAATTATCTAATGTGATGCTTATCAGATAACCATTGTCGTGATAGAGTACTACATGGTAATCTCCGAGGGTATAGGGATTCCACGTTGTCGTGAGAGAATAAGAACAGTCAGTTTAGCTGCGGAACTGATTTTTGAGTACTCATTCATGAAATACTTGAATGAATCACTTCGGCTTCCCATAGATCTTGTCACAGGCATTCCATCAACAAGAGGGATTCCCGCTGAGCCAGATATCCCAACAATCATCTCAGACCCATAGATTGTCTGTCCACGTTCAATAAGAATATGGACCAAATCCTCTAGTACAGTATTATCGATTTTCTCAAGAGGGTAGGTCCGGTCAATTTCTGCACGAGGCCAGCTCTCTGTTTCCAGTTGTTCTAGCCAGAATGAGAACTCCTCCAACCCCCGCAAATCAAAGATAGCATAACGATCTATGATTCGATTGAAGAACTTCTGTGTGAGCGAAATGATGAATGCATTAAGTTGCTTTCTATCAAGTGCTGCTGAGAATTGGGCAAGTATCTTCATCCACTCACCATACATGAGACTCAATCTGTTAGTTTCAAGCCCTTCTAGCGGCTTAAAATCAAAATCCACAAACCATTGTCCATCTTTCAAGGTGAGTTGACCTATAATCTCCGGCGCTTGAACCCTGTTCACGATAGTCCTTACGATTGTTGTGATATCACGTATGCCCCAGATTTCTTCTGCTGAACGTAGAGAGAAAGAAACCAATTCCTTTGCAAGCAGTATCCTTCTTTTCTCATGGGAAAGAACTTCGATTACTTCATTCTCTCGTAGATAATCCAGCACTCGAAGCACCTCTCGTTCATCGTAATAGCTTCCGAGCTCATCAAGCAGTTCCCTCACGGTCCGACGACCGTCTATCAGACCTGCTAGTCGTGGAATTATCCCAACCATCTCGGGATGTAGGTCTAAGAGACCCCGTACCTCGGTGGATGTAGCCTGAGTGTACCTGAGGAATTTCGTCCGAGCACTCAGGAAGTCCTTGAAGCTTAGCATGTTTCGAAATCGGATGACTCTCTGTGCCCATAACTTGGACATATCAACTAACATTTCACTCTGAGTGACTCCACTCAATTCGCGTATCTCTTTCACACTTCTGGAACCATTGATGAATTTGATGACAGGGCTAAAATCAGGAAGAAGGTCGTCAGGTCTATCAGTAAAATACGGAACCCATGAATCAGGAATCTCTTGGAATGAAATCTTGTTCAATACACGCTCTCCAAAGGACTCTAGATAGACCTCGATGAATGAGTCGTCCAATTCGAATGCCTCAGCAGCGGGAATCCAGTCAAGCTCGAATTCTGCAAGAAGGGAGTCCAATATCTCCAAGGTTTCATCTGAAAGACGCCTTTTACATACAGCCACCAGGTTTGTTTCGACTCCGTGAATGATAGTGAAGACTCTTGCTCCATAGTCAACCTGGAAAAAAGGTTCGCTCTGTTCGATAATCTGTGTTGAGAACATGTCTATTGCAGCAAAAAAACTCGATCCAAGAAAGGGGTCCATATCGAATGCACGGGGGTCAAGCTGCATATAGAACCTAGGAGCTCCACCTCTGTCGAGAATCATGATTGCTTCAAGGGAATGACTAGTCATCTGGAATCACCATCGTTCGTTTTTTCATAGCTTTACTCCTTGAAGATTACCCATGTATTTCTTTGTGCTTCTTTCCTAGTTCAACGTAGAGTTGTGCATTGGCCCTGAATCCTTCAATCATTCCTTCGGAAACCTCTTTGACTACTTTTCCAGGAATGCCCAAGACCAGTGAGTTTGGAGGTATCTCAGTTCTCTCTGTGACCACAGAACCTGCTCCGATGACACTATTCTCTCCAATCTTGGCTCCAGATAGTACAATTGCTCCAATCCCAATCACAACATTATCTCCGATCTCAGCACCATGAATGACGCAGTTATGACCTGCCGTTACGTTGTCGCCTATATTTGTAGGATTCATGAATTCGCAATGAACCGTTGCATTATCCTGAATTGATGAACCGCGTCCCACCTTGATGTAGTTCATGTCGCCTCTGAGCACAGCAAATTCCCAGACACTACTATCCTCACCAATCTCTACATCGCCAAGTAGAGATGCTCGAGGTGATACATACGCATTGTGATGTACCGTAGGTTTTTTTCCATCAAACTCGAAGAGACCCATTCTGTTAACACCTGCACCAGCAATTGCTCTTGTACTTTTTAGACTATTGAAAAGGCAGACATTCATATTGCTTCGGTATTCAAGGAATGAACATGCCATTCACTCTATTCCACTATCCATTTGGATATGGCCTTTCTAAAACAAGTAAAAGACTCAATATGCCAGCACTGCTAGTAGGAGCAGTGATTCCAGATATAGAGGTACCCTTGCTATTCCTGTTCTTTCAAGGAGTATTTCCAGATCATTTTGTACTGCATAGTCTTGTTGGAGCCCTTTCAGGAGGTCTAGTACTAGCAGTTTTGATAACAAGATATGCATACCCTACAGTGATTGGTTCAATCTTCAAACTGGATAAACAAGAATTAAAGCAGAAGTGCCTCATATCACGCGCCCTTGTCGCATCAGCCATTCTTGGTATCGTTTCGCATCTCTTGGTAGACATACTCCATCACTGGTATAATCCAATACTCTGGCCATGGATAGCTGATCCCTATGCAATCGCTGGACCATTGTGCATATTTTTCGCTAATGTTCTTAGTACAGACATAATGACAGGATACTATGTAGCCAATCTACTTACACACATTGTCATAGTCCCAGTTTTTCTACTTATCATTATCAGAACGAAAGAAAATAGATGGCACCGTCTCTGGATTGGTGAATAGACTATTTGATGGCGCGGACTACTATACTTCGGTCAAATTCTCTCTGAAAGGGACTACTAGCATAATCAGAAAAGACCTCATAAGTGGTGAACCCAGCATCCGAGAGAGATTCCTCAATAAGCGGACCAGTGATACGAAGGACCTCTTGAGATTCTACAACAGGCTTAGCATCATCTGACTCTATGAGTGATGACAACACGAGAATAGCCTTTTCCGCATCACCTTGAGTATAATCCAAAAACCTACTAAATGTGACCTTCTCGCCTGTACTGAGAACGCCTGTTTTGGATGGCATGAATCTGATACCTTGTTCTTCAACTGCTTCGAAGTTGAGAGTCTGGAAAATTAAGACACCATTAGAGAGCATTTGCTCGTGGATTGATGCAATCATCTGCTTCAATGCAGCAATCGATGGAAGTAGGGCCAATGAATTGCCCAAGCAGAGAACTAGACTGAATCCTCCATGGTACACCTTATTCATATCCTGCATACTCAGAACACGGAAATCGATCTCTAAGCCCTGACTATGTGCATGCTGTTTTGCGGCAGCAATCATGGACTGACTGTTGTCAAAAGCTGATACGGCAAAGCCCTTCTTAGCTAATTCTATCGCATGCCGTCCACTTCCACAGGCAATATCCAATGCTCTCCCTCTATCTGTATCTACTATACTAGTGATGATGAAGGGCATTTCACGTTCCAATCGAGATTTCCAATCAATAGTGTTGTCATATGCCAAGGCAAGCTCATCAAAGACAGTCATGAATATCACCTCTATCGAGAAGTCAACCGGTCAACATATTCCTTGACTTCATCGGGTGTGAAGAGAACACGGCCTTCCATGCCACCAGCAAGGGTAATTGTCTGTCCACTTATATGACCGGCAGTTGTGTCAGATGAAAGAAAGAGGATGGCATTGGCGATATCTGACGAAGTCGCAATCTTTCGCATAGGCAATGTCTGAAAAATGCGCGATACCATTATTGAATCAGCCATCGCCTCCTCGGCCATAGGAGTGAGTGTCCATCCCGGATTCACTATATTCACCCGACCTCGCTCTGCAAGATGTACAATCTCATTTTTCAGGCTCATCATGAGTCCGTGCATCCCAGCCTTTGATGTGGAATAGTCTGAGTACCATGCCTCTCCAAAGACTCCTGCGGTGGATCCAATTAGTACCAAGGATGCGTGATCCCCAGGATTCGATTCGAGATTCTGAAAGAAGTGCTTTGCAGTAAGAAATGCACCAGTCAGATTCACACTCACGATACGATTCCATTGTTCGAGGGACATCTCATGAACTCCAATCCCTTCATGGTTTGCGATACCAGCATTTGCGACAGCTATGTCAACTCGACCATACCCGTTGCAAGCTTCAGCAAAGAGAAATTCAACGTCAGATTCCTTTGATATGTCAGCCTTTACAAGATTAAGATGTGAACTATATTCTTCTTCAATATCTGTGAGCTGTCGAGGGTCAGTTCTAAAGCATGCGGTAACCTGAGCGCCTTCCTGTAGGAATTTTCTAGTAGTTTCCAATCCAATGCCACTTGATGCTCCAGTTATGATGACATGTTTGTTCGTTAGCCCTAGATCCATATCTCGTCACTCCTGAATCCTTGGTTTAGAGATCGGATGATTTCCAGAGAATTCGATGGAATTGGTCAACTAGTACATCAGGCCAGCTACCAATCGAGCGTAGTAATAGGTCTGCCGTGAGTGTGACATCAGGATCAAGCAACAACTCTTGCAATTCAGAGCAGTGGAATAGCGGAGAGATGTCAATAGTAGATAGAAGGTTATGCCTCAAATCGACCTCTCGGAGGTGTGGACTATCGCTCAAGGGATGCAAATCGATCGAGCCAAGTCTATTATGGCTCAGATAGATTGTTTCAAGGTTGATGCATTTACTCAGGGGAGTAAGATCAATATCGGTAATCTGATTATGACGTAATGTGATCTTCTCAAGCTTGGTGCACCATATTAGAGGGAGTAGATCAATTTCATCAATATTTCTCAGCTCGAGATTCAATGCGGTCTCATGGATATCAATCACCTGTGTCTTTTCGAGCCCATTGGTTGTCAGGAATCTGATGATTACTTCCTCCAAGAAATCTACCTCCAAGCAATTCTTTACGACGGACGGATAGTATTGTTCTTTCACCGTCTCATAACCTCTTAAGAATTGACCCGCTGCATCTTCAACATATCTAGCTAGGAGAGAGGTGCCCCCAGCCATTACAGGGCGGGTAGAACATCCACCAGTTCAGAGCTTTGGGCTCAACTCTGAGCTTTACTCCGCACTTCTCATTTGCGCATTCGTATTTTCCTTTAGGCCAAGGTGTGGAGCAGACCGGGCATGAAGTTATCAATTGAACAATCTCTTGCTTCGAAAGATGGTCCGGATTTGTCGATGTTGTAAAGGTCATGTCCACACACCATAAGGTGGGTGTATTGGAATATTAAGGGGAGATAGCAAGCAAAGTACTATTTTGAGTGCTGATATTGAATAATTCCTTCTGTGGCGCATGGTTTTTTTAGGGTGGATGAGGTCCATGTCAGTCATTATGAAGATTGAACCATTGATCAATGCATTAGAGAGGATGTCACCTGATTTTCTCTCATCAATGCACGATGTCCTTCCTGTTGATTTCTCAGTTATTGACGCTGAGGACAATGTACTCTATTGGAATCGACATGGAATTAGGATATTCAAAAGAGGGCCTGCTGTCATCGGTAGGAATGTACGAATGTGTCATCCCGCTCAAAGCCTCGATAAGGTACACAAGGTTTTGGAATATCTCAAGAGTGGAGAGCGAGATTATGTAGACTTCTGGCTGGATATGCCTGTCAATGGCACTCCTAGTAAGGTGATGATCCGTTATCTTGCGATACGAGATGAAAATGGTACCTATCTTGGAACCCTTGAGGCGAGTATCAATCTAACTCCATTGCAGACAATTAAGGGGGAGAATAGGCTAGGAGATTTTGAATGAGCCCCCAGCCATATCGCTCAAAACGAGGGGAGATGAGAGATATCTAGTGCCAATAGATAGGACCTATCGAGCAACATGGCGTATTGCTTCAAGAATAGAAAGATACTCCATTTGGAGATCCAATGAGTATGAAGGTGAGATACATGGAACAGTAGTGGGAGTGCACATAGACTCATGCATAGCTTGTATGAAATGCTATAATGCCTGTCCTACTAATGTCTTTGCCACTCTATCGAGCAATATGCCTGATATCGTAACTCCTGCCAATGAGAATGACTGCATCTTCTGTATGGTATGTGAGCTAGTATGCCCAACGGATGCGATAAGTGTGGATAAACATGTAGGCTCTGATGCGACTCTGGATTCCTTATTAGGAAATGTCTAGAAATCCTATATCAAGCTGAAAAGATATCCGCTTAATAGGAGTAGAGCTATTTGTCGATGAAACAAGACTACACAAGACTATTGGAAAGGCAAGTGGAAATACTTCTCTGGTTTGCAAGTAACACTCTGAGGATGTCGTTCTCACTAGATTACTATCTCGTAATCTTAGAATCATTTTACGACAAGATTAGGGACTACCATATGGAATTAGCAAAGATAGAAAGCTCAACGAGTGATGAGCATGGCAAGGAAGAGATGCAGACTTTTCGAAAGATACTCAATGATTGGGATGATTTCATCCCAAAAATAGCCGAACGCATCTTGGAAATTAGGAGCAAACAATCTCCGAGACCTTAGTCCACTACCGCGATTCATATTGATCAAAAAGGACCAGTTCCATTTCTAAAACCTAGGGTCTTTATCTGTGATTGTGCTATTCCCTTTGCGAGAGGTTAGGACAATGTTTGATGTGCTATTGACGTCTGAAGAGAAGGCTATCAAAGAGGAAACACGTCGCTTCGTGCGGGACAAGGTAAGCAGAGATCTTCTGATTGCCATGGACTCCAAGGAGAAGGAATATCCATATGAGTTTGTCAAAGCTGCGGCTAAAGAGAATCTCTTAGGGCTAAGGTTTCCGGAGAAGTATGGTGGAAGAGGACTCGGTTGGGTTTCTGAGATGGTCGCGATCGAAGAGATTGGGGTACTAGGAATCGCGATAGGTTGTGCATATTCTCTTCCTAGCATCATAGGAGAGGGAATCAACAAGCACGGATCTGAGGAGTTGAAGAAGAACTATCTCCTTCCAACTCTAAGAGGAGAGAAGATTTGCGGAGAAGGACTTACTGAGCCACGTGGTGGTTCAGATTTCTTTGGGACGAACACTACTGCAATCAAGAAAGGAGAGAACTACCTCATCAATGGTGAGAAACGATTTGTCGCAGGAGGCGTCGGGGCTGACTATTTCATCATCTATGCAAAAACAGACTTCGAAGCACCACCGCACAAATCACTGAGTGCATTCTTGGTTGATAGAGATTCAGGAGTTAAGGTGGAGGAAGAGTATGAGCTCATGGGTTGCAGAGGCATGGGTGCAGCTAGGATCGTCATGAAGGATGTCGAGGTTCCTGAAGCAAATCTGGTGGGTGACCCACATGATGGAAATTCTGTCTTCAATAGTATGATGGTCCCAGAGAGATTGACTTCAGCAGCGGGACCAATTGGTATGGGTAGAGCAGCGATCGAGATTGCAGCTAGATATGCTGACAAACGTGAAGCATTTGGGAGAACGATTCGGAAATTCGAAGCGATAAGCTTCAAGGTTGCTGATTGTGCCATAGAACTAGATGCAGCTCGAGGTTTGGTGTATCGTGCAGCAAAAGTTGCAGACACGGGAGCATGGTGCAGAAAAGAAGTTTCGATGGCAAAAGCTTTTGGTACTGAAGCAGGATTCAAAGCGGTGCACGAAGCGATGCAAATTATGGGAGGAATTGGATATACTGACGTTTATCCCATTGAACGTCTGTATAGAGATGCGCGTCTGGCAACTATCTGGACGGGAAGCAATGAGGTGCAAAGACTAATCATTCAGAATGAGGTCTTCAAGGAGATTCTAGAAGAAGATAGGTCCCTCAAGCGAGATGTCGAACTAGATACACCTGGAGCCCATAAGGTATCCGAGAAGGTCTATACTGAGGATATCAAAAAATACTACCCTGAATAGCGAGTAACATTACTCATCCTGATCAATGAAGATGGACTTAACCATACCCTCAAGGATTACATAGTCAGCCCAATTTCCACTACCTGCCTTCATGCCCTGAGGGTATGTCTTCTCAACCCGATCCCTGAACTTCTTTAACATCTCTCTCAGCTCAGGACTTTCGGCTCTTACGAGGAGCGAGAAAACCAAGTTCAAGTCAATGCCAAGCTCATGAATCATAACTAGCTCGCCAGTCTGTAACTTTTTGGGTATGAGTGAAGGATTCTTCTTGAGTTCACTATCGATAAAATGACTGTACAAGGGTTTCTGGGTATCCTCATCCAGAATTAGGCAGGCAAGAATCTCGGTCATTGTAATTCACTATACGTTATCCTAAGGGTTTTCTCTCTTTTGCTTTGCAGATTCTATGCCCATACAACAAGGTTAAATATTGTTAATTCATACTCTTCGAATATAAAGGTGAATCGTATCATGTCTAAGCTAGTATGTCCAATGTGTGGAGAAGAAACAAGTGTCCCTGTTCATTGTGGACGGGAAATGCATCGAGAAGGAGAACAACTCGTTTGTTGGATGGGACCAGCATGTGGTGTGCAGGACCTTCCCAAGCATTGCGGCACCTATATGGAAGTAAAACCATAGATTAGAAAACTAGAAATGAAATCCTTCACAGGATTTCAACTAGTGTAGGGAATTACAATGGTAGATGTACTCAAGGAGATTCATGAAAAGACAAGTCAACGTGCTTTTGACAGCAAGCCAATATCAGATGAGATGCTGGAATCGATACTTGAAGCAGGAAGACTGGCACCATCATGTGCAAATACGCAGGAATGGAGCTTCATTGCGATAAGAGACAAGGAAGCGCTTGAAGAAGCGCACGAAGCTGTGAGTGGGGGTAACTACTGGGGTAAGCGCGCACCAATCATGCTCGTTGTGGTCACTAAAGAAGGTGGAGGTTGCGGAGCACACAATCTACCATATTGGATGATGGATGTTGGTCTTGCAACACAGAATATCCTCCTACAGTCTTTTCATCTTGGACTGATAGCACATCCGACAGCGGGATGGGATGAAAAAATGCTGAAGGAAACGCTTGGCATTCCCAAGGACTATAGAATTGGGACTGTTATCTTCATTGGATACAAGGGCGATGTCAGCGTCCTTGATGAGAGGAATCAGGGGAGAGAAGAAGCCCCTCGGAAAAGGAAAGCCTTCGAAGAGATTGTCCACTATGATAGATGGTAACCACTCCATGCAAAGGATTATGTGAACTAATTATGCATATCTATAGATGGGGAGGCGACACCACTGCAAGCGTTCTTTGATCTCTCTGTTCTCATTGTTGTCATAACAGCAATTGGCATAGGGATGCTTATGGGATATGCTCTCGGAGGACAAAAAGCCTTGAAGCCTGTAGACAGGGTCCTCCTTGGGGCAATCTGTGGGTTTATTGGAGGAATCATCATTAGCATTACGCTTGAAATGGTGCTATCAACCGGAAGCTCGGAAATGCTCCTCTCTGTGATAGCATGCCTAACGGCTACGCTTTTTGGTGAATCACTAAATTGGGCACCTCCACCAATGAAACAATCAAAGAGATATGTGTACTTCCACCCCGATGATGATGATGAGTTCGATAGAGAGATTGAGAAAGCCCTTGGAGATTCTTCCTAGCTTTGATGACAGCATCACCCCAAGATTAAAGTCCCTTTTTGTATTCTCAAACGGTAATATCATAATAGAATGGAGAAGATATGATGGTCCGTATGATGCGTCACCTAGCAACAGCATCCATCTTGGTATGCTTGGTTGGTGCCTTCCTGTTGATGCCGGCGCAAGCACAGCCACCAGGCTGGAGTGGAGATGAGAACCTCGCGTTCCTACTTGAAGTAAACGATATCTCTGCAGCGGATTCAGATTCTGGAAATCCAATACCTGTGAATCTTTCAGATCCAATCGATCTTGAGATCACTATTGATGTTGGAGCCAATCTCACTCTGAAATCGGGGTCATTTTCAATGTTATACTTGGGAATACCAATATTCACACAACCATTTGACCTTAACATTCCTGCCCTTGAAGGAATGTCTGCAACAATCCTCAATTCATCACTTGACCTTGGCTCTTTGATACCAGGAGGAATCGATCTAATCTCTGGGACGATAGAAGGAGTGTTTGCGTTCACCTACACATTGTTTGGATCGACCGAGAACGTCACTGTTTCTGAGAACTTCGTTCTAGCGATTGGCGCATCGGGTGTCGCAGCTTTGGGGTCTATCACTGGTATGATCACCGTTGGTTTTGCAGTAATGGCAGTATTCAGTCTCCTACTCTCTCTTGATGAATTCCAGAAAGGTATCCTAGCAGCGCATAAGATGCGAAAGGGCAAGACAGCTAAAGAGATCGGGGTCTTCCCAGCGCCAGTTGTGCTAAGAAGGCATCCCAAGAAGGGAGAGAAGATTTCCAAAGATGAGCTGATCAATCGCGTTGCACAGGCGATACCAGGAGCAGACAGCGTATCAAAATATGCTCCAAAGGCGATGGATGTCGTACGTCCAAAATCAAAGGTACCTGTAGGTAAACTGTCGAAGGCACTTCACATAAAGCGGGATCAAGGCGGAACTCTAGCAGCAGCCATGACAGAGATGGGAGTGTTCCAGACGAGAAGTGTAAAGACACCATTGAAGAAGGTGGCGTTCTCAGGAATGTCCCTTGCATTCACTTATTGGAGCATCATGCAGCTGTTCTACAGCGTAACGCCTGATATGCTGACGGTTGTCTTTTCTGTGATTGCGGGTCTTGTCATTTCAGTGGTCGTGGGCTACTTCATGGCATGGCTAGCACGAGTGCCAAAACTTGGGTACGATTGATACCCTGTTTGATGCGGGACGGTGTTCTCGCATCATCCTCCTTCTTTTTGACTGGTTCGTACAAGCTTATCCTAAATGTCTGAATCATCGACACCTTTTTGACCTATCTCCTCAAGAGTAGAAGATGGACATTCAGGAGGAAACAAAACAATATGATGTCGCCAGCAAGGCATGTTTCGCACTGGGAAAATGATGAGGTGCGGGTATCAATACCCTACAGTGCGGCGGGTGTGGGTACTACTATAATTCTAACGTCAAAATTCACAGGGCGCATGCTCCTATTGGATGTTGGAGATGGTGCTGTGAGAGACCTTCTTTCTAGTGGGGATCTTGAATTCGTCAATGAGATCGATTTGATTGCAATCACACATGGACACTTTGACCATGTAGGTGGTCTCTGGACGTTACTCGGATTCCTTAGGATGTTGGGAAGAAAAGAGCCATTGAATATTCTCGCACCGAGAGGGTGCACAGAGGTCACACAGATCGTAAAAGCTTTCAAGGGGTGCTATTACGAAACCCTACCGTTCCAGATCAATGTCTTCGAACTTCAACACGGGTCAGGCTTTGATACTGATTTCTTCAAGATTAAATCGATTGGGGTCGAGCATTACGGAATGGAGAACAATACCAATATGGACATCCTGATGCCAGCTCATGGATACAGGGTCAACATCGGTGGGACCATAGTGTCATTTACGGGAGATAGCAGGATGTGTCAAGGCCTCGCGGATCTAGCGACAGACGCAGATTTAGCGATCATTGAGGCGACATATGAACAGCATCCAGACCCAAAAAGGAAAGTACATTTGATTGAACTTGAAGCTCGAGAACTAGGAAGAAAAGCCAAGGAATTTCTATTGATTCATAGAAAGCCTGACGCTGGAAGGGATGTTTTCACCAAATGAATCTAGAGAACTAAGTTCGTAAGGGCGAGGACGAAGAAGCCAAGAATTGCAGAAATTGGCACGGTGATAATCCACGAGATTAGGATCTGTCTCACTTGTTTCTTTTGAACTGGTTCTTGAGATACAAAACCCACTGCAATTAATGCGGCAACAAGAACGTGGGTTCCGCTGAGTGGTAGACCAAAGAAGGTGCCAACAAACATCACCAGAGAAACAGAGATACTTGCAGATAATGCGGAAGAGGGGGATAAAGTAACTACTTCCATCGAAAGAGTCTGTATTACTTTGCGGCCGACTACTGCCAATCCGATTGCCATGCCTAGACCCCCCACAAGAAGTGGGATTACAAAAGCTCCAAAAACAATGCCTCCCAAGTCTATTGTGCCCTGAAAGTCTTCCATAGCGATAAGGGGAGACACCGCATTTGCGACATCATTTCCGCCTCTACTCAACCCGGTAAATATCAAGAATATTGCGAGTCCATAAGCAGCTAGACGCTCTTGACGCTCTCGAGCTGATAGACCAGGTGCCCTTTTCTGAAGCTTTCTGACACCAGCGAAGACAACTCCTGCAATGAAGAATCCAATCACTGGAGATATCACCCATCCAATGAAGATTTCAAACACTACATACCAATCGACACTCTCTACTCCCCATCCAACAATGCCGATCAAGGGAGCACCGATTGCGACTCCGATAACTGAGCCAACGATACACTGTGTTGTACTTATGGGCAATCCCTTTGTGGCTGAAGCAAGTAGGAGCCAGATAGCCATTGCGATGAGAATCGCAAAAATCATACTCGTGGTCAATGACGCACCGCCAACAAGATCGGAGCCTACTTTTTCAGATACTCCTCCTCCAAGTGATATTGCTCCAATGATGTTGATCAAGCCACCTGCTAATACTGCAGTTCGAATAGAAAAAACCCTTGAACCAACAGCCGGGCTCATCGTTTCATCGTTGCTGCCAATGGCAAATGCCACGATAAAGCAAATGACGAGCAATGCAAGTAGCAAGAGCAGATCCAATACACAACCCTCGGATTTAGCTGTACCTGACTGCTAGCTCTCTAATGTAATCTCCAGCATCCTCAGCTTGTTGGGCAACCTTGACCATCCGCTCAGAAACGGTTTGAAAGAATACAATCTCATTGTGCCTGAAATCAGGATTTGTGAATAGCTTGCCCATCAGCTCAAATTGGATGTCACGCGCTTTTTCTCGCTCTTTGTCGAGTTTTCTGGTAATGTCGATAGCATTTGTAAAGTCGGTGTAAAGATACTTGATACTGTCCTGAAGCAGATCGGTGCATATCCAAAGCTGTTTCCCAATTTCACGTATCTCTGACGGGGGTTTCATACGCTTGCCCATCACCATGACACGAATTGCATTTTCTGCGGCATCAATTACATCATCTAGCGCTTTGACAATAGTATGTCGCTCCAAAGCCGCTTGAGGAAGAAAAGCAGACTTAGTTAGAATGTTCTCGACGATATCTTCTTTGATTACATCCATCTCTCGTTCTAGAGTTATTATTTCATACTCGAGTTCCTTTAGGACATCAATATTGCCTTCTTCCCAAACCTTCGAGGCAACGCATAATTTGGCACTTACTGATTGCATGCCCTTACTGAGTTCTAGCAGAAGCTCATCAGCCTTCTTTTGCAGGTCTTTATCTCCAGTGCCAAAAATACGAGAGAATGCCATGGTTAATTCTTCCTAGACCGGATATACAATATCACGATAATCTAGGTAAAAAGGCTACGGTCAAAAATAGGTTGACGCTGGGGAGCCTCATGAATTGGATTAGGCGTGGATGGTCGACTCCTCAGCGTCGTGCGGTCCAGTCTCGTGTGAGTTTCAGGAGGATGGAGAGAGCGTGCAATAGAGGATACTTTGATCAGGAACTTCTAGGTTCTGTGCGACAATGGCCTCTCCTACAAGTTCGTCAACGCCGATGTGAAGATTGCTCGAACCTTCCTTGACTATGACTTCCTTTTCAGTCACCTCTCTTAGGCGATAGATGAGTTGAATTGCAGTTGCCCAGGCAGCCTCACCTTCAAGTGGCCAAGCATCTGTAACAATATCGTCCATGAGAAGTGATTCAATGAATCCTGCGCGCTTCTGAAAAGCCTTCGAAGATCGGTATAGTTCGAATGCTTGTATTCCACTTTCCCGCTTGATTACTATCAATCCACAGGTATGTTCGGGCAGCTGGTTCCGAATCTGGTCAGCAGCCTTGGTCACTTCTTTCTGCTTCTTCTCCAGAGCTTCCGTATACTTGGTTGGATCTTTAGCTCCAGCACCTGAAGCATAGCCGCTGACTTCACCCCACACCTCGCCTTGGTCAACTGCGGCTTCTGGAACATAGTGTTCAATGTCGGTCATGATGCTCTGATACTTCATCAGATGTATTGACTTTCGAAGGTCCTTGCCAGACGCACCGACTGATCTATACACAGTTCCTCTTCTCAAAGGATGAGGTGCATGCACGCACTTGACCGGAATTCTTCGTTCCTCTCCTGGTTGTAGGATAGTGCTTTGGAGAACGATTCTGTCCTGACTGCCATCTCCAAGGAGGACCTCAGAAGCTTCAATGAGAACTGATTGCGTTCCTTTATTCTGTGCGATGAGGGTTTCTACTTGATCGCCTCCTTCAAGAATGACTAAATCTCCGGTCTCTAATGCCTCAGCAGCATTGATGTAGTCCATCTCAGCCTCAGGGGACTGCATTTTGGTAATTGGCACGAAAGAAAAACTGCCATACTCTATAGGGCGTTCCAGACTGAATACTCCATTCATTAGAAACTCATCTGCGAGGGCGTGTAGATGCGCCGCTCCATTTATTGCAGACATTTGTATCATGTAATAGTATTACGTGAGTCAATATAAAGTATTACATTTGGGGAGAGGCTCTATTCAGTACTGTTTTATCGAAATGAAAGCATTGTGCGGCGAACAATTGTGTCAATAGTAATGCGTGATTATCACTGGAATGAGGACTTTGAAACTGTTAGAGAGTTCCTCATCGAGATATGGAATGCAGGACCTCTGTATCGAAACTGGATTCCCTCGATGTTTGAGAATCTCAAGTTTGGGCCAGGCGGATTGGAGTATCAGGACAAGGATGATGAATACATCAAGATTTGGGAGATTTCTAGAAACGGAAAGGATCAGGATTCGAGAATAATAGCTGTTTCGATCCTAAAACCATCGGGCATGTGCTGGATAAATATCCACCCTGAATTCCTAGACTATGAGAAACACATCATTCTCTGGGCAGTAGAACAAATAAAGAACACAAAGCCCGATACTGATGATAGCAAAAGCCTCCGGCTTGTCGTTGAAGATGACGATTCCAGAAGAATTGCATTATTGAAGAGCCTCGGATTCAAGAAAGGCGAAATTGAAGGCATAGATCAAGTGAGACCTCCTGATAAGGAAGTACTAGGATATGGTGAGCTAGTGGGATTCACAATAAGGAACGCAGAGATAATCGATGAGTTTTCACAATATAGAGATGTTCAGATGGCGGTGTTTCCCCATATCAAAAGCATGAGTAAGAGGATTCTTGAGATTTACAGTAATGCATCATTCTATCATCCAGATCTGGATATTGTTGCTGTAAGCACTGATGGCGTTTTTGCGGCTTTTTGCACAGGCAGGATTGATCCAGTAAGTAGGATTGCTGAACTAGAACCTGTTGGGACTCATCCAAACTACAGGAAAAAGGGATTAGCGAAGGCGTGTATTCTGGAGTGTCTGAAGCGGCTTCAGAGATATCGACCAGCTGCAATCCTCATACTAGGAGCAGCTCCTACAGATGGAGCAAATAGACTCTATGAGTCGGTAGGCTTCGAGAATATGGGTGAGAGATACATCTGGACTATGGAATGATGTCGCATTTCCCTCATGATTGCTCGAGGATGGCACGAATCCTCATGATTCCTGCACCAATCTTTTCCTGCTTGGAAATCCGAAGCCTGCCAAGGATTCCTGTCCTTTCAACATGCGGACCTCCGCATAGTTCCATACTGAAATCGCCAACTGAGTACACAGATACGGTTTCTCCATAGTTCTCCTTGAAGAAAGCAAGTGCTCCAGCATTTATGGCCTCGTCATAGGGCATGAATCTTCTTGAGACCTCTAGATCATCCCGAATGATACCATTGACAAGATCCTCTACTTCCTTGACTTCTTCGGGAGTGAGCTTCCTGTCGAATGTGAAATCGAAGCGCAATCGTTCTTTTGTGATGTTGCTTCCATTCTGAGTTACTTCATCACCAAGTATCTTACGAAGGGCAGCTTGAAGAAGATGAGTGGCAGTGTGGAGCATTGTTATCTCTTCACTATGATCAGCTAGGCCTCCCTTGAATTTGCCTTGAGTTGCGGTACGGGATATCTCTCTATGTTCTTCAAATTGCCTTTGGAACTCCTTCATATCAACCTTGATTCCATTCTCGATGGCAATCTCACGGGTCATCTCAATTGGTAAACCGAAGCTTGTGAAAAGAAGGAAAGCATCCTCTCCAGTAATTGTACCGGTTTCATCCAGGATTCGCTGTAACTTCCGTAATGCCTTCTGGAGCGTCTTCCTGAACTTATTCTCTTCCTCTTCCAAGTTCTGATGGATGAATTCCTTGTTTCGTATGACTTCATCGTATACTTCCTTATACATCTTAATAGTGATGTCAGCCAAATCCTTCATGAAACCTTTCTCAATTCCAAGAATATCAGCACTATGAACAGCCTTTCTGATTAGTCTACGAACGATATATCCCGCTTCGACATTGGAAGGTCCGACCTTTCGATCATCCGCCATTATCATCACCGCAGACTTGACATGATCGGATATTATCCGAATCTGGCGCATCTGGTGTGTATCAGGTTCAGAGAGCCCGGATTTCTCTTTGATTTTATCAATCAAAGGCATAAACAGATCTGTATCAAATACGGATTGTACTCCTTGAAGCATTGCGAGGGTTCTCTCAACGCCCATGCCTGTATCGATATTTTTTCGGTCCATCTTTTCGTATGATCCATCTGCCTTCTTGTTGTAGTACATGAAGACGTCATTCCATACCTCAACAAAATGACCACAACTACATCCTGGTCGACAGTCAGTTCCACAGCGAGGAATCTCATCTACCTCAATGAACATCTCAGTATCAGGCCCACAGGGGCCAGTACTCCCTGCAGGACCCCACCAATTGTCCTCCTTCCCAAGATAGTAGATACGCTCTTCAGGGATGCCGACGTTCTTCCACATCTCAGCGGACTCTTCATCACGTTCCGCATCTTCATCTCCTGCAAAGACGGTGACTGAAAGCTTGTTAGGGTCAAATCCAAGGTATTTCTTGGATGTCAAAAACTCATAGCTCCATATGATAGCTTCTCGCTTCCAGTAGTCATTCAAGCTCCAGTTGCCCAACATCTCAAAGAATGTGAGATGTGTTGTATCGCCTACTTCGTCTATATCGGTCGTTCTAATGCATTTCTGACAACTAGCAAGGCGCGTACCTTCAGGATGCGGTTCGCCAAGCAAGAATGGAACTAAAGGGTGCATTCCAGCAGATGTGAACAGTACTGTAGGATCATTCTCGGGCATCAATGACGCCGATGCGATCACCGCATGTTTCTTCGCCTTGAAGAAATCCAAGTACACCTTTCTTAGTTCCTTTGCATTCATGATTTTCACTCTCACTTGGTGGGTTGCAGTGGAGCCCATTTCCTCAATCATTAAAACCATTGCGTTAGGTTAGAATAAGTCCTGACTGAGTCATACGGTACCTTCTCAAGCGAGCGGTGACCCAAGGATATCGCGATAGCCAGTTCAGGAACCTGTCATTGCTAACAATATCTGCGGCTCGCTTCATTGCCTCCTCGATTATTGTCAAATCATCATCGATTCCTCTGGGTGCTTCAATTACGTATCCTTCTGTCACAAGGTTCTGCAATATCATAGGCTTGTCTATCTTATGCTTAAGAGCTGCCGAGATGACAACAAATGGCTTGTACCCAGATGATGAGAGGCTCCTAATGGCTCTGACAAGGTTCTCTGCTCGTGGTTGCCCATCAGGAGCTAAGAAGTAAGCAACGTTGTTGCCATCCACAATCACTACTTGATGTGAAGGAGCTGGAATGTCGTTAAGAGCGTCTCTCCGCGATCTGCATTTCAAGATGTGAGCATCAAGAACACGTCGATCATAAGAACGATCACAGTGCGGACAACGAGCACTCTTTGGCAAGACTGATACCTCTGGTATGCTGGGATAAAGCCTCCTTTTGATAGTTTTCGCAGCGGCATCTCAGGCGAATTGATTAAAAAATCATATTCGGTTCATAAATTTCAAAAGGAAACTTCACCTAATATCTATATGACCTATGGCGTCCGGTCTCGTTCTTGTTCGTCCTCCCGGCGGCTATGGACAAGAACGGACGCCGCCTTATTGTCAAAGACCTATTAGGTTCATTAGATATGCTATAAGTAGAAACCAACCTGTGCCTATGGCAAGTATTAGGAAACCCAATGGGGTTGCAATCTTCGCAAACTCAATCATAGATATTGGTCTATGCTCCTTCTCGGCAAATGCCATAGCTAGGATATTAGCTGGGCATCCGATTGGTAGGATAAAGCCTCCCACATTCACTGCAAATATCAATGCGATAGGAAGTAGAGGGCTTATTGGTGCTAACTCGACTGCAATAGGAGCAACAACAGCAGAAATTGGGATGTTGTCAATCACAGCAGACAGCAATCCAGGAACCCAAATCATGAACACAACCGCGAAGAACTCGTTACCTCCGATGAATGATTGAACCCCTTCGCCGATCTCAGCAATAATTCCAGTAAGATCTAGTGCAGCTACGAGGCCGAAAAGACCAATGAGAAAGAAGACAGTCCCCCAATTCACCTTCTTTAGGATATCATCCACCCATTCTCTACTGAACATGAGAAGGAAGGACGCCACAACTATTGCAATCATCGAGGGAGCCAGTCCTACAGAGTGTCCAAGAGTGAAACTTGCAATGAGGATTAGTATAGCGACAATAGAAGCGTAGAAGTCTCGACGTGAGCGAATCATCGCTTGCGGATTAATCACAAGTAGTTGGTCAACCAGTTCCTCCTCACCTTGTTGTAGTACGACATCGAAATAATGTAGGAAGATGGGAAGTGATACGAAGAAAAGAATGATGGCGAGTGGCATTGCTGTAAGAAAGAGAAGCCCTTGGTCCAGTAGCGTTTGTTCAGCAATGACAAGATTTGGCACAGCACCAACAATAGAAGGGATCGAAGCGAAATTGCAAACGACAGCCTCAGATATTAGGAAAGGTCTAAAATCAACCTCAAGGCTCTTGCACAGTTCAATTGTCAATGGTGCCATTATCAACATTGTCGATGTTGTGTCAAGGACCAATGATATACCAAATACAAATGCAAGAAATGCGATGAATAGTTGTCTTGTGTTTGCACGAGTTGGTTGAGCAAATGTAAGAGCTAAATATTGGAACATCCCAGACGACGAAGCTATTGTTACTATCATCATCATAGCTGTAACAAAAAGGACGATATGCCAATCAATATGCTCGATGAGAACTCGGAACGGAGAACCTAGAGCCGCCCATAAGATGATTCCAACCAGTCCCATGCCAAACAGGGATGTTGCAGTTCGATTTACTTTCTCTGTGGATATCACAACGTATGTTCCAATAAACACAACAAGTACGAGACCGCCTACGACATCCATGTCTATTCATTCTCCCTGAGTAAACAGAGTTGTAGAAGATAAACTACCCAATAACAATAACTGTTGCTCCTATCCAGCGCCCATTAAGAAGTTGAGCAGTAGCAACCATCCCGAACCAATAGTCAAATGAATCATACCAAGTATTGTACCTATCTTGACAAATTCGATGAATGGGATTGGATCATGCTCCTTTTCAGAGAATCCAATGGCGACCATATTCGCCGGTGATCCCAACGGAGTGAATATGTATCCACCAATGTTCACAGCAAATATCAGAGCCAGAGGAAGGACGGGAGTCACCGCCTGAAGCGCGGGATTAGCAGCTATTGGAGCTAGAACGGCTGAAACAGGAAGATTATCAAGGAATGCGGATAGCATAGCTGGAATCCAGACCATGAAGATGATTGCAATCACTGCATTATCACCAATCACACTCTGAACCCAGTTGCCCAAATCAGTGATCAAACCAGCGGTTCCTAGAGCCACAACTAGTCCGAAAAGTCCGACGAGGAAAAAGACAGTGTCCCATCCAACTTCAGTAAGAAACGCATTGGCCCGATCATGTGAGAGGATAAGAAAGAATGCTGCGATTACCAAAGCGAACATTGCAGGAGCAAGATCGAACGTAGGTCCCAGCATGAAACCCACGATGAGGATTCCCATGGCTGCAACTGCGGCATAGAAATCCCTTCGAGATTTTATCATGCGCTCAGGGTTGACATTACAGAGGGCATCCACACGATGTTCTTCAGTTTCGCCAAATATTTTCGAGTACCACTTTAGAAATACTACTAGACTAACCAAAAAGAGAATTACAGAGAGGGGCATGAACGCAATAAAGAGAAATCCAGCTTCCAAGTCAACGATATTCGCTATTACCAAATTTGGCACTGCTCCGACAATGGAAGGAATCGAAGAGAAATTACATGTTATTGCTTCTGAAACAAGGAACGGTTTGAAATCTATATCCAATGCCCGACATACTTCGATGGTCAATGGTGACATTATCAGCATTGTCGATACTGTATCAAAGAAGAGACTGATGGCAAAAACGAATGCAAGAAAGGTGATGAATAGTCTTCGCTGATCACCTTGAGTCGGTTGAACAAGTCTAAGAGCAAGGTATTGAAACATACCTGATGCCCCTGCTACTGCCACGATGATCATCATACTGGTAACAAAAAGAATCGTGTCCCATTCGATGTGAATGACCAGCTCATAGAAGGGACCATGCTCCTCCCATCCAGCGGTTGCAGGGTGTCCAAGAGAAAAGAAGGCCCAGAACACAAATCCTGCAATCCCCATGCCAAGCAGGGACATCCCAGTCCTGTTTACTTTCTCGGTTGAAATGATGATATAGGTTCCAACGAATACTGCTAGGATTGATATTCCAAATGCGTCAAGTGCCAATATTGTTTCACCAATTGGGGGATAGTTGTTCCGAAGCTTTGCTCAAACCCATTTAGTAAAGAGGCTGTTATGCAGACGTGCTCATTAATGTGTCGTACAACTTGAGTTAGAATATGTAAGGTAATCCCTCACATATATCCCCCTCGACAAAGTGCTCCAGCCTGGCTGCTCCATCCTCAATTTCAATGATTGCAATGGCATCATTTACGAGGGATGAATACTTTCCCTGATTAGGACGTCCATATCCAAGAGGGACAGTAATGGCTGTTATCTCGTCAATGATATGTCGTCTTCGGATGTGACTATGACCTGAGATTGTCAGAATAACTCGATTGTCTTCGCGTAGGATCTCACCTGTACTCACGGACCCCATGAACGCAGAAAAGAAATCCCAAGGCAGATAGTCCTTGTATAGGGTAAGATCCCTGAACGGTAGATGATGGGAAACAAAAATGACCTTCCTAATATCCTTAGGCAATGTCTCTAGATCATAATTCAACTTGCTATCAAAGAGGCTTGTGGCTTCCTTGTCAGTATACGGCCAGTCTATCGCGTAGTAATCTCTCCATACTGACCCTTTCCATTCCTTCTCTATGTAGTTCTCTTCAGGGATATCAAGATCATCACGTTTGAAGGAATAGTCATACCATCCCATGCTGCCAACAAATGCTATATCATCCTGAATATGGAGCTCATCAGGCAGATGCATGAATCCAGACTTCTTGCATACTTCTCCTATGGTCTTCGAGTACTTCTCAAGCGACCCTAGACCAAGGTCTTCTTCGAACCAGACATCATGGTTCCCAGCTACATACAGATTTGTTGTCCGAGGAAGAGCCAAAACCCTCAGATTGTGTTCAAGGTCTATGATCTCTTCACTAAGATCACCAGCTATAATGAAGATATCTGGCGATAGTTCTTCAACCCGTTGTCGGATTGCTTGAATCAAATCGTCATCCAATCCGTCGGGTCGTGCATGAATGTCAGATATCGCAGCAATTCGCAACCTGCTTCCTCCGCTTATTCTAGAGTGCAACACATCTAGTTTTAATCCGATTGGTGCAGTTACAAAATGGAAACGACCTTCAGTAAACGTCATATGAGAAGTTTGATATTGTGAATTCCATATCACCGCGATAAGATATCAAGGAATGGAACTACTATGACCAATCAGATAAAGGCGATAGTCGCTGATGCAGCAGACCTTTCAGACATGAAGGTGGTTGATGACCAAACAGACATCACAGAAACCTATGCTCTGTATCTTGATGACGAAAGTCATTCCTTTGATGGGCAAACAGAGCAAATCGTGTTTCCAGTGAATGAGGCTCAGATTGCTGCTGTTATGAAGGATGCTCATCAGAAAGGAATACCCGTCACTATTCAGGGAGGCAGAACAGGACTTACAGGTGCTGCAGTCCCGATGGGAGGTTTAACATTGAACCTTGAGAAGATGAACGATCTTCTCTATATGGGCTTCGATGAGAGTGAGGGATTGTACACCATTGCCGCTGAAGCAGGAGTGCTTCTAGAGGATCTAGTCAAGGCAGTGCAAAGTAAGAAGCTTGAGGAAATCAAAGGAAAGGGATTGCCAGAGAATGAGAAGGCACTGGAGAGATTCATACGTGAGCAGAAAGACTACACCTTTCCAGTCGACCCCACCGAAATGAGTGCATGGATTGGTGGTATCACTGCCTGTAATGCGTCCGGTGCTCGTACATTCAAGTATGGTGCAACTCGACCATGGGTCAAACGAGTCAGAGTGGTGCTATCAAATGGCGACATCCTCGACATAAAGAGAGGGCAATATCATGCGAGCAATGGCAGATTCGAAGTCACTCTTGCTGATGGTACTATTATCGAGGTGAAGGTCCCTACATACCAGATGCCAAACACGAAGAATGCAGCAGGCCTCTATGCGAAGCCTGACATGGACCTAATCGACCTTTTCATCGGTTCCGAAGGGATCTTGGGTGTCATCACTGTTGTCGAGCTTGGTTTGGTATCATTGCCAGAGAATACCATGCCGGTCAAAGCATTCTTTCCAAGTGAGGAGGATGCAGTGAATTTTGTCTATGATATTCGCGCCCCAGACTCCCCAGTGAAGATGGACTTTCTAGAGTACTACGATTCCAATGCAATTGAAATGATCAAGGAGAAGGCAGCATCCGCGGGAATCAAGGTTCCAGCACTTACGGACCAAACAAAAGCAATCGTGTTCTTCGAGTTCGAGTTCACAGAAGAGAACATGGAAGAGAAAATCATGGGCCTTGAAATGGTACTGAATAAACACAACAGCTCATCCGAATCCAGCTGGGCGGGAATGGAACGTTCCGAGCTTGAAAAGATGAAGATAGTACGACATTTCATTCCTGAAACAGTGAACGGACTTATAGCTCAGCGGAAGGCTCAGTTCCACAAGGTGCACAAGATTGGAACGGATATGGCAGTTCCTGATGAAGCTCTAAGGGATTATATCAAATACTATCGTGAGATCCTTGACGCCCAGGGTATGGAGTATGTCATCTTTGGGCACATTGGGAATAATCATCTGCATTGTAACATGATTCCTCGTAACAATGAAGAGGTTGACCAAGGCATGGAGAACTACATGATCTTCGCCAAGAAAGCAGTGGAGCTGGGAGGCACCGTGGCTGCTGAGCACGGTATTGGCAAGCTCAAGCGAGACTTCCTCGAAGCAATGTATGGAGAGAAAGGCATAGAGGAGATGCAAGCAGTGAAGCGGGCTCTTGATCCGCAGTGGCTGCTGAATAGAGGGAACATGGTCCCTGTACCCTCAGACAAGTAAAGAGAATCTGATATGAAGGGGCTATGAAACTTCTCATGCCCTTCATTCACTTTTTTCGTTAAATCTAACTCAAAACTAAAATACTGGGGCGATACTCCTCGCAGACTGGTTCAATTATGTTTCAGAGGATATTGTAGTTGTTCAAGCCCAAGGAAACACTGACTAGCGAGGAAGTTGAGAAAGGTCTCAAAGCCCTAACAAAACAGGGTCTCGCAACACAGGTAAAACTAACCATAACAGAAGGTGTCTTCCTTGTCGCATTCGCCTTAGCCCTACAGGCACCAAATACGGTGATTGGTATCCTCGCGGCAATTCCATATATCGCACAACTTCTCCAAGTACCTTCGATCTATTTGGTGGAGAGATATCGAAATCGTCGGTTGATAAACTTCACAACGACACTAGGAAGTAGAATAACTATCTTGCTCATGGCACTGATACCTTTCATTGCAAGCGGGGAGGTCAGTATTCTTGCATTACTTCTTCTAGTAGGAGCTCAGGCTGCATTCGTAGCATTGGGTTCTCCAAGCTGGAACTCCTTATTGCGAGATATCGTCCCACAGGAGCGAATGGGACAATTCTTCTCATATAGAATGGCACTTCAAGCAATCATTGCAGTCATATTTACTGTTCTCGGAGGGTACTTCGTAGGATATTGGTTGTCAAGTAGTCCAAGTACAGCGGTCTATGCATACTCGACTCTCTTCTTCCTCGCATTCCTCATTGGCCTGATTTCGGTCTATTACATCAGTATGATTCCCGAACCAAAGATGATGGCAGTTGAGAAGCGTGTTGGATTCTCAGATCTTCTAGCATCACCATACAAGGATGATAACTTTAGGAATCTCATGATATTTTCTGCGATCTGGACATTCAGTACATCCTTGGTGGGGCCATTCTTCACAGTCTATCTTCTTGTACAGCTTCAATTGGAGCTGCCCATCGCTACAGGAGTAGCAGCTATAACGCAAATGATGAGCATATTGTTCCTCAGATATTGGGGAAAGCTCGCGGATAGATTCACCAACAAATCAGTCCTTCTTGTTGCAGTTCCACTCTTTGTAATAGGAACATTCCTCTGGATATTCACAATCCCTGCCTCACGGCCAGGATCTGAGTTTGTCACCATCCCACTTCTCATCATTATCCATATCCTAACTGGCATATCCTCCGCTGGTGTGAACCTGACAACAAATAACATTGGATTGAAGCTCGCTCCTAGAGGAGAAGCAACCTCCTACCTTGCTGCAAAGGGAATAGTTGTCGCTGTTGCAGGAGCCTTTGCCTCGATAGCAGGTGGTCTACTGGCGGACTTATTCGCTGGTCAGATATTGACCATACAGTTAGAATGGCAGAATCAGGATGGGATGAATATGGTCTTCAATCTTGTACCGATTGAGAGCCTAGATTTCCTTTTTATAATAGCGATCATCATTGGTATCTACTCTCTTCATCGGTTAGCCTTCGTCAAGGAAATTGGAGAAGTGGATCAAAAGGTCGTAATTGAGGCCATACTAGCTGAAACTAGAAGAAATGTCAAGACACTATCAACTGTGGATGGCCTTCGGCACACATTCCAGCTGCCTGTTGGAACAAAAAGGAAGAAACCAAAGAAATCTAGTTTTGAATAGGAATCATGCAAGCACTTCTTCCTCTACTTGCTTGATTTTCTGATAGAGGGCGGGTTCCTCTCTAGACAGAGTTTTCACACACTTTACACCGAAATCCTTCCAGAAAAGAGCAAGAGCTTCATCAAGAGATACGCCACCATTATCCTTGCCACATTCATGGATACTCTCTTGGGCTTGGATCACTAGCTCCTGTACAGATGTTTTCTTGAGCTTGGCTCGAGCCCAGAAGTCACAAAGGGCACCCTTGCATGGACCGCGCACCATTGTACAGAAATAGCCCCTGCCTCTGGATTCTCCGTGCATGAAAGAACCCGAAAACGAAGGCTCTATAACGGTTACTGTAGGAACAAAAACAAGATACGCGAGAAGAACGCTCTAGTGTCAACGGGGGAGAGAACCTTTTTGCTTATAAGAAGGGCATGTTATCTATTGCAGTAATAGCAAGATATTATATATATAAATTATGCAATAACTGCATGCAGAATTTCCCATAACGAATATATATACGGACTTGGAGTGATGGCACAGAGTTGTTTGCTATGCAGGTATTCATGAAGAGGGTTCTTAACTCAAAGTCGAGAAGACCTACTAGAGTTCTCATCACGACTGTCGTAGCTGTAATGTTCATTGCACTTGTGATCACACCGACCGCATGTGCTCGGCCTACATCCCAGACCCTAATGCCGGTCTATTATTATGATTACATGCAGGTCTGGATATATGATGCCTACTACGGAGATTTGGATCAAGGAGGGTGCGACAACGACATCCATGTCATCTTACTCTTTGATCTGGGATACTACTCGTTCTATGAAGTGTACTATGATATCACCCTGACCATGCCATCGGGGGCGAGATTCACCTATACGATATACTTCTTGGCGGACTATGAGTACATCCGTATCGATAACGAATTCCTGAACTATGCTACAGAATCAGGCGATTATAGAATCGACATAACAGCACTGATGATTACTCCAAGTTTCATCTTTGATACAAGCAGCTGTATCTTTGATCCACCAGGGAGTAGTGAAGGCGGCGATCCTACCTTTAGAGTCTACTAGTATAATGTTCGACTTTGGGAAATCTTGTACATATTGGAAAAAGGGACACGTGAAAAACAATGGTTACCTGGAGGGTATATGGGCTAGACTTGAAAGACTATGAGATCTTTCTGAGCTTGAAGAACAATCCTCTCCAGAGTAATGCGGAAATCGGACGCACTGTAAATCTGTCATCGGAAGCTGTTAGATCCAGAATTCATGCCATGAAATCAAAGGGTTTTCTACGAGATAACAGAACTATCAAGGATCCAGTTCTGGGGGAACGCCTGCAATCAGAATCAAACGGAGTCTATCAACCAAGAGCACTAGGACTTCTCAGGCAACATATCATCTTGAAAGGTATTCCGGATAGACGGGCTCTCGAAGCGCTCAATATGCTTTGTGATGAACATCCGTATACGCACTATTATGCGCCAGCCTATGGCGAGTCATCGTCTTTGTACATCCAATTCGATATTCCCCCTCAGATTAGCCAGTCGATGAAAAAGCTTCTTGAAGGACTCAGGAAGGATGACTACTTCTCGAAGTATGTTATCGTCGATGAGATGCATTCATCCATCTGCAGTGCTGATTTCTCAAAATGGGACGAAAAGAGAGATGCATGGCAGATAGGACAAAAGGAGAAATCCTGGCTAAAGAAGAACTATAGTGATTTCGAACACATCTGGAAGAAGCATTCAGAAGTGAATGATGGGTTCACCGCACCAAGAATTATTCCTGAGAGAAGCTATGACTTCGATAATCTTGACGCTCGTTTATTGCGAGAGCTTACCATTAATTCTAAACCTGTATTGACACATATTAGCACAGAATATGCTAAGGATTCAAAACTAGAGGATGAATTCAAGAAAGACTCAACGACTCTCTCTCGTAGGATATCAAAACTAAGAGAGCACATAGTGACAAGAGACCTTTTGTTCTATGATAGACGTGTGTTCGATTTGACATATCCTCAACTAGTTACAGGTAGATTCAGGAAAGGTTCAGACCTATCAGCGGATACGCTATACAAGTTTGTCTCATCAGGAGCTTTGCCTTTTGAAACCATGGCATTCTCCAATACGGATGAGTTCTTGTTGTATAGCATGACTCCACCGTCAATAGCACCGGAGCTCTCAGAATTGATTTGGGATCACGCTCAGGATACGAGCGTGCTTCAACTTCAGCTTGATGCTTCAAGGACGTATTTCTTCTATCAGGAGAATTATGTCAATGGCGAGTGGAGAACCGATGAGGACTATGTATTGCATGATCCATTGGCAAGGATTCAACGTTCTTGATTCCAAGTTGACGAAATGCAAGAGTAAAAACCCTTTAGTACAAGACGGACCTATACTATACTTGGTGGGTTGCTCGTAGGGACAGTCATGGTACGCACCTACCAAATGTACCACACCCAATGACGCCTTGCTGGCTCCCACCAGCTTCTTGTTTCATGATTTTTGCACTCAGACTAGCGTTAATATCAGTTCTATAAATGACGAAAAGGGATACAGATGAGCGAGAACCTAGAACCGAAAGAGGGGCCAGTGATTGCCAAGGAGAAAGAAGTAGTCTACAACATGATTCATCTATACTGCGAAAAGAAGCACGACTCCACACCAGGCACCCTTTGTGCAAGCTGCCAAGACCTCTTGAGATATTCCCATCATAGGTTAGACCATTGTACATATGGTGAACTCAAGCCAACATGCAGGAAATGTGAGAAGCATTGCTATCGACCAGAGATGCGTGAACGAATCAGACGCGTTATGCGGTTCTCAGGTCCCCGACTTTTACTTCGTGCACCACTCGACTGGATCCGTCACCAATTACATGACAGAGATTAAAGATAGGCAACTTTTGCCATACGTATCATTTTGAGGAAATCCTACCCGCATTCATCTTTACTATATATGCTCACGAGGAATTGAACACAGAGGGACCACCTCTAGGAATGAAAAGATGGCGAGCACCACCGATACACTACAATATGGAGAGAACTGGCGGCAAATGTTGAACTACTTGGCACAATCCGAGGCAGTAGTTGACGTGTATCTTTGTTCAAATGCATACGGGCATATGGATGATAGAGAGGAAATGGTAGGAGAAACCCATGGCGTTCGTATCATCTATGTTGGAGAGGATTTCTTCATCGTAGGACCTCGACGACCAATCCACTCCAGTATCATACCAATGGGGTGGATATCTATGATACGTGTACATAATGAGGGCACAGATGTGGAGTATCCTAGTCTTGCAGGAGAAGATGACTCTCCATTGTCGCAACCAAGCGATGTAGTAGCAGATGAGGATTGATGGGCTACATGGCTGATGAGTCCCGTTTCCATTTGATTGCTACGGCGATAATCACAATCACACTGGGTATGGTCACAAAGAGGTGTTGAAGAGGAATCGGTCCAGCATCTGTAGGAATTGATTCACTAGGATTCAACTCTGTTGATAATAAATCACGGGGAGTGTAGAAGTAGTTCCTATTCCTTGATAGTTCTACATACTCATCAGGTACTTGGTCTGTAATATTGTACGGACCCGATGTGACCATGTCCTCTTCCGGAGGGGATGGATTCCACGAATTCCAGTAATCAAGACCTATCACCTCGAAGACATGTTTTGGTATTATGGGCTTGTACCCGATAGTATGAATATGCCAATAAGACTCGGAATTGAACTCGATGATTACCTGATGATTGGAAATATTGTATGCCGCGGTCATTTCAGATAGATCCGCTCCGTAAGGATTTCCAGGAGCGTCACGATAGTAGTTCATAGTATACGCGACGTCCAAAGCAGTCAGGGGTGTGCCATCAGACCATGTAGCATTCTCAATGATAGTGAAGAAGATTCGTGTATGGCCTTCCTGAATTGCAGGATTGTCTTCATGCGTTTCGAAGAAGTAAGAAGTCGCTAACCACGGAAAATCTGTCCCATCTGGAGATTGTCGGATTAGACTATCATAGAGATTATCGAGAACCTTCTTGGTGTAAATCGAAGAGTATAACATAAAGTTGAATGTGTCCACTCCAAGGAGCATGCCAATCCGAAGGGTTCCTCCATAGTACAAATTATAGGAATATTTCAAAAATGTCCGGTAGTTCGTCCACCATCCAGATGCGCCATATCTCGCGTCATTGACAATGCCATCGATGTGGTCAGTTCTGTAAGCTGATAGTAGCTCTTCCTCACAGCAGATGACCATTGGACAATCATAGATCCAGATCTTCTGCATCTCGATGGCCGCTGCATAGACATCATCGTAGTTAGTTGCACGGAGGAGCTGATCACGCCAGCTGTCATAGGTAGCGTTTCGCCAATGGGGGAAGTTCCAGTAGGGCTCATCTGCGTACTCGGACCAGTACTCGTAGGCAAGCCAGTCAACATCGAAGTTGGTGAATGAGCTTCCTAGATAGACGATGTCATAAGATCTCATCAAATGCCACCAGTTGTGGTTTAGATACTCGTAGAAATCCGACGGTACAGAAACCGCATCCACACCCAAATTCTGTAGTGTTTCTGATGCGATCTCCCCGATCTGCACGGAAATGGGAGAACTCTGATCAGCTTCGATGAGAATATTGAAATCAGAGCCATCTGGAGCCTCCCTGTACCCATCATCATCGACATCTAGGAATCCAGCAGTATCAAGAAGATAATCTGCGTATTCGATATCAGATTCATAGTATGAATAATCCAACAGACCCTCAACTGAGAACGGATTGATTCGCGGAACACACGAGTCCTGGGGAAAAGCGAATCCATCGAACACCTCCTCACATAGTCGCTCCTTGTCCAAGGCAAAAGCAAAAGCACGTCTAAACTCTGTGATGTTCAATGGGTATTTTTCGCAATTGATCGATAGATATCCATAGCCATTCCGAAGAGTTGATCCTATTTCGATGTTCTCAACTTCTACAAGTGTATCAACATACGAGGTGTTGATTGTATCTCCGATCAGGTCGATTTCATCATCCATCAAAGCTTGTATCAGTTGTTCCTCATTGGAGATTACCTGATATCGAACGTGGTCGAGAAAAGGACCCGCTTTCATAGATAGAGAATCAAGAGTCTGTCCTGCTGACGAAAATGGGATCAAAAGACAAATCACCAAGACGGACGCTGAAAGAATCCATCTTTCTCGATCTTTCATTTCCTTATCTCCCTCTCTAGCACTCTATACTCGAAAGTCAAACAAGCTATGATGCTTGCCCATATCCCCAATCAAGTGGACATACTGTGTACCGGTCTCGAGCTTCCACTTTATCCCAATCAGAACTATCACTACTATGCTTGGAATTGTCACGAATATGTGTATGAGTGGAATCCCAAACATCACATCTGAAGGATTGTCGGGATTAGTATCACTTGTATCCGAGAGATCATCTGTTTGAGGAACACGGAAGTAGTTGGCATTTCTCGTCAACTCGATACGTTCACCAGGCTCATAGTCAGAGATATTGAATGGACCAGAGGTGACCATTACCTCATTCGGTGGATTAGGGTTCCATGAGTTCCAATTCTCAATACCGACCTCCTCGAATACATGCTTGGGGATAATTGACTTGTAGCCAACAGTATGGAGAAACCAAAAAGATTCATTCCCGAACTCTACAATCACTCGATACGGATTTGGGGCATAGGCAACAATCATTTCACCTAAATCACGGCCGTAGGGATTCCCTGGAGCGTCATGGTAGTAATTCAATGAGAATGCCACATCATCCCCGGTAAGTGGCATCCCATCCGTCCATGTAATATTATGAAGGATCTCAAATGTCAGCCTAGTATGACCTTCAGGCACGTTGGTGTTATCCTGATGGGTTTCAATAGAATAGGAGTCCACAAGCCAAGGGAGATCATGACCACCCGAATCCTGACGAAGAAGACTATCATAGAGCATCTGCAGTACGTTGAGAGTATAGGCAGAATTGCTCTGCATGAAATTGAACGTATCGACGTCCAAGGTGCTGCTCCAACGTAATGTACCACCAAAGGGTCCTCCTAAATCATCCAGCAGATGGACCCTATAGTTGGTCCACCAACAAGGAACTCCCTTGTTCACATCATTGACAAATCCTGTGAAGCGATCCCACCTATAGGCTGTGAGATATATGTTCTCATAGCAAATCACTGCAGGACATTCGTACACCAAGATCTTCTGCATCTCAGCAGCAGCCTCATAGACTTGGCCAAACGAGATGGAATGGAGAAGCTGCTCTCTCCACGAATCATATGTCGCGTTCTTCCACCTTGGATAGTTCTGATATTGATACTCTGCATTCTCAGACCAATACTCATATGCGAGCCAGTCCACGTCAAAGTCATTGAATGATGTGCCCAAGAATGCGATATCATAGGAGGGAGTCTGATACGCAGGAGGATACTCCCAGAAATCGGTAGGAGCATAGGTGACATCTACATGAAGCGACTCAAGAGCCTCCTTAGCTATATTGCAGGTGTCAATTGCGATGTTGGTAGGTACAGAGTCCTTAATGATGATTCCAAAGTCAGAGCCATCAGGTGCCTCTCGATATTCATCATCATCTATGTCTAGGAATCCTGCCTCATCCAACAACTGGTTAGCAAAATCTGGATTAGCACTGTAGTAATCATATGATAGTTGGCCTTCAATGGAGAAGGGATTAATCACAGGAACAAAAGAGTCTAGAGGGGTAGAGAGACCGTCCCAGACCTCATCGGAGATTCGCTCCTTATCCAGAGCGAAGGCGAACGCACGACGAAATGCAGTGATGTTCAATGGGTATTTAGCACAGTTAATAGTGAAATAGCCATAGCCATTGCGAAGGGTATTTGCCACTCGGATATCACTTTCAAATGTGCCGAGAAAGGCGGGATCGATGAAATCGCCAATCATATCGATTTCATCGTCTTCGAGCGCCAGCACCTGTTGATCGTCTTGTGATATGATTTGGTAGTCAATCTTATTCACAAAGGGACCAACATGCTCAGGCAATGAGTTGACGAGCTCATCGGTTGCTATAACTGGCTGAAGGATGATTCCAATCAGCAAAAGAAGGACAAAGAGCAGTCTTCCAATTCTCCCGACCATATGCACCACTCACTATCAATTAATAGAATGATATTAGTAAATGGTTTCTATTAATCCACTTCTGTATCTCAGCACACAACTATTAGCAGGGAGTGTTTCCCATTTGGACATGTAGTAGGTTCCAAAAAAGAATAGATTGACATCGGAAACACCCGACCCAAAAAAAATCAGTCATGTAGCCAAGAACACTTCTTCTATAAGGCAATCAAGCGAAGCCTGAATTTCGGAATCCAAAGTGTGTTTGGTTTCTATGCATTCAAGTAGTGGTAGCCATACTCCGGGTTTCTGCGGAATGATTTCGATGAACTTTGACAGTTTTTGAAGAGCAGTGTATGATTGTCCTTTGAAGACATAGCAATAGGTAAACGGTTCTTCCGGTCGTACAAGCAAGGTATACGACTCCAATTTAATTCGGTCAAGGGATTGAGAGAAGATTTCATCAGTAAAACCTTGGATTGCATTTAGGAATCCAGCAATCATATGCTCACTGACTTTTGTTGGTGCGGCAAAAGTCTTAGAATAAAAGCAAAGACCGCCTTCAGACAAAAGCATGACCATCACAGGCTCTTCTTCAGGCAGTTCCGATTCCTCAATCAATCCTCTCCGGAACATTTCACTGAACTGTTCATCTATCTTTGCAAATTCAATACGCTCGTTCATTTTAGACTCCTGATCGAGTGCACTCCAATTTGATTCTGCATCCAATAATCGGTCGTGCTCATTCGAGATCTTAATTACTAGCCGACCAAGTCCGTTCTCGCCAGCTATTCGTTGAGCTCGGGTCAATAGACGACGGGCCTCTCGAAAATCTGATTCCAAAAGAGCAAGCTTTGATTCCAATACGACACTCTCTACAAGTAGCCAAGTCGAGCTCTGACTTTTTGCAATCTCAGATAGAACACCAAGATGAGCTCTAACTTCCTGTAGGAACTCAGGATCCTCGGATTCCCTAAGCTGCTCCATTAACAGACCGCATAGATTTAGCAGAGCTAGGATTCTGAAACGCGAGCTCATTGTTTCCCGATATGCTACTTTGAACAACAACTCTTCTATCTTCGCTTGATCTCGCGTCCTGCCTTTTGTCTTGAGGACAAGAGCCTCAGCCAAGTCTAGTACCCCTTCGGTCCATGGCGCATCCAAATTCCTCTCTGCATTACGAAGTCTTGCAAGATATTCGTTCGCCTCATCAATTGAATTGCTTTCGATTGCAGTGACTACAAGTTCAAAAATATCCTGAAACGCTTCAAGTGCCATCCCGATTTCGTTGTGGAACTTTAGACCGTTCTCTAGAAAATCAAGTGCCATATCAAAACTACCGAGTTCTCTGTAGATTCTGCCAATTGTTACTAACCTAAGTGCAAGTAACATTCGATCATTTGATTCTCTCGCAAGATTCAACGACTGCTCTGTGAAATCTAGAGCTTTGTCTAGATCCCCCAATAGGTAATGTACGAATCCAATATTGCCGATATTTACTGCGGTCCTAGCTGTATCTCCAGATTCTTCGATTAACACTTGAGATTCCTTATAGTGTTGCAATGCTAGATCCAGCTTACCACATTCTGTATACAACGCACCTATGTTGTTATGAAAATCGATGGTGAGCGGCTTGTGTCCTTGATGCTCTCGAATCTGCAAACCTCTTTTGTTATACTCTAAAGCTCGATTAAAGTCACACTTCAAACTATATATTGCACCAAATAATTGGCATGAGTAAGCAATTATTTCTAGGTCCTCGGTTTCTTCACCAATATCCATTGCCCTTTCAGCGCATTCTAAAGCTTCATCAGTATGACCTTGTCGAAGCTTGATCCATCCCTTAAGCCGTAGAAGCTTTGCTTTTCGAGGAATGACCTCGTATGTGTCTAGCAAGGCGGTAGTCAGTTCTATATTTTCAAGTGCTTCGTCAAATCGGTTAAGATGAAGCATAGCATGCGATTTCTGAATCATTGCATCGATTTGGATCCAATAGCTTTCAGAAAGTGACTCACTATTGTCAATGAGCTGTTGAGATAGATTAAGAGATTCAGTATATTCTCCAATAGAACGCAGACAATCGCTAATTAATCTCCTGCACTTCAAGTCATCAACAATACCTAAGGATCCTGCAGAGAGTTCTCTCAAGTAGGACAGAGCTTCTCGGTATTTTCCTACGGACATGAGTTGTTCAGGAGTTTCAAACATAGTCAGATCAACCCAGCTTAAGAAAACATAATGGATTGATATTCACTCCACCTCATATTTACTTTGTTTCGATAATTATAGTGATTTCTAGAAAGAATAGGGATTCTCGCCGATTCATGATTTCCATAACCTAATTCTATACCTCAACACACAAGTAATAACAGGATATGTGCACTATCAGTGTAAGCATTAGAAAATGAGGTAGCGTGAGTTGAGTTCAGGACTATCTGCGAACAGGAAATTTCTGATAGCCATTGTTATTGGAATCATAATAGGTGCAATCTCGTTATTGTTCTGGCGGATTGATCAGACAATCTCGTTGGGACTACTTGTGGTTGCAATGGCAATTCCAATCGGGGTCTACTTGATGTATGAGGATTTCATCGATGTCGAGGACCTGCTTGATGAACACGTAGAAACACATGAAGAAGAGCACATCCCAGAGGTAGTCATTCCTGAAGCGCCATTGACCAATCTTCCAATAGAAACCATCGAAGGAATAGGACCTTCCTATGGCAAGATGCTCCGTAGTGTCGGAATTGGCACAGTTGCGGACATGATGAAAGCCTCACCAGAGAAGGTAAAGGAGGCTTGCGGTGTCACCACTCGTCAAGCTGAAAGATGGATCGCAATGAGTCAATTCGCATGGCTCGATTCAATTTCTGAGGAGGATGCAGAAGCGATTGTCTTTGCGACAGGGATGCGTGAACTCAAGAAGCTAGCCAGTTCAGACCCTGCGGAACTCCTAGCAGAAATCAACAAGGCCGTGCAAAAGGGCATGGTGGAGGTCCCTGCAGGATACAAATTCACTCTTGAAAAGGTCAAAGCTTGGATAGCGGAGGCAAAGACCAAAATCTAGTTCGGAAGGGGTTAGACGAAACCCTTCTGTATTAGAACTCAGGAAGGTCCTCACTATGATGGCAAAAGACCCAGTGATCTTTCTCGATTTCCCGATATTCAGGGACCTCTTCCCTGCATAAACCAGTTGAGTATTCACAACGTGTGTGGAAAGGACAGCCAGAGGGTAAGTTGACAGCGCTTGGTGGAGAGCCAGGAATACCCTTGATAAGGAGACCTTTCTCACGAAGACGTCTAATCATATCCATCGAGGGATTGGTCATATGATAGGCTCTTGTGAAGGGGTGTAACGGAGCCTTGAGGATGGTGATTGCATCGCCAAATTCCATCATTCTACCGGATGACATCACGCCGATTTTATCACAGGTTTCAGTTACGATACCTGCGTCATTGGTTATCATCAACAATGTAAGCCCAAGCTGTTTTCTAGCATGATTGATAGCTGATAGAATCTTGTATCGCACTGCTCCATCTACAGCAGTTGTGGGCTCATCTGTGATTAACAAATCAGGCTCAGTGATCAATGAAGTCGCGATGAGAACACGTTGATCCTCTCCTGTGCTGAAATCTGTGGGAAACATATCCTTCCTCACCTGCATATCGCCAAGATCAACGAGGTCCAAAAGGTCAAGCACCTGTCGAGCTACGTCTTGATTAATCGGCTTCCCATAATGAATCTTGAGGGGTTCACCGGTCTGGTACTCTATTGATAATGATGGATTAAGAGATTTGGAAGTGCCCTGTGGTACGTAAGATATCCTTTCACCTCTGATGTGTCGCAGATCTTCTTCAGCCAATGACAGAAGATCCTGTCCCTTGAACCAAATATGTCCCTCCACTCCGGGAAGGGTTTCACCCATTTCTTTGGATGTCAAACCTTTTCGTCTAGCTTCGTCCCTCAGAGACCAAATCCGTTTATTCTCCTCATTTGCTGCCGAGCTAGCATAATATCGGGACATCTTCTCGAACATGCCAAGTATGGACAGGGCAACCGAAGTCTTACCAGCACCTGATTCACCTAGAATACCGACTGCTTCTCCGGGATGAATATCGAAACTGATGTCATCAACAGCCCGCACCAATCCCTTCTGAGAGGTGTGGTATGCACGAAGGTTCTCAACTCTTAGTAACGGTTCCCCCATCGATGTCATAGCTTGTTTGATTGCTGCAATGTCAGAAAAATCCTCTGACCAGAGCAGATGACGCATGTTTATCGCTAGAGACCCTGAGGATATCTATCCACGCTCTCAGCAGTTCCAGGTATCGTATACCATCCGACACCAGAATAGTCATCCCAGTAGTTCCCGAAATCGTCCCCATTATCCCATTGATTCCAGATGCCATCGTCCCTCGCATTGCCATCCACATTTCGTTCAAAACGATTATAACAAATCGTCCAGTTCTGACAGAGAACATCAAGAAAGACACCCTTAACGTTGTCAGTCATGTTGCTGAGTATGATAGAGCAGTTATAGGAGAACTGTGAGGTAAGTCCGATTTCATTGTAAAGGATCCTGTTACTTTCAAAGACTGTATCATTGGAGCAAATTGCAGCGATAGCCCAGCTAGTGTTGTAAATTGTATTGCCTTTTACGAACGCGCGGTGCGATGCGCTTGAATTGATTCCAAAGAAGCTGAAACCGACATAACAGTTCATAATAACTGCATCATTGCATTGGAAGAATTCTATACCAGAGATTCCTCCTTCCGTCCTACATCCTTCCACCCTTGCACTAGTGCACTTGCTAAGATAGATTGCCATTCCCCAGTAATCAGAAGTTGACTTTAGTGCACAGTCCTGTATGAGGAACGCTACCTCAACATTTCTGATAGCAATACAGATGCCATCCTCAACAATGCTAAGGCCACTTATGACATAGGGATCATCTCGCAGCCCTGTACCAGGCAACGAATGTTCCATGACATAGCTTTGGAACTGGGTATCATTATTGATTTCAATTGCTTCATCAATATCAAGAATCGGCTCTGAAGGCACGTCATCTGGTATATTTGGATTCTCGACGTTTTGCAGAAGTGTATAGGAAATACCTGCTGCAGATACCAAAATGACCACAAGGACCAATACGACAACCTTGTTTGAACTCCCTGATGCATTAGCCACAATCTACCACCTCATTGAAGAGATGATAATATTGGACATGATTTTCTCTTTAATCTACTTCTAGACTTAGGCACACATGAAATCTTGGAAAAAAGAGAGGAAGAGAAGAGGTCCTAGCTCCTCCAGAGGGCTGTTTTCTCTCTCTCATGATCTTCGACAGCAATCTCTAGTGATTTAATCAGTCTAGAGGCTTCCTCTATATTCAACAGAAAAGTTCCTTTGATATCGCGGTCCTCACCCAAAGTGATGCGAATCTTCCCATCATTGACCCAGCCTTCGGAGGTCTTCTTAGGAACGCTTAATTGAACCTCCAGCCAAGTTCTGCGCTTAGCGCCAGTTGCTCTATCATCAAAGAAGTGCTTGATTTGAAGGCGTCGTTCGTATTCGTATTGAGTAGTAGCCATGTGGTAACCTCGTATGAATATGCACTTTGAAAACTAAAGACCTCATAGCTCTGTAACTCCGAGAGAACAAGCTCTGACGTACGGAAAGAATAATACAGGCAAACAAGATTCCATTGTCGTAGTACAGATGAGGGAAGAAGATGAACCTGGAAGAGATATCAATGGCATTGGTGGATTTGGACGAGGGAATCGGTTCGCTAGTACAGACATCCTTGGACGCTGGAATAGATCCACATGCTATACTCAAGGCACTCACGGATGGAATGGATCAGGTTGGAGAGAAGTATGAAGCTGGAGAATATTTCCTCTCTGAGCTAGTTCTTGCTGGTGAAACGATGAAGGATGCTTTTGAGGTCTTGAAGCCACATTTGACGACTACTGCAGGAAAGCAGAAGGGACCTGTCGTGCTTGCGACAGTAGAGGGTGATAACCACGATATCGGAAAGAATATCCTGAGTTCCATGCTTCTTTCAGCTGGTATTGAGGTGATTGATCTAGGAGTCGACTGCTCTGCAGAGGAAATCGTATCAGCAGTGAAAGAATATAGCGCTAAGGTTCTTGGGTTGAGTAGTCTCCTAACAACTACAATGAAAGAGATCGCCGTGGTAAATGAAGCTCTGAAGAATGCAGGTATTCGAGAAAGTGTCAAACTCATAGTTGGGGGAGCTCCTCTAACAATGGATCTGGCTAGAGAGTATGGTGCAGATGACTATGGTCTTGACGCCATCGTGGGAGTCAGGAAGATTCGGGATTTTCTCAGTGATAGCAGATGATGTCTGACAGAAGAAAGAGTTCCCATACCTAACTATTGAAAAGTCTAGAAACGAAGTTCCTAATATGGAAATTGCAACATTAGGAGCTGGCTGTTTCTGGTGTGTGGAAGCAGTCTATCAAGACATTCTGGGTGTCGATTCTGTTGTATCCGGATACGCAGGAGGTCATGTGGAGAATCCGGTATACCAAGCTGTCACCACAGGAAGAACCGGACATGCAGAGGTATGCCAGATCAAGTTCAATCCGGATATCATTAGTTTTGAAGAAATGCTTGAGATATTCTTTGAAACTCATGATCCAACAACCCTGAACCGCCAAGGAAATGATGTTGGGACACAATATCGATCCGTGATATTCTATCACGACCTGAAGCAGAAAGAGGTTGCTGAACGCGTTTTAAAGAAATATGACGCAAGTGGGAAGTGGAAAAATCCAATCGTGACAGAAATCACTCCATTTGAGAAGTTCTATAGAGCGGAAGAATATCATCAGAACTACTTCAAGAGCAATCCAAACCAAGGCTATTGTCGCATGATAATCAGTCCAAAAGTCGAAAAAGTTCGAAAGACCTTCAAGTTAAAACTCTGAGAGAATTTGATCAAGATCCGCCCACTCTGTCAAAAAATCAGCCTTCACTCCATCCAAAGATAACTAAAAAGACAAGTATGTACAAGTCAAGTTCCACTAGATGGGGTGTAACTTTGCCGACTTTCGACTCTAGCATGATACCATTTGCACGAGACCTGATGCTCATCCTTGATAGTGGTACTGTGTTCTGCGCCAGTCTCTTTGGACTCATTCTCATAGGTCAATGGTATAAAGGTGAATTCAGAAGGTTCGTTCATCTCAAGTTGGCATGGAGTGTATTCTTCTTTGGATTGCTGGCAAATACGATAGCATTCATAATCAGCGCCTACTGGATTATTGAGGAACCACTCAATACCAGATGGGTCGCAGTAGGATATGTGAGCCTGATTCTAGCATTGACAGCCTTCTTCTTTGCAATGGAGAGAATCTTACCCTACAGAACACGTCATGCATTCAGTATAGTCGGACTGCTATTTGCTATCATCACTCTCATAATCCCTCGGGATTTGTATGTATTCGTTGCGTTTGCTGCCGCGCTTCTTGCACTGGGAGGCATCCTTCTGTTCTTGAGATACTCCCTCAAAATCACCTCGGGTGACGTGAAACGCAATGTTGAGATTGTCGTCGCGAGTTTCCTCGTAGGATGGATAGGCTTCCTCTTCCGTAGTGACTTCATATACTACACTCTTGGAGAGGTTTTCTATGTCATAGGACAAATTCTCCTGCTGGTTGGAATTGCAATCTTTGGATATATTCTGACCTACACAGTGGCTCTGAATGAGCTGGATTGGGAAAAGCAAATCGTCGGAGTGTATCTAATCCAATATGGAGGACTCTTGGTATTCCATTATGAGTTTGAAGAAACCTCAGGGATTGATCAGTTCCTCACCGCAGCAGGAATCTCTGGAGTGCAATCACTATTCCAAGAGATAACCAGAACAGAGAGTGGGCTCAATATGGTTTCAATTGGAGAGTTAGAGCTCATCTTTGCACATGGTGGAAGCAATACTGCAGTGTTGATTGCCAAACAGCCATACCAGATATTTCTCGACAAGCTCAAGGATTTCGTGACCCGCTTTGAAGTGCTGCTCGGACCGATAATGGGAAGATTTTCCGGTCCAATGGATGCTTTTGCTCCTGCAGTTGAATTGGCAGAGTCCATCTTTAGAGAGAAAACTAACAAATGACACTACGATAGGTCAATATCCTCTAGGTTATTCTCCATTGCATATCTCAAAGCATCTTCTTCGCTTTCAAAATCTCGTAAAACATCATATTCGTGAATAGACCATTTCTCATCTCGCTCGATCTCAATCATTGGACGGGCTATCTCTCCCGAGTCAAAGAAGATTCTTAGTAAGCATATCCTTCTGACCTTAGATGCTTCCTTACACGCAGGGCATCTGCTAGGACCTCGAGCGCAATGAGGTGGTGACATTATGCGAATAATGCGCTCTTGTGGTCTATTTTCATCTGATAGGCGCATCCTTACATCACCTTAGGGAACACCTAAAGAGTACTTTCGGACAATATTTGAATTTCGATTGTTTTGGCGTCGGAGTGTGTCTTTATCAATACAGAACCAAGAGATTGCAGGAAAGAAAATGACTGAAGATTGGCTAAGGAAAGCCCTTGCAGATGCAGCAGACCTCTATGACTTTCAAGTTGAGAATCTAGAGAGCCTTGCGGGAGGGTATGAGAATAGAATGTTTGGATTCAAGACGCCAACAAGAAAAGTGGTAATCCGAGTTACTCCACCAGGACACAAATCTGTCAGAGAGGTAAAAGCAGAGATTGATTGGATCAGCTATCTAAGACAGAACGGCGCACCCGTTGTAGAGCCAATCGAATCCAATAGGGGAAAACTTGTTGAAGCCAGTAAGTCGGACTTTGGGGAAATTCCAGTGGTCTGCTTTCGTTGGGCAGCTGGTGAAATAATAAGAAAGGAGCAGTTCTCAGCGCCATTGTTCCAAATTTGGGGGAGATCTGTAGGGAAGATGCACGCGTTGACAAAGGACTACAAACCAATCATTCAGGATAGGATTCAGTGGTTTGACGATGAATACCTCTCAAGGAACTCGATACCAACAGATCAGACTAGAGTCCTCGAAAGATTCGATGCACTCATAAGTCATTTCAAGGAGCTCCCTCATGACAGGGATTCATATGGACTAATCCATGAAGATGTGCATCATGCTAACCTATTCTATGATGGGAATGACCTTACAGTACTAGACTTTGACGACTGCCAGTATGGGTTCTTTGTATTTGATATTGCCAACGCATTAGGTTTCTCGATTTGGGAAAAACCAGATAGTATGTCAAATCGCCAATTTGCAGACCATTATCTTGAGCATTTCATGAAAGGATATGAAGAAGAGAATCATCTTGACGAATCATGGATTGAACATCTTCCCTATGCACTCAAGCTCTTCGAGTTCATTCACTATAACGCATTCAATTTGGACTACGACTTGGCTGGACAAGGCTCCTTCCTTGATATTCCAGTGCATGTCCAAAACATACTGAAACGGTACAGGCACAGCATTGAACAGAACCTGCCCTACATAGAGAATACCTTCTGTCCCTATAGATAGAGTCTCAAAATTCCTTTGGGCGGAACTGATTTTAGCACCTTTCGCTACCATCTGATAATCGAGTTGGTTGTTGAGGAATGAGATATGTCAGATGAAGTGAAGGTGTATGCCCGTCGTTGGGCAGTCTTGCTTGTCTTCGGATTGGTATTTCTAATCGGTCAGATGATGTGGCTAGTGTTCTCCCTTATTCGAAATGAGGTCACTCCCGTCCTAGGGCTTGCTCCAGGAGATCCAGGAGTAGTACTACTCACAGCCTCTCAGCCACTGGCATTTATCATACTATCAATTCCAGTAGGAATCCTTGCAGATAAGAAAGGTCTCGTGTTTGTCGCAGGATTTGGGGCTATCCTTCAGGCACTATTCGGGACACTACGTATCTTCTTCGTCAATGACTTTCTCATGATTTTTATATGCCAATTTGGGCTCTCGATCGGATCGGTCTTGGTCCAAAACTGTATTGTCTATCTGAGTGTGAATTGGTTCCCAAGACAAGAACGAGCACTAGCAACTGGTGTGAGCACCCTGTTCATGCTGCTAGGCATGTTACTTGGAACAGCACTGAGCATGCTTCTCTGGACAGCACCTCTCTATGGAGAGGTGGGTTTCACAGTAGCACTTGCAGAAGCGAATGTCCTATCGATTCTTACTCTGGACTCTATCCTTGCCATTGCGATAATGATTCTATTCTTCGCCGTAGCACGGGACAAGCCTCCTCATCCTCCAGATGTCGAGTTGACGATGACGTCCAGCCCAAGTATCAAAGGCATGCTAAAAGATAGGAGCGTTTGGGTCATCGCGTTCGGGTTCTTTGCTGGCTTTGGCATATTCATCGGTCTGACTGCGATACTTGAGGAACTACTCTTGACTCTCGGGCTACCAGTCACTGCGGGGCTTGGAAGTCCAGCTATCGTTATGATTCTCCTCCTCGTAGCCGGTATAATCGGAGCTGTCCTTGTTCCAGCGATATCTGAGAAGGTACAGAAACGAAAGCCATTCATCATCATCTGTCTGGCGATTGCTTCGGTTGCGGTCCTAATTCTAGGGACATCATCTATCCTTGAATTATCATTCATCATGTCTGCGATATTGGGCTTTTTCCTAATCGCTGTCATGCCATTGGGACTGTCAATACTAGAGGAATTGGATTCTGTAGGACCTGAGCTCTCAGGAGCTAGTACAGGAGTTGCCTTCTGGTTTGGAAATCTTGGCGGCTTCACAGGCTCCATCATCCTGGAGGTCCTGAGGGTTGGAGATTCGTATCTCTACTCAATCATCTATCTCTTCATTGCCATAGCCATAGCTACCATCTTGATGACCCTGCTACCTGAAACTGGAGGTAGGAAAGGTACATAATAGGAATATAGGACAAGAGTTGCAAAAGCTCTTGTTCTTCTATTTTGTACAATCTTCTCTTTTATCGCCAATCAGAAAGTCTTGATACAGTTGAAGCAAACGAGTATGTTACCCTTTAGCATACTATTTGGATACATCCTTATTGAATTGCAAGAGTTCCTATATTGGGAACCCTCACCTCAATTAGTGGATGTACCATAGAATTGGAATAAAGCTATGTTTCAAAATGAGTGCCCGACATGCTAACTTTCTTCATCGTTTCTTGTGCGAACTGACAAGCTTTCTGAACCCGAGTTTCATCAGGTTGGCCAATTGTTGCTTCGCGCCCAAATCCAGCCAGTTTCCTTACATATGGATCCTTATCAGCCAACATCATGTCAAGAACCTTCTGACTCAGCTCACCTTGACAGTTGAAGAAGCTAACAAGCACAGCTCCTGCATCAACTGCTGTAGTTTTCAAAGCATTGGTCCATATCGGTACACCTGGTGCAATCTCGGGAGCGCCGTGAGTGCAGAATAATCCGATTCTTTTCCCTTCGACATGTTTATCCAACCACTTCTTCGTTGCATTCCCTGCACCAAAGAACTCAATTGGACATCCTACGAAGATGAAATCATATCCATCAAGCGATTCAACTTCATTGAATGATTTGATTTCCTTGTCACATTCAATCTCACCAAAGATTGCATCAGCGATCTTCTTCGTGTTTCCCGTGATGGTCCTATACGTCACTAGAACTTTCATCGATCTCAATATCCTTGCAAAGAAGCGGATAAATAAGAGTTGTCACAGATTACGCTATGACAGCTCGATGCTCATTGTGCAGAATGAGATTCTACTGGCAGACTAGTAATCCTAAGAACCCTCGAAAAATCATCTATCAGAAACGTTCCAAAATAAGGAAATGGGGAGCATATACTCCCATCTAGATTCAGAACTAGGTCCCTTCAGCATAGGCTCTCGCATATGCTTCCTGCTCACGAGTCCACTTGTTTCTCTTGATGCCCATGGTTTCAAGCTTTGCCATGGCGGTCTGCTTGTCGAGCTCCTTCGGGAACTCGTATACTGCCGGCTTGAGGCCTTTGCCGTTCTTGGCCATCTAGATCATGGCGTTGATCTGTCCAGCGAATGATAGGTCCATGACCTCACTTGGAAGGTCTATCAGGAATTGCTCCTACCCCACTCACACTGTCGGGTTTGTACGCCTTGAGGTCGAAGATCTTGTGATCTCGGACGGAAGTGCCCTCCAAGGTATAAGAAAGTCTAGGAGAGCATAAATACCAGATTTCTTAGGAGAGATTTATGAATAATCAGGATAAAGCAACGCTAGTTATTGGAATATTCGAAATAATTGTTGGATTCATTCTCTTGGTAGTCATAGGTGCTCTAGGATGGGGAAATCTTGGAATAGAAGTGAGAAGCTCTGTTCAGATTCCTGGAATGCTATTTATTTTGTTCGGTATCATACTGGTAATAGTACCATATATGATAGGAGGAGAGTATAGATCTTCCAGAGTATAAGAAGATCTTGAATCTTACTATCGAATTTCAACTTACTCGTCCTTGATGAGTGGAGAACTTTAAGAAAATCGTACAGTACTCTATACACTTTCTCTGGTCAGATATTTTTCAAAATGAAAATGGAAGAAAAGGAAAGGTAGGAGGGAGCTGCAAATCCCTCCCAAGATGGACTCTAGGTTCCCTCAGCATAAGCACGAGCGTATGCTTCCTGCTCAAGAGTCCACTTGTCGATCTTGATACCCATGGTTTCAAGCTTCGCCATCGCAGTTTCCTTGTCCAACTCCTTTGGAAATTCGTATACTGCTGGCTTGAGGCCCTTGCCATTCTTGGCCATCCAGATCATGGCGTTGAGCTGTCCAGCGAATGATAGGTCCATGACCTCACTGGGGTGTCCCTCGGCGGCTGTTAGATTGACCAGTCTACCCTCACCAAGTAGGTAAAGCCTGCGACCATCCTTCAACTCATATTCATCAAGCGCATGTCGAACCCGCTTCTTTTCACCTTTGGTACGTTGAATTAGCTCAGGTTCGTTGATCTCTACATTATAGTGACCCGCGTTGCCGAACATAGCGCCGTCCTTCATAACGTCAAAGTGCTTGCCTCTGATAACGTCCCTCATTCCAGTAGCAGTGAGGAAGAGATCACCCTCAGAAGCTGCATCATCCATTGGCAGGACTCGGTATCCGTCCATTCGCGCTTGTAGACCTCGAACAGGATCGACCTCGGTCACAATGACATTAGCACCAAGACCTCGTGCACGGTCAGCCATTCCACGACCACAGTAGCCGTATCCACCAATAACGACCGTCTTTCCTGCGATGAGTATTGCTGATGCTCGCATTACACCGTCAAACACGCTCTGTCCGGTACCATATACGTTATCGAACATGTGCTTGGTATCTGCATCATTTACAGCCATGATTGGATATTTGAGCGCTCCATCCTCAGCCATCGCACGCACACGAATCACGCCAGTAGTTGTTTCCTCAGAGCCACCATAGAGGTTGGGAATCAACTCCTGATGCTTGTTATGAAGAGTAAAGATAAGATCTGCACCATCATCAAGTGTAAGAGTAGGCTCAGTCTTGAGGGTCTGCTCGATACACCAATAGTATTCCTCAGTGTTCAGATTATGCCAAGCGTAAACCGGCACACCATTGGCAGCTAGTCCAGCAGCTACCTTATCGTTCGTAGAGAGGGGATTACATCCAGACCAAGCGACCTCAGCACCTACCGCCTGTAGGGTTTCTATCAGGACAGCAGTTTCCTTTGTGACGTGAAGACAACCTGCGATCTTCATACCTTTGAGTGGCTTGGTTTCAGAGTACTTCTTTCGAAGATGCATGAGCACTGGCATGTGCTTCTCTGCATACTCGATTAACATCCTGCCTTCTTCAGCAAGACCAATATCTTTGACCTTGTAATCAGCCATTTTAACCACAACACAGCTTCGGTAGATGGTTTTATATGAATCCTACATCGTAGCAACGAATAATTTGCACCCAAGGGTATGAATATCGTGCATACTATTACTGATAGCGAGCGAAAGTTACTAGATAGTCTCATCAGGAACTCAAGAACGCCCATTGCAAACCTAGGCGATGAGATTGGAAAGGGGCGTAACTGGGTATCCAGAGCAATCAAGAAGCTGGTGAAGCATGGGACCATCAGGGCCTATGTGACAGCCCTTGATCCCGCGCAGGTTTATGCCGAGAGGAACACCATTCTGATTATAAAGACAAATCCAAGGGAGATTGGTGTCAGCGAAGCACTGCTTGGGATGCCAGAGCTGGAGTCTCTCGATGGTATCTCCGGAGAGCACTCGTTGTTGGGTCTCTTTCGATTTAGAGGGTCAGGGGCATTCCAGGATTTCTTGGATAAGATAGATGATGCTGTAGCCAAATCGGGATCAGGAGAATATCAGCTAGTTCAAGTCTTGGCAACCTACAAGACCCAAGGGTTTCGGATACGAAAGCATGGAGAGAGGAGAAAGATAATCTCACCCAAGGATTGGGATATCATTAGTGTTCTCTCTAGACAGCAACCTACCGAGAGCTTACCATTCCCGCTCACTCAGGGAGAGATAGGTCAAAGGATGAAGCCCTCACTTAGTCAACCGGCTGTGTCCAAGGCGATGAAACGACTGGAAGAGCGGGAGGCAATCGTAGGATATACTATTGAGCCCGACTTTAGGGTCTTTGGACTACCCATCAAGTTCTTCCTCCAAATAAAGACCAGTCCGGGAAAGATCGCTGAAACTGCCAATCATATCAGCTCATTTCCAGAGGTATGGGACCTTCATCGAACAGGAGCTGACTATAGCCTGTTCGCAACGATTCGAACCTCTTCAGTTGATGAGTACAACATGTTCATGCGAAGGCTCTACAGGAATGAGAATATCATTGATACACACTCCGTAATCTCCCTTGAGGAATGGTTTGTGCCCGTCAGATGATCACTTCATTTTCTGCATCAGATAATACCCTTGGAATCCAGACCATAGCACCAATGAGTACACTGCGACCTTCTGCATCAATGCGGTATGTATTAGAAAAATGTGCAAGAAACATATTGCTGCAACTGCAAACCCAACCAAAGAGAATAGACTGTTATATTCTCTGTTGACAAGCATACCGATTGAGTAGATGATTATCGCAGAGGCATAGAGAAT